>SUZE01000006.1 GCA_015060075.1 Rikenellaceae bacterium | reverse complement strand
GTTTAATTTAACCTCTGGCATCTAATGGTGTCTTACGAAAATAAAAACCTCAATGACTATGAAACAATTTACACTTCTTATCGTTACACTTTTTTGTATCGGCATTGCATGTTCAAACTCAACAGATTCAGACAATACAAACAGCACCGAGCAACAACAACCTCCGCAAAACAACGACAATAACAACGACAATGGCAACAATAGCGAAGATAAAGGCGATGGTAACGACACACCAACCACTCTACCCAACAATTCGTTTGTGCATATTACAACCAACGGCAAATACACCTATATTGCCGACTCATACAACAGTATCGGAGATGGCGAAACAGTAGAGATAAGCAAAGAGTATTGGATTTGCAAATTTGCTGTCACCAATGCCGAATGGAGGGCATATATCGATGCTTGTGGAGAGTCTGCACCAAGATATTGGAACAATGGCGAAATACCTGCCGGTCGAGAAAAACACCCCGTATTGTGGGTATCGTACAATGCAGCAGAGGATTATTGCAGATGGCTCTCCTCCTCAAACAAAGAGTGGCTATTTCGCCTACCTACACAAGCCGAATGGGAGTATGCAGCCAGCAACAATGGCAGTATATATCCTTGGGGCGACAGCGCAGATGTTTCATACGAAGATGGTATATTGACAAGTCGCTTCAACTACAACGGTGTAATTGCTGCCGAGGTCTTGAAGAACCCCGACCAAGTGGCGACCTACAACAACGAAAGGTCGGAGCGTTACGGCGAACAGGAGCGCATAGGGGATATAATAAGCATTAATAGCAACGGAGGTGTTAGCGGCTGGGTAAACCATACCAACTACACAGGTTTTATCTATACCGACATCTTCTCTGAGATAAACAGTGCAGGCGGAAACACCTGTGCCGTAGATGCCTATGCCGATGGCATCAGTTGGTGTGGTTGTTACAATATGTCGGGCAACTGCTGGGAGTGGACATCGACAGTTGAAGTTGCACAAAACGGAGCCGAGAAGGGCGATGAGGTAAATATCATTCGTGGAGGCTCGTGGTATGCCACATCATCGAGTTGCAAAGTGTCGTTCCGTGGCGAGGGCAGACGCCCATCGGGCGCATATAACACCGTTGGCATACGCATTGTCGCCGAACGAAAATAGGTATTTACCCATACACTATTTTTTCAATTTGTAGAGCATAATACGGCATTTATTACTATCTTTGCCGTGATATGAAGCATTTTATAGTCATACTTATCGCTTTTGCTACGCTTGTTTCGTGCGGTGGAGTGCGTAAAAAAAGTGCGACTGCACAAGCCGTCGAGCCGACCTTCTACACCTACGAGGTTGTGGCGGAGTACCCCCATTTGCGTACTAGCTACACGCAGGGTTTGCAGTTTGTCGATGGCGAATTGTGGGAGGGAACAGGCGAGTATGGCAACTCCCGAATTTTGCGCACCGACCTCGCTACGGGCAAGGTTTCACAAGAGAGTGCAATCTCCGACGAGGAGTTTGGCGAGGGTATAACCCTGCTTGGCGACAAGATTTATCAGCTCACTTGGCTCAATGGCAAATTGCATACCTACGACCGCAAGAGTTTGCGCCACCTCGCCACCCACACCTACAAAGGCGAGGGTTGGGGCTTGACCACCGATGGCGAGAGGTTATATATGTCCGATGGCTCGAACTATATTCGTATTCTCAACCCCGAAACAATGAAGCAGGAGGGGCGTTTTGGCGTTACCCTGCGAGGAGAATCCTTGCAGTACCTCAACGAATTGGAGTGGATAGACGGCAAGATTTGGGCGAATGTCTATACCACCGACCATATCGTAATTATCAACCCTGAAAATGGCGTTGTCGAGGGAGTTATCAACCTTTCGGGCATCCTCCCCGAAAGCGAACGCGACTACACGACGGATGTCTTGAACGGTATCGCCTACGACAAGGAGTCGGATCGTATCTTCATAACGGGTAAAAATTGGAGTAAACTGTACGAAATAAAGATTATAGCACAATGATTACGGCAGTAGAATTTCGACGCGAACTGCATCGCCACCCCGAACTCTCGTTCGAGGAGGTACGGACCGCTGAATATATCGAGCAGTGCCTCTCCGAAGCGGGCATTTCGCACTCCCGCATAGCCAAAACGGGTGTTTTGGCGAAGATTGAGGGCAAGGGCGACTTGTCGCGTGCAGTGGTTTTGCGTGCCGATATCGATGCCCTCCCAATCGAGGAGCAGACGGGCTTGGAGTACGCATCGCAGAACTGCGGTGTGATGCACGCCTGCGGACACGATATCCACGCTGCGGTGTTGTATGGCGTATTGTTGCGCCTTGCCGAGAAGCGCGATTTTGAGGGTACAATCTTCGGCATTTTCCAACCGGGCGAGGAGTGTAATCCGGGTGGTGCATCGAAGGTTTTAGAAAAAAAGCCATTTGCAAATTACAATGTCGTAGCCGTAATTGGCGAGCACACCGACAGTAGTTTGGAGGTTGGCGAGTTAGGCTTCTGCAAGGGGGAGTTTATGGCGGCCAACGATGAGTTACGCTTCCGGGTATGCGGTAAGGGCGGACACGGAGCAATGCGTGCGCAGTTGAACGATACGGTGGTTGCTGCGGCACACCTTGTAACGATGCTCAATGCCGTAAATGACGAAAATACAGTGCTTTCGATAGGCAAGGTTGTTGCCGATGGGGCAACGAATGTTATCCCTGACGAGGTCTATATGGAGGGTACGATGCGCTGTTTCAGCGAGGAGCATCGCCACACCGTTTGGCGCATTATCGAGGCGGCAGCGCAGTCGGTAGATGCAAAGTTCGGCACAACGACCGAGGTCGATATTAACCACGGCTACCCTGCTGTTGTGAGCGATGATGCACTTGTCGAAAAGGCTATTACACTCGCCACCGAAAAGGGAGTTGCTGTGAAGATGCTCGAAAAGCGATATACAGCGGAGGATTTCGGACACTACTGCGTGAAATATCCATCACTTTTCTATCGTTTAGGAGTTGGAACATCGGCAGGTCGCAGCCACACCTCTACCTTCGCTCCTGACGAGAGAGCGATAGAGGTGGGCATTGAGTTTATGGAGGAGATAGCAAGAAGGTTCTAATTAGTGAGTAGTGAGTAGATAGTAGTGAGTAGTTAAAAACTTTCGGCGCACTCCATTACCCCTATAACCCCCATAACCCCTATCATAGCCTGCGCCGTGACAAGGTTAGGAGTTCAAAAAAACTAAAAAGATGAACAAGATGAAAGAGAGAAAATCAAAGCGAACAACGAAACGAGGAAAGAAGATTTCATTTAACGACCGTGCGGGATTTATCGTGAATGCCTTTCGCGAGATGCCCGAGAAGCGGTTTACACTAAAATATCTCGCTGCCGCATCGGGCGGAGCAGACCGTGAAGGTCGCAACCTCACAATGAGCATACTCGACCACCTGCTCGAACAGGGCTATATCGAGATGGAGGGCAGAGGAAAGTACCACCTCAGCCGTAGCAAGATGCCGCGCTACGAGGGCGTGGTCGATATGTCCGCCTCGGGTGCAATGTATGTGCAGTGCGATGAGTTGGAGAGCGATGTATTTGTACATCAGCGCAATACCCGCAACGCCCTGAATGGCGACCGTGTGGAGGTTATCGTAACCCACACATCGCGCAACGGAGCAAAAGAGGGCGAAATATCGAAGGTCTTGGAGCGTTCACACCGCTGCTACGCAGGTCGTGTGGAGATTGCCTCACGAGCAACTGCGATAGTAGTTCCCGACTCGCGCAAAATGCCTGTCGATATTGCTATTTCGCTCAAAAAATATCCCCATCTCAAACAAGATGACAAGGTTGCCGTACGCATCGTTGAGTGGCGCAATGGCGACCGCCTGCCACAGGGCGAGTTGGTAGATGTGCTTGGCGAGGCGGGCGATAACGATGCCGAGATGCACGCCATTCTGCTCGAATACGACTTGCCATACAAGTTCGAGGAGCAGGTTGTAAAGGCCGCCGAGGCGATTGATGGTCGCATCACCGAGCGCGATATTGCCGAGCGTAGGGATATGCGCCAAGTGCCAACTCTCACGATAGACCCGGCAGACGCAAAGGATTTCGATGACGCACTATCGATTCGCCCGATTGGTGATGGCAAGTGGGAGGTCGGTGTCCATATTGCCGATGTTACGCACTATGTCAAGCCCGACTCTACGATTGATGACGAGGCGGTAGAGCGAGGAACTTCGGTATATCTCGTTGATAGAACAATACCGATGTTGCCCGAAAGGTTGTGCAACGACCTCTGCTCACTCCGACCGCACGAAGATAAACTCGCCTTCTCTGCCATTTTCCACATTGACGAGAAGGGAAAAATCTCGCAAGAGTGGTTTGGTCGCACCATAATACACTCCGACCACCGCTTCTCCTACGAGGAGGCCCAAAGAGTTATCGAATCGGGCGAGGGCGAGTGCAAAAATGAGATTTTGACGCTCCACAACCTTGCTCAAACCCTTCGCAAGGAGCGTTTCCGCAAGGGTGCGATAGCATTTTCGCGCCGTGAAGCGAAATTCCACCTCGACAAAAAGGGAAAGCCTACGGGGGTATATTTCAAGGTGCAGAAGGAGGCAAACCAACTTATCGAGGAGTTTATGCTCCTCGCAAATCGCAGCGTGGCGGAGTTCTGTGCCCGCGCGCACGGCAAGGAGCGCACAATGGTTTTTCGTGTTCACGACACGCCGAACAGCGACAAGTTCGAGCGTTTTCGCTCCTTTATCTTGCGCTTCGGTCATATCTTCAAATCGCCACTCGACAAGGGCAATGCCGCAGCGAAGGAGTTAAATAAGTTACTCGCAACAATAAAGGGCAAACCCGAGGAGAATGTAGTTTCGACACTCGCCATTCGCTCGATGGCAAAGGCGGTATATACCACCGACAACATCGGACACTACGGCTTGGCGTTCCCATACTACACCCACTTCACATCGCCAATTCGCCGCTATCCCGATATGATGGTGCATCGCTTGTTGCAGCGTTACTTAAATGGCAAACGCTCTGCCGACAAGGATATGCACGAGTCGCTCTGTGTGCGTTGCTCCGAGCGCGAGGTTATTGCAGCCGAGGCGGAGCGTGCATCTATAAAGTATAAGATGGTGGAGTTTATGGCGGACAAGATTGGCGAGGAGTTCGATGGTCATATCTCGGGCATGAACGAGTGGGGCATATATGTCGAGTTGGAAAACTCGATAGTCGAGGGCATGGTGCTGATGCGCGATATTCCGGGCGACTTCTACCAATTCGATGAGGAGCGATACGAAGTATATGGTCACTCCACGGGCAAGGTCTTTACCATTGGCGACAAGATGCGTATTCGTGTCAAGAGTGCCGACCTGCGCCGCCGACTCTTGGATTTTGAATTTGTAGGATAGCAAGATAAGTGATGGTATTGCAAAAGATATACGACAAGGCGTTTGCAGGCGAGCGCATTTCGCACGAGGAGGCTCTGCGCTTGTGGCGTGAGGCTCCGCTATACGAGTTGGCCGCACAGGCTGACCGCTTACGTGCGACAAAGGTCGCAAACCCCGATGTTGTAACTTGGCAGATTGACCGCAATATCAACACCACGAATGTCTGCGTGTCGGGGTGTCGCTTCTGCAACTTCCACTGCAAACCCCACCAAACCGACCGCCACTATATCACTTCGCTCGATGAGTATATCCGCAAGACCGAGGAGATGTTTGCGCTCGGTGGCGACCAACTCCTTTTGCAAGGCGGTATGCACCCTGCGCTCGGTATTGAGTACTACGAGGAGTTGTTCTGCGCCCTCAAAGAGCATTTTCCAACGCTCCGTCTAAATGCCCTCGGTGCACCCGAGGTGGCACATATCGCCAAGATAAGCAAAATTTCAACGCAAGAGGTGTTGGAGCGTCTGCGCAAGGCGGGACTATCCTCATTGCCTGGTGCCGGAGCAGAGATTTTAGTGGAGCGTGTTCGCAAAATCATCTCCCCTGCCAAGCCGAGTGCCGAGGAGTGGTTGCGCGTGATGCACGAGGCACACGAAATGAATATCCCGACCACCGCAACAATGATGTATGGTCATATCGAAACCATCGAGGAGCGCATCGAACACCTCATTCGTCTGCGCGACCTTCAAGCCGAATGTCCCGAAGGGAACTACGGCTTCACGGCATTTATTCCGTGGATATTTCGCTCGGAGGGTACACAACTCGAAAAGATGGGTTACACTACCCACTTCTCACCTACGGAGTATCTGCGCTTGATTGCCGTGGCACGTTTGGTGCTGAACAATATTCGCAACATTCAGGTTTCGTGGCTCACCGTAGGCAAGCAGACCGCCCAAATGGCACTCCACAGCGGAGCAAACGATATGGGCTCAATAATGATTGAGGAGAATGTCGTATCTTCCGCCGGCGCCCACAACCGCTTCGACAGCAAAGGCATACAACAAGCCATTCGCGAGGCGGGATTTACACCTCGATTAAGAAATCAACTCTACGAATACAGGGATTAGTTACTCAATCAATCCTTCGGGCAGGACAAATTTTATTGTTCTGTTGTCGAAGTCTATCGCTGCAATAAACTCCTCAACAGCAGGGACAAGATGGCGCTTGCCTTTTAGCTCAATCTCAAAGAGGGGATTGAACTCATTGTCGTAGAAATCGACAATCTCGCCTTTGGTGCGACCTATGCGCACCTCAAAGCCGATTAAATCGTCAAAGTAGAACTCGTCACTGTCGCTCTCCTCCACTTCGAGCATCAATTCGTGGTCGAGAATCATCTCGGCACGCTTCTCGTTGTCGATATCGGCAAATGCCACGACAGCACTGCGCTGACCACGGCGAGCGAATGAGTCACAAAAAAGAGGAACTACCAACTCCTCCACTTTCGTGAAGAAGGGTTGTTCCTCCCAATTGAAGTTGTCGGGCAGGGTGTCGTAGAGGTTTATTACGACCTCCCCCTTTACTCCGAAGAGTTTGGTTATGCGCCCTACCGTCAACATCTTTTGACCTACTCCTCAGCAGGTGTCTCGGTTGCCTCCTCAGCAGGAGCCTCCTCAGTTGCCTCAGCAGCTGCGGCAGCAGCCTCAGCCTCAGCAGCAGCCTTGCGCTCTGCGATAGCAGCAGCACGAGCCTCCTTAACGGCAGCCTCAGCGGTAAGGCGAGCCTTCTTGTCAGCGTTAGCCTCAGCAGCCAACTTGTTTACCTTAGCGGTAACCTTGCCCTCCTTCTCACCAAGCCACTTGTTGAACTTAGCCTCAGCATCGCTCTCAGAGAAAGCGCCCTTAGCTACGCCACCGAGCAGGTGTTTCTTATACAACACGCCCTTGTACGAGAGAATCGCACGAGCAGTGTCGGTAGGTTGTGCGCCCTTCATTAACCAACCCAAAGCTTGCTCGAAGTTAAGGTCGATTGTAGCAGGATTCGTGTTTGGGTTGTAAGTACCCAACTTCTCGATAAATTTACCATCACGTGGCGCTCTGCTATCTGCAACAACAATGTGATAGAAAGCATAACCCTTCTTACCATGTCGTGCCAAACGAATTTTAACAGCCATAATGCTTGTAAAATTTTAATTGTTAATAAATGGTTTCCACTAACCCACAATAGGTTAATCGGGTGCAAAGGTATAAAATAATTGACAATTGACAATTGATAATTGATAATTTTTTGATTTTTTTGTCAAAAAGGCGGTATATTTGCGGTGAGAAAAGAGATTATTTATGGCTTGGAGTGAGATTTTACCACTTTTGTTGATACCCTTTGCCGGCACAACGATAGGCTCGGCAGCGGTGCTGTTCCTCGGCGATAAGTTTGCCGAGCGCATACGCAACATACTCCTCGGTTTCGCTTCGGGCGTAATGGTGGCAGCATCGGTCTGGTCGTTGCTTATTCCCGCAATGGAGGAGTCGGCATCAATGGAAAATCTCGCTTGGATACCAGCCGTAGTGGGCTTTTTGTTGGGAGTACTCTTTATGCTCCTGCTCGACACATTTACACCGCACCTCCACCCCGACAGCAACAAGCCCGAAGGTCCCGACTCGAAGTTGGGGCGTTCGTCAATGTTGGTGTTGGCGGTAACGCTCCACAATATCCCCGAGGGTATGGCGGTAGGTGTTGTGGCAGCAGGTGTTATGACAGGCGAATTGGGAATGTCGTTCGCAGGAGCGATGGCTCTCGCCATAGGTCTTGCCATTCAGAATATCCCCGAAGGGGCTATCATCTCGCTACCACTTCGCTCTGCCGGCAACTCTCGCAAAAGAGCCTTTGCATACGGTACTTTGTCGGGCGTAGTCGAGCCTCTCGCAGCAATTGTGACAATTCTCTTTATCGAGCATCTGTCAGGTATATTCCCATATATGCTCGCCTTCGCCGCAGGAGCGATGATATATGTTGTAGTTGAGGAACTTATCCCCGAATCACACAATGGTCGTCACTCCAACATTCCGACCATCGCCTTCACTATCGGCTTTGCCCTGATGATGGTTCTTGATGTGGCGTTAGGTTAATAGGTATAAATACCTAATTTCTCCCATATAGTGTCCAATTTTTGCCATAATAGGACTTTTTGTATATATTTGTCGTAGTAAATGAGGCTTTGCGCCTGAAATGTTTATCTATGGCAATTATCAACTATCTGTGGCTGACCATAATGTTTTGCACCATTCCGGCAGTAGTGCTGTGGTTATGCCGAAAGTACTCTTGGTTGGACAAAATCGGTCCCGTAATGATTCTCTACGCCATTGGACTCGTTATCGCAAATATCCCGATGCCGGCAGAGATTGCAAAATTGCAAGGCATTATCCCGACAATTATGATTCCGTTGGCTATTCCGATGATGCTCTTCGGTTGTACATTCAAGACCAGCGAAGTGGCTCTGCAAGCACGAGTTGTGACAAGTGGTGTTATTTCGGTCTGCATTGCCGTTGTAGGAGGCTATCTGCTTTTCGGGCAAGATATTAGCCAAGGCACAGAGATTGGTGGTATGATAGCAGGAAAATGTACAGGTGGAACGCTCAATGCCGCAGCCATAAAAGAGGGTTTGCGTATTGATGACAGCACTTATGTACTATTAACAACCTACGACATCATCATCTGCTTCTTCTACTTCGTTTTCCTCTTGGGGGGGGGTATTCGTCTGTTCCGTTGGCTCTATGGCGAAAAGGCGAAGCGCACCATTTCGGCGGAAGATGCCGAGGCTATCAAGCAGGAGATGGCTGCCGTAAAGGCAAATCCTTACAAGGGACTATGGTCAAAGGCGGGCTTTGCACAGATGGGCAAGGTGCTGGGATTGACACTTGTGGTAGTGGTTATTGCCGTAGCGTTGGCATACCTTATCGGTTGGATTTTCGGTGCTGATTTGGCAAACTTTATGAATGAGAAGAAGGGCGGTTGGTTTATGGCTCCGTTTATCCTGATGCTCACCACACTCGGCATTGCACTTTCGTTCTGGAAACCGGTGAAGAAACTCGACAAGAGTTATGACCTCGGAATGTACCTTATATATATATTCTCGCTGGCGATTGCTTCGATGGCCGACCTATCGAACTTGAAGATTATGGAGAATCTGAATATGATTGCATTCCTCACCTTTGCAATATTCGTGTCGTTATTTATTCACGCTATCGTCTGCCGCTTGTTCCGTGTAGATGCCGATTCGATGGTCATCTCCTCGGTGGCATTTATCAACTCTCCACCATTCGTGCCGATGATATCGAATGCAATGAAAAACCGTGCTGCACTCGTTACGGGTATCAGCGCAGGATTGATTGGATATGCTGTCGGAAACTACCTCGGTATCTTGATGGCACAACTGCTTAAACTTATTTGATTTTAGTTATGAAAAGATTTTTTGCTTTGGCACTCACTGCCATAATGTTTGTTTCGTTCACCGCATCGGCTGAGCCTAAAAAAGATAAGGCAGAAAAGAAATCGGAGGCTACCACTGCTGATGGAAAGAAACAGACCGTAAAGAAGGGTTGGAACTTTGCACCGTTCCCATCGATTGGTTACAATAGCGACACAGGCTTCCAGATTGGAGCATTGTGCGAAATTTTCGACTATGGCGATGGTTCGACCTATCCGGCATACAAGCACAAGTTCAATGTCGATTTGTCGTGGACTACCAAAGACCAGGTTAAACTCCACTTCTTCTACGACTCGAAGTATCTTATCCCGAAGGTGCGACTTACATTTGCTGCAACCTATATTCTTGCGCAGATGTATCCGTTTATGGGCTTCAATGGTGCAGCCGCACCATACTTTACCGACCTTGCAAGTGGCAAGAAGCAGATGAATCGTGTGGCGATGTACAATGTACGCCGTAATTCGATGCGTATAATGGCAGACTTCCAGGGTAACATTCTCCCAAAATTCCGCTGGGCTGCGGGTATTTCGTATTGGTGGTACGATATCGAGAATGTATCTGTGAAAAAGAAGGGCAAGCCTGCATACGATATTGTAGCTAACGATTACCTGCAAAATCAAGGTATCGACTACGCCTCATTGTGGCAGTTGTATCAAGGTGTAGGTCTTATTCGCCCGAATGAGGCAGCCGGTGGTCATCACCTCGAATTGAAGGCGGGTTTGGTCTACGATAGTCGTGAACACGAGGCTGACCCTACACGAGGTATTTGGGCTGAGCTTTACGCCTACGGCTCGCCCGATATCCTGAATGGTCGTGGCAAAGATGGCTACCACTACTTGAAGTTGGCTGCTCACTTCCGCCACTATGTACCTGTTTGGCAGGATAAAATCACCTTTGCCTACCATTTGGCTTATCAGGGTAAGTTAGCAGGAAATGCACCATACTATACCTTGCAAAATATCAACACGCTCTACCTCCGTCAGATTATCTCTGATGGTTTGGGAAGTATCAACACCGTGCGTGGTGTGCCATACAACAGTGTGATTGGCGATGGCTATGCATGGGCAAACTTCGAGATGCGATTTAAGATTGTGTCGTTCCGCTTCATAAAGCAGAACTTCTACCTCGCAACAAACCCATTCTTCGATATGGGCGCATGTGTGCAGCAGTATCGTCTTGACGAGATGAAGGCTCTGCGCACAGCGCACGATGCAGGCGATACGACTCTCTCCGATGCAGAGATGAACCTCATCTACACAGGCGAGAAGCGCAAGTTGCACATGAGTGCAGGTGTAGGCTTGAAGTTGGCGATGAACCGCAACTTTATCCTCTCGGCAGAGGTTGCCGTACCACTTAACACCAAGGTCTATACCAACACCAATCTTGATGTTCCTGTTTCGGAGTTGAAGATGAAAAACTCGTACAAGCCGGGCGTAAATATCGGATTGAATTATATATTCTAAACGGGACCAATGGAAAATGCGCCGTTTAATAACGGCAGATAAAGGCTAGTAAGGACTATTAAAGGTTAGTAAGGGGGAAGGCTCTTTACTAGCCTTTATTGATGAGAGTGGGACCAATGAGGCAAATAAGACTAATGGGACTAATGGAAAAGCTTTCAGCGCTCCCCAGCAAGCGAACGGAGTGAGCGCCCCTATTAAGGGCGGAACGCCCGCCCCAAGAAAACCCCAGAAAACTCTGCGCCGTGACCACGCTCGGAGTCCGCAGCATACCAAGCGTATGTGAGGAACTCGCTTATCGAAGTGCGGTGCAGAATTTACCGTTCAGAACTCTGCAAAAACAAAAAATCGCTTATGAGCGAGGAAATTCTGTGCGTTACAAGGCGACAAATCCGCAGCATAGTATGCCTATGTGAGGAATTTGGAGTCCGCAGTAAGGTGCAAAATTTACCGCTCAGAACGATTTTTCAGCGTTAGGCGTGATATCACAGGATAGTGGTCCGACAAATCAACCTCATTATCCACCTCATACGACACCACTTCAACAGATGGAGAGACGAAGATATTGTCTATTCGGAGGAGTTTGTATTTGGTGTCGTAGGTATAGGCAAAGCCCTCTGCCTTCTCGGAGAAGGTGTCATCTAACCCTCGGAGAATAGAGTTATAAGTATAGGAGAGTGGCACATCGTTGAAATCTCCGCAGACAATTGTTGTATATGGAGTACTCTCCAAGAACTTCGCAATAGTCTCTGCCTGCACTGCCCGTTTGCGGTTGTTCTCGACTAAACGCTCTACGATGCTACTCAATTTGTTTTTTCGTTCGCTATCGAGAAGGTATTCATGTTTTTCGAGGAATTGTGTATCTTCGGGGCGAATGGAGGTTGATTGCAGATGAAGACTCAACACCCTAACCGTATCCTCTTTTATCTTCAAATCAGCCCAGACACAACCCGAACGTGAGATACTATCTATTGTACCGCTGCGCAGAATCTTGTAACGAGAGAAGATTTGGTTATTTGCACCATCACCCTCTTGCCTTGTTGATTTGTACTTTTCGCACAAAGTGTTCAAATTATCCGAACCCCATATCTCCTGCAAGCAGAGTATATCGGGATTGTGACTATCGATATACCTCACCAACCCCTCTTCTTTACCATCAAGGACATTGTAGGTCATTACCTTAATATATCTGCTCTCCCTAAATGAGGTGTCATAGTGGCGGTCAACCTCTATCTTGTAGTATCGTGACAGGTAGAAGAGTCCGAGAAATACCACAGCAATCATTATCGAAGCACGATACCATCGCCAGCGTACAACCCAATAGAACATCACCACAATATCGAGCAGATATATTATCGGAGCACCGAGCGCAATCACAGATAATATTCCGCTTCTCTCGGGTGAGATATATTGGCAAACAATAGCGGCAATGGTCGAAAATATAAGCAACGACATCGCAATCGTAGCCAACATGTCGAGCAAGAAGAGTGCGAGACTCTTACCGCTATACACCCTCTTCTTTCGCTTCTTGCTGCGACCAATACCGTTTGTGTAGTACTCTGCCATAATTGTTTAGAAGAAAATTCGACCTCGCTTGCGCCACCAAAAGAGCAGTGCCAAGCCCCACAACATACCGCCAACATGGGCAAAATGGGCAATACCCGTATTCACACCCGACCAACCGAGTGCTATCTCCAATACGGCATAGTCTATAACAAACCACTTCGCCTTAATCGGAAATGGAAGCGGCATGATGTATATCTGATTGTTAGGGTGCATAACGCCAAAGGCGAGCAACAATCCCATCACGGCGCCCGAAGCGCCCACCAAACGGAAATAGACCTCACCCGTGAGGGCGGCAATGCCCATCTGCAATAGGGCTGCACCTATACCACAAACCATATAGTAGGTGAGAAAACGTTTTGAGCCAAGTTCATACTCCAACGTGCGACCGAACATCCACAACGCAAACATATTCGAGAAGAGGTGTCCGAAGCCTCCGTGCAGGAACATATAGGTTACGAATTGGTAGCTATGGAAATATGGCGCACCCACCCACCACAATTGCAGATACTCTGCGCAGAAGTGGTTTACGGCAGGAATAAGTGTCATTGCCAAATATATTACGCAGTTGGCTATTATAAGGTTTTGCACCACAGGGGGTGTCTTGAAATATGGGTTCATAACAACAATTTACTCTAACATATTTTTGATATCCGACACACCAAGCGAGGTGATGATGCGCTTGCCTGCCGGTGTATAACTCTCATTTGCTGCCAATATCTGAATAGTGAGTCGCTCTGCCTCCTCTTGCGTAAAACGAACTGCGCCAACCGTAGCACTATGTGCCAAAGTCTGCGCCAGCGCATTGCGGCGCAACTCCACAGCCGATTGTGGTAGTTTAAGGCTCTGTAACAGGTCGTAAACAGCTCGGTCGAGCTGCTCGGTACTCACATCGGCAGGGATACCGAATACCTCCACCGTATTACCCTCACGAGCCTTTATGTCGAAACCGAGAGCGGCAAAATCTACGGCATACTCCTCCAAAAGGTCGTACTCCTCCTCAGTAAGTGTAAGCAACTCAGGAAAAAGCAGTTGTTGCGACACGGAGTGTCCACTCTGCAAAGATGTTGCATAGTGGTTATAGAGCAACCTTTCGTGTGCTCTCTGCAAATCCACAAGCACAATCTTCGACACGAATGTCACAACGGCATATCGACCCCCGCAGAGCGAGATATTTAGTGGCTCCTCCTGGCCTATAATATCTAAACCCAACGACTGCTCCTCACCATCACTCGACTCAAAGTAGTCGAAATCGGTATCTGTCGCCTTGTTTCCAACGCCGAAATCAATTGATGATGCGAGGTCAAACTCCGAAGACAACTTAGGTATTGACGACCATTCATTGCCCGACATCGATGCCGAAACACCACTCTCCACCGACTCATAGTTATCGGCGAAAGGATTGTAGTTATCCTTTGTCGTGGCACGAGGCTCAGCATATCGCACACCCATTGTTGCAACGGGGATATCGACTATCTCCTCTGCCTCGAAGTCTATCAGTGGCATTGCGCCATTCTTGGCGAGTGTTTCACGCACGGCAGCATTCAATATCTGCCATATAGCCTCGTTATCGGCAAACTTAACCTCGGTCTTTTGGGCGTGAACATTGACATCTACACGCTCCGCATCGACCTCGATATAGAGGAAGAAAGATGGATAGCCCTTCTCGGGTATCAACTTCTCATACGCCTTCGTAACCGCCTTGTTGAGATATGGCGAACGGAAGAATCTTCCATTTACGAACATATACTGCTCACTCGAATTGTTGCGGGCCGTCTCGGGGCGACCGACATAGCCCTTGACCTTGGCGATGGTCGTTTCGACATCGACCTCCAACAAGTTGCGTCTTGTGGCATTGCCCATAATGCCCACAATACGCTCCACGAGCGAAGATTCGGGCAGAGAGTATATTGGTGCGCTATTGTTCAAAAGCGTACACGCCACCTCGGGATGGCAGAGTGCCACACGGCGAAACTCGCGCTTTATATCCGAAGATAATGATGACTCCTTACTATTGATAAACTTTCTTCGTGCAGGAGTGTTATAGAAGAGGTTGCGCACCAAAAATTGCGAGCCGACAGGTGCTGCCGTAGGGGTTTGCGACACGAACTCGCCGCCATTAATAATTGTCTGCGTACCTACCTCACAATCTGCCTGACGGGTTATTAACTCCACCTGCGACACCGCCGATATGGAGGACAGAGCCTCGCCACGGAAACCGAATGTATGCAGAGCGTAGATGTCGTCAAGCGATGTAATCTTACTCGTTGCATGGCACTCGAACGCCATACGCGCATCCACGGGCGACATTCCTCGACCGTTGTCGATAATCTGCACAAGGTCACGACCGCCATTCACATAATTCACGGTAACCTCCGTAGCCCCTGCATCTATGGCGTTCTCCATCATCTCCTTCACCACCGATGAAGGGGATTCGACAACCTCGCCTGCCTTGATTTGGTTTGCAACTATTTCGGGTAGTAACTTAATGCAATCTGCCACCTCTACTCCTCCTTATAATCGTTTGGTACTATCGTAATCGGTGTATATGGGTTGAACTCCTCTATCTCCTGCTGAGCCTGCTCCTCAGGCGACATGCGAGCCGTAGAGAATGCCTCGACAATGCGCGGATAGAGCATATAAATAATTATCACCAGCACCGCAAACAGCATCAAAAACATCATCGAAGGCATCTTACGACCGCCCTCGTTGCTGCTCTTTGCTGCACGCCTTGCATCTCGCTGTGTGCGGATATACTGCCCCGGCTGATACTCCTGCCCCTCCTGCTCGGAAGATGTTCCGTGCAGCTCTCGGCGGCGCTGCTCACGGCGCTCCTTTTCGGGGTCGTAGTAGCGCGGAATATAGCGAAACTTATTGGCGTGTTTCTTTACCGGTGTAAAAAGTCCCATTGACCAAATTAAAAATTAACTCCTAATTCCTATCTCCTAATTCCTAACTGTTTGAGAGCTGTTTTTGAGCAGGTTTTCATTTTCGGAGCGAAGGTAATAGTGGACCTATTTCCAAGCGACAAAAATGAAAAGATGTCAAAAAAAGTCTCAAACTATCTGAAAAAGTTTTTCATTCTCTCGAAGATGTTTTGGTTCTCCACCGACTCTGCCTCCTTGAAGTGAGGTTTTTCAGAGAGTTTCTTAACCAACTCTTTCTCCTCGGAGGTGAGTGATGTAGGGATAGTTATATCCACCACAACCATAATATCTCCTCTACCGTAACCATTTACATCAGGCAAACCCTTGCCACGCAGACGCAACACCTTACCGGCGTGTGTTCCTGCTGCAATCTTAATCTTCGCCTTACCCTCGATGGTCGGCACCTCAACCTCGCCACCAAGAATTGCCGTAGCAACCGTAATGTTAAGATTGTGGATAAGGTTGTTGCCGTCACGCAGGAGTTCAGGATTGTGCTCCTCCTCGATAACAACAATCAAGTCGCCGTTGATACCGCCATGACGCGCTGCATTTCCCTTGCCCGACACCGTGAGAGCCATACCCTCACCAACACCTGCCGGAACATTTATCTCGATAACCTCCGAGCCTTTGATATAGCCTTCGCCACCGCACTTGTCGCACTTGGCGGTAATAACCTTACCCTCGCCACCGCAAGTAGGACAAACCGACTGCGACTGCATACGACCGAAGAAGGTATTTTGTACCGTTACAACATATCCCGAGCCGCCACAATTCGAGCAGGTCGAATAAGACGAAGCGTCTTTTGCTCCGTTACCGCCACACTTATCGCAGGCGATATACTTATTGACCTTAATCTTCTTGGTTGTGCCGTTGGCAATCTCGGCAAGCGTCAATTTGATACGTACTCGGATATCCGAGCCACGATTTACCGAGCGACCGCCACGGGCGCCACCAAAGCCACCACCGCTGAAACCGCCGCCAAAGTGACCTCCGAAGATGTCGCCAAACTGCGAGAAGATGTCCTCCATCGTAAATCCTCCGCCGCCAAAGCCTCCGCCGAAGCCACCTGCTCCACCGGCACCTGACATTCCTGCATGACCAAAGCGGTCGTAGCGGGCACGCTTCTCATCGTTCGACAATACATCGTACGCCTCGGCAGCCTCCTTGAACTTCTCCTCAGCCTCCTTATCTCCCGGATTTTTATCAGGGTGGTACTTTATCGCAGCCTTGCGATACGCCTTTTTTATCTCATCGGCATTGGCGTTCTTCTCAACGCCCAACACCTCGTAGTAATCTCTTTTCTCTGCCATATTATTTAGCCGTTAGCCATTGGCAATTAGCCATTAGCTTTTTAGTTTTCCGCTTTCCGTTTTCCGTTCTATTCGCCAACAACAACCTTTGCATAGCGCAACACCTGTTCGCCCTGCTTGTAGCCCTGTTGTACCACATCTATAACCTTACCCGACTTCTCCTCACCGGCAGCAAATCGCGCCACAGCCTCGTGTAAATCGGGGTTAAACTCAGCATCAAGAGCCTCGATAGCCACAACACCCTTCTGTCGCATAATATCGACAAACTTGTTGTAGATAAGTTTCTCGCCCTCGCGCAAAGCGGTAATATCCTCACTCTTCTCCGATGCGGCAATCGCTCGTTCCATATCGTCAAGCACAGGCAACACAGCCTTCCATACATCGCTACCTCCCGACTCGATAAGAGCCATCTTCTCACGCAAGGTGCGCTTACGGAAGTTGTCGAACTCCGCCTGCAAACGGATATAACGGTCTTTCCAATCTATATCTTCAACCTTGGGAGCCTCCTCGGTCTGCTCCTGAGCCTGCTCCTGAGCCTGCTCGGCAGCAACACTCTCCTCTGCCACAGTGTCAGTCTGCGACTGCTCCTCCTCTGCCATATTGGCACAAGGCTCACCCTCGCAGTTAGGATAACCCTCGCCCTGCGCAAAGCCCTCTTTCTCTTCAACAACCTGATTCTCTGCTGTTTTCTTTGTCATATCTCTTAGTTTTATTGTTCGTTGTAATTATGATAACACAAAAGATGTACCGTTTCCGCCCCTCTACATCGAAGTTAGAAGAGGTTGTCGTACATCGATTGACTCTTGTCGTACTTCAAGTCGGCAAGTGATGCCGCCTTAACTCCGATATTAAAACTCCAACTGCGGTGCATTCCGAACGGAATCCAAATGAAGGACATCTGCCAACAGTGCAGGTCACGAGTTATGGAGATTGAAGTAGTTGTCAATTTCCTGTTTTGTATATCGAAACCTGTCGTAAATGTAATACCCGTCTTTGGCGTCAGATTGACACTACCATTGAAGCCAATGGTCTGCGACACATTCTTCTTGTATCCCGTAGTGCCATTGTTCGTGTAGGATATTCCATAACTTATGACATAGTTGAATCCGACATTCCATGGTATCGAGAAGTCGTAGTACGAACTCGCCATGTAGTGCCTTCGCAGTGTCGGGTCCATCAATCCGTAAGGGTCTGAGAACGGATTGAAGTATTCAGGCGGAATGGTGTTGATATCGTTCGCCGCCGGTTGCGATTTATTCTCTCGTGACTTGAAGGTGTAGCCAAAACTCCAACCTGTACTTGTCACACGACCGAGCAGACCTCGCTTAATCATCAACTTATTGATTCGCACACCCTGTGGAGTAACCTCGTAAGGGTCGAGCGTAACCGTGAGGTTGATACCGAAGTTACCATAGATGGTTGTACGGAACGAAATCGGAATATTCGACAGACCGAGCGAGTCGGCAAGGAAGTTATACGAGCCACTCACTCGCAACTCATCAATCAATTTAATCTTCTTCACTCCCGAGGTATCGCGCTTGCTCAAAACCTTCATTTCGAGCGACTGCGAGAGCGAAAAGTTCAAGTTAGCCTGCTGTCCTGCACCCGGCACACCATAAGGCTGGTTCGAGTATGGCGAATAGACCTTGTAGTTACCGAGTGAGTCGGTCTGTACGGTCTTATAGTAACCATATTTCTGCTTGCTGAAATCGGGAGCATACGAGAAACCGATTTGTGGCGTAAGCGTATGGCGCACAGCCTGCACCTTTGCCGTCTTTTTCTTCATCTGCCACATTCCGTAGATTGTGGTGTTTGCCGATACTGAGGCGTTATAGTTGTAGATACGGTAAAATCCGTACTCAGGGTCGAGAGTTTCGACCTGATTGGTCTCGGGATTCCACTGCTGATTTTGACGCGAGAAGTACCAACGCTCCGAATAGTTGAACGAAGGTGAGATATTGATGTACTTGAAGAGGTTTATCGAGGTCGAAATAGGTAGTGTATGCTCCACTCCGTTACGCATATTCTTCAATGTCTGCATCGTGAAGAGGTCCTTCTCAGGCGAAGATACCGAGTTGGTAAGTTTTGCCGAATAGGTAAAACCTATCTTCTCGTACCAACGCTGTTTGCCCATGGCGTCTTTACGCTTGAACGGATATACACGAGCCACATTAAAGACGATATTAGGCAATGTTACCGCCAACTGTCTTGTCTGCGAGTTCTGCGACACGGACAAGTTCATCGAGAGCGAGAATGGCGTACCCGCCCAACTCTTCGAGTATGAAATTGAGGAGTTGGTCTGCGTAGCAAGGATATCGTTCAGTGTCGTTGCCGAATACTTCGAATAACCACTCGAAGAGAGGTTTACCGATGCCGAGAATGTCGAGCCCGGATTCGCCTTCGGGTCCTGCGAGTGAGTCCATGTGAAACGGAAGTTGTTCTGCTTGATGTAGTCCGGCTCACCCTTATCTCCCGTCTTGATTGCCGAGAAGTCGAAATTGACATTTCCTCGATATTTGTATCGCTTCGTATAGCGTGACGATGCACTAACCTCCCACGAGCCGAGCGTATAGAAACCTCCCGTCAAGGCGAGGTCCACATGCTTGCTCAAAATAAAGTAGTAGCCCAAGCCTCGAATAAAGAATCCTCGTGAAGCATCTTCACCGTACGAAGGCATCAGAAGTCCCGACTTTGGTCCGAGGTTGATTGGGAAGAATCCCTCCGGAATACAAGCAAAGTAGATTGGGACATCCTCCATCACGAGATATGCTGGTCCCGTGATAATCTTCTTGCCCGGAATAACCTTTGCCTTGGTCATCGCAAGGTAGAAGTGCGGGTGGTCGGTATGGTCGCAGGTGGTATATTTACCCTGACGGATATTGATGGAGTTGTCCGGCATCTTCTTAATCTGCCCGCCGACCAACCAGCCATCACCCTCCTGCGTTGCTACGCCCTGAATAAACGCCTTCTTCGAGCCAAAGTTATATGTGATGGTATCCATCGTGTACGATGAGCCGCCTTCACTGAATACAGGGTGAGTGTTTTTCGGCTTGCCCTCAACCGTATCCGCCTTTCCGTATGCATAAATCTCCTTTGTCGTCATGTCAATCTGCATGTAGTCGGCTTGCAGACCCATATTATCGTACTTGACGTCACCCTGATTGTAGATATATACGCGTTTGTTACGCACATCGTAGTAGAGCGAGTCGGTATTCTTTCCGTTGATAATTTGCTCGATTGGCGAGCCACTCTTCTTGCGGGCTGTGGTATCACGCTGCGATAATGGCAATGCCGCAAGACTGTCCGACTTTGCAAGGCTATCAGGTTTGGCGAGGGTATCACGCAACGGTGTAGCGACCGTATCTCCCAACCTCCTCGAACGGCGGGAACGGCGTGAGGTACGGTTCTCTCTTTGTGTTGTGGAGTCGCTCTTGGTCGGAGCCACAATCGGGGCAAGCGAATCGCCCCTGCGCACCTGCTCTGCAACCTGTTCCGCAAGAGGTCGAGGTGTTGCCGAGCCGAGCACAACATGGGCTACCGCCAAGGCGATAACCGACAAAACGAGATATTTCAGCCTAAAATGTTTCAAAAATTCCAAAATTTTTCGTAACTTTGCCGACAAGTCGGCAAAAACGCCTAAAAAGCCTTCACATACGCACGGGCATGCGTTTTTTTCGGCGCGTAAAGATAGTGAAAAAAGTGTATATGACAAACTTTATGGCCAACTTTCGACCTCTACACATACTTTTGATATCGCTGGTGACCGCATTTGCACTGCTACTCCCTAACAACGGATTTGGAGCAGAAAATGTTGCACAGGGTGTAAAAGTTATTGTCATTGACGCCGGTCACGGAGGCTCTCGCTTCCCCGGTGCTGGCTACAACGGCATCGCCGAGAAGGATATCAACCTGCAAGTAGCCTTGAAACTTGGCGCACTCATCGAAAAGAATCTGCCAAATATAAAGGTTGTGCAGACTCGCACCGTAGATAAGCACTTCTCGACCGTTCTTTCGGAGGATTTGCAGGCTCGTGCCGACATTGCCCACAAGCACAATGGCGACCTATTTATCTCGATTCACTCCAATGCTCACCGCAATAGCGAGGTGCGAGGTGTTGAAACGCTTATTATGGGTGAAACCTCGATGGAGCAGCGAGTAAATCAGAATGCACTCTACCTCAACAACAAAGAGGAGTTGCTCGATATGTCCGACCAGAAGACCGCAGCGATTGTCCGTGCATACATTCAAAATCTGCAATTCACATACGGAGAGTATAGCGAGATGATGGCGCGCCTTATTCAGGAGGAGTATGTGAAACTTGGTTACAACAACCGAGGTGTTCGCAAACAACCTCTGAAAGTCCTCTATGCTACCGACATGCCGAGCGTACTAACAGAGATTGGCTTTATGTCCAACCCGGCAGATTTGAAGCACATCACCTCCGAAAAGGGGCAAAAAGAGATTGCCGGAGCGATATTCCGTGCCGTAAAGCAGTATGTGGAGAATGTGCGCCGTTCGTTGCTTTTGGATAGCACAACTCAAACCGCCACAACCCCACAAACGCAAAATAATCTGAAAGAGAAGCAGGAGAGTGCAAAGCCAAAAGCAAAGGTACAACCTGCGGTTAAACGTTTTGCCATACAGTTGATGGCGAGTGTAAAGAGAATCCCGACAGACCACCCCGAGTTGAAGAGTCTGCGAGGCAAGGTTTGGGTGTTGGAGAGTTCGGGTGCATTGAAATACAAATATTGCTACGGAGATTTTGCCGACAAAGCTACCGCACAAAGGCACATTGAAGATGTTCGCAAGGATTTTCCGCAGGCATTTATCATAACATACGAGAGATAGTTATAACAAACAGAATAAACAGTATCGAAAGATGAAAAAAGAGGTAAAAATCGGAATTTATGCAGTGGTAATTCTGCTCTCCGCTTGGGCAGGTATCCGCTTTTTGAGTGGTCTTGATGTATTTGGACGCACTCGCAACTATACGGCTCACTACGAGCAGGTAAATGGCTTGCAGGACGCAGCAGCCGTGGTTATCAACGGAGTAAAAGTTGGTCAGGTTACAGGCGTAGAGTTGAACATTGAGCAGGGTGGCGTAGATGTAAATCTCTCGGTTAGCAAGGAGTACGATATCCCTACCGACTCGAAGGCGATGATGTTCAGCGCAGGTTTGATGGGTGGAAAGTCTATCGAGATTCAACTTGGCAAGGCAACCGACTACTTGAAGAGTGGTGATGCAATTCAGACGGGTGTAACGCTCGATATGTTCGACACCTTGGCTAATGAGTTGGGCGATATCAAGGTGCGTGTAGCAACCCTGCTCGACAACCTCAACCAGACCGTTTCGGGCGTGGATAGCCTTATTGACGACAACTCGAAAAATCTCACAAAGACCATCGCAAGTCTTAACGCAGTAATGGCTGATTTGAAGAAGTCGAACATTATCGGCAATATCGATGGTTTCTGCGCCACACTCAACCAAAATGGTGCGAAGTTGGATAGCATTATCACCGACATAAACTCGGTAACGCACGCCTTGAACGAGCAGCAGAGTGGCGAGAAGTTGGCACAGGCTATTGCAGAGGTTAATACCTTGTTGGCAAAGATTAATAGTGGCAGTGGCTCTATCGGCAACCTCGTATCTGACGAGAAGTTGTACAAGGAGTTGGCACAAGCATCGCAGAATTTGTCGGTATTATTGGCCGACTTGAAGGAGAATCCGAAGCGATATATCAATGTAACCGTTTTCGGTAAGAAAACCTACGAGGAGAAGCAGGCTGACAAGGCTGCAAAGGCAGCCGACAAAGCCAAGAAGAGGGCAAATAAATAATTGACAATTGAGGAATTGACAATTGACAGTTAAAGGTATTTTTGTTTAGGCCTGCGGCGCACCCTATAACCCCTATTGCCCCTATAACCCCTATTTGGGTTGCGCCTTGACCACGGTCAGAGTTCGGAAAACAAAAAATGAAGACGGTAATTTATCCCAATAATTTCGAGGCAAAGATTGGTTTTACAACCATTCGGGAGCAGGTTGTTGCATTGTGTACGATGCAGCACGCTCGCGAATTGCTCGAAAACGAGGGGTTTACCGCTGTTCACAAGGAGATTGAACGCCGACACGCCTTGGCGGAGGAGATGCGACAGATTCTCCTCTCCGAGCGAGAGGCGCCGACTGACGAGTTCTATGACATTGCCGAGATTGTCGAAAAGGCAAAGGTCGAGGGTACATTCTTGGAGGTTGCAGAGGTTGTACAGTTGGGTAAGGCGTTGATTTCGGCTGGCGACTTTGTGCAGTTCTTGCACAAAAGCAACGCCGAGCAATACCCCACTCTCACCGCACTCGCAAAACCAGTCAAGGCATTGTGGAATATCGTTGCGGATATTCGCCGCATTATTGACGACAAGGGGGTTGTTCGTGATGGTGCATCGGAGGAGTTGCGCCAAATCAGGGCGCAAATACGCCGCCACGAAGGGCAGGTATCGAAACGCTTACAAGCGATTTTACAGTCGGCAAAGTCGAGTGGTATAGTCGAGAGCGATGCTTCGATTTCGATTCGTGAAGGTCGAGCCGTAATCCCTGTTTCGGCATCGAACAAGCGTAAACTCAACGGCTTTATCCACGATGAATCGGCTACGGGCAAGACCTTCTATGTTGAGCCGGCCGAGGTTGTGGAGTTGAACAATATGTTGCGCGAGTTGGAGTACGAGGAGCGCAGGGAGATTGTCCGCATATTGACCGCCTTTACCGATGTGGTACGCACCGACATAGAAGATGTAGAGCGCACCGAGGAATTTATGGCGGTGGTCGATGCAGTAAGAGCCAAGGCTCGTTGGGCAATAGAGAATGGCGCAGGGCGACCAATTATGTCGGAGGATAACCGCTTGGTACTACACACAGCAAAACACCCTCTTCTATCGCAGTCGCTCAAACGCCAAAAGCGTACAATCGTTCCGCTTGATGCGGAGTTGGACAATGCAAGGCGCATACTTGTTATTTCGGGACCAAATGCGGGAGGAAAGTCGGTCTGCCTCAAAACAATAGGTCTGTTGCAGTATATGTTCCAATGCGGCTATCCGATTACCGCATCGGAGGCGAGCGAACTGCCCGTATTCAATAAGATATATATAAATATCGGAGATGAACAATCCATCGACAACGACCTCTCGACCTACTCTTCGCACCTCTTGAATATGAAGGCGATGGTGGCAGGGGCAGATGCAAAGACGATGGTTTTGATTGACGAGTTCGGCTCGGGAACGGAGCCTGTGATTGGTGCAGCCATTGCCGAGGCGATACTCGAAAAGTTGGTAGCGAGTGGTTGCTATGGTGTTATCACTACCCACTACTCCAACATAAAATACTACGCCTCAAATCACGAAGGCGTAACGAACGGAGCGATGATGTTCGATGTGCAGAATATTCGCCCGCTGTTCCGTTTGGAGTGTGGCAAGCCGGGTAGTTCGTTTGCCATTGAGATTGCACGAAAGATTGGTCTTTCCGAAGATATTATCGCCTCAGCAAAGGAGAAGGCGGGCTCGGAGCATATAGACCTCGAAAAGCAGTTGCGAGAGGTGGCTCGTGACAAACACTATTGGGCGCAGAAACGTGAGCGCATACGCCAGACTGACCGCAAAGTCGAGGAGATGGAGCAGGTGCTGAGCGAGAAACTATCGAATATTCGCGAAGAGCGCAACCGCATTATCCACGAGGCGAAGGCACAAGCCAAGGAGTTGGTTGCCGAGGCTAATCGCCAAATCGAAAATACAATCAAGGGTATCCGCGAGGCACAAGCCGAGAAGGAGCAGACCAAGTGGCTACGCCGCGAGTTCGAGGAGTTCCGCGAGGAGATTGAGGCGGATAACTCCGAAGCAAATGAGCGTATAGAGCGTGAAATGGAGCGACTTCGCCGCCGTCAGCAGAGGCGCGAGGAGCGCAAAAATAACCCTGCCGAGCCTAAACAAGAGGTTGCGCAACCGACAAAAAAGGCTCTGCCATTGGAGGTCGGAGCAAAGGTGCGCCTTATGGGGCAGAATGGCGTGGGTGTAGTGAAAGAGATTCGTGGCAAGAGGGCGCAAGTGGCGTTTGGTGCTATTTTGACAACGGTCGAGGTGTCCCGTTTGGAGGTTATCTCCTCGGCAGAGTTCAAGCGAGCAACACGCCCCGAAACTCCACGCACGGTAATTTCTGCTGATATTTCACAACGCCGACTCAACTTTACCTCTTCGATAGATATTCGTGGTGAGCGTGTGATGGAGGCGTTAGAGAGGGTACAGACCTTGGTCGATGATGCACTTATGGTGGGCGTTAGCAGTGTAACCATTCTGCACGGCAAGGGTACGGGTGCGCTGAAAGAGGAGGTGCGCCGTTATCTTCGCTCGTTACCACAAGTGGCGAGCGCCGTAGATGACCACCCCGACAGAGGTGGCTCTGGCATAACAATAGTAACTTTCAAGGAGTAGATTATGAGATACCGCCTTTCCGACATAGCAAACATTGTGAGTGGTCGCCTTGTAGGGTGCGATTTGGAGGTTACATCGGTAGCCACCGACAGCCGTTCGTACGCCCTGACGCACGACACCCTTTTTGTGGCGATGCAGGGGGTTAATCACGATGCGCACGACCATATCGCAGAGGTTGCAGAGCGCAGCGTCAAGAGCTTTATGGTGGAGCGAGAAATCGACCTTGCAGAGGGGTGTGGTGCGGTTGTAGTCGAAAATTCGTTGGTGGCATTGCAGGCTCTGGCAGCACACCACCGCAACCAATTCAAAGGCACAGTAGTAGGTATTACAGGCTCAAACGGCAAGACCACCGTTAAGGAGTGGATTGCGCAGTGCGCACCGCACGATGCAAAGATTTTTCGTTCGCCACGCAGCTACAACTCGCAGTTGGGAGTGGCATTGTCGCTCCTGATGTTGGACAACTCGTACGATGTGGCGATTATCGAGGCGGGAATATCGCAAAAGGGAGAGATGGAGCGACTCTACAAGATGGCTCAACCCGATATGGTGATTTTTACCTCGATAGGCGATGCCCACGAGCAGGGATTTTCCTCTTTGGAGGAGAAGATTGACGAGAAAGTTCTCTTGGCACAGACGGCAGCCGATATAATATACCACTCGGCATACGCTCCGTTGGCGGAGGTTGTCGAAAAGCGATTTGACAATCGCAACCTTGTCGATGCCGCCACTACGGCACAAGTGCCACAGATGACCGACAAGGCATCTCAGCGCAATGCCGAGATTGTCGCAGCATTTTTTGCCGAAATGGGGTATGAGATGCCCGACTTCACGCAGTTACAACCAGTAGCGATGCGCTTGGAGGTTAAGCAGGGTATAGACAACTCGATTATTATTGACGATTCGTACAGTGCAGACCTCAATTCGTTATCCATTGCTCTCGACCATCTTCGTTCGGTAGCAGGTGGGCGCAAAACGATGCTTATCCTGTCGGATATCTTGCAAAGTGGCGATGAAAACATCTATGCAAAAGTTTTGCATATGGTGCGCGAGGCTGGTGTAGACTCCTTTGTAGGCATTGGCGAGGGGTTGATAAAGGCTCGTGGCGAGTTTGGAGAGAATGCTCTTTTCTTTGCCACTACCGAAGAGCTTTTATCAAATATCTCCAAGTTGGATATCGCCAATTGCGCCGTACTTATTAAGGGTAATCGAGCCAGCCGCTTGGAGCGAATTTCACACCGCTTGGAGCAGCATAGCCATACCACCGTTTTGGAGGTTAATTTGCAGGCTATGGCTCGCAATATCAACTATTTCCGTTCGCAGATAGGCACTTCGACACGCCTTGTGGCGATGGTTAAGGCTTCGAGCTACGGAGCAGGCGAAACAGAGGTAGCGCAGATGCTACAAAAGCAGGGCATGGCATACCTCGCAGTGGCATTTGCCGATGAGGGTGTGGCACTGAGAGAGGGAGGTATTACAATGCCTATCGTGGTGCTGAATGCCGATGATGCAAGTTTCGACACGATGATTGCCCACTCGCTCGAACCTGAAATATACTCGTTCCGTTCGCTCGCATCGTTTGTACAGGCTGTGGAGCGTGCCGGCGAGCGCAACTACCCTATACACCTGAAAATTGATAGCGGAATGCACCGCCTCGGCTTTACGAACCAAGATGTTCAGGGGCTATGCAAAACTCTTGCACAGGTCGCTCAGAATGTGCGTGTAGCATCGATTTTCACCCATCTTTGCGTAGCAGACGACACCGCACAAGACAACTTCTCGAAGGAGCAAATTGCAGAGTTCGACCATATCAGCACCGCCATTATGGAGTCGTTGCCGTATCGCCCACTGCGCCATGCAGCAGCATCGGAGGCGATGTTGCGATTCGAGGAGGCTCGTTTCGATATGTGCCGACTCGGAATTGGTCTATACGGTTTTTCGACAACCGCAGGCGAGGCGTTGGAGCCCGTTTCGACACTCCGCACTCGCATAGTGCAGATTCGCACCCTCCACGAGGGCGACACCGTGGGCTATGGTCGCAACGGAAAGATAGAGAAAGAGAGTCGTATCGCCACCATTCCTGTCGGCTATGCCGATGGCTTGAACCGCCACCTCGGCAATGGTGCTTGGGAGATGATTGTAGCGGGTAAGAGAGCCAAAACAGTAGGTAATATCTGCATGGATAGTTGTATGATTGACATCACCGACATCGAGGGTGTCGAGGAGGGCGATATTGTAGAGATTTTCTCTGCCGAGAAGGGCAACACCGCAGCAGATATGGCGGCTGTGCTTGGCACAATACCTTATGAGATTCTTACCTCGGTGGCAAAACGAGTAAAGCGAATTTACATAAATGAGTAAAGGCACACTATATCTAATACCTTGTCCCATTTCGGAGGATACATTGCCCTACGATGTAACCCCCGAAGGAAATCGCAATATTATAACCTCGCTCGACTACTTTATAGTGGAAAATCTCCGTTCGGCACGCCGCTTCTTGTCGAAGGCTGGGCTGTCAGGCAAGATTGACGAGTTGGAGTTTGACGAGTTGAGCGAACACACTACCTCGCCACGCGATGTGGAGCGTATGGTTGCCAAAATCAAGGCAGGTCGCTCGGCAGGCGTAATCTCCGAAGCGGGCGTTCCTGCCGTTGCAGACCCGGGACAACTCGTTGTCGAAGCGTGTCATCGCACAGGTATCCGCATAGTGCCGTTGGTTGGTCCTTCTTCGATTATTATGGCTGTGATGGCATCGGGATTGAGCGGTCAATCCTTTGCTTTCAACGGCTATCTGCCCGTAAAAGAGCCTGAGCGCACTCGTACCATTAAGCGTTTGGAGAGCCGCGCCATTGCCGAGCATCAATCACAACTATTTATCGAAGCACCCTATCGCAACATCAAGTTGGCGGAGCAGATTGTGGCTTCGTGCGGGGCGCAAACACGCCTCTGCATCGCCTGCGATATAACATCAAAAGAGGAGTATATCCGCACTGCCTCCATTGCCGAATGGCGCAAAATAGGGCTGCCCGACATCAACAAGCGACCTACAATATTTATTATTGGAGTAGGTTAGAAGAACGCCTACGGTCATCACAGCGCAAGCGATTATAGGATTAAATGGGACTAAATAGGATTCGCTCCCATTGGTCGCTTTATAGGAAGTGCGCTATGCCAAACAAGAAAATCGCCCCACCCAAAAAACAATAAAATCGTCAATGATGAGATTATTTTTGTGCGAAGCAAGGGAGCGAAAGCGGAGCATACTTAGCGTATGTGAGCATTTTGCTATCCACTGATTCGTGCAAAAAGAACTCATCATTGACGATTTTATAAAGACAAAAAAAATGAGGTCTTCGGAGGTAGTTCGACTCACGAGAGAGCACCTCCCGCAGTCTTAGCGACCCGATGTCGCAACCTTCCGATTTCCTCAACCAACCTAAAACTACTAACCTAAAATGAACCTTAAAACTTCGTTGCAAAGATAAGGGCTTTTTTCGTTCCGTGCAAGTTTTTTATTAAAATTTTTTAATTATTTTGTAATTTTTTTTGACACCTTGCCATAATATATTGATAATCAACATATAACAAATTGAAATAATTTTAATAACTATTTATCGTATTTCGATATAGAGTAGCAAAAACTCGTAAAAATATCAAGATTAGAAAAATTTTATTACCTTTGTAGAGCCAATAAAAACGACAGGATATTTTATCATGGACAGCCACAAATTCACCACCAGACCTGCCGACCAGCAATCTATGTTGGGGTATCGCTGCACACCAATCGAAACCGTACATATCGGTTTTGTAGGTGTCGGAGCCAGAGGACAGAGGGCCGTGGAGCGCATGATGAATATTGAAGGAGCCAAAGTGGTGGCTTTGTGTGACTTTATGAAGGACAACCTCGAAATTTCGAGTGCCATAGTTGCAAAATATGGAGAAGAAAAGCCCTCAACATATTTTGGAACGGCAGATTGGCAAACATTGTGCAGCAGAGATGATGTCGACCTCGTATATATCAGCACCGATTGGCTGAGTCACGCCGATATTGCCATCTATGCAATGGAGCATGGCAAACATGTCGCATTGGAGGTTCCGGCCGCAATGTCCGTCAAGGATTGTTGGCGACTTGTGGATACCGCCGAGCGCACCCAACGCCACTGTATGATGCTCGAAAACTGCTGTTATGATGAGTTTGAACTTGCTACACTCAATATGGTGCAGCAAGGGTTATTCGGAGAGATAATACATGCCGAAGCCTCCTATATTCACGACCTTCGCAAAAGGATATCTCTAAACGACAACGGTCATCGCCTTTGGAAAAATTGGCAGGTAGAGTATATGGCAACCCATATCGCAAACTTCTACCCCACACACGGACTTGGACCCGTAGCCCTTGCGCTCGGCATACATCGTGGCGACAGAATGAAGAGTATCGTTTCTGTGTCATCAAAGGCAATAGGTCAAGCCGATGAATTTCGAGGAACGATGAACTCCTCAATTATCACTACCGAGAAGGGGCATACCATACTATTGCAACACTGCATTGCACTACCCCGTCCTTATAGCCGTTCATTCTTGCTGAGTGGAACAGATGGCTATATTCAGAAATACCCCACCCCTTATGTCACTTTCGCCTCAAACACGGCGGATGTACTGTCGGGCAAACAATGCACAGCACTTACCAAAGAGTATCGCCACCCATTTATTGCCGAATACAAAGAGAAAGGCATGGAGATTTGCGGCTCACGATGGATTGACTTTGTGATGGATAGCCGTCTGATATATTGCCTGCGTAACGGTCTTCCTCTCGATATGGATGTATACGATGCCGCCGAGTGGTCTTCACTTGTGGAACTTACCGAACAATCGGCTCTGTCTGGCGGGACACCGGTCGAAATTCCCGATTTCACCCGTGGCGAATGGGATAGATTATCGAGTGTTGAATTTGCCATGGCAAAGTGATAAATCAGCCTATACATTTTACAATATCGTCTGCTCGTTGAAAATCGAGCAGATTTTTTTTGTTTTTTAATTTAGAATTTGTATATTTGTGTGGGTTCGAGGTGAAAGCCACCGCATCTGTCGAATTTTTTAATAAGAGAAACAACATGATTGATGCGTTCGTGACATACATTCAGGCCGAAAGACGCTACTCTGCGCTCACCGTGCGTAACTATCGACACGATATCGAGTCGTTCATGACTTGGTGTGCATCAAACAGGGGCATTCCTACCGAAAAGTTCAATCCGACAATGGTTACGGCGGAAGATATCCGTGAGTGGATAATATACCGCATGGACTCCGATAAAATCGGAGCCTCATCAATGAACCGAGAACTATCATCGCTACGCAGTTTCTACAAATATCTCCGCCGACAAAATATTATATCACAAGATATATTCTGTCGTATAACAGCTCTGCGAACACCTCGAAAGTTGCCAACTTTTGTACCGGAAACACGTATGACACCTCTTCTCGATAATATACGCGAAAAGAGCCAGGATGGGGATTTCCTCGAACAACGCAATGCACTTATAATTGCCCTGTTTTATAGTTGTGGCATTCGTCTTGCCGAGTTACAAGGTATACACATAGGCGATTTCTCCTCCGATTTGAAGACATTGCATATTCGAGGCAAAGGCGACAAACACCGAATGATTCCGATACTGCCGGAGATGACATTGCGAATTAGGGCGTATATAGAGCGACTGCAAAATATGGGTCTTTCGACAGAGGCAAACCGCCCACTTATTGTATCGCAATTAGGCGGAGCGCTATCGAGGTCCTCGATACATCGCATTGTTGAGGCGGAACTTGGCGGAGCGAATGTTCAAGGCAAAAAATCGCCACACGTATTACGTCACACATTCGCCACCCACCTGCTCAACAAAGATGCCGATATGCGTGATATACAGGAGTTGATGGGGCACTCCTCATTGCGAACAACACAACACTATACACACAACAGCATATCGCAGTTGCAGGAGGTGTATAAGCGGGCGCACCCGCATAAATAGCGGAAAACGGAAAACGGACCGCTGCGATTAAGTCGAGAGCAGAGGCTGCTTGCAGACTATGCCGAGACGGAGCAGTGAAAAGCCCACGCAGTGGGATTAAAGCGGAAAGCGGAAAACTAAAAAACTTTCAGCGCTCCCCATAAAGCGAACAGAGTGAGCGCCCCCAGTAAGGGCGGAACGCCCACCCCTAGTAACCCCCAGAACGGTTGCGCCATGACAAGGGCAGGAGTTCGGAAAACTAAAAAAACTAATGGCTAATGGCAGAAAAAGAGAGAACCATAAAATTGGAATTGATTAGACTATTTTTGCGCTAAACGAGGCGACAAACCCGTAGCATAGTAGACCTATGTGAGGAGTTTGGAGACCGAAGTGCAGTCGAAAAAGAGTCAATCAAAACAGCAAAAAACTATAAAATTGGAATTGATTAGACTATTTTTGGACTAAACGAGGCGACAAACCCGCAGCATAGTAGACCTATGTGAGGAGTTTGGAGACCGAAGTGCAGTGCAAAAAGAATCAATCAAAACAATTTTAATTTATAAACCTTAAAAATTTTTATACTATGGAGGTTAAGATTCAATCAGTTAAGTTCGATGCGAGCAAGCAGCTTATCGAATTTGTAGAGAAGAAGATGTCGAGATTGGAGCGTTTTGAGAGCAACTCGACAGGTGTAGATGTAATTTTGAAGTTGGATAAGGACAGCGAAAAGGGCAACAAGTTGGCGCTTGTTACACTGCATGTTCCTGGTGCAGATATTGTTAGCGAGCAGCGCGCCCGCACCTTCGAGGAGGCTGTGGATTTGGCTCTTGATGCAGTGAAACGTCAAATCGAAAAACGCAGAGATTAATTTATGTTAAATTAAGTCTATTATCAATCAGGGCGGCTATCCAATGGGTAGCCGCCTACTTTTCGCCGAGTTCATTGAAGAAAAAGGGGTGTTCGTTGAAAATATTTTTATATGAAATATAACACCTCTATTTTTGTGCCGATTTAAGATGGATAATTATGAGAAAAATCTACTTAATTGCGACACTTGCGATACTCACTCTCCTCTGTGGCTGTTCGCAGAGCGTGGAGATTATTGACAGTGAGACTGTCGCTGCGAAATCGGAACTCTCAATCGGACTGCCCATCAATATAAGCCGTACAGCGATAGACGATACCGGCAAAGCTTCGTGGACAGAGAATGACTCGTTTATTCTGTGGGCACAAAACAGAGCCGGTGGTTTCAATATTGTCGAGGCGGAGTTTAAGATGATGTACTATTGGCAGTCGTACCAATCGGCCGTATTTACCGCAAACACCAACACAATCAGCGAGGGTACATACACCTACTACGCTATTTCGCCAACACCCGAGATAATCGACAATCAAAAGGCAACATATACCCTTCCGAACGAGCAACAGGGCGATACGTTCAACCCCGCATACGATGTGCTGGTAGCCACCCCACTTCAAGCCGAGGCGATTATTCCGGGCAAGGTAAACAACCTCGCTCTCGACTTTCAACACAAGATGCACCTTTTGAAGATGACCATTCCGCAGGGTGGCAATCCGCTGAAAGGCCCTATAAGCCGTGTAGTATTCACATTCCCGACCGCAGTCGCAGGAAACTTTACCATTAATGCTTTGGACCCCGCAGAGGCTCCCGTAATAAATCGAGGAAGCAAGCAGTTGATTATAAATATTCCGAATGGTTTTGATGAGGGCGACCACGCTTGGGGCGTTATTCTGCCGGGTAATATTTCAGGCACAGTAAAGTACTACGCAGTATCTACCACCGGCGAGCGAACCGGCGAGCGAACCTTCAAGGTCTCAAAGGCATTTGCAGGGGGACACATTACACCGCTTTCACTCACTATTCCTGACCCTATCCCGCCAACCGTATTGCGTTTCTCGGTGGGCAAAAACAATTTGGGTGAAGCTGTCCAAAAGGTTACAATTTTGGACCACAACAGAAATATTCTGAAAACCTTTACGGCAAATTCAGCGAATATCTACGATATAGAGCAGTACGGACTCTATGAGGAGGGTATTTTCAGCACCTACGCAGGTAAGACCTTCACAATGCAGTTTGAGAGCCAGCACGCAATTGTAGAGCAGCAGTTCGCAATGCCTTCGACCATTACAAAGTATGAGGTGAACAATATTGCCACTGTTGATGTGCCATATCTCTTGTTCGAGGACTTCTCGCAATCGAAAACATCGGTACACGATGACAACTACAATGGTTCGGGTGATAGTGACAGAAATCTGACAGGTTACTCGCTCAATAACTATATGACAATATTGGGTTGGAATGCGGCTCGTTATAATCTCAACGCAGGTAATGGCATCCGTATCAATGTTCGTTATCAATCCGGTAGTTGGGTTCCAGAGCGTGCAAGCGGTCGTCTTGACACTCCTGCACTGTCTGCTCTCAAACCAGGTGCAACAGTAAAACTCAAAGTGTCGTTCGACACGGCGTTCTATATCCCGTCAGGATATAACTATGATGACTCGTCTTCAAACGACAAGGCATATTTTACACTCGGCACACACACCAACCAAAGTGCAGCCATAAACTCTGTGCTTCAAGGGGATATTAACGGGGTTTGCACGGTTATTCACACCTCCAACACCTTTGCAAGTACGCTCTCATCTAACAGCTTTGGTGCCGAGATGCCGACTTATTCAGTAACAATACCAACAGCGACAGCATCTACACGAATTGTTTGGTTTGCTTGTACCCATCGTAATAGCAGCCACATTGCAGCCAACTGTTGCTACTATATGTACCTTGACAATATCAAAGTTTCAATCGCACAATAGGACCGAAAGAGATGAAAAAGATACTTTTTGCAATAGCACTTGCGGTCGTAGCGACTGCTTGTAACAACCAAGAGGAGCATAATGCGCAACTCAAAGAGTATGGCATCGCCATCGAGGCTGCAACCCGTACCGAGGTGAGCGAAAACGACTCCGAGGAGGGCAAGTTCTCTCTTCAAAGTTGGGGCGTAGTACCATCGACAAGCGATTTGAAGGTGGAGATTGCGGGCAATGGTACAACTCATATTTGGGATACCCTTGCAGCGTTCAAAGCCGAAAACGACATTCCTGACTCGGAGGCGAAGAATATACTCTTTCCGGCTGCACCACACACTGTTACCCTCTCATACGGCGAAAAGGGCGTTGAGGGTTGGTCAAAGGCATACTTCGAGGGCTCAACGGTAGTCGAAGTTCCAAAGTTCGAGATTGTTGCCCAGGCACAAGTTGAGGTTATTCTCACCAATTCGATTGTAGCAATCGAAACAACGGACAATTTCAAGGGTTACTTCCCTCAATCGACATTCAAAATCAATGGCATTGAGTGGGATTCGGCAAAGCGAGAGTTACTCTTTATGAATGCCGGCGAGGTAACCATCAACTGCGAGGCTATTCGTCAGACAGGCAAGGCCACAAACCTCGAAAGCAAAGTTGTACTTAAACCAACAACCCGACACACTGTTTTGTTCGACCTCTCGACCGCAGGAAACACGGTTATAAATGTAAGGCTTGACAACGAGATTGTCGAGACCATAGAGTTGGAGTTTGAGTTGAACGACAAAGCATAATTTTCACGAATAATAGAAAAAACTTAAAGATATGAGATTTACAAAATTTGCAGCAGTAACCCTTTTGGCAACCCTCTTGATGGCAGGTTGTGCCGAGGAGAAACTCTCTTTCGGAAACGAAGGAGAGGAGAACACTTCGAACAAGGGATTTTTATCTGTTTCGGACCTTACGGTAGATTGTCGTATTGATGAGAATGACCCCGAACTCGGACTCTCAACTCGTCAGGCTACTCGAAACTCGGTTGATGTAGCAAACTTCGAGTGCTCGATTATAAACGAAAATAACGAGGTTGTTAAGTCGTTCAAATATAGCGAGCGACCAACCGAGCCAATCGAACTCGAAATCGGCGACTACATCTTCAAGATGCAGTCGGGCGAAGTAGCACCTGCGGCTTGGGATTCGCCGGTTTATGGTGCAGTAAAACCATTCAAGATTGTTCGTAACGAGACAGAAGACCTCTCCCAAATGGTCTGCTCATTAATGCAGATTAAGGTCTCTGTATCATTCGACCCTACTCTCTTGGAGCGACTCGGCGCTCAAACCTTGACCATTGTTTCGGTAGGAGAAAATTCATTGGAGTACACTCTGACTGAGAGTCGTGCCGGATTCTTCCTCGCACCACAAGTCAGCAATACCATTTCGTTACGTATTTGGGGTACTTACGCTGCGGATAAGGTAAATTTCAAAAATATCGAGATGAACAAAGAGGTACTTGATGTGAAGGCCGGACAACACAGTAAAGTCCACTTCTACTTGGAGCACGAGGCCGAGGGCAGCATAAAGATTGGTGTTACACTGCGTGATTGGGTTACCGATGAGATTGTCCCTTGTAATGTTGCAGACCTTGTTGTCGAGGAGGAGTGGAAAGAAGATGGTAATACGGGCGATAACGATGGAGGAAACGGTGGAGGTGATGCTGTTGTAGAGGACCCAAGCATCGTTTGGGACGGACACGACATCTCGAAGCGTGAGCAGATTGTAGATGGCATTGAGGTAGATTTGCTCGTTTCGGCATCGAAGGGCATAAAAGAGTTCTTGGTACAGATTGACTCCGACTCGCTTACACCTGATGTATTGAGCGGCATCAACATCTGTAATGTTCTCAACCTATGTCACCCCGAGAAGTCGTACGACTCACGCAATCCGGAGGTGTTTATCAACACCGAGGAGGCTCTGCGCAATCTCCAATTTGCGGTGGGTGAGGATGTTCTCAACAAGACTTTCGTAAAGCTCTCTATCACCTCATTTATGGGTATGTTGAAGGGCGTCAGCGGTGCCGATTTGAAACACCACGACTTCGTTTTAACAGTTACCGATAACGAAGGAAACACCACAGTTAAAACTTTGATGCTCCAAACCGGAAAATAGTATACGATGAAGAGATTATACAACATACTACTCGTGTGTGCATGCACAATGGCATTGGTATCGTGTATGAACGATGCCAAGGTCAAGGAGAGTGGCGACAACACACCATCGGCAGAGAAGGGCGTGCTGTCACTCAACATCGGCACACGCAACTCCGATGGCAACACACCATCCTACACAATCAGCATATATCAGATTGCGGATAGCAAGTCTACTTTGGTGCGCAAATACACCAAAGAGGATAAACCGGAATATATATGGTTACTCGCAGGCGATTATAGTGCTCATGTTGTCTGCGGAGAGCCCGTACCTGCAACATTCAATAGTGAAGAGAGATACTATGTAGGCTCATCGCTCTTCGAGATTGAGGGTGGCGAAACCACAAATGTCGATATTGTAGCAGTCGGTCAGAATGTCCCTGTAAAGGTAAATTTCGACCAAACCATCACGGAGGGTTTCCTCGATGGCTACCATGTTGAGGTGTGGGCAAATGACGAAGTAAAACTCCGCTACACCGAAAGTGCCGAGGGTTACTTTATAATGCCACAAAACACAACATCCCTCTCGTGGCGATTTGTCGGAACCTTCGTCTACGAAGACAATGGCGAGCAAGTTGAGGTGGATAGGAGTGGCTCTATCGAAAATATCGAGTTGAAAAAGGCGTACTCTCTTTCGTTTAAGTTCTCAAAAGATGCATCGGGCTTGTTAGATGGTCTTACTGCTACGGTCGATGAGCGTATCGAGGAGCGAGATGACCACCTCGCATTCAGCCCGGACCCTGAGTTGAAAGGTGTGGGATTTGACCTCGCTGCGCCATACAACTATACGGGTGGTGAGCGTCAATACTTGGCGACTGCTCCTTCCGTATTCAACAATGTTGTTATTACCGTTGGCGACAGAGTCTTTGAACCTGTAAGCAACACCGTTCCTGGCATTATGCTCACGGGCTTGAACTCCGCACAACTATACATCACACTCTCGGACGACTTCTTCAACTCGTTGAGTGGTGGCAGCCAGATTATCAATATGCGAGTCTTCGATGTTGATGGCGGCTCGGTGGCAAAAGATTTGCCATACAACCTGCAAGGTGTCAAGGCTTTGGACTACTCCTCAATAGACCTTTGGAGTGGCATAACACCTATCTCGGCAACTGTTTTCGGTGCTCCTGCGAGCGTGGAAATTGTCTGTCGTGAGGGCGAAGGCGAGTGGCAGAGCTTCTCTGCTACATCGAGCGAGAACAATACCTATATCGCACAGGTCAATGGCATCGAAGCCGGTCGCACCTATGAATGTAACCTCGTTATCAACGGTAAAACCATAGGCACAAGTCTTGCATTCACCACCGAGCAGGGTGCACAGATTCCGAATGGCGATATGGAGAGTTGGTGCGTAAGCGACAAGGTAACATACCCTGGTCCGAGCAAAAATAGTAAGTATTGGGATTCGGGAAACGAAGGAACTTCGATGGTAGGAGAGACTCTTACAAGCAGTAGTACAGATATTCGTCCGGGCTCAAAAGGACAATATAGCGCTTTGCTTGATTCGAAAACAATTGATGCCGTAATCATGAAACAGTTTGGTGCAGGAAATATCTTTGTCGGAGATTTTGGAGAGGCAAGTTTGAGCCCAATCGGAGCAACCGTATATTTCGGACAGCCATTTACCTACAATGCCAAGCCAAAGGGGGTAAAAATGTGGGTTAAGTATAACTGTGGCACCATCGACAACAAAGGCTCTGCGGGAGTAAATACAGGAGAACCTGACCTGACAAAGATTTTCTGCTGTATATGTAATTGGAAAAGTGCTTGGTGCGTAGATAGTACAAAAGCCAACGAGACTACATTCAGCCCAAGTATGAATGATATCAAAAACTGCACAGACGGACGCTACGATGGTGTGTTATACACCGCATATTTCGAGTCGAGAACTTCGAACACCGAGTGGCACGAGTTGTATATCCCATTCGAGAAGATTGAGGGAACAGACGATAGTAGTGGAGCAAATTACCTTGTTCTTACCGCAACTTGTTCGGGTTATGGCGACTACTTCACAGGCAGTAGCGACTCGTGGATGTACATTGATGATATCGAACTCGTATATTAATATATAATAGGTAGAAAAACTGATGAGTAAATTTTTCAAAATAGTGATGGTGATACTGCTCGCCCTGCCATCTGCTACAATGGCGCAAGAGATGGTTAAGGCGGATAGTACCTCATACAATCACAGCCTTCGCCGTCAAAATCGAGGCGTTTCAAACTTGAAAAACGAGTTTGTTCCAAAGGGGCAATGGGTGTTCGGAGGCTCTATATCGTACTCAACCCACACCAACGACAACTACACCTTTCTGATTGTCGAAGATATCAAATCGAATGGCTACCAATTCAAAATTTCTCCACTCGTAGGTTATGCCTATGCTCGAAATTCGTTGGTTGGAGTGCGTTTCGGTTATTCACGAGGATTGACCGAGTTGGACAATGCAAGTCTTTCGATAACCTCGCTCGATAATTCGTTCTACTACTCGCTAAAACAGTCCTACAACGTAGAGGCTCTGTGGCGCAAGTATATACCTCTGGGACAGAGCAAGCGATTTGCGCTATTTGCAGAGGTGGCATTGGCGATGGGAGGCTCACAGAAAAAATTGGCAGCAGGTCCACAGCAAAGTCTTAGCGGAACATACGCTACAAGTTTTGACCTTGCACTCGGCGTCAATCCGGGAGTGTCGGCATTTCTGACCAACAACATGGCTATCGAGGTAAATATCGGAGTTTTCGGTTTCAACTACTCGAATACACGCCAGATAAGCAATCAGGTGGTGTCGGGAACGACCTCCACCTCGCAGATGAATTTCAAAGTAAACATCTTCTCCATAGGATTAGGTGCATCGTTCTATCTATAAAACAAGGGAGGCATTATGATGAAGAAGATATTTACAATACTTATGGCAGTGCTTGTAGCAAGCACAGTAACAATATATGATGCAGAGGCTCAGAGCCTGCTCTTTGGTCGTGACTCAGTGCGTGCAAGCAAACACCCTCGTTCTCCATTCAGAATTAACCGAATTGATAGAGGAATTGACACCAACGCCTTCGCCTATAAGGAGGAGTGGATATGTGGTGTTTCGGCTTCGTATGGAACGCTCTCGACTGACGATTCTGATATTGCACTTATAATCGAAAACTTGAAACTCGGAGGCTCGGTTGTAACGGTAAAACCATATTTTGGCTACTTCTACCGCAACAACCTTGCAATTGGCGCACGATTTGGATATACCCACATGGTAGGTCACTTCGACAATGCAAATGTAAACCTCGGAAACTTTATCAACGGCATAGAGTTCTCGACCGAAGGCATTGCACTCGGCTATTTGAGCAACGCCTACTCGTTCTCCATTTTCCACCGAGCCTATGTGCCACTCGACAAGCGAGGTCGTTTCGGAGTCTTTGGAGAGTTGGAGTTGGAGGGCTCTTACGGTCGCTCGAAGTTCAGCTTTATGTACAACGATGAGTGGAATCGCTCAATTTCGGATACCTACAAGGTGCGATTTAATTTCAATCCGGGTATTGCAGCCTACATCTTCCCGAATGTCTGCGCTACGGTGTCGTTCGGATTGGGAGGTTTGCAGTACAACCACATCAAACAGTTTGACGAGAACATGGAACCTACGGGAGGAACTCGTAACTACTCGAAATTGCGTTTCCGCCTTAACATTGCCGAGATTAACATCGGCGTAACGGTACACTTGTGGAGCAAAAAAAGTGAACAAAAATTGAAATTACAACATGAATAGAAGAGCAATCATATCACTTCTCACCATATTGGCCTTTGCTTCGTGCATCAAGAACGATTTGCCGAAGCCTGTGGTCGATTTATTTATCGCCTCGCTCGATGTAGAAGGTACAAGCGGAGATATCGTCCTCGACCGTTCGACCTATACCGCCACAATTCCTCTTGCCGAGGAGACCAACATCGAGGCGGTACAGTTCAAAACGATAACTTTCGGCTCCGATGTGGTTACAAACATCAACTACACCGCCGATAACTCGAAGATTATCGTATCGAAAGATTTGAATAATCGTGTCGTCAATATGACAGAGCCCGAATATATTACGCTCTCCTACTTCCAAACCTACGAATGGAAGATTGTGGCAACGCAAACTATCAATCGCATTTGGACCGTTGATGGTCAAATTGGTGCTACCGAGTGGGATTTGGAGGGACATCGTGCCATCGTAAAGCGCCGTCAGGACTACCCTCTTAGCGATGTCAAGACGACAGAGATGCGATTCGGACCACGCCCGACATACGACTACCCCGAAGTTGCGCAGATGCCGACTAATTTCGACAACGAAAGCAAATCGCAGACCGTTACCGTGTCGGCACATGGTCGTTCAACTATTTGGGAGTTAATAGTTGTGCCTACCGAGGTGGCGCTCGACTTCGAGTATGTAGCAGCGGGTGCAAATGTAATCTGGATTAAGGCGGCAAATATTGATGGCGCATCTATCCAATTCGCATATCGCAAAAAGGACTCGGAGGAGTGGTTAAAGGTTAATGATGAGTGGTATGCTGCTGACTCTTCAAATCCATACAACCGCTACGAAGAGGGCTTTGTAAAGGCTATTGTGCGAGGTTTGGAGCCAAATACAAAGTATGAGGTTATCGGTTATGCCGATGAGAAACAATCCGACATCAAGGTTGTAACCACTACATCACTCTACCAACTGCCTAACTCGCAGATGGAGGAGTGGGCAAAGTTTACCAACGACCAACAGCTGTTGCCTACGGGCGAGGTCGGTCCTTGCTGGTATCCATTCTCGTCAGTTCAGCACATGTTCTGGGCAACGGGTAATCCGGGTGGAACATCGCTGGGCGAGAAGTATAACCTCACATTCCCTGTATATAAGAGTGCAAGTCCTGAGAATGTACCGGCAGACTCACCGGGTGAGGTAAGTGCCTATATGGGCTCGCAGAATGTGTTGGGAATGAAGTTTGCCGCCGGAAACCTCTTCGTAGGAGAATATGGCGAGACACTCGGAACAAATGCCAAGATATACTTTGGTTGTATGGTAGACCAAAACATAAAGCCAGTGGCATTGAGATTTAAGGTTAAGTACTCTCGTGGCGGTATAAATTGGATTACCGTCAACAACAAGTATCAATCTGCTACGACAGGCACCGAGTACCATATCGGTAGCAAGCAGATAAAAATTGTGGGCGGGCAACCAGATGTTGCAAAGGTCTTCTTCTGTCTAACCGATTGGTCAGAGCCACACTGCGTGGATAGTGCCGATGAAAAGACATTCTTCGACCCTCGCACAGCCGAAGGAGTGTATGGTTTGGGCTACTTCGATAGCGACAGCAACCCTGAGATGGTGGCTGACCATACAGACCGTTGGCACACAATGACTCTGCCTATCGAGTATCGCAACCCTGAGGTTGTGCCTTCGTGTCTGTTGCTGACCTTCACCTGCTCGGGATATGGCGATTACTTTACGGGTAGTAGCGAGTCGTGGATGTATGTCGATGATATCGAACTACTATACGACTTAGACGAACAAAATCAACCGAAATAGAAAAATGGCTCGGAGATTTCCGGGCCATTTTTTTGTTGGCTTTTAGTTTTGCAAACTCCGAGTATGGTCAGGGCGCAAGCGATTATAGGACTGAATAGGACTAAATAGGATTCGCTCCCGTTGGTCGCTTAATAGGAGTGCGCTGAAAACAATTCTCAATTCTGCATTCTGCATTTTGCATTTCTGTCGTCTTTCGTCTAAAAACAAAAGTTTTCCGTTTTCAGTTCTCCGTTTTCCGTTTTTTCTTATCTTTGCAACAAACAAAATTCGATTTATGAAAACTAACTACAAACAGATTGCAAAGACGGTGGCAATTTGTGTTGCCATTTTTGGTGCATCGTATCTTATTGGATATGGTATTGGTCGAGGAATTAGAAAAATCAAAGATATGACAGAAGTTTTGAAATACCCCGAAACAGCCCGTGAGGGGGTGGTAGATAACTACCATGGAACAGAGATTGCCGACCCTTATCGTTGGCTCGAAGATGACAACTCGGAGCGTACTGCCGAGTGGGTAAAGGCGCAGAATGAGGTAACTTTCGGCTACCTCAACTCGTTGCCACAGCGCAAGGCTATTCGTGAGCGATTGGAGGAGTTATGGAACTACCCAACACAGAGCGCACCCGCAAAGCGTGGCGAGTGGTACTACATCTCGCGCAACAGTGGTCTTCAAAACCAGAGCGTCATCTACCGCAAGCGCAACCTCTCGGACACCGAGGAGGAGGTATTTTTCGACCCCAACACCCTATCGGAAGATGGCACGGTGGCACTCAACACGGGAACATTCACCAAAAATGGTCGCTACTTCGCCTATTCGCTCGCCTCGGCAGGCTCGGATTGGGTAGAGATTTTCATTCTCGACACCAAGACCATGAAACCCCTTGCCGACCACATCAAGTGGGTGAAATTCTCGGGTGCTTCGTGGACTCGCGATGGTCGTGGATTCTATTACAGCGCCTACGATGCCCCGAAGGAGGGCGATGCGGTATATTCGGCACAAAACACCAACCAGAAGGTCTATTTCCACCGCCTCGGCACCAAGCAGGAGGAGGATATTTTGATATTTGAGGATAAGAAAAATCCGCTCCACTACCATCATGGCGGCGAGAGCGAGGACGGCAAGTGGCAGTTTGTAACCTCTTCGGCAGGTACTTCGGGTACGCAGCTGCTCTACAAGCGCACCTCGGAGCGCAAGTGGCGCACAATGTTCAAGGGTTTCGAGTACGACTACTACCTTCTCGACTGCTACAACGATGAGGCGATGATTATGACCAACGACCACGCTGCAAACTATCGCCTTGTAGGTGTAAATCTCGCTACGGGCGAGCAGTACGATATTATCCCAGAGGGCAGCTCACTGCTCGAAGCGGTGGGTATGGCAGGGAACTACCTCTTTGCCGAGTATCTGATTGACGCACAGAACAAAATCTTCCAATACGACCGCAAGGGCAATCTTGTGCGCGAGGTTGAGTTGCCGATTATCGGCTCGGTGGGCGGTTTCGATGGCGAGCGCGAGGATAAGGAGGTCTATTATGCCGTAACCAACTATACCACCCCGGGTACAATCTATCGCTACGATATCGAGAGTGGCAAGAGCGAGTTGTACCACCGTGCGGAGGTCAAGTTCGAGAGCGAGAAGTACGAAACTGAGCAGATATTCTTCGAAAGCAAAGATGGTACCCGTGTGCCGATGTTCGTATCGCACAAGAAGGGATTAAAACTGAACGGCAAAAACCCTTGCTATCTCTATGGTTATGGTGGCTTCCAAATCAACCTCACCCCATCGTTTTCGACTACGGCGGTGATGTTTATGGAGCAGGGCGGTGTATGGTGCGTAGTGAACCTGCGTGGTGGCTCGGAGTATGGCGAGGAGTGGCATAAAGGCGGTATGTTGGAGAACAAGCAGAATGTCTTTGACGACTTTATCTCGGCTGCCGAGTACCTTATTGACAAGGGCTATACATCGAGTAAAAAACTCGCTATTGCAGGTGGCTCGAATGGTGGCTTATTGGTGGGTGCATGTATGACACAACGCCCTGACTTGTACGCTGTTGCACTGCCTGCGGTAGGTGTGTTGGATATGTTGCGCTACCACCGCTTCACAATCGGTCACGGCTGGGTTGTGGAGTATGGCTCCTCAGATAACAAAGAGCAATTTGAGTATCTTCTGAAATACTCGCCACTGCACAATCTGCGTGAGGGGGTAGAGTATCCTGCAACGCTCGTTACTACGGGCGACCACGATGATAGAGTTGTGCCGGCGCACTCGTTTAAGTTTGCTGCCGAGTTGCAGCACTGCCACAAGGGCAAAAATCCTGTCCTTATCCGCATCGACACCAACGCAGGACATGGCGCAGGCAAGCCGACCTCGAAGCGCATCGAGGAGGTGGCGGATACCTTTGCGTTTGTGTTTGAGAACACCGAAACAAAGTATAGAGATTAACGGCCAGTAAGGGCTATTAAAGGCTAGTAAGGGTAAGCACTCTTCTTTACTAGCCGTTACTAGCCGTTAATTACCCTTAATTATGTTGCGCCGTGATAAGGGTAGGAGTTTGCAAAACTAAAAAAGCCAATGGCTAATGGCTAACAGCAAAAAAATATGGAAGATTTAGAACTACGCAGTAAGAAGGTCTTTGAGTTTCTTGACTCACATCAGATTAAATACGAGGTCTATTTTCATCCTGCCTCGCCAACAATTGAGATTGCCAAGCAGTATTGGCGCAAGGACGGCTCGGTGCATTGCAAAAACCTCTTTTTCCGTAACCATAAGGGCAACCGTCACTACCTGGTCTGCTTCGATTGTGACAGAGATATGGCAATACACGACCTCGAACACCGCCTGCATCAGGGCAAGTTGAGTTTCGCATCGCCACAGCGTATGGAGCGCTATCTCGGCTTGGAGCCCGGCTCGGTGTCGCCCTTCGGACTTATCAACGATGAGGAGAATCACACGCATCTCTTCCTCGACAAGAACTTGGAGAGTGCCGAAAGCCTAAGTTTCCACCCCAACGATAGCCGAGGTACGGTGGTTATCTCGCGCGAGGAGTTTCTGCGCTACCTCGATGCGGTGGGCAATAGTTGGGAATTTATAGAATTATACTGATAATTTTTCACATTTAATTTTTAACTTTGCACCGAGCAAAAGGAAAATTCTATGAAAGTTTACAAATTTGGAGGAGCATCGGTGCGTCACGCCGAGGGTGTACGCAACCTTTTGAATATCGTAAGTGGCGAGGAGGAGTTGTTCGTTATCGTCTCGGCAATGGGCAAAACAACCAACGCCTTGGAGGAGGTTTTCGATGCTATGCGCAAGGGCGATACCGCCTTCTGCGAGAAGAAAATCGAGGAGATCAAGGCTTACCACTACACCACTATCGCCGACCTCTTTGGCTCGGCGGAGTACCGTATCGAGGAGGTTGATGCATTGTTTGAAGCATTGCGTAAGGCTGTAACAACCAACAAGTTCGAGCGCAGTCGTGCCGAGGAGTGGTACGACCATATCGTAGCATACGGAGAGTTGGTTTCAACAACAATTATCTCGGCATTCCTCAACAAGGAGGGTATATCGAACAAGTGGATAGATATGCGTAAGTGCTTCCACACGCAGGCACGCCACAAAGACGCAAATGTCCTTATCGAGCAGTCCAAAACACCGCTTCGCCTCGCTGTTGCAGGTGCGGAGAGCCGCATTTTCGTTGGTCAGGGCTTTATCGGCTCGGCTCCCGATGGCACAACCACAACACTCGGTCGTGAAGGCTCGGACTACTCGGCTGCGGTCGTGGCGAATATTCTCAACGCAGAGTCGATGACCGTATGGAAAGATGTTGACGGAATCCTCAACGCAGACCCTAAAATCTTCCCCGATGCGGTGAAAATTGACCAACTCAATTATGTGGATACCATTGAGTTGGCATATAGCGGTGCGCAGATTATCCACCCTAAGACCATCAAGCCGTTGCAGAACAAAAACATACCGTTGTATGTAAAACCTTTCGGCAATAAACTCGCTGCCGGAACGGAGATTAACGGCACTGCACCAACATTCACCACGCCGATTATCATCTTGAAGCGCAACCAGAGTTTCTTGCGCCTTCGTTCGCGCGATTTGTCGTTCGTGTTAGAGGAGAAGTTCCCGATTATCTTTGCGACTTTGGAGCGTTTCCGCATCAAGACAAACCTTATCCACAACACCGCCGTTGAGTTAGGCTTGTGCGTGGAGGAGAGTTGGCACTTGGAGGAGGTTGCTACCGCCTTGCAGGAGGAGGGTTTCAACACCGAGATTATCGAGAAGGTTGAACTCCTGACCATTCGCCACTACAACGATGATTTGCTCAATAGGTATGTCGAGTGCGATGACTTCATCATCAGCCAGCTGACACCTGATACGGTGCGCTATGTAAGACCATTATAACACAAAAAACAGCATCAAAAAAATGGGGGTGATTTACACTCCCATTTTTGCTATTGTAGCATCTATATATCGCTGAATATCAGACTTTAACCGCTTATATAACGGAGAAGATTCATAGTTGTCGTTATCGAGCAAAACATCACGAATTGAACGCAAGGTATTGGTGTAGTTGCTCATCTCGTTGCGTAGCGCAACACCCTCCTTCGAAGAGCAGATAATTTTCGAAAGCGACATCTGTCGCAACTTCTCGCAAACACCCTCCAACAATATCATCACCACATTGTCCATCAGCGTATGTCCGTGCATAAAATGATAGGTCAATTCCGGCTCGACACCCTTCTTTTTGATACGCTCGGCAAAGGCAGGAATTTCGCGCGCCATATCGGGATTGTCGGCTTCCAACGAGGCAACCCGGCGCTCAACATTGCGCTGCAACCACGCTATCGTATTCGCTCCATTCTGCTCTATATCGAGATAGCCGATGCGCACCGCTGCCTTGAAATCAACAAGTGGCAAGACACTCTCGGTTTTGCGTGATGCAGAGTAGGCGTACCACAAAAACAGAGGGTAAATAGTGCGCGAATAGTCCGCCATAAAACGCTCGAAATCAAAGATATGAGCATCATTCTTTACCGCCTTGACACAGACATTATGCAACGAAGGAGCATAGCACAGATAGTTCTCGGTGGCGTAGGTGTAGGTGTGGAACATATAGGGTGATTCGACAATCCGGCGGGACACCTCGTCCTCGTCATCGAAGAGGTAGTCGAAGTCCGAGTCCATACATAACAGCAGTTCCTCGTTTGCCTGCTCTGCCATCGAAAGTAACACCTTTTTGCCCTTTGGTAAGTCCTTGCGTGTCGGCACCGAAATCTCAAAACGCAGATAGGGATTGTGGAAATGGTCGAAGATGCCACGCCAAAAGGCAACATCCTCATACCCCTCGACAAATACCCGAACAAGTCGTTTCCCATCATCTACCGGCAGCGGTATAGGCAAATTCTCCAAATCAACCCTACCTCGTGCCAAAGCCTTTGCCCGTATCTTTTCGAGCATAATCTCCCGTTTCCGCAATTTATTCTCCTCTCTTTTGGTCATAATGTAGGCGGTTTTGTCATATTTGTCATAACAAATATACAAAAATCGCAGTAGTTGCCAAAATATTTGCTACTTTTGCATCGTTAATTGGGGTATTGTAATCATACTTGAAAAAGGCTAATGGCTAAAAGCCAATAGCGAATGGCTGGAATTTATGGCAGATTGGAAAGAGCGACTCGGAATGGTCTATTCGACAAATCCGGACTTTACATACGACTACGGCGAAGAGCAGGAGGCGGAAACGCTTGCACCCTCACAGCAGAAGTTGCGCATTTGGCGCGACACCAAAGGTCGTGGCGGAAAAGTTGCAACGATAGTGCGTGGTTTTGTCGGCTCGACCGAAGATTTACAAAATTTAGGGCGTCTTCTAAAACAGGCTTGCGGTGTAGGAGGCTCCGTCAAAGATGGCGAGATTATCATTCAAGGCGACCATCGTGACCGAGTTACGGCCCTGCTGGTGCAAAAAGGATATTCGCAGACAAAAAAGGTCTAACAACAACGAGTGAAGGGGTTTATCAAACATATCGTAATCGCCACTGTTGCGCTACTTGGTGCATATTCGGCATCGGCACAATACTACTCGTGGGGTGCCGACCCGACCTATATGCGCTGGCGCAAACTCAAAGGCGATAAGATTGATGTCATCTACCCCGACACGGCACGCACACAGGGCTACAAAATGATGTACTATGCCCGTGCCGTGCAACCGACCATCGACTTCGGTTATCGTCACGGTCCGATGAAGATTCCGTTTGTTATTCACCCCGAGAACTTCTCGTCAAATGGTTTGGTGATGTGGCTTCCGAAGCGTGTGGAGATTCTCTCCTCTCCGGCAGTAAACGGCTACTCGATGCCTTGGTTGAAACAACTTGCTGCACATGAATATCGTCATGCCGTACAATACAACAACATCAACCGAGGCTTTGTACGTGCTTTTAGTTACATCCTTGGTCAGCAGAGTTCGACCATCGGACTGCTCTTTATGCCATTGTGGGGCTTGGAGGGTGATGCCGTGCTCTCCGAAACGCAAATGTCCTCATTCGGTCGTGCGCTGCAACCCTCATTCACGATGCACTACCGTGCTATCGGCAACCCGACAAAGGAGCGAGGATACAATAAATGGTTCTGTGGCTCGTACAAGGAGTATATCCCCGACCACTACCAACTTGGCTACCAGATAACCGCATACGCCAACACCAAATACAACGAGAATATTTGGGATAAGATAGTGCGTTATGCTGTACGCAACCCATACACCTTCGCCACCACCTATGTTGCGATGAAGAGGTATTATGGAACATCGACCACAAAACTTCTGCGTGAAACATTTGCCGATTTGAATGATTATTGGAACTCTCTTCCATATCAACCAAATACCTCGACACAAATCTCTGCCGAGCGCAAAAAGGGTTACACGAAGTTCCGCTATCCGCAATATATCGACAAGGATATGGTGTTGTCGCTCTGCGAAACGCTCGACAAACCCGATGCCTTTGTCGTAACGGACAGCAAGACCGGTAAGAGCCGTCACATCGCCTATACAGGTGCTGTTTCGAGCCGCCCAAGTGAAGTTGTGGGAGGTCGTATTTGGTGGACAGAATACCGCCGCAGTACCCTATTTGCCGAGCGAGTAAACTCGAAGCTCTGTTATATGGATTTGGAGCGAGGTCGCACCCGCACCCTCAATCGTATGCAGAAGGTATTGTACCCTACTCCAATTTCCGAATATGAGTTGGCATGGGTGGAGTATGCGCCGAGTGGAGTGTATAGCATTGTGCGCGGAAATCCGAAACCTCGCCACGAAGAGGAGTATCTGCGAGTGGAAATCCCTTCGGATACGGAGATACATGGCTTGGCATACGACAACTACACACATGCGCTCTATTTTATCGCTACGGACGATAGCGGAATGTGGCTTGGTAAGGTGGGTAGAGACAGAGATATTGAACATATCACCCAAGGTGCATACATAACTATCAGCGACCTCCGTGCCAAAGATGGAGTGTTGTATTTCGGCTCAATTCAGTCGGGCAAAGATGAGGTGCATTGTTACGACCTTCGCACCTCAACCGAATATCGCATCTCTGGCTCGACATACGGTTCATTCTCGCCAATGTCTACCGATGGCGAAAAGGTGTTGATGACTACCTATGACCGCTATGGTTATCATATTACCGAGCAGACGATTAAGCGAGATACATTGCCAAAAATAGAGTACTCTAAATTGCCGAAAAACCTCGTAAATCCACAGCGCAAAAAGTGGAACACCATAAACCTCGATACGGTGCGATTTATAGGAGCAGATTCGATGCTCCAAGTGGCAAAAGAGTTCGGGCGGACGAAACGCAAGGGTGTTAAACCGCTGCGTGATAAGAGATATAGCGGTCCTGCACACCTCTTCAATATCCACTCGTGGGCTCCGGTGTCGTATGACCCGTTCTCGTTGAGCGAGGAGGGGGCGTTAGACTTCAATCTCGGTGCAACAATCATGTCGCAGAATATCCTCTCCACCGCCAGCGGATTTCTTACATGGGGTTGGAATGCACGAGAGGGAAGCGTATTCAAAGGGGCTTTTCGCTACTATGGACTGGGAGTAAATCTCAGCATAAATGCCACATACGGAGGAACACAGCAACTCTATTCGGCATATACTTTCCTCTACAACCCTCTCACGGGCAAATATCAGGCGGTATTACCCGGTGGCAAAGAGGAGTATGTAACAAACCCCGTTACAGGCAAAGAGGAGCTGGTGTTGAACGAAGTGCCGGAACTCGGGAAATACTACAATATCGGCATGATGGCATCTCTGCCACTCTACTTCCAGGCGGGATATCACACACGATTTGTGCAGGTTTCGGCGGGTTACAACTACTCGAACGGTCTGGTTGCAAAGGTGGACAGGCTCGCAGTCGAGATAGGTAAGGGCACTGTGAACAATATCGCCAAAATAGGATACAAGGAGGGAGTACACCTTTTGCAATTTGGTTGGGGTTATCAAGACCAAGTACGTTTGGCTCACAAGGATTTCCTTCCGAAATGGGGGCAGGTCATCTCGTTGAACTATGCACTCAACCCTGCGGATAAGAACTTCGGACACCTTGTATCGGTCTACGGCAAGGCATACTTCCCCGGTGTAGCGAAGCATCACTCGCTCTCGTTGGCAGCCGTTTATCAAACTTCGTTGAAGAGTTTTGACCGTGAAGATGCCCTCTCCAACCTCGCCTTCCACTCGGGCCGACTTATTCCGAGAGGCTTCTATCTATCAGAGATAGAGAACCGCAACTATGTCGCCACCTCAATCAACTACGCCCTCCCGATTTGGTATCCCGACCTCGGCTGTGCGGTTATCCAATTTAAGCGTGTCCGACTTAACCTCGGATTTGACTACGCTTCGTTTGGCAGTAAGTTGCCCTATATAGACGGTGCTAACGGAGGTGTTGTAACAAGGGTTAAACGAGAACATATATTCTCCTACGGAGGTGATTTGTCACTCGATTTCAACCTATTCCGTATGCCGGATGCAGGTACTACATCGCTGACACTCTCGATATATCAACCACATGGCAAGAAAAAACCATTTGTAACCGTTGGTTTTGGAATGCCGTTCTAACCATAAACAAGACTATGCAGACAAAGAAGAATACTACTCGCAAGAGCCCTCGCAAAAGAGGCTCAACCAAACAAAACAAGACCAAACAGGTCGTAAAGTGGCTATGGATTGTGGCAATGACACCTATCGCACTACTCGTGCTAATGCTCTCGCTTACCGCTATGGGGGCATTTGGTCGTATGCCGTCATTCGAGGAGTTGGAAAATCCAAAGAGCAACCTCGCAACCGAGATATACGCCGATAACGGACAGGTTATCGGAAGTTTCTTTGTGCAGAATCGCTCCTATGTGCAATATGCCGACCTCTTTCCGCAAGATTCGACTACTCTGCTCAACATCGCAGGGCATCAGTTGCCGCCACTTGCTGCGGCTCTTGTCGCTACGGAGGATGCTCGTTTCTATACCCACTCAGGCATTGACCTCGTTTCGCTGGCGCGTGTGGGAGTGAAGACCATCGCACTGCAACGCTCATCGCAGGGTGGCGGAAGTACAATCACACAACAGTTGGCAAAAAACCTCTTCCCTCGTGGCAAGCGTGGCGAGAACAAGATTGTCCGCACAGTAAAACTTGTTGTGTCAAAGTTTAAGGAGTGGATTACCGCCCTGAAACTCGAATATAACTACACCAAAGAGGAGATTATCGCAATGTACCTTAACACCGTAGAGTACGGCTCCAACTCATTCGGTATAAAGTCGGCTGCGGCAACATTTTTCGGCAAGACGCCTGCGGAGTTGAACTTGCAGGAGGCGGCAGTGTTGGTGGGTGTTGTAAACGCTCCGACACGCTATTCGCCTGTGCGCAACCCCGAAAATGCACTGCGCCGCCGCAATACTGTATTGAAGCGTATCGAAGCGGCAGGAGGTATCACCGAGGCTCAATACGACTCGTTGTCGGCACTGCCTATCACACTGAACTATCGCCCTGTATCGCACAACTACGGTCGTGCGACCTACTTCCGCGAAATGTTGCGCCTGACAATGAATGCTCAACGACCAAAACGCCGCAACTTCTACACCACTTGGGACTACGAGCAGGCTTGCAAGGAGTATGACGAAAATCCTCTTATCGGTTGGTGCCACAAAAACCGTAAGGCTGACGGCACGCCATACGATATATATCGTGACGGCTTGAAAATCTACACCACCATCAACGCCTCAATGCAGGAGTATGCCGAGGCATCGGTGCAAAAGCAGTTGCAGACCGTTATTCAGCCTACGATGGATAGGCAGGTGCGTGAAACAAAAAAACTCTTTCAAAACCTCACCAAAGAGGAGGAAGAGGCAATCATAAAGCGAGCAATGCGCAACTCGGACCGTTTCCGCAATATGAAGTCGGCGGGTGTGAACGACAAAGAGATATATGCAAGTTTCTCGAAAAAATGTGAGATGAAGGTCTTTACCTACGAGGGCGAGCGTGACACTCTGCTCACACCTCGTGACTCTATTTTGCACCACAAGCGCATTATGCGAGCAGCATTTGTGGCAATGGAGCCACAAACAGGTCATGTCAAGGCGTATGTCGGCGGTCCTTCGTTCCAATACTTCAAGTACGATATGGCAAAGCAGGGTAAACGACAAATTGGCTCTACCGTCAAGCCGTTTATCTACACCTTTGCCATCGACCACCTCGGCTTGACACCTTGCACAATGGTACCAAATCTCCCCGTAACAATCGAAACGGCAGTTGGTGCTGCGTGGTCGCCAAAGGAGTCGGGAAATGTGGAATATGATGGCGTTTTGCACCCTCTGCGATGGGGCTTGGCACACTCGCGCAACAACTACTCGGCTTGGATTATGAAGCAGGCAAAGCAACCGGAAGCCGTAGCCGATTTTATCCACAATATGGGTATTTTGAGCTTTATAGACCCTGTATATGCGTTGTGTGTAGGTTCGTTTGAGTCGAATGTTTACGAAATGGTTAGTGCCTATTCGACCTTCGCAAACGAAGGTGTATATAACACCCCAATCTTTGTAACCCATATCGAGGATAGGCAGGGCAATCTTATCTCTTCATTCACTTCCTCCTCGCAAGATGCAATCAGCAAGGAGTCGGCATATACGATGCTTACGATGATGCAGAGGGTTATCACTCACGGCACAGGTCGCCGTATGGGTTGGGCGTTCAATATGCACGGCGTGGAGATTGCCGGCAAGACTGGTACAACAAACGAAAATCGTGACGCTTGGTTTATGGGTATTACGCCAAAACTTGTTGCCGGAGCATGGGTAGGTGGCGAAGACCAATCCATTCACCTAACTTCGAGCCGAGGTGAAGGCTCAGTTATGGCTCTGCCGATAGTGGGAGATTTTCTCCGCAGGGTGCATAGCGACCCAAATATCAATGTCGATAGGGAGGATAAGTTTGTACGCCCTGCATCGTGGCAGGAGGCAGAGTGCGAAGATGCCGAAAGCCCCGCTGCCGCAGCAGCAATGACACAAGACGAGTTCTTTGAATAACGGAAAACGGAAAACAAAAAAGCCAAAGCGCTCCCCATAAAGCGAACGAAGTGAGCACCCCCAGTAAGGGCGGAACGCCCGCCCCCAGTAAAGCCCAGAAAAGGCTGCGCCATGATGACGCTCGGAGTTCGGAAAACAAAACAAACACAAACAATACACAAAAAATAACTTAAATAACAACGAATTATGAAGGTTGCAGTTGTAGGCGCAAGTGGCGCCGTAGGACAAGAGTTCTTGAAAATTTTAGATGAGCACAATTTCCCACTCGATGAGTTGGTATTGTTTGGCTCATCTCGCAGTGCAGGACAAACACGAACTTTTCGTGGCAAGGAGATTGTAATCAAGGAGTTGCAACACAATGACGACTTCAAGGATATCGACCTTGCATTGGTATCGGCAGGTGGTGCTATTTCGCGCGATTATGCCGAAACAATCACTAAATATGGTTGTTTGATGATTGACAATTCATCGTGCTACCGTATGGACAACGATGTGCCGTTGGTTGTTCCAGAGGTAAATGCTGAGGACGCATTGAATGCTCCACGCCGCATTATCGCAAATCCGAACTGCACAACAATTCAGATGGTCGTGGCATTGAATGCTATCGAGAAGTTGTCGCACATCAAGCGTGTGCATGTTTCGACCTATCAGTCTGCAAGTGGTGCAGGTGCGCAGGCAATGGCGGAGTTGGAGGCACAACACGCATCGTTGGCAAATGGCGAGGAGCCAAAGGTTGAAAAGTTCGCTTATCAGTTGGCTTTCAATGTGATACCGCATATTGACGTCTTCACCGATAATGACTACACCAAGGAGGAGATGAAGATGCACAACGAAACCCGCAAGATTATGCACTCGGACTGCTCGGTGTCGGCAACTTGCGTGCGTGTTCCCGTTATGCGTGCCCACTCGGAGAGCATCTGGGTAGAGACCGAGCGACCAATCTCGCCGGAGGAGGCTCGCAGGGCATTTGCCGAGGCGGAGGGCGTAGTTGTTGTGGATAATCCGGCTGAGAAGGAGTACCCTATGCCGTTGTTTATCGCCGGCAAGGAGCCTGTATATGTTGGTCGTATCCGCAAGGACTTGACCTGCGAGAATGGCTTGTCGTTCTGGTGCGTAGCCGACCAAATCAAGAAGGGTGCAGCGTTGAATGCCGTGCAGATTGCCGAGTGGCTGATTGCCAAAGGGGTTTTGCGTTAAAGATAATTCCGATAGACAATAAAAAAGAGCGATAAAAATCGCTCTTTTTTATTGTGTTTGTTCATTCGCCTACTCAACCCTTTTTTTGAGAATCTCGCGGATATTTTGATTTTTATTGTTGACATAGTCCAATATGAGATATACATTATTGAATCCCGATACGATAGCCGATTTATTGTATCCTCCACTCAATACAAGTTTATTATCTGTTGCATCGAAGTTCCAATCAAAAGAGAGAAAATCTTCTTCATATGGTGGATAAGGATAGGTAAAATGATATTCACCCTTGCCATCAGCGGTAAAAGAGAACTTGGGAGCACTCGAACCGCCTGCGTAAATGTAATATTTCCCGAAGAAAATGTATGTTTCTAAAATATTTTTCCAAGATTTATCGTAAAGAAGTTGAGAATCATATTTCCACTCACCTGGCAATCCTTGTATAATATCCTCAGCATCAAAATTTTGACACTGCGCCATCAATTCATTGACAATTTTATCCTCTTCGCTTTCAGGTTGTGGTGTATTTGATGATTTTTCATTGTTGCACGAAAATAGTGCTAATGCGGCTATAAGTAAGATTGATATTTTAGCCTTCATAATCAATAATGTTTTAACTATTCAGCCTTTCGCTTATATATCTCTCGGAAGTTACCATGACTATTAGTCCAATCCCAAACAAGATATTCGCCATTGAATCCTGACACTACAAATTGGTGGCTATGTTCACCCTCCAACACAAGCGTACGATTCTCTACATTATATTGCCAATCAAAAGAGGTTATATACCATTCTGATTCTGGTCCATTGAAGTAGCTATATACATAGTATGCCCCTTTTCCGTCAGGAGTGAAAGTATATCTTTTTATCTCAGGTGCACCTATATTGTGACCAGGTTGCCATTTTCCAGCCAACATGTGGCACTCTTCTATTACCTGCCAAGCATCATCATAGAAGAGTTGAAAATATGCATCCCATTCGCCATGCAAACCATATATAATATCCTCTGTATCAAAATTTTGGCACTGTGCCATCAATTCATTGACGATTTTATCCTCTTCGCTGAGCGGTGGATTGTTTGGCTGCTTTTCGTTGTTACACGAAAATAGTGCAATCATTGCTGCAAGTAGCAACAAAAAGTTAATTCTTCTCATAACCTAACGAATTTTATTGTCTAACAATAAGATTGTTGCTTACATTTACAAATATAGAATAAAAATGCGAAAAATGCAAATATTAGCTATGAAACAATGAAACAATATAATCATGCTTTTAAGTACTTTTAAATAAGGATTTGCAATTTTATTTTGGTAGTTTCGTTATTTCGTTATAACTTTGCACGATTTAGCACGCATGCGCACGCACGAACACGCACGAAAGGATTGAATAAAAGCATGTTGAAGTTGTACTATAAAACTATTGTCTTGTTGCTCTGTCTTGTAGCAGTGGCTGGCTCGGCTTTCGCAAAGGTTGAGCAGAAAACTGTGCGTGAAAAGGTTGAGAGTGGCAAGAAAGTGAGCGTACACAAAGTTATCAAGAGTGCAGACCCAGACCTCATCTACTCGGAGGGGTTGAAATACTATGGTCGTGAGAAGTGGAAGCAGGCAGCAGACCTCTTCGATGCGTGTCAGGCGTACTATGTCGGCGATATGCGAGAGGACTCAATCGCTTTTATGTCGGCACGCAGTAAGTTCAAGAATCGTGACTATGTTGATGCCACAACGCAGTTAGACGAGTTCCGCCGCAAGTTTGGTCGTAGCGTATTTATCGAGGACTCGGAGGCAATGTTGGCGATGTGCCACTACTACCTTGCACCCGACCCGACACGTGACCAGACAATCACGGGAGAGGCGATTATTGCCTTCACAGAGTTTATTGAGCGATATCCTAATTCAAAGCGTGTAGAGGCATTCTCGAATCTTATTGTCGAACTTACCGACAGATTGAAGGAGAAGGCATATCTTAATGCCTACACCTACTACAAGATTCAGCGATATAAATCGGCAGTGGTGGCTCTGCGTAACGCTTTGAAGTTGTATCCCGACACACCGCACCGCGAGGATATACTCTACCTCATTGCGGTATCGAACTATCGTTTGGCGCACAATTCGATTGAGGAGAAACAAGGGGAGCGATATCTGAATTTGCTTGACTCGTATTACTCGTTCATCAATGAGTTTCCCGAATCAAAACATCGTAAAGAGTTGGAGCGCTACACCAAAGAGGCAAAAGATTATTTAGATAAAAACAATATAGAAAAACAGTAACAAAATGGAGATTAAGAAGAACATTCCGAACAACACAGTTACTCGCAAACTCGTAGATTTCGACCACGAGACAGGTAATATCTACAAGAGTATCAATGTTATCGCTCGCCGTGCGAACCAGATTGCATCAGAGTTGAAGAGCGAGTTGAATCGCAAACTCCAAGACTTCTCGTCACCTACCGACACTATGGAGGAGACCTTCGAGAATCGTGAGCAGATTGAGATTTCGCGCTACTACGAGCGTCTTCCAAAGCCTGCGATTATCGCAACAGAGGAGTTCCTCGATGACGAGATATATTTCCGTGACGGAAAAGAGTAGTTAATATGTTGCAGGGCAAACATATTCTGCTCGGTGTGACAGGTAGCATAGCAGCATATAAAGCGGCTATGCTTTGTCGTCTTTTGCGTGTAGCAGGAGCCGAGGTGAAGGTGGTGATGACTCCGACAGCCAAGGAGTTTATCACTCCCGTAACAATGGCGACATTGTCGAAGAACCCTATCGCCGTAGAGTTCTACAACCCAGAAAATGGCGATTGGCACTCACATATCTCAATGGGCGAGTGGGCTGACTGCTACTTGATAGCACCGGCTACGGCAAATACTCTCGCCAAAATGGCGTACGGCATAGCCGACAACCTCTTGCTCACAACTTACCTCTCGGCTCGTTGCCAGACGGTGGTTGCGCCCGCTATGGACTGCGATATGTTCTGCCACGAGGCTACGCAGGAGAACTTGGCAAAACTGCGCGAGCGTGGAGTCGTTATCTTGGAGTCACCCGAAGGCGAGTTGGCAAGCGGACTTACGGGCAAGGGGCGTATGATGGAGCCGGAGCAGATTGTCGAGGCTATCAACGACCTCTTCAAAGCAAAGCAGACCTTGTCGGGTAAACGAATAATGGTTACCGCAGGAGCGACTATCGAGGCAATAGACCCCGTGCGCTACATCTCGAACCACTCGACCGGCAAGATGGGCTACGCCATTGCCGATGCACTCGCAAAGCGTGGTGCCGAGGTAATTTTGGTAAGTGGTAAGACCTCATTGCAGACACCGCAGGGCGTGCGCCGTGTAGATGTCTGCTCGGCTGATGATATGTACAACGCTGCGGTGGCAGAGTTTGAGCAGTCGGATTGCGCTGTGATGTGTGCCGCAGTTGCGGACTATACCCCTGTGGAGGTTGCGACCAGCAAAATCAAGAAGAGTGAAGATTCGTTCTCGCTCGAACTGCGCAAGACGAAGGATATAGCCTTCGAGTTGGGCAAGGTGAAGGGCGACCGCAAAATTGTGGGCTTTGCTCTCGAAACAAACAATGAGCAGTCGAATGCCGAAGAGAAGTTGCGCAAGAAAAACCTTGACCTTATCGTCTTGAACTCGTTGCGAGATAAGGGTGCCGGCTTTGGTTGTGACACCAACAAGGTCTGCTTCATTGACGCTTCGCACCGTGAGGAGTTGCCACTGCTGTCGAAGGCGGAGGTTGCCGAGCGTATTGCAGATAAAATAGAGAAACTTTTAAAATAGACAGGCTGTGCTACGACGATTGGTTGTTGAGAACTACGCTCTTATCGAGCATCTCGAAATCGAGTTCGACTCCTCGCTCAATATTATCACGGGCGAAACGGGAGCCGGAAAGTCGATTTTGATGGGTGCTTTGGCGTTGTTACTCGGAGCCAAGAACGACAACACAACCATAAAGGACAATACTCGTGCATGCGTAGTAGAGGGCGAATTTAATGTTGCAGGACTCGGTTTGGAGGAAGCCTTCGAGGAGTTGGATATCGAGTACGACAGCGAAACCATTATCCGCCGAACAATATCGCCAAGCGGCAAGAGTCGCGCTTTTGTAAATGACCAGCCGGTACAACTTGCTGACCTCAAACAACTCGGAGCATATCTGATAGATATCCATTCGCAACACCAAAATATTATCCTCTCATCGCCGCAATTCCGTATTCGTGCTATTGACACTATTGCAGGCAATAGTATGTTGCTTGCCGATTACGAAAACGCTTTCTCCTTTTTACAGGTAACAAAACACTATCTTGCCGACCTGCAACTATCGGCAAAGCGCAGTGCCGATGAGGAGGATTGGCTGCGCCATCAGGCGGAGGAGTTGCGTGTAGCAAATCTTCGGGTTGGCGAAGTGGAGGAGTTGGAGCAGGAGCTGCGCACACTCGAAAATGCCGACAGCATAAGCGAGGCGTTGCAGCGTGTAACACAATCGTTGGACGAGGAGGTAACGGGAGTTCTAACCACCCTTCGAGAAAGCGAAAATGCGCTACGCCGAGTATCCGATAACTACGCTTCGGCACAAGAACTTATCGAGCGATTGCACTCTGCATCGGTCGAGTTGAAGGATATTTCCGCAACTGCAATGACCGACTTGGAGCGTATAGAGGCAAACCCTGAACGCCTTGATGCAGTAAATAGTCGTCTTGACCTCATCTATACACTACAAAGAAAACACCGTTGCGAGGGCATTTCCGAACTGATTGCCCTGCGTGATAAATACACCGAACAACTATCTGCCATTGAGCATAGTGATGAGTTGCTTGCCGAGGCAGAGGCTAAGGTTGCCGAATGCGAGGCAAAGGTTACCGCACTCGCTGTGAAGTTGCACGACAGCCGTGTGAAGGCTTCGCCGGCATTTGCAAATGCAGTGGTTGAAATACTGCAAAAAGTGGGCATGGCAGATGCCAAGTTCACGATTGCCGTAACACCATGTACGCCAACCTCTTCGGGCGCAGATACGGTCGATTTCCTCTTCTCGGCAAACACTTCGGTTGAGGCTCGACCAATCGAGAAGATAGCTTCGGGCGGAGAGTTGTCGCGCGTGATGTTGGCACTGAAAACCACTCTTGCACGACACCTTGCACTGCCGACAATCATCTTCGATGAGATTGACACGGGCATTTCAGGTCGTACCGCCAACGATGTAGGCGATATCATCAGCAGCCTTGCCGAGTCGATGCAGGTTATCGACATCACCCACTCGCCACAGGTGGCATCGAAGGGCTCTCGCCACTTCCTTGTATATAAGGAGCAGAGCCGTACCCACATCAAACCTCTTGCAAACGAAGAGCGTATAGAGGAGATTGCCAAAATGCTCTCTGGTGACACCATCACCGATGCGGCATTGGCACAGGCAAAGCACCTCTTATCACTCTAATACAGATTGACTATCATCTCTTAATTTTGCATTCTGCATTTTGAATTTTGCATTGTGAAACACTTGGCTCAAATAATGGTTCTCATTGTGGTTGTACTCCTCGCTTCGTGCAACAACAAGGAAATTTTGCGCCAAACCGAGCCTATATATACCCCTCGCTATGCCGAAGGCTTTTCGATAGAGCGTGACAAGGCAAGTGGAGAGGTGTTGTTGTGCGTCAAAAACCCTTGGCAGGGGGCAGAGAATATCTGCTACTATTATCCGATAGATACACTTGCGCCGTCACAGCGCATTGTAACAATGTCATCGAGCCATGCTGCCATGCTCGATGCAGTTGGGTGTTCTGACCGCATTGTGGGATTGTCAGGGTGTCGATTTGTATACAATTCGGACCTATGCAAAAAGATTGCAGAGGGTAAAATTAGCGAAGTTGGCTACGACTCCAATTTCGATTTCGAGAAGATTCATTCGCTACGAGCCGATGCGGTATTGCTTTACGGCGTGTCGGGCGAAGCGAAGATGATAACCAATAAACTCGATGAACTTCGTACACCTTATATATATATAGGAGAGTACCTCGAAAACAGCCCTCTTGGCAAAGCGGAGTGGGTGGTAGCACTTGCCTATCTGTGTGGTGTTGGCGAGCAGGGCAAAGAGTTTTTCAAAGGGGTTGAGGAGCGATACAACGCACTCCGCAACCAAAAACATTGCTCGGCATATCGCCCTCACGTAATGCTTAACCTGCCCTATCGTGATACATGGTTTATGCCACCTCGCAACAGTTATATGGTGCAACTTATCGAGGATGCAGGAGGAACCTATATTTTAACGGAAAACGGAAAACGAAAAACGGAAAACGGCGAAAGTACCTCGACTACCTCAACGCCTATTTCGTTGGAGGAGGCGTTGGTGTTGGCAATGAAGGCGGATTTTTGGATAAATCTCGGTCAGATATCCTCGAAGGAGGAGTTATGTACCATGGCACCTCGCTTTGCAGGGGTTGATGCTGTGAAGTTTGGTCGCATATACAACAATACAAAACGAACAAACGAGAGTCGTGGTAGCGACTTCTGGGAGTCGGGCTGTGTGCGCCCCGATTTGATACTTGCAGACCTTGTAAAAATTCTGCACTACGAAGCCCCAACCGACTCACTATACTACTACAAAAAGATGGAGTAATGCGTAATCACTCGACCATACTATTCACCCTACTTGCCGTACTTTGTGCGGTACTCTTTGTGGTGGATATTGCCGTAGGCTCGGTGGCGATACCGCTCTCGGAGGTAATGTCGGCTCTATTGGGCGGTGGCTCTGCGGAGGTGCGCAGTATTGTTTTGGATATCCGTCTTGTGCGAGCCGTAGTTGCTGTTTTGGCAGGTGCGGCACTCTCGGTCAGCGGCTTGGAGATGCAGGTGCTATTCCGCAACCCGTTGGCAGGACCTTATGTCTTGGGCGTTTCGGCAGGTGCAAGTTTCGGTGTTGCCCTGTTTCTACTTGGTGCGCCAATTCTCGGACTTACCATCTCACCTGCGCTCCAAAGTATCGGCACGGCAGGTGCAGCGTGGATTGGCGCAGCCGTGGTACTGATGATGGTTGTTGCTCTCTCGCACCGCATCAAGGATATAATGGTGATGCTTATCCTCGGTATGATGCTCTCCTCGGGCGTAGGTGCCGTAGTTGAGATAATGCAATATTTCAGCAACGAGGCATCGCTCAAATCCTATGTCGTATGGACTATGGGCTCGTTGGGTGATGTTACCGCCACACAACTTGCTGTGCTTGCTCCGATTGTCGTTGCAGGCTTGGCAATGGCAGTGGCGACCATCAAGCCGATGAATATGCTCCTTGCCGGTGAGCGATATGCCGCTTCGATGGGTTTGAATATCTCCCGTTCACGAACACTTATCCTAACCTCGACAACCCTCTTGGCAGGAACAATTACGGCATTTTGTGGTCCTGTCGGCTTTGTCGGTATCGCCGTACCGCACATTGCCCGAATGTTATTCCGTTCGGCAGACCACCGCACGCTCCTCCCTGCGACAATTTTGTCGGGCGTAGTGATGATGCTTGTGGGGGATATTTTAGCTAAATATTTTGTATTGCCAATAAATACCATCACTGCACTGATGGGTATTCCGATTGTTGTATATATAGTAACACGCCGCCGATGATACGCCTCGAAAACATATCACTATCGTATGGCTCTCGCACCATTTTGCGAGATGTTTCGTTGCACCTACACGCAGGCGAGTTGTGCGCACTTGTTGGTCGTAACGGAGCAGGCAAAAGTACCTTGTTGCGGGCCTTGACCTCAAACAACAGCACTGTCATCAACGGCTCTCGCCTTGGCGAGATGTCGGCAGAGCAGTTGGCGCAGAGCATTGCAATAGTTACAACCGAGCGTATCCGCATCGAAAATCTCCTGGTCGAAGATTTGGTCGCTATGGGACGTGCGCCATATACCAATTGGGTAGGACATCTGCAAGATGTGGACCGTGAGATTGTCGGCAAAGCAATCGAGGTAGTTGGCATGGCTGATTTTGTGGGGCGTGACACCTCATCTTTGTCCGATGGAGAGTTACAGCGTGTGATGATTGCCCGAGCCATAGCGCAGCAGACACCCATAATTCTGCTCGATGAGCCTACCGCATTCCTCGATATCCCGACACGCTTTGAGGTTTGTCGTCTGCTTGCCGACTTGGCGCATAAAGAGAGTAAATGTATCCTCTTCTCTACGCACGATGTCGATGCAGCGCTACCGGTTTGCGACTCCTTCGCAATCATCGAGAATGAAGAATTGCAGAAATTACCAACAAATGTAGCCACCTCGGAAATTGAGCGACTTTTTAAGAGGTAGTTTCAAATTTTTTCTTAACTTTGTATTCAAACACATACTAATACTTAGTAACTATGAAGAGAATCTTTACTTTCGCAATTATGCTGGTTGCCTTCATAACCGCATTTGCAGCACAACCACGTGCCGAGTATCCTCGTCCACAATTCGAGCGTAGCGAGTGGGTAAACCTCAATGGAGAGTGGACCTACGAGCTCGACCTCGTAAACACAGGTTTCGACCGCAAGCTGTTCAATAGTCAAGGCTTTGGCGACAAGATTATCGTGCCTTTCTGCCCTGAAAGCAAACTTTCGGGTGTTGAGCATAAGGATATCATCACCGGTATTTGGTACCATCGTACCATTCAGGCTCCTGCCGCTTGGAGTGGCAAGAAGATTATGCTGCACTTCGGCGCAGTGTATTATGAGGCAGAGGTATATGTTGATGGCAACTTCGTTGGTCGCCACTTCGGAGGTTCGTCACCATTTGCACTCGATGTTACAAAGTATCTCGCAGATGGCAAGGCTCACAACCTCGTAGTTCGTGCCAATAGCGACCTTCGTTCCAAGGTACAAGGCTCGGGTAAGCAGTCGTTGAGAGGCTACTCTTACGGTTGTGTATATACCCGCACAACAGGTATCTGGCAGACCGTTTGGATGGAGGCAACTAATGACTACTCGCTCGATTATGTGCAGGTTATTACCGATATCGACAACCACCAGGTTATCGTTACTCCACGCTACTACACCACCACTGCATCAAACACCCTTACCATCAACATTAAGGACGGCGCAAAGGTTGTAGCAAAGAAGCAGGTGGCACAGGTAGAGGGTTTGCCAATCGTTATTCCATTCAAGAAGTATCAGACTTGGTCGCCTGAAAATCCAAAACTCTACGATGTAGAGTATATCATCAGCGACAAAGATGGTAAGGTACTCGACCGCATCTCCTCATACCTCGGCATGCGTAAGGTGCACACTGACGGTAACAAAGTATATCTCAACAACCAGCCATACTACCAGCGTTTGGTGCTCGACCAAGGTTACTATCCTGACGGTATCTGGACTGCGCCAAGCGATGAGGCTTTGCGTCACGATATCGAGATGTCGATGGCAGTAGGTTTCAATGGCGCACGCTTGCACCAAAAGGTGTTCGAGGAGCGTTTCCTCTACTGGGCGGACAAACTCGGTTACCTCGTATGGGGTGAGTATGCAAGCTGGGGCGTAGAGGTCGGTTCGCCAATAACTGCTCGCAACTACCTCTCGGAGTGGCAGAACATAATCGTTCGTGACCGCAACCACCCTTCGATTGTTACATGGACACCTCTAAACGAGGCATGGACTCCTGATACCGTACAATACCCTCGTTTTGTAAAGGACCTCTATGACCTCACACACTTGGTGGACCCAACCCGCCCTGTAAACACTGTGAGTGGCGGTATTATTACCAACGAATACGACATCTGCGCAATGCACAACTACGAGCAGGATGGAGAGAAACTCAAAGCAAAGGTATATAACCCTGAAACCGGAGCATTCTATCACTACCACGCTAAGCATATTCCTACACCGAATAGGAGTAGCGGAAATCCTACAACAGGAGATTTGGCAACCAAAGCACCATTCGCTCAGGCTGTATATGACGGTAAGCGTCCTTACTTCCTCGATGAGTTCGGCGGTATCAAGTGCCTCGAAGCTAATCCTAAGAAGGATACCGACCGTACCAGCTCGTGGGGCTATGGCAAATCGGCTCTTACAAAAGAGGACTTCTACAAGCGTTTGGAGTCGCAGGTTGATGCGCTGCTCTCAATTAGTGATAAGGTTTGGGGCTACTGCTACACCCAGCTCACCGATGTTGAGCAGGAAGAGAACGGTATCTATCTCTACGACCGTACACCAAAATATGATGCTGCTCGTTTGAAGGCAATCTTCGGCAAAAATCCTGCAACAAAATAGCCAATAATAGACCTTAATTATTGAGAATTAGAGAAAAAGCGGTGAAATTTCACCGCTTTTTCTTATTTTTTGCAACAATTTTGCATTTTGAATTTTGCATTTTGAATTTTATTCGTACCTTTGCACCGCTAAATACCCCCGAAGGGTTATAGCGGTAAGGCCCATTCGTCTATCGGTTAGGACGCAAGATTTTCATTCTTGAAAGAGGAGTTCGACTCTCCTATGGGCTACACGGAGTGGTTCAACCAATATTTTAGGAGCGGGCAACGCTGATTATGCGAAAGAAACCCTTCGCCAGCAGACAAGCCTATCCGCAAACAGCTACGGCTGGTTTTAAGAGAGTAAAAAAATTAAAGAATAATAAAAAAAACAACAAAACTATGGCAAATCACAAGTCATCTGAGAAGAGAATCCGTCAGACAGCAACCAAGCGTGCTCACAACCGTCTTTATCACAAGACTACCCGCAATGCTGTTAAGGCTCTTCGTAACACCACAGAGAAGGGTGCTGCTGAGGCTTTGCTTCCAAAGGTAACAGCTATGCTCGATAAGTTGGCTAAGACCAACATTATCCACAAGAATAAGGCTGCAAACCTCAAAAGCGCAGCTCAGTTGCATGTAAACGCTCTCTAATCAGGAGGGGCAAGAAAGTGGGGGCTGCCTAATTGAGGTCACCGCAAAAAAAGTGGGGGCTGTTTAATTCGGAGGCACTGCAAGAAAAGCAGAGGCGTTCAAATCGGAGGCACTGCAAAAAAGTAGGGGCTGTTTGAACTGAGGTCACCAAAAAAAGAGGAGATTATCAAATTGAGGTCGCTGCAAAAGAGTGGTGGCTGTCCAACAGAAAGTTGTGACAGCCACTTTTATTTTTGTTTAATCGCTCTCGAAAACCATTTGAGGCGTAGTTTATGCACTTTTTTATCGAAAAATTTGGACTTTGCAAAAAAGTGTATTACTTTTGCACTCGATTCCGAGAGGGATTTAGATGGTGGATGTAGCTCAGCTGGTTAGAGTTGCGGATTGTGGTTCCGAAGGTCGTGGGTTCGAATCCCATCTTCCACCCCTGAGAGAGCGTGTCTAAAAAATTTGGACACGCTTTTTTGTCGAAATAAGCAAGCATTTAATGTGTCAATAGGTCCAAGATGATTCTTCTCTTCCCAACCGAAATGGAGGCGGCAAGACTTCGTGAATTACGCCCTGACCTCGATATCCGCATCTGCGGTATAGGTGCCGTAGAGACGGCTACCGAATTGGCTCGTATTCTCCGCAATGAACACAAGCCTATTCTACTCTGTGGCATTGCAGGCGCATACGACCATTCGCTACAAAAGGGTGATGTCGTTGCCGTTACGGAGGAGAGATTTGCGCACCTATCATCTGGTTACCACCGTTCCTATCTCGCCACCATGATAGTCAAGGAACTTCCTATGGTGCGCAGTAATACCGTGTCACACTGCTCAATGGTTGCAGATGGTGCCGAAATCGAAAATATGGAGGGTGCAGCTCTCTTTGCTATGGCACAAGCGGAAGGGGTGCGTTGTGGCGAAATTCGTGCCATATCCAACTATGTAGGCGAAGAGCGTAAGGGGTGGAATATCGAACTCGCACTCGAACGACTCACCGACACAATCATAAACCTCAAACTCAAAGATTTATAGTGAAACTTTCGCTACATATCTCGCCTTGTCCGAATGACACATTCGCCTTCGATGCGTTGATAAATCATCGCATCAAGCACGATTTCGACCTCTCGGTGGAGTATCACGATATCGAGGAGCTGAACGAAGGGGTACTGCGTGGCGAGCCGGATATCTCTAAAATCAGTTATGCCGTATACCCTCTTGTGGCGGATAGGTACCGACTACTCGATAGTGGCTCGGCACTTGGTCGTGGTAATGGGCAATTGCTTGTCAGGCGCAAGGGCGAAACAGGCAAAATTCACACCGTAGCCTCTCCGGGCAGAAACACAACAGCAAATGCTCTGCTGATGCGATATTTCCCCGATGTAGAGGTGCGACAGATGCTCTTCTCGGAGATTGCCGAGGCTGTGGAGCTTGGGAAAACCGATGCAGGGGTATTGATTCACGAGGGGCGTTTTGTCTACGAAAGACGCAACCTCGAACTCGTTGCCGACCTCGGCAAGATGTGGGAAACGGAAACCAACCTCCCTCTGCCACTTGGCGCAATTATCATTAAACGTGATATTGACGAAGAAACAATATCGAAATTCGATAAATTACTTGCACAAAGTGTGCGTTTTGCCTTTGACAATCCGCACCTATCACGCTCATTTGTCAAGCAACATGCACAAGAGTTGGAAGACGATGTAATCGAAAAGCATATTTCGCTATTCGTAAACGACTTTACAATTTCGTTAGGTGAGGAGGGGCGCAGGGCGGTAGAAAGACTCCTGACAATAGAATAATAGGTCTTTGTACAGAAACATACAAAGGGGCTGCTCAACTCGACTTGTTGAACAGCCCCTCTGTTTTGTGAGTTATATGCTACTCTACTGTTGGGTTGTATGCAGGGTCGTAGATTGCATAGCCAGGGTTGGTACCAACTTGGAACTCGGTTTGAGTATATTCGTTACCCCATCTATCTCGTGCCACGACCATAACATCTGCGGTTTTGTCAAGACCTGATTCAGTTAAGTCATACGCCCATAAGGTATGGCACTCGTGGTAGCGGTCATCAACACCACAACCCAAATGTCCAAGCAGCACACCCACTGTCCAGAACTCTCGGCCCGACACAATATTACCTGGTCGCTTAGGGTCTTCGTATGTGTATGAGCCAACCAAGTTATCGTATGTAGGTTTAGTGCAATATGGTTCAAGGGATATCATATCTCCTATTTTGGTGGTTCTTTCGCTTGTCTCTTTGTTGTAGAGCCACACCTCAACTGTCCAAGTCTCAGGGTCCGAGCTAAATACATTTGCCAAGATTACATCCTCTCCATATCCGAATTGATAATAGCCCTTTGTGCCGTTCGTATTTGCATCGCCCTCCGGAATGGCTGCACCCGTAATATCGTTACCACGATGCAGACGAATCTGGTAATCTTCACTGTCCATACCGTATGCATATCCCTTATGGATACTCTTTACCATCTTGCCATTCTCGATGGTTACAACACCGTAACCTGTTGGTGCTCCATCACAATTGATGTTTGCTCCGTTTGCATAAGCAACCACAGCAACAGAAGACCAACTCTGCTCGTAGACCTTATGACCCGTATTATTTGCGATATGGTCATAACACTCTCGGAAGTGAAGGTGTCCCGACAAGACGTGTGCTTCGGCAAACTCGTCCAAAAGATATAGCACATTTTGCAGGTGCTTGTTCGTTTCAGGAGCTTTTACACCCTTGTTGAAAATAGGAATGTGTACGCAAAGAATAACCATCTTATCCTTTGGAACAACGGCTAAATCCTGCTGTATCCACTCGTATTGTTCATCGGTAAAGGATGTGGTAACATTCGTGCCGGCAGGACTTGTATTGGTATTCCACTGCATATTTCTCATACATACAATATGAGCATCTCCACGATTGAACGAGTAGTTTATAGGACCAAAGCACTCCTCGAACGGACGCTGAATTTTCAGGTTGTATGTGCTGCTTCGTTCATCAGGAAATATTTGTTTGCTCTCTGAGAAGTGTGCATTATCGTGATTACCAAATACAGTAAATACCGGTATGCCAATTCTGTTGGCATTTAACGCCTCTCGCATCTCAGGCATTAAGTACTCATTGTTTGTCTTTGCCGGACTATATATCACATCGCCCAACACAACTCCATAACAAGGTACTCCGTTAGATGCAGAGTTTGAAGAGTATGATTTTATCTCCGGAGCAGCTTGTGCCTTAAAACGCTCTATCGGTGTTATTGCTCCCGGTTGAGTATCGGCCATTGCCAAAATACTAAATTTATTCTCCTTGCCTCCCGGCAACTTCTCGAACGTGAAGTCGTACTGCGGTGAGTTTGATGGGTACTTCTGGAAGAAGCAAGGTCTGCCCAAATCGTCAATCGGTACTACAACATCGTTTGGCAACGAGCAGTAGATGTACCAAGTATCTTTTGTTACGCCACTCAACTCGTAGTAGCCGTTCTCATCGGTCGTAACCACCTGGAAACCATCACTCATTGCTACACCTGCGATTGGTGAGCCGTCGGCATAGCGAACATAACCTTTGATATTCTCGTAGAAGATTTCAAACTCGTCTGCTACTGCCTCGAATGATGTCAAAACGGTGGTAGTCTTTGGAGCGTATGTTACGGTCTTAAACTCACGCACAACGCCCTTCGAGAGCGAGGTGCTTGGTGTCCAGGTTGCCACCATCTTTTCTCCGCCCTTCTCGATAAACTCGATTGTGCAAGCACCAACCTCTACGGCAGGAAGAACAATATGTAAAACGCTCTCTGTCGAAGATGAAAGGGTGAAATTTGCAGGGAGGGTGTATGTCACAACATTGCCGACACTCTCGGTCGCAGTGATTGCTGCATTTTGACAATCAACATTGTACTCGCCTGTAACACTATTCTCGGCTGTTAAAACAACCTTTTCCAATGCTGCACCATCAAATTTTGCCTTCACAGGTATACGCAAAACGCTTGCGAGGTGCTTCAATGTGATTGCCTTACTCTTCTTCTCGGCATATCCGCACATCGGCGCACAATTTGGTGCAAACGTACCTTCGGTATATGCCTGCTCGGCAGGGAACTCTACAACTGCCTGCTCGGCAGAAGTCGATTCGCAGTATGGGTAGGTGATGTGGTAAGGGTGCGAGAGCACTGCATTCGAGAAATAGAAAGATGCCGAAGCTCTATTCTCTGCGTTGATTTGTACTTCATTGGAGAGTTTTCCGTTCACCACAATCTTATCCCCTTCGCTCCAATATATTGGGTAGGTGTCACCGACCTTTCCGCCCAACGAGGTACGGGTTTGCGGCAATGAAATTGTCAGAGTTGTGTCATCGCCAACATTAACTGCGTTGTCGGAGGTGTTGTCCGTCTGGCAACCAACAGCAAAGATGCTTGCCATTGCCAATAAAAGTAAAAGTTTTTTCATGGTTAGTTCTTATTTTTTAATTCCTAACTATATAATGCGTTGTTTATCAAGCAATTACCCCCCCCCTGAAAAATTGGGGAGGGGCAATCGGTATCATTATCGGAGAAACAGTCCCATTATCCTCTAATTTGCACTGCAAATATAGTAACTTTTTGGCAAACAAACAAAAATAAGCAGCGCAGCCATCTTTGACTGCGCCGCTTTCATATTGTTCGAGGTGCTGTTTAATAGTTCAACACCTTCGATGATGCATAGGACAACTTCAAGGCATTGGCACGGCGAAGCTCCTGCTTCACATCGGCAACAACACCCATCTTTGTATTCTCATCAGCCTTCAAACATACGGTCATCGAAGCACGGTCAGACTCATTCAAGTTGTCACGCTCACCCGCTACAAAGTCCAAAATATCCTTTGTAGTCTTGTATGAATCGTTCAACTGGATACGAGGTGCGGTACCAAACTTCGCCTGCATATTCAACGCAGGTGTACCTATATGTATATATGATACCAAGTTCTTCTTTTCGAGTTTCTGTACCTCGGTAGCCTCCGGCAACTTGTAAGTCACAAGCAACTCCTGGTCACGCATTGATGTTGAAAGCATGAAGAAGAACAAGATAATATATACAACATCGGGCAACGATGTGGTAGACATAGCGGGCACTTCACGCTCGCCCTTTTTCTTCATTACTGCCATACTACTTAATCATTTTACGCGGCTCTGCCTCCGAAATTTTCATTGGAATTGCCTTGGTTATTACTTTACGCTCGGCATCATCGAGGTCAGCGAACTCCTTACCGAACTTGCTCATTGCAACCTCATCACGCACCTCGTTAAAAGCACGGGTAAGTTCGTTCTGAACCTGAATGTAGACCTGATAACTTGTATCACGAGTGTTTTGCAACGAAATCACACCTTCACTGACAGGGTATGCCCACTTCGAGCCATCTGGCATCTCGATTTCGGTAACCTTCTTCTCCGGAAGGTTCTCGTCATCGAGAGGATTGAGGATAAACTCCTTCGCCTTATCTTTCAAGGCATTCAACGAGATTACCTTTCCTCCTGCCATGATGTTACCCGAACCGGAAACGAACACCAAGAGAAGGTTTCGCTCCTTCACCTTGATATCCTCCTGCTTCACATTCGGGTCTGCCATTGGTGGCAACATACGCACAATACCGGTATCGATATCCATTGTGGAAACCACAAGGAAGAAGATAAGCACGGTAAATGCGATATCCGCTTGTGAAGAGGCGTTGATTTCAGGTATTTTCTTACTTTTAGCCATAAATACTTTACTACTTTAATGCGTTGCGAACCTCAGCAAAAATTGTTACGAGAAGTGTCGCTGCTGCTACCACATAGGTAACGAGAATACCTGTCTCAGAGATAACCAACTCGAATGGGTCATCGAAAACGCCTCCTGCCGAATTTGGAACAACCAAACCATCGTGGCTGAGTGCAATGCCGAGGGCTGCGCCTACGACAACTACAACCAAAACAACAGCAATAAGTGTATTCTTCAATCCCGCAGGGTTGGTAATCGTACCTTTGATGGCCGCACAGAGGACACTTACGATTGCTGCAACGAGCAATACATAGCCCCAAATGAGGTTCCAACTGATGGCTACTTCTGCACCACCCGAAATCACTGCCCAGCCAACGAGTGCAAGGGTGATTACGAACAATGCCACCATCAACATATTCAACTTCTTTTTCATGATATTCGTTTTGTGTACGATTATTCGTTAATCAAATTATTTCTTGTTGTATGCAGTGAGCATATCGGTCAAGGTAATCGAAGCGTCCTCCATCTCATTAACCATGCCGTCAATCTTAACGATAACATAGTTGTAGAACACTTGGAGAACCATCGCTGCAATCAGACCGAGGAGGGTTGTCAAGAGCGCCACCTTCATACCACCTGCTACGAGTGCCGGGCTGATATCACCTGCTGCCTGAATCGAGTCGAATGACTGAACAAGACCAACCACTGTACCCATAAATCCGAGTGATGGCGAGAGCGAGATGAACAACGACAACCAACCGAGTCCCGACTCCAACTGACCTGTCTGAACCGAGCCGTAAGATACAACAGCCTTCTCAACAGCGTCAAGACCAAGGTGATAACGGTCAAGTCCCTGATAGTAGATAGAAGCGATAGGGCCCTTAGTGTTGCGGCAAACCTCCTTAGCAGCCTCAACGCCACCCTCGTTCAAAGCAGCCTCAACCTGTGCAATGAACTTCTTGGTGTTGATAGTCGAGAGCGAGAGGAAGAGGATACGCTCGATAGCGATAGCCATACCGAGTACCAATACCACGAGGATAGGGAGCATCCAACCCCAACCACCTTCGAGGAACTTCTGCATGAGTACGTAGTGAATCGAATCACCTGCAATTTCTGTCTCTGCATCGAGAACTGCCTCAGCCGGAGCCTCAACAGCCTCTACTACTTCGGTTGCAGGCTGCTCTGCGGTTGCAGTAGCGGCCTCCTGTGCGATTGCAGTGCTGAATGTCATTGCAGCAGCTGCCAAAACCAAAAATAATTTTTTCATAGTTTTTAATTAATTAAAAATTTGTTGTTTGTGTTTATGTGTTTTTTAATAAAATTTTTCGTTCCTCCATTTTTTGACATCACCCAACCAAGAGCAAACTTCATTGCTAAACTGTTTGTATGACAAACACTTAACCCTATTTATCTGCTATTGTCAGCCCAAAAAGCGGCATATTACAGTCCGAAATATAGAGATTTTTTTTTGTTTTTGCAAACTTGTCAATTTTTCTGCGCCCAAATTTTTCGGTATTTACAATAGATTTATTACATTTGTGGAGCGAAATCGAAAACAACAAAAAGAGCTAAAAATATGGAAAGAGTAAAAGTTTTAATCATTGGTAGCGGTCCTGCGGGATTTACGGCTGCCATCTATGCTGCGCGTGCTGCTTTGAGCCCTGTATTGTACGAGGGAATCGAGCCGGGCGGACAACTTACCACAACAACCGAAATCGAAAACTTCCCGGGTTACCCCGATGGTGTTCAGGGAACAGAGATGATGAACGACCTTCGTGCGCAGGCCTTGCGCCTCGGAACGGAGGTACGCACGGGTATTGTCACCGATATCGACACCTCGAAGCGACCTTTCGTACTCACTATTGACGGCGAAAATAAGATTGAAGCTGAGGCGGTTATCATCTGCACCGGAGCATCGGCAAAGTATCTCGGTTTGGAGTCGGAGCGCAAGTTCCGTGGTATGGGCGTTAGTGCTTGCGCCACTTGCGATGGTTTCTTCTACCGCAAGCAGGACGTAGCGGTAGTTGGTGGTGGCGATACCGCATGTGAAGAGGCAACCTACCTCGCATCGCTATGTCGTCAGGTCTACCTCATTGTGCGCAAGCCGTTCCTCCGTGCATCGAAAGCGATGCAGGAGCGCGTTTTCAATACTCCAAATATCAAAGTCTTGTTCGAGCACAACACCGTAGAGGTTTTGGGCGATGAAGATGGCGTTACGGGCGCACGCCTTCGCAAAGGTGATGGTGAGGAGTACGACATCGCAATTTCGGGCTTCTTCCTCGCTATCGGACACCACCCTAACACCGAGTTGGTAAAGGGTAAGTTGGAACTTGACGAGCAGGGTTATATCGTAGTTGAGCCGGGAACATCAAAGACCTCGGTGGAGGGCATCTTCGCCGCAGGTGATGTTCGCGACCCTCACTACCGTCAGGCTATTGTAGCCGCAGGTTCGGGCTGTATCGCTGCGCTCGATGCAGAGAGATTTCTTGCTTCACAGAAATAGACGAGAGACGAAAGACGAGAGACGAGAGAAATTTGAAAAAAGATAATAATTTCAATAAAAACGAGAGACGACCGCTGCGATTAAGCCGAGGGCAGAGACTGCTTGCAGACTATGCCGAGGCGAAGCAGTGAAGAGCCGTGCTTGCACGGGTCAAAGACGAGAGACGAGAGTAAACCAAGAACCTTAAAATTGGAGGTGATTGAGGAAATTTTGTGCGTTACGCAGTGGCGGAAAACGCAACCGACGCTGCGGAGCGAGGGCAGAGGGTGCTTGCACACTTTGCCGAGCCGCGAGGAGGAAAAGCCTGCTTTGCAGGCTTAACATACTAACCGTGTGTGAGCATTTACGACACAAGTAAGGTGCACAATTTACCAATCAGAACAATTTTAACTATGATAGGTGTAACAATTTTAGGTGCTGCATCGGCAAAGCCGACTGCAAACGGACACCCCTCGGCACAAGTGGTGAACTGCAACGAGCAACACTACTTGGTCGATGCAGGGGAGGGTGTGCAGCAGCAGATGTTCCGCTGTGGCATAAATCCGTTGCGCCTGCGTGCAGTCTTTATCTCGCATCTGCACGGCGACCATGTTTTTGGTCTGTTTCCACTAATCTCTACGCTTGGTCTTTACGGTCGCAAAACACCTCTAACGGTCTATGCGCCACGCCCCTTTGGCGAGATTTTGGAGTACCATCTGCACTACTTCGATAAGGAGTTGCCTTACGAGGTGCAGTGGGTGGAAGTTGATACGACAAAGCACCAAATAATCTTTGAAAATCGCTCGTTGGAGGTGTGGAGTATTCCACTTCGCCACCGAGTACCGACATCGGGCTACCTCTTCAAAGAGAAGCCACTGCCACGCAATGTAGATAAGTTTGCCATTGAGCGTTATGGCTTGACTATAAAGCAGATAGTCGCAGCCAAAGAGGGAAACGACATAGAGTTGGAAGATGGCACGATTTTGCCTAATGAGCGCATAACTTTCGTGGCTCACCCTCCGCAGTCGTACGCCTACTGCTCCGACACAAATCGTTCGGGGGCGGTGGCGAAATATGTTGCAGGAGTGGATATGCTCTACCACGAAGCAACCTATGCCGCAGCGCAGAAAAAGGAGGCAAAGGAGCGAGGACACGCCACCTCGGAAGATGCCGCAAAGACAGCTTTGGCGGCAGGAGCGAAACGACTTCTGATTGGTCATTTTTCATCGCGCTACAAGGATAAAGAGCCATTGTTGGCAGAGGCGAGAGCCATTTTCGAGAATACCGATATCGCCCACGAAGGCGAAACTTTCAGAATATGATTACGAGAGCAGAAATACTTGATATTAAATCGCTTGCGACCAAGCAAGGTCGTGAGGAGTTGGGTGCGTTCATCGCCGAAGGTGAGAAGTTGGTTGGCGAGATTCGTAACTCCTCGCTCCACATTCGCCGCATCTTGCAGACCAAACCGATATTTTCGGAGGGCGAGATTATTAGCGAGAAGGAGATGGAGCGCATCTCGCAACTCAAAACCGCAAATTCGGTCTTGGCGGTGGTTGAGTTGCCACGCCACTCGCTCGCAAAGGCTCAACCTGCGAAAGACCTCGTTTTGGCACTCGACCGCGTGCAGAATCCGGGCAATCTCGGCACAATTATTCGCCTTGCCGATTGGTTTGGTATTAGCGATATTGTCTGCTCGGAAGATAGCGCCGACTGTTTTAATCCGAAGGTGGTACAAGCGACAATGGGGGCAATTTTGCGTGTGCGAGTACACTACACCAATCTTCCTCAATGGCTTGCAGCACAACACAATACAAAGATTTACGGCACATTCCTCGAAGGAGAAAATATCTACTCGGCACAACTCAACAAGTCGGGCGTAATCGTGATGGGCAATGAGGGACAGGGCATCTCCTCGGAGGTTGCCGAAACGGTTACAAACAAATTGCTTATTCCGCCATATCCTGCCGACCGCTGTGGCTCGGAGTCATTGAATGTGGCGGTTGCTACGGCTGTTATATGTTCGGAGTTTAGAAGAAGATAAACCGCTATGTTACTGCAAGATAGACTTAAAAATCATCGCCTTATTCTCGCCTCGGCATCGCCACGCCGCCGCGAACTACTCGCTGCATGCGATATCGACTTTACCCTTGCCGAAAAGTTTGAATGTGATGAGCGTTACCCTGCCGACCTCGAAGCAGATAAGGTTGCCGAGTTCCTCTCGCAACTCAAAAGCAACGCCTACCCACACACTTTGAAAGAGGGCGACATCTTGCTGACTGCCGACACGGTCGTTATTGCCGGTGGCGAAATTCTCGGCAAGCCAAAAGATAATGCCGATGCTGAGCGAATGTTGAAGATTTTGTCGGGAGCGACACACAAAGTCGTAACGGGCGTTACGCTCCGCACCCCTTTGCGCACAATCTCTTTCTCGGCTGAGAGTTTAGTTACATTCCGTGCGCTCGAAAATGAGGAGATTGAGTACTATATCGAAAAGTATCGCCCACTTGATAAAGCGGGCGCATACGGTATTCAAGAGTGGATAGGTTATACCGCCATAGAGGGGCTTCAAGGCTCGTTCTACAATGTTATGGGGCTACCTGTGCAAAAAGTTTGCATAGCCCTCAAAGAGCTTGTTTAGCATCTATTCCTGCCTCTGTAACTCCTCGATTTGGCGCAACAAGTCGTCTGCCGTGCGAAGAGTTCGTTTGTGGATTCGCAAGCCGATAATTCCGCCAATAATTCCTCCGAAAATTCCGCTTGCACTAATCATCAACAATGCGGTTATATCTTCGTTGGCTTGGTTTAGATATAGTTCATATTCCAACCAGCCAAACCACACTATCAACATCGGGATAGACCAATAGTGCCAACTCTTGTAAATCTTCTTCATTCGTGCAACCTCCTTGTAGACGGTAACCAAATTGCCCGAAAAAACATCTCGTTTGTGAATGCGGTAGTGACTGACTATCACAGCTATAAGGCAGATAAGAAATAGTGCAGAGGTGGCGATGCAAAAAGCCTCGGAGTGTCCCATTCTTTGGAAGTTGAAATATCCCAACGGTATCATAGCAAGGCATACGAGACATATCCAAATTGCACTATTATTCAGAGCCGAGAGTTTGCGCCCCATCGCCTCTTTAATAAGGCGGTCGTTTATAATCTCTTGGGTGTTGAGTTGTTTTTTGAGCGTTGCGAGTTGCTCCCGCATCTCGTTGAGCTCGTTCATTTCGATACTATTCATAGTTGTAGGGGTTAATCGTTTGACATGTTTTTGAGTTGTTCTCGTATGCGCACAAGGCGCACCGAGACATTTTTGGCTGTTATACCGACAATGGCGCCAATCTCCTCGTATGAGAGATTTTCGAGCCAAAGCAGAATAATCGCGCGGTCGAAAACTCCCAACTTACCGATGCGCTTGCGCAACATCTGCGATTGACGACTATCCTCGTCTGTGTCGGAGAAGAGGTTTATGTTCATATCAAGGCGCACAGAGTCGGCTCGGCGCCGTTTTTTGCGCTCGGCACTGATACAGGTATTGAGCGATACGCGATATATCCACGAACGAATATTACACTCGCCCCTAAACCCGTTAAAGCCTCGCCATAGAGCAATCAACACCTCTTGGAAAAGCTCCTCGACCTCATCCTTATCCTTGGAGAACATGTAGCAGACGGTATAAATTGTCGTCTTATGTTCCCGCACCAATTGGGCAAACTCTTTTTCGGAATCTTTCATTTTCAAAGTTTGGTTTATCTGTTAGACGCATAACCACACTACAAAACTACAAAAAAAATCGACTATTACTATTTTGGCAAGACAAAACATAATAATTCTCACAATTTTTAATTTTTAATTCTTAATTTATTCTGTATCTTTGTGGCGTATTGTGTCCCTATGGGACAAGTTGGCAGGAAAAATTAAAACAAAAACAGAGATATATCTATGAACAACAAAATTGCAGCACTTGCCCAAGCAGTGGAGGAGTTTGCCCCAAAATCATTGGCAGAGGTGGAAGATTTCCGCATTAAGATGGTGGGTAAAAAGGGTGAAATGACCGCCCTTATGGAGGAGTTCAAGAGTGTGGCTCCCGAACAGAAACGAGAGTTCGGTCAGAAACTCAACGCCCTAAAAAACAGTATTCTCGCTAAAATCAACGAGCAGAAGGAGCTTCTCGAAAATCAGGTTGCTTCGGCTCCGCAAATTGACGACATGTCGCGCCCGGGCTCAGCAGAGCAACTCGGTTCACGCCACCCTATCTCATTGGTTAAGCAGGAAATTATCGATATCTTCTCACGCCTTGGCTACACCGTGGCTGATGGTCCCGAAATCGAGGACGACAACCATGTATTCTCCCGTTTGAACTTCCCGATGGAGCACCCTGCACGTGATATGCAAGACACATTCTTCGTGGAGAAGGCGGGGTCGGAGCCATCGGCAGACGATGTTCTGTTACGTACCCACACCTCATCTATTCAGGTGCGTACAATGCAGCAGCAACAGCCTCCTATTCGTGTAATCTGCCCTGGTCGTGTATTCCGTAACGAAGCTATCTCGTACCGTGCGCACTGCATCTTCCATCAGGTTGAAGGTTTGTATATCGACAAGAATGTTTCGTTTGCCGATATGAAGCAGTCGCTCTTGTACTTCTCGAAGGAGCTTTTCGGCGAAAAGACTCAAATCCGTATGCGCCCATCATACTTCCCATTTACCGAGCCTTCGGCAGAGTTAGATGTATCGTGCAACCTCTGTGGTGGCAAGGGCTGCCCTGTATGTAAGGGTACCGGCTGGTTGGAGATTATGGGTTGCGGAATGGTAGACCCGAATGTATTGGAGGCAAACGGTATCGACTCGAAGGAGTACTCAGGCTTTGCATTTGGTATGGGAGTTGAGCGTATTGCAATGTTGAAGTTTGGTGTGAAGGACTTGCGCCTCTACTTCGAAAATGATGTTCGCTTCCTCCACCAATTTGACTCGGTGTTGTAATTAGGGTCGTTAGTGCCGTTAGTGCCGTTAGGGGTTTAAGAGCTTTCGGTTTATGAAGAGAGGGGTTGTTATATTGCTGGCTGCTCTGTTTTGTTGCGGATTTATTCCTCAACACAAGGCAGCACGCCAAAAAGTCGCCACAAAACCTGTTTCGGAGTTGTATGCCGAGGCGATAAAGTCTTTCACAATTCACAAAGACACCATCGCCACCATCGCAGCTATTGAGGCTATATTTCAGCAAGACTCAAACTATGCACCTGCGCTAAATCTCCTCTCGAAGATTACCCACATACCCCAAAATGCAGTCGAATATGCCGAAAGGGCATATCTCTCGGACACAACAAATCGCTACTACCTCGAAGATTATGGCAGCGCATTGGTGCGTGGCGGAGAGTATGACAAGGCAGTAGGTGTTTTCGAAAAGATTGTGAGCAAAAGCACAGAGCCAGACCACTACCGTATTCTCGCCATTCTTCTCGATGGCAGCCGCCGCACCTCGGAGGCTCTGGCAGTACTCGACACGGCAGAGGTGCGTTTCGGGCGTATTCCACTGCTCGGTCGCCTACGCCAATACTACCTCTTAAAGACCGGTCAAACTCTCACTGCCGAAGCCGATGCACAGAAGGCAATTGAGGAGGCTCCATATTTGGCTGAAAATCACATTTCGCTTGCCGAAATATATGCTGCGACACGCCGCGATTCGTTGGCGTTGATTTCGTTCCAAAAGGCGGTTGCGATAGACACTCTCGCCATTGAGCCCTGGTTGGCTCTTGCCGAATATCACCAAAAGCGTGGCGACAAAATCGGCTATCTCTCAATCTTGGAGCGCATTTTCAGCAACGACCAACTACCTTTGGAGGGCAAAATCGAGGAGTGGAAATCATTGGCAAATGATTTGAACTCATACCGCAAGTTCTATCCGCAGTACGATGCTCTTATTAAGCGTCTGTATATCCGCAATCCCGAAAGCAAGGCTGTGGCAATTCTCTATGCGCAGCACCTCATCATGTCGGGAAAGATAGAAGAAGCCCTAACACTATGCAAGCAACTCATAAATTACAAGTCGCCTGCGATAGAGGACTTTACACGAGTTATAGAGATTGAAAATCACCTAAACCGTCCCGATTCGGTGCGTCACTATACCGACCTTGCGTTGGCGGCATTTCCGCACAACACCGACCTCCTTCACATGCGAGGGGCGTTGGCGTTGCAGCGCAAGGAGTACGATGATGCTCTTATTCTCTACAACGAGGCACTAAAACACGCCGACAACGACACCTTGCGTTCATCGCTTTGGGGTGCGATAGGTGATGTGGAACATCAGCGCAACGAGATGAAGCGTTGCTACAAGGCGTACGACAAGGCGTTGCGTTACTTCGCCGACAATGCCATGGTATTGAATAACTACGCCTATTTTCTCTCGCTCGACAACAGAGATTTGGAACGAGCCTTGACGATGATTACCCGAGCCTTGGCTCTCTCGGAGAACAACTCCACCTACCTCGATACTATGGCGTGGGTGTTGTATCGACTTGGTCGCTATGCCGAGGCTAAAAAGTATATGCAGCAGGCTCTCTCTCTTGACCGTGCAAACTCGGCAGAGTTGGCGATGCACTACGGCGATATCCTTCACGCCTTGGGCGAGGAGTTTATGGCAAAGACCTATTGGCGCAAGGCGCTGGAACGAGGAGCAGACAAAGAGGAGGTCGAAAAGAGATTTTTGCCCGAAAAAACCAAACAGAAAAAATAGTTACCGCCGATGTTGAGACGACTCTACATACTAACCCTGCTGTTGTTCTCGTTACTCTCGCCCGTAGTGGCGCAGACAAGCAAAATCGAGCAACAGAAAAAGGTTATTGCCAACCTCGAACGCAGTATTGCCCGTGAGGAGAAGCAGTTGGCGCAGCTGAAAAAGAACAAGGCATCAGCCGAGAAGCAGGTGCGCTCGCTAACCAAGCAGATAGAGAGGCGAAATGCACTGATTCGTGAAACCTCACGACAGATTAAGCAGCTTACAGCCGAGGTTGCCGCATCGGAAAGACGACTACAATCGCTCGGTGGACAGCTATCTCTACTCGAAGAGAATGCTCGGAAAATCGTGCGTGCAGCATATCGCAACTATCGATATCAAACCCACTTGACATATCTCTTTTCGGCGAAATCGTTTGCCGATATGGCTCGCCGTGTAGCGATGTTGAGAGTGGCAACCGAATATCGCATACAGCAAATTAAGGAGGTGTCGGCAGTGCGTAGCGATGTACAGAAAGAACGCAACACCCTCACAAAACGCCGTGAGGAGCTATCTGCCACAAAACGCCGTCTTGACAACCAGCGCAAGAAGTTACGCTCGGATATGGCTGCGGCTAAAAAGACCGTCAGCAACATGTCCTCGAAGCAGCAGAGCGTTTTGCGCTCGAAGATGGAGCATGAGGAGAAGTTGAATGCCGCTATCAAACAATTGCGTAAACTCACAAAAGGAAATAAGGCAGGAGCCTCGTTCTCTTCGAGTACAACCGCCCTGAATCTCCCTGTTGTAGGTGGCAAGGTAAAGCGTTACAAGGGCAATATGGCGGAGATTGTAGGCAAGGAAGGTGCGGCAGTAACCTCGATTTATGAGGGTAAGGTTGTCGATGTCAAGCGCAACAAGGTGAATAATAAATACGATATATATATCGCTCACGGAGAGTATATCACCTCGTATGCCAACCTCTCTGCCGCATCGGTATCGAAGGGTACAATCGTAAAGAAGGGGCAACGTATCGGCACCATCGGCTCGGCAGTGAATATCTCTACAATGGAGATGGAGTATAAGATTGTCTTTGGCATATACGCCCCATCGCCCGATGTAAAGATGTCCGCCGCAAACTGCTTCAAGAAATAGCCACATTACCGAACATAAATAATAGGTGTCAAATTATTTGACACCTATTATTGTTTACCATCTACCTGAACGACTAAAACTCCGAGGTAAAGTGGAACTTAATATCGGGAAACTTCTCCTGTGCAAGGGCAAGAGCGTAACTTGTGTCGGCAAGGAAAACATCTCGACCATGCTTATCCTTCGCCATATTGGCGTGCTTGCGGCGTTTGAAATCCTCCAACTGCTCGTTGTTGTTGCTCTCAATCCAACAAGCCTTATGTATTGAGATAGGCTCCCAGCGGCACTTTGCTCCGTACTCATGCTCCAAACGATACTGAATAACCTCGAACTGCAACTGTCCTACCGTACCGATAATCTTGCGACCATTCAACGAGGATGTGAACAACTGCGCCACACCCTCGTCCATCAGCTGGTCGATACCCTTTGCCAACTGCTTGAACTTCATCGGGTCGGCATTTTCGATATAGCGGAACAACTCCGGCGAGAAGGAAGGAATGCCCGTAAATTTCAACTTTTCACCTTCGGTGAAGGTATCGCCGATTTTGAAGTTTCCTGCATCATGCAGACCTACAATATCACCCGGATAGGCGAAGTCGATTATCGACTTCTTCTCCGCCATAAATGCCGTAGGCGAGGAGAACTTCATCTGCTTACCACTCGCAGCGTGGAGGTAGTTTTTATTGCGCTCGAAAACACCCGAACATATCTTCATAAAGGCGATACGGTCACGGTGGTTCGGGTCCATATTGGCATGAATCTTAAAGATAAAACCTGTCATTTTTGCCTCCTGTGGCTCAATCTGTCGGGTTTCAGTGGTCGAAGGGCGAGGTGATGGTGCGATGCGGATAAAGCACTCCAACAACTCACGGACACCAAAGTTGTTTACCGCCGAGCCAAAGAACACGGGAGCGAGTTTTCCTGCGAGATATGCCTCCTTGTCGAACTCATCGTAAACACCCTCAATCAACTCTACATCATCACGCAACTGCTGCGCATAGCGGTCGCCGATAAGCGAGTCAAGCTGTGGCGATGTTATATCGTCAATCTCCACCGTTGAAGCATCTGCCGTCTGTCGCTCGTCTGATGTAAAGAGAGAGATGTTATGCTCGTAGAGGTTATATACACCTTTGAACGAAGGTCCGCTTGAAATCGGGAAGGCGAGAGGTCGCACGCGAATCTGCAACTCGCGCTCCACCTCATCGAGAAGGTCGAACGGGTCTTTGCAAGGGCGGTCCAACTTATTGATAAAGACCATTACGGGGGTATTGCGCATACGGCAAACGTCCATCAATCGGCGAGTCTGCGTCTCGACACCCTTTGCACCATCAATAACAATGATTACCGAATCTACGGCAGTGAGGGTACGGTATGTGTCCTCGGCAAAGTCCTCGTGACCGGGGGTATCGAGAATGTTAATCTTAACCCCTTTGTAGTCAAATCCCATAACCGAAGTCGCCACCGAGATACCACGCTGACGCTCAATCTCCATAAAGTCGGAGGTGGCACCCTTCTTAATCTTGTTACTCTTTACCGCACCGGCAATATGGATAGCACCACCAAAGAGGAGCAACTTCTCGGTCAAAGTGGTCTTTCCTGCGTCCGGGTGGGCAATTACTGCAAATGTTCGTCTTCTTGCAATCTCTTCGTTAAGTGTCATATTTTATTTTGGCTACTAGCCATTGGCCATTAGCCATTAGCTTTTTAGTTAAAAATGAATTTTTCAGTTTTCCGCTTACTCCGACAGAAGAGTGATTATAAAGGAGGGATTTCAAGGCTTGCGAACTTCGAGAAACCGCAGTTTACTTATCGTAAATGAGGATTTCGAGAAGGAGCGTAACGCAGAAATCACCCTTTATTATTACTCTTTTTTCTGTGGTGGGTAGTCAATAGTATAGTGCAATCCTACCGACTCCTTGCACTCGCGTGCCTGCTTGATTGTGAGGTATGCCACGGCAATCATATTGCGCAACTCGCACAACTCACGACACGGCTTGGTGCGGTTGTACAACTCCTCTGTCTCCTGCCAAATTACCGCCAAACGCTTCAATGCGCGGTCAAGTCGCAAGTTGGAGCGCACAATGCCGACATAGTTCGACATAATCGAACGCAACTCCTTTCTATCCTGCATTACGAGTACCATCTCCTCCGCCTCGGCAGTACCCTCGAAGTCCCAATCAGGAATACCCTCCTGAAAATCGACCTTATCCAACTTTGCGAGTGCGTGGTGTGCAGCAATATCCGAATATACAAACGCCTCGGTAAGCGAGTTCGATGCCAAACGGTTTGCGCCGTGCAAGCCGGTACAGCTGCTCTCGCCCAAAACATAGAGGCGGCGAATTGAACTCTCGCCATTGTAATCGACTTTTACGCCACCACAGCAGTAGTGTGCCGCAGGACATACCGGAATCATATCCTTGGTAATATCGATACCGATAGACAAGCACTTCTCGTAGATGTTAGGGAAGTGGTGCTTGGTCTCTTCGGCAGGCATGTGGGTAACATCGAGATAGACAAACTCCTCGCCTCGAATCTTCAACTCGTGGTCTATCGAACGAGCCACAACATCGCGCGGAGCGAGCGACTTCATCGGGTGGTACTTGTGCATAAACTCCTTGCCATTTTGCAAGCGGAGAACTGCGCCATAGCCACGCATCGCCTCGGTAATAAGGAACGAAGGACGCTCACCCGGGTGATACAAGGCTGTCGGGTGGAACTGGATATACTGCATATTTTCAGTATTCGCCTTGGCACGGTGGCACATCGCAATACCATCACCCGTAGCCACATGCGGATTTGTCGTAGTATTATAGATATTTCCACAGCCACCTGCCGCAACAACGGTAAATTTGGCAAGAGCAGTGAAAATCTCGTTTGTCTTGGTATCAAGAATATACGCTCCGAAACAAGCCAAACCTCGTGTATGGCGCGTTACAATCTCGCCGAGGTGATGTTGTGTGAGCAAATCAACCGCAAAATGCTCTTCGAGGATTGTGATATTCGGGTGGTTGCGAACCTGCTCTATTAACGCACGCTCAATCTCTGCACCCGTGAGGTCCTGATAGTGGAGAATACGGTGCTCGGAGTGTCCACCCTCACGATGGAGGTCAAATCCACCATCTTCACGGCGGTCAAAACGAGTACCCCAACGAATCAAATCCTCTGCCGAGCGAGGAGCATTGCGTACAACCAACTCCACCGCCTTCGGGTCGCACTTGCCCGCACCGCAAACAAGCGTATCTTCGATATGCTTCTCGAACGTATCGGGGGCGTAGGTTACAGAGCAGATACCGCCCTGTGCATAGTTGGTATTACACTCATTAAGTTTACCTTTGGTAACAACCGTTACCGTGGCATTGTCGGCTACTTTGAGCGCAAAACTCAATCCTGCCGAACCGGAGCCGATAACCAAAAAATCACTCTTCATTTTGTGTGATATTTACTTTTCGATGCAAAGATAATAAAAAGACGAGAGACGAGAGACGAGAGACGAGAGAAATTTTACAAAATAACGATAATTAAAGACGAGAGACGACCGCTGCGATTAAGCCGAGGGC
>SUZE01000030.1 GCA_015060075.1 Rikenellaceae bacterium | reverse complement strand
GGCGATATTTACGACCAAGATGGAGTAAGAGGTGTTGTGGTAATGCTACATGACAATGGACATCATGGTCTTATAATGTCACTGGACGAAACTTGTTTAGCGTGGTCCACCCTATCCCGCAAACAGCAAAAAAAGACAGGAGCAGATAACCAATTCAACGGCGAAGCAAATATGCTGGCCATCGAGAAGTACATCGCAGAGAACAACCTTTCGTGGGAGGTTTTTCCTGCCTTCAAGTGGTGCCGAGAAAAGGGTGAAGGTTGGTATTTGCCATCAATCAACGAGATATGGAGTGCCGGAACAATCTACCTCGGTGGCTCACGCACAGCAGAGAATCGTCGTTTCCGCAGGGATTTCAACACAAGCGTAAAAAATGCCGGCGGAACACCTCTGAACAATCTTATGTTCTATTACTCCTCGACAGAGGATAAAGATATGAGATATGCAAAGTTCACACACATGAACTCCGAGCCACCTCACATTCAATCCGGATACAAGGCAGACGACCTATTCGTGAGGGCTTTTCACAAATTTTAGGTTATGAATATCACGAGAGCAGAAGGGCTCTACTCTCCAATGTTACGCCTACAATAGCGTAACAAGCAGAATTATTGCCGTAATAGCCAAAACAACTCCCACTGCTACACGAATTGCCAACATCTTGCAACCACGAGGCATGCGGATACCGCAATATGGGCATCGCTCCATACTTATAGGAATTGGCACTCCGCACTCAGGGCAGATTACCGTAGGCTCATTGTTTGGGTTTATGTCTTTGGGACTCGCTACCATATCTATCTCTTTTTTGCGCCACAAAATTAAATAATTATCGAAGTATTTGCAACAATTCTGACGGGGTATCTACTATAAAGTCTGCGCCAAACTCCTCCAACTCTGTGCGTGGACGAAATCCCCACGAGCAGCCCACAGAGCGAACACCTGCCGCCTTGGCGGTCTGGATATCCACACCCGAATCGCCAATCATAAAGGTTGTTTCAGTGTTTGCCCCACACTCCTTCATAATCAATTCGAGCAATGCAGCATCGGGTTTCAGCGGAAATCCCTCCCGATTGCCATAAATCTCCTTAAAATAAACTTCGGGGAAGATATTTGCGATAAGTTTCTTTGTGCCGGCATCAAATTTATTTGATGCCACAGCCAATACCCAGCCATCATTTTGCAACGAGTGTAGCACCTCACGAATACCATCGTAGGGGTGTGTATGTCTGTCTATATGGTCGATATAGTAGGCGACAAAATCTCGCCGAGCCTCTGCCACATATTCGGGCGTACGCAGGCTCTCGGGCAAAGCCCTCTCCACAAGACGCAGAATGCCGTTACCCACCATTTTGCGATACTCCTCGCAAGTGTGTGAGCCAAGCCCTCGCAAGCCGAGCATGTGGTTACACGCCTCGGCAAGGTCGCCAATCGTATCGAGCAAAGTTCCGTCTAAATCGAAGACCGCTAACTTCTTCATTGTTATTTTACTCTCTGTTTACCTCGCTTCAACTCCTTGCGCAAGGTCGAGCCCTTGACTGTCCAACCGAAAGTGCCAATCTTCTCACCCAAAGTAAAATAGGCTCCGTGAGCGTAGGTGAGTAGACGCATCTTTTCGACATCTAATTTCCCCGTTTTGGCATCGAGATAACCCTCATCAACTGCCACATTCACCACCTCGCCGATAAACATATCGTGCGAGCCAAGCGGAATAATCTGCTTCACCCGACACTCAATCGAAATTGGCGATTCTGCAATCGAAGGTGCCGCCACCACAGCTGACTTCTCGGGTGTCAATCCACACTCTTTGAACTTGTCGAAGTTGCGCCCCGAGCGCACTCCGCACCAATCCGTAGCCTCTGCCAACGCCTCGGTAGTGAGGTTTATGACGAACTCGCCCGTGCGCTTAACTATCTCGTAAGAGTGACGCTCGGGGCGTATCGACACATACGCCATTGCCGGCTCGGAGCAGATTGTACCCGTCCACGCCACGGTGAGCATATTGTAGTTTTCGGGACTGTCGCCACAACTAACCAATACCGCAGGTACTGGATTTACTATTGCACAAGGTTTCCAATTCTGTTTCATACTCTGTAATTACGCTCTAATTCTCTGCTCCAACTCTCTTCAATGCGATATTATCGCCCGACCATTGGTTTATTTCAAAGGCTTGATTTACAACAACTTTTCTATCCGCTTCAACCTTCACAACCACAGGAAACGGCTTAATCTGATAGAGGTCGTCAGTAAATGGCAAGGTGTGCGGGATAATATACAGCAGAATATTGAGGTGGTCGCCTTCGCCACACTCGCAGCAGATGTTTCTATCAACATCGTAGTCAGCAGGAGGTACAGTCATATTGCTACCAACAGGAGCAACAGTGCTATCCTTTGAGAGGTACTCCAATCTCTCTCCCTCTGCCGAGCATAACTCACAGACCAAAACGATATTATATCGCCACAACTCCTCGAAACTGCTCGATACCGATACCTTAAACCTGCTCATAATCTACACATTGCCAATATTTATATCCTCTTTTACCCCTCTTTCACCCCTCGCAAATCGCTTTTCAGGGCTTATTTTCTGCAAATATAGCAACTTTCGAGCGAAAACTTTGCACAATTTGCTTTTTTGTCGTACATTTGCACGCTAATTACGCCATTATAGTAGCAATTATGGGAGCAGGTAACAAGTTTTCGATTGACTATATGTCGCTGTCGAGCGGTCTTCACACCTTCGATTTCGAGGTGGACGATGCGTTGTTCAGCGAGATGGAGTCGAACGAAATTAAAGGTGGAAACTGCAAAGTACACGCCTGCGTAAACTGCTCTGACACAAAGCTCGATGTAAATGTCGTAATTTCGGGTAGCGTAGTTGTAGAGTGCGACCGATGCTTGGAGGATTGCAATATTCCGGTGGAGTTTTCGGGTCTGCTCACAGTCCGTTTTTCGGACCTGCAACACGACTACGATGGCGATGTGATGTGGATTGCTAAGGGCGACCAATTGTCGTTGAAGCAGTATATCTATGAGAGTATCGTCATCTCGTTGCCTTATCGCCGTGTACACGAGGAGGGCGGTTGCAACCCTGAGATGATGGCACGCTTTACCGCTGCCGATGAGGGCTCGGAAGAGGAGAATTTTGAAGAGTAATCGAGTAGTCGATACGCTCGAAACAAGATAATAAATAGGTAAAACTTAAAAATAAATTACAGTTATGGCACATCCAAAACACAAAGTCTCGTCAACTCGCCGAGACAAGCGTAGAACTCACTACAAGGCTGTTGTTCCAACAGTTGTAACTTGCTCGAACTGCGGTTCGGCTGTCCTCTATCACCGTGTATGCCCTGAGTGCGGTTTCTACCGTGGCAAGTTGGCTATCGAGAAGAAGGTTGAGGCATAGTTTGGTCTATGCACTGAAACGATGAAGCCTGCTTGCCGTTTAGGTTTGCAGGCTTTTTTTGACACTTAACCAACCCTTTCGAATATGATTAGAGTCGGATTGGACACTATGGGTGGCGATTTTGCACCCGAAGCTGCTGTAAAGGGAGCTATTATGGCTCTCGATGCCGTAGGTGCAGATTGTCGTATTACACTATTTGGCGATGACGCTCGCATACGTGAGATACTCAACCGAGAGTGCTGCGATGTCGCAAAGTTCGATATTGTTGCCACCTCGGAGGTTATCGAGATGGGCGACCACCCTGTTCGTGCATTTCAGCAAAAGGCAGATTCAAGCATCGTTGTCGGTTTCCGCCACCTTGCCGAAGGCAAGATTGACGGCTTTGCAAGTGCCGGCTCTACGGGGGCGATGATGGTTGGCTCAACGCAAGTGATAAAGGTTATCGACCGAGTATTGCGCCCTGCAATATCGACCATAGTACCCACCATTACGGGTGCACCCGTAATACTGCTTGATATAGGCTTAAATGTCGATTGCAAGCCCGATGTGTTGGAGCAGTATGCTCTTATCGGCTCAATATATGCCAAATCCGTACTCGGCATCACAAATCCTCGCGTAGCCCTACTCAATATCGGCATTGAGGCAAGCAAGGGTAATATGCTTACAAAGGCGACATACGAGTTATTGCAGGTTGGTAACGATACCGGACAATATAACTTTGTCGGCAATGTCGAAGCATCACATATCTTCACCTCGGAGGTTGCTGATGTGGTAGTATGTGATGGTTTTGTCGGTAATACGGTAATAAAACTCGCCGAAGGTCTATACTCTATTAATAATAAGGTAGGTAAGAGTAACTCTTTTTGGGAGGGCATGAACTACGAAAATACAGGAGGAACACCCGTTCTCGGTATCAATGCGCCGGTAGTTATTGGTCACGGCAAATCCACCGCCCTTGCTATCAAAAACATGATTCTCTCGACCGAACACGCCATTAGAGCGGATATTGCCAAGCGATTAAGAGAGGCTTTTGAATAGGGTGTTTGTCACAAAAGAGGTAATCACAAGAAACAGAAGAGGCTGTCGAAATTCGACAGCCTCTCTGCTTTTAGCTATATGTCGGATTATTTCTTCTCCAACTGAGCCTTCAACTCTGCAAGACCTGCGATGTCACCCAAAGTGGTCTTCTCAACCGACTGCTGAATCTTCTTTACAGAAGACTTTGTAGCCTCGGCTGCTGCCTTACGCTCTGCCTTCTCTGCTGCAACTGCCTCACGCTTTGCCTCCTCGAAAATACGAGTGTGCGACAAAGTTACGCGCTTGGTTGCCTTCGAGAACTCGATAACCTTGAACTCTGCGGTCTCACCCTTCTTAATGGTCGAGCCGTCCTCCTTAACCAACTGACGAGCAGGTGCAAAGCCCTCGATATTCTCGCCGAGCGATACGATAGCACCCTTCTCAGTAAGCTCTACAACTGTACCTGTGTGAACCGAATCAACAGTGTACTGCTGCTCGAACTCGTTCCAAGGATTCTCCTCCAACTGCTTGTGGCCAAGGCTCAAACGGCGATTCTCCTTGTCGATTTCGAGAACGATAACCTCGATATCTGCACCTACCTGAGTGAACTCTCCCGGATGCTTAACCTTCTTAGTCCACGAAAGGTCAGAGATGTGAATCAAGCCATCGATACCCTCCTCAATCTCAACGAATACACCAAAGTTGGTGAAGTTGCGAACCTTAGCAGTGCACTTTGTGCCAACAGGATACTTCTCCTCAATCTTCTCCCATGGGTCAGCGGTGAGCTGCTTGATACCGAGCGACATCTTGCGCTCCTCACGGTCGAGAGTCAATACAACTGCCTCAACCTCGTCACCAACCTTCATGAAGTCCTGAGCCGAACGCAAGTGCTGGCTCCACGACATCTCTGAAACATGGATAAGACCCTCAACACCAGGAGCAATCTCAACGAATGCACCATAGTCTGCCATAACAACAACCTTACCCTTAACGGTATCGCCAACCTTCAACTCAGCATCGAGTGCCTCCCAAGGGTGAGCAGTGAGCTGCTTCAAACCGAGAGCAATACGCTTCTTGGTCTCATCGAAGTCGATGATAACAACCTGCAACTTCTGGTCGAGAGCAACAACCTCCTCTGGGTGGCTTACGCGACCCCACGAAAGGTCTGTGATATGGATAAGACCATCAACACCACCGAGGTCGATGAATACGCCATACGAAGTGATGTTCTTAACAACACCCTCCAAAATCTGGCCCTTCTCCAACTTCGACATGATAACCTGCTTCTGTGCCTCCAACTCAGCCTCGATAAGAGCCTTGTGCGAAACGACAACATTGCGGTACTCCTGATTAATCTTAACAACCTTGAACTCCATGGTCTTGTCAACATATACATCGTAGTCGCGGATAGGCTTAACGTCAATCTGCGAACCTGGCAAGAACGCCTCGATGCCGAATACATCGACAATCATACCGCCCTTAGTGCGGCACTTAACATAACCCTTGATAATCTCGTCATTCTCCAAAGCCTGGTTAACACGGTCCCACGATTTGAGCTGACGAGCCTTTTTGTGCGAGAGAAGGAGCTGACCGCCCTTATCCTCTACCGACTCAACATAGACCTCAACCTTGTCACCAACTTTAAGGTCTGCGTCATAACGGAACTCCGATGCAGGGATAACGCCCTCGCTCTTGTAGCCGATATTTACGATTACCTCACGCTTGTTAATCTCAGTAACTGTACCCTCAACGGTCTCACCTACTGCGATGTTAGACATTGAATCAACATACGCCTTCTCAATCTCCTCTTTGGTCTGATTGTAAAGACCCGACTCATTTTCAAACGCAGCCCAATCAAAATTCTCGACTGCAACATTTGTATTCTCCATACAATTAAATTTTGCGATACAATCGCTCGTTAAAAAGTTAATAATTAGTGAATTGTACGTACGTGTTGCGCATGCGCACACGATACGGACTGCAAAGGTAAGTCAAAAAAATCAAACGAGCAAAGGTATCTGACAAAATTTATAAAGTTTTAGTTCTTCGGGTATCACAACTTAAAATTCAGCCGTTATGCCGAAGGTTGGAACAAGTGTTCCGTTTCGCTGTTTTATGCGTTTGAGGGCATAACGTTGTTCCTCGGTCGGAGCAGTAGGATTTTCGATTACTCCCGTACTCAAAAGTGCATCGGGCAAGGTTATCTCACTGAAAGTTATATTTTCGAGGTCGAGATAGATGCCGAGGCTCCACTTACGGAACTCCCACACTTTGTCTATGCGGATATCGAGTTGCACAAATGGCTTCAAACGCCCCTCATTGTAGCGTGAATAGTCGAGTGCGGCTCGCCCCGTAGCGTCCCAATAGGTTTTCAGAGCAGTTTGCTCCTCATCGTATGGCGTATATGGCGCACCGCCTATTGCGCTCAACTTTGCACCTATGCTCCAACGGCGTGGCAGGTCGTATGTTCCGCTGACATTTGCCACCCAACGATTATCCCATGCCGAGGGGATATATGGAGCGTGGCGGTTGCTGCAGTACTCGCTCCAATAGAGTGTAAATGCTCCTACAAGGTTTATCTTGTTCGGAATCTGCCAGCGTGCCGACAACTCCACACCATAAGCACGACCTTGTGCGGTTGATACCAACGCCTCGTTGCCCGTAACACCATAGTCGTTACCCTTGCAGGTTAGCGGAACATCATCAGCAACAGAGAGTGGAACTTGCGAGTATAATTTGTAAAATCCCTCCAACGATACCGCCAACCTATCGCGCAGACGATACTCGCCACCCACCGCCGATGAAAATACACGCATATAGTCCAGCCCCTTATTAACAAGGTTGTCGTCTGTGTCACGATAGCCGAGCGAGGTGAGTGGTGGCAATTCGTAATAAATACCCGTACTACCACTTATGTAAAACCCCTTGCCAAGTGCGTATGAGATGGAGGCACGAGGGGAGAGTTGTTTCCACAACTTTGCCATATGCGAGGAGTATGTCGCACCATCGGCTCGCACCCCAAACGAGGCGGTAAGTCGCTCATTCAACGAACGATAGTCCGCAGAGAAAAATAGCGCATAACCGGCAAAAAGAAGTCGTGTATCGTAGTCGAAAAACGCCTGTTCGCCACTTGTTAATCGCTGTTTTGATGTTACGAAAAAGTGGCGCAACGACAACTCCGCACCCTCACGCAGTCGCCACCGCCCGAGCAGCGAGCGATTCTCAAATCGGACGGTTGCCTTACCCTCCGTTGAGCGCAGACGAAGACGCAAATTCTCCTCGCTCGACTCATCGTTGTCGATATATTTTCGGTTGCGGTTGGCAAGAAAACTATACCCCACCGAGAAGGTTTGAATATGTTTTCCGCCAAAGTGTTTCAAAGTCGCTCCGAGTGTAAAGGTTTCCTGCTCGATTTTTGGGATATAACTCAAAATATACTCATTCTCACCCTCCTTATCATCGAGATTGAGGCGCAGACGGTCGATACCCATAAGCCCCAAAAATGTTATCTCATAACGCTCCGATGGACGAATACGAATCTTCGCTTGTGCGTCAATATAATTGGGCAAAAATGGAAGTCCGAGCAGTTTGAAAAGCAGTTGCAGGTAGGATTGTCGCACCGAAAAGAGGTAGGTGGCTTTTGAGTTGAAGTGTCCGCTACCGCTAAATGCCGCCTCCGATGCGCCAAGTGTCGCCTTGAAGCGTTGCTTGTCGGGATTACCCTCACGCAGAATTATATCCATCACAGAACTTAGCGCATTACCTTTATCCACCGGAAATGCCCCAGTATAGAACTTAACTTGGCGGATAAGGTCGGCATTAAGTATGCTGACAGGTCCTCCCGATGCGCCCTGCGTGGCAAAGTGGTTAATATTAGGTATCTCGATGCCGTCAATATAGAAGGTATTCTCCGATGGACCGCCACCACGAACAATCAAATCGTTACGATAACCTATCGGCGAAAAGGCTACACCGGGCAGGGTGCGAACAATTCGTGCCACATCACGATTAGCACCCGGGCTGCGTTCCAACTCTCCAATGCCGACAGAGCGAAGGCTTACAGGGCTTTCGATATCACGAGCGTATGCCGAAGGACCAACCGACACCGCCTCAATCGTAGAGGCAGACTCCTCCAACTCAATCTCGATGAGGGGTGTCGCTGCCGAAATGATATATTCGGGCGTTACAACGGTAGTATAGCCGATGCTCGAAGCCTCGAAACGAGCCACTCCACCTGCCAAATTTTCGATTGTAAAGTAACCGAGTGTGTCGGTTGCCGCACCCTTCATATAGTTGCCTTCGACCACAACAGCAGCGTACGGAACACCTTGTCGAGTGTTTGTCGAAATTACACGACCTCGAATATCAAACGCAGTCGCTATGGCTGGTGCAATAATTGTTGCTACAAGCAGAATGAGTCTAACCGATTTTGTCATAAAACAGCCGTTTTACGACAAAATCTTCCAAGAATTACGCCACTACGCCAACCTGTTTATCAGAATCTTGACAACACCTTACGGACACGCTGTTCGTGCTTAGCAAATTGCTCATCAATACAAACATTGAAGCTGTGTATATCTTGTGGCATATTCTGCGGCATAGAAATCTTTGGTTGTTTGATTTTTAACACCTTGCGAACAACATCTTTGTTTAGTGCAAACTTTTTCTCCCCTATTTTACGGTACGCCTTCGCCCGAAAATCCTCCGACAAAAGTCGCATTGCACCTCCTTGCACACATTGTGGAATATGGCAACCCGCCTTGACATAAACGGGTACGGCAACACTCGAAACGGAGTGTCCGTTCATCACCAACATTCGAGGACTCTTCCTATCGCAAACCAGCACAAAAGCCCCTACGGTACTATATCGGGGAACGGTGTGATTGGCGCAAATGTACTGCTCGTCATTGGCAAGTACATTGCCTATTTTGACGCTATTGTACGAGCGTGAATAACCGATAAAATCTTGTGGAGAGAAGTTGCCTCTATGGTTATTCATCTCGTTCATTATCAGATTGTAGCGGCGTTCCGATGCGCCCTTGGTCCTCACTATTCTGGCATGCGAAAAGTTGGTTCGGACATCAAAGCCCTCCGAGCGCTCGCTGACATCGTAACGGCGATAGCCTAAATCCCACACCTCAAAGTATGCAACCGCACCCGTACCGTCAGCCACACCGAGGTTTGAATTGAAGCCACGAGCCCTCTTTTCGGTGCGCAGTATCTCCTCGAACTCATCTATCGTAGCGCACTCCCGCAAGGCTCGTCTTGAAAGACCGCCCTTCACCCGCTTGCGAGGACAAGACTCCCACTCCTCTTCGGTGGCAGAAGGCAAATTCTTTGTAGCGGTAGTTATCACTCCGAGCCCCACCTCATTTATTCCGGCATATACACCTCGCCAATAATTTCTATTGTTGGGCACTACGGCAGTATATGCATAAGTTCCACCCGTAATGTGGTCAATACGTGTGTTGCTGAAAGAGTTGTCACGATGCTTCCACAATAGCGGAACACCCTCGCTCGAACGTTGTGCCGAAACAGCTGCCGAGGTACAGGCTAAGAGTTCAATCTGCACCGACAAAAGAGCCAATAATATCAAAATCAATCGTTTCATAGCGATAAGTTCATCTGTGATTTATTACAAAGATAGGTCTGTTTCGTTGAAAAAACAACAAATTTCTCGCTATTTATATCTTTGTTGCAAAGAAAAAAAGTATCTTTGCGGCAAGGAAAATTAAAAAGAGTATTGGATATGATGCGAAGAGTTAAAAGATACATATTGCGTTTGGTGTGCATTATGATGTTGGCTGTTGTTGCAACGAGTTGCGAAGGTATAGACATAAGCTTTGGCAATGGTAATGGTAATGGCAATGGCAATGATGACAATAACACCCAAGTCGATGATATATCATTGACAAGATGTTGGCACTTGGTCAGTTTCTGCGATGCACCTGCCGATGTCGATATTCATATTAATTTCGCCAAGAATGGCACCTTTACGATATATCAGCGTTCCAAAGTGCTAACCTATACAATCTTCACAGGCACATATACCGCAGATGTGGATAATTCGTTGTTGTCAGGGACATACGATAGTGGCACAAAGTGGACTACCGACTACATTTACACTGTCGATACCGAGGCTCAAACATTGACTTTGGAGAGTGTAAACAACCCTGACGAGGTAGCAGTTTATGAGCCATCAGAGGTACCAACTTCTGCGACTTCAAGCACAAAGAGTGCCTCGGCAAGTGATATTAAACCGTTGTAAAAGAGCAAGAAGATGAAGAAATTTATATACATTGCCGTAGTGGCGTTATTGGCAGCGTGTACGGCAGACTTGGAAGAGCAAACAATATCCGTAACCGACAACAACATTGGCGGTAAGATTTTGAACACTTCATGCAATTGTGTAGGCGGTACATTGATGGTACGCTTCGATACTACGGCAGAGAGCCGTTTGGCAGAGTGCGCAACTCGCAGCGGAGCGACACGCACAGGTATCAGCGGTGTTGATGCAGTACTTGACGAGGTCAATGGTTACTCGGTAGCACCTCTCTATGTAGTCACCGAGAAGAATCGTGAGAAGGTCTATTCGGGAGGTTACCACTTGTGGTATGAGCTTCTCTTTGATGAAACAAGCGATATGGAAGCTACGGCTGCAAAGTTGGCAAAGGTTGGCGAGGTGCAGGTGGTGCAGTATGTGCATCGCATAAAACGTGTGGGCTCGCCAAAGGTTGTCACAAAGAGCATTTCAGAGGATATTTCGGCAACTCGTGCCTCCTCTGCCATACCATTCAACGATAAATATGTCGGCTATCAGTGGGGACTTAAAAACTTGGGTAATTTAGGCGCTCTTATCAGCAATTTACCCGATGCAGTTGAGGGTGCCGATATAAATGTTGTTCCGGCGTGGAAACTCTGCAAGGGCGACCCTTCGATTGTTGTTGCTGTGTTTGACGAGGGTGTGATGAACACTCACGAGGATTTGAAAAATAACATCTGGATTAACGAGAAGGAGTTGAATGGTCAATCGGGCGTTGATGACGATGGCAATGGCTACAAAGATGATATCTACGGTTTCAACTTCACAACAATGAAGGGAACGATAACGTGGAACAAGAGTAGCGACACAGGCCATGGCACGCACGTTGCAGGAATTATCGCTGCCGAGAATAACAATGGTATAGGTATCTGCGGTATTGCAGGTGGAAGCGGCAACAATGATGGCGTAAAACTTATGTCGGTGCAGATTTTCAATGGCGACTCTGGCGTTTCATCGTCTAACCTTGTGCGTGCTTTTCAATATGCTGCCGACAATGGAGCGCATATCTCGCAGAATAGTTGGGGTTACCTCTCTGCCGAGACCGAGGGCGCGGATTATTGGGAACTTGGTCCTGCAAACGATAAAGAGTACAAGTATCAACTCTCGGCGGAGGCGAGCGCAATAGATTACTTCATAAAGAATGGTGGCACCGAGAACGGTCCGATTGAGGGCGGTTTGGTTATATTCGCCGGTGGCAACGATAGCGCAGCGCTTCCGTGCTACCCGGGTGCATACGAGCCTTGCGTGGCAGTTGCAGCCATAAATCCGGCAGCACGACCAGCATACTACACCGACTTTGGCATAGGTACCGACATCTCGGCTCCGGGTGGCGAAAGTCTATATAGCAACGGAGCAATTCTCTCAACCCTGCCAAGTCTGTTTGATGAGGAAAGATTCCCTAATTACGGTTGGATGCAGGGAACATCGCAGGCTTGCCCACATGTGTCGGGTGTTGCAGCACTCGCTTTGTCGTACGCAAAGCAACTCGGCAAGCGTTACACTGCAAAGGAGTTCCGCTCGATACTCCTCTCGGCTACAAACAATATCACCCCATATTTGACGGGCAAGATAGCGATTGGATTCAGCGATGGCTCTTCGCAGATTGTAAATTATCCTGACTACGAAGGAATGATGGGTAATGGATATATTGATGCCTACAAAATGCTCTTAAAGGTAGATGGCACTCCTTGCAAGGTGGTGCAAACGGGTGTTGAAAACGATATTAACCTGTCACTCTATTTTGGCGGCGGTTTGGACGATGCCGAGTTCGTCAAGGCCGAGGCATCGGCAGAGGATATCGCCGCTACGGGTTTACAGATTGGCGCATACTCGAAGGGGAAGATTAGTGTTACCACATCAAAGGTAGGTGTTGCAACTATCTCTGTAACAATGCTCGTGGGTGGTGGTTCACTCTCCGATAACTCAAAGCCATTCCCAACCGAAGTAACCCGAAAATTCGTGGTAATATCGAAGGAGCAGGTGGCGCCTAATGGTGGCTGGCTGTAAAAATTATCTTGGTACAATAAAGTCCGTGGAGATAACTTCACGGGCTTTTTTGTTGATAGCAAGAAGAGCTCGATTTACACTATTTTTGTAAATTCTTAATTCTTAATTTTTAATTCTTAATTTTTATTTGTAACTTTGCGCCAATAGGAATAGTGAACTTAATAGAAAAATGCCGAAGTTGTATGGTGAAAATGCACCTGCGAGAAAGCCTGAATGGCTAAAAATCCGACTCCACAGAAGCGATACTTTTGCGGAGGTGGCTCGCATAGTGCGTGAACACTCTCTCCATACGATTTGCAGCAGCGGACGATGCCCGAATAAGGCAGAATGTTGGAGCAAACGAACTGCTACATTCATGATTTTGGGCGATGTATGTACCAGAGGTTGTCGCTTTTGTGCAACCAAAACAGGCAAACCGTTGCCTCCAAATCCGGTAGAGCCACAAGAGGTGGCAGAGAGTGTAAACCTTATGGGACTTAGGCATGTTGTCGTAACTTCTGTTACTCGTGATGACTTGGCTGATGGCGGTGCGGCGCATTGGGCGCAGACCGTAGAGGCCATCAAAGCGAAGAATCCAAACGCAACAATTGAGCTTCTTATTCCAGACCTCGATGCAGAGCCTGCCTCGTTGGAGGTGGTGATGGCATCGAAGCCCGACATTATCGGGCACAACATCGAGACCGTGGAGCGTCTTACTCCCGTAGTTCGAGCAAAAGCGACCTACCGCACTTCGTTGGCGGCATTGCGCTATATGAGCGAACACGGTGTAACGACCAAAAGCGGATTGATGGTAGGACTTGGCGAGAGCGAAGAGGAGGTGTTGCAGACCTTGCGCGACTTGCGTGATGCAGGCGTAAAGATTGTAACCCTCGGACAGTATCTTCGACCTTCGGAGGAGCAGGTTCCTGTTGCGGAATATATCACCCCCGAAACCTTTGAGCGATACCGCCAAATAGCTCTCGACATGGGCTTCGACTACTGCGCAAGCGGACCATTGGTGCGTTCATCGTACCTCGCAGACGAGGCTATCTCCTCCATCAAAGCGGCACGATAAGTGCTTTTGCCCACATCTCGATTTTAGACATAGATTGTCCGAATTCCAAATTCTGCATTTTGAATTTTGAATTCTGCACTTTGAATTTCATTTTGCATTTTGCATTCTAAATTTTGCATTCTGCATTCTGAATTTTGAATTATAAGTATGCGTGTCGATTGCCAATGGGTAGGGCGAATGCCTTATAAAAAGTGTTGGGAGTACCAGCAGAGGCTCTTCAACGACCTACTTGCAAAGCAGGGCGGTGATGATGATTTTGTCGGCACGATAATTTTTGTGGAGCACCCTGCGGTATATACACTCGGCAAGAGTGGCAATATGAGCAATATGCTGATTGACGAGGAGCGAATGAAGGCTCTCGGAGCAGAGTTTTACCATATTGACCGAGGGGGCGACATAACTTTTCATGGCGAGGGGCAGGTGGTGTGCTACCCTATTCTCGACCTCGAAAAGTTGGGTATTGGTCTGCGCCGATATATTGAATTGTTGGAGCAGAGCATTATCGAAACTGTTGCCGAATATGGCATCGAAGGTCGCCGTTTGGAGGGCGCTACGGGAGTTTGGCTCTGTGACGAGGCAGAGAACTCGGCAGGTGAGAAGTCGCAGCGCAATTGGCGAAAAATTTGCGCAATAGGTGTTAAAGCATCACGATTTGTTACGATGCACGGCTTGGCACTTAACGCCGCAACCGACCTCAAATGGTTCACAATGATTAATCCGTGCGGCTTTGTCGATAAAGGGGTAACCTCCATCACAAAGGAGCTCGGTCGTGAGGTTTCGTTCGAAGAGGCAAGCAAGGTACTTTGTGAAAAGTTGCTCGCAAACTTCAATGTAGAACGCATTTAATAAATGGCTAATAGCCTACTAAAAGAGGAAAAAATTGAAAAAATATATAATAATAAAATTTAACGAGTATGCCTATTCAGAAAAGGTGGGTAGTCAAACCACAGGGCAACTCTCTGACAGTGGACCACATTGCCACCTCATTGAGAATCCCTACGGTATTGGCGAACCTATTGGTACAAAGAGGCATAGACACAGTAGACAAAGCGAAGAAGTTTTTCAATCCTCGCCTCGAAGATTTGCACAATCCGTTCCTGATGAAAGATATGGAGCGTGCGGTCGAGAGGTTGGAGGAGGCGGTTGCCAAAAACCAGAAGATTATGGTTTATGGCGACTACGATGTAGATGGCACAACTGCCGTTGCGCTCGTATATAAATTTCTCCGCCACATCGGGCACAACAACCTGATGTTCTACATCCCCGACCGTTATACCGAAGGTTACGGTATTTCGAAGAGGGGTATCGACATTGCCGCAAAGAAGGGTGTGAAGCTTATCATCGCCCTCGATTGTGGTATTAAGGCTGTCGAGAAGGTGGACTATGCAACACAAAAAGGGGTAGATTTCATAATCTGCGACCATCATCTTCCGGCTGAGGAGATTCCTCGTGCCGTAGCAGTTCTTGACCCGAAACGCAATGACTGCAACTATCCTTTCGATGAGTTGTCGGGTTGCGGTGTGGGCTTTAAGTTTGTGCAGGCCTATGCGCAGAAGCACAATATTCCGTTCAGTGAACTCGTACCGTTACTCGACCTATTGGTCGTAAGTATCGCTTCGGATATCGTTGCACTGACCGATGAAAATCGTATCTTGGCGCACTATGGTTTGAAGATTCTTAACGCCTCGCCTTCGGAGGGACTCTCTTCGATAATCCGTATTTGCGGTTTGGAGGAGCAGAATATCACTATTGACGACATCGTATTCAAGATTGGACCTCGCATCAATGCAGCAGGTCGTATGCGCATGGACGAGTATCCGGAGGACTCGGTACCTTCGGGCGGATATGCAGCGGTAAAACTGCTCGTTGAGGGTAACGAGGAGGCTGCACGAGAGTTTGGAGATGTAATTGACAACTTCAATCAGGACCGCAAGAGTATCGACCGCAGCGTAACGCAGGAGGCGCACGACTTTGTGGAGAACAATCCACAGTTGAAGGCGCAGAAGAGTACCGTAATCTACAATCCTAAGTGGATGAAAGGTATCGTGGGTATTGTGGCATCGCGCCTTATCGAAACCTACTATCGCCCTACCGTTGTACTAACACAGAGCAATGGTTTTGTTACGGGTTCCGCTCGTTCTATTCCTGGTTTCGACCTCTATCAGGCGGTTGAGTCTTGCTCCGACTTGTTGGAGAACTTCGGCGGACACATGTACGCCGCAGGCTTGACCATGAAACCCGAAAATGTCGAGGAGTTTAAGCGCCGATTCAACCAATATGTTGAAGAGAATATCGACCCTAAGAGCCTTATTCCGCAGGTGGAGATAGATAGCATGTTGTCTTTCTCGGATATAACACCTAATTTCTTCCGAGAGTTAAATCGTTTCCAGCCGTTTGGTCCCGGCAATAATCTTCCGGTATTTGCATCTACACAGTGCGTTAATGGTGGCGATGCACGACTTGTAGGAGCCGATTCTGAACACCTTAGAATGGATTTGACACAGGTTTCAACACCATCTGCCCGTATGCAGACTATCGCCTTCCAGCAACCGACACACTACGAGTGGGTTCGAGCGGGCAAACCGATAGACATCTGCTATCAGATTATCGAAAACAACTATCGTGGCAAGGCATCGTTACAGTTGCGCATCAAGGATATCAAGAACTAAAATTATAGTGGCAAGTAGCAAAATGGCGGTGGTTAATCACCGCCATTTTTTCGTTCTATTACCACAACAAAAAGCGCATAGAAAGATGAAGTTCAAGGCAAACAAGAAGCCCGATGCGCAGCATACTTGACGTATGTGAGCAATCGGGCTATCGCAGTTTAACGCAAAAATTCGCTTTCTATTACCACAACAAAAAGCGCATAGAAAGATGAAGTTCAAGGCAAACAAGAAGCCCGATGCGTAGCATACTTGGCGTATGTGAGCAATCGGGCTATCGCAGTTTAACGCAAAAATTCGCTTTCTATGCGCTTTTTATCCGCACTTGGAATATCCGCATGATAGACAAGTCAAACAACCATTCTGGTATGCCATATTCTCCTGTCCGCACTGTGGGCACTTACCCTTTGAACGGGTACCGTCCTCGATATACTGCTTCAAGGCACGTTTTACACCATTTTTCCAAGTGTTGATATTCTCATCGTCAAGGTGCAAACCGTCAATCAACGATACAACTTTCTCGATTGGCATATTGTAACGCAACACTCCCGAAATCAACTTCGCATAGTTCCAGAAGCTCTCGTCAAACAAGCGTGAGATACCTCCGATAGTGTTGGTGTAACCATAACGGTCGGTATATTGGAAGTCGTAACGCTTTGTACCGTCCTCCTCACGAACTTTGATGATATTACCCTTGGTAATCTTTGGAGGGATATACATTGCATCGTCCTCAATCTTACCGGTGAAAATCTCGTAAGGGCGACCATCTACCATACCTACGAAGGCAATCCACATCTCCGAGCCGTTCTTGAAACGAATGACATCGGCAGGGATAGATTTAGGACGGCGGTTTTCGCCGGTAGCCTCCTCGCACTTCTTCTCGGCCTTCTTGCTCTTCTTATCCACCAAGACACCTGCACGGCAACCGTCACGATATACGGTGATACCCTTACAGCCCGACTCCCAAGCGGTACGATATACATCTGCTACAATCTCCTCCGAGATGTTGTTTGGAAGGTTTACGGTAACCGAAATCGAGTGGTCAACCCACTTCTGAATTGCACCCTGCATCTTAACCTTGGCAACCCAATCGATATCGTTTGCGGTAGCCTTGTGGTATGGCGATGCAGCAACCCACTTATCCAACTCCTCATCGCTGATTGAGTCGAGGCGAGAGATATCGTAGCCGTTGATGCGCAACCAATCCACGAACTTGTGGTGGTATACATTGTACTCTTCGAATACCTGACCCTGCTCGTCTGTAAATGTTGATATAACCTTATTATCACGGTCCGAAGGGTTAATCTTACGGCGGCGCTTGTAAACTGGACGGAATACAGGCTCAATACCCGAAGTGGTCTGCGACATCAACGATGTTGTACCGGTAGGGGCAATTGTAAGCATTGCGATATTACGGCGACCATACTTAACCATCTCCTCGTAGAGTGAAGCATCTGCTGCTTTGAGGCGGTTAATCATCGGATTATCCTTCTCCTTCTCGGCGTTGAATACGGTAAATGCACCACGCACACGAGCCATGTTCACAGACTCACGATAAGCCTCAACAGCCAAGGTCTGGTGTACCTTTGTTGCGAAATCGAGAGCCTTATTCGAGCCGTAGCGCAAACCGAGTGCAGCCAACATATCACCCTCGGCAGTGATACCAAGACCTGTACGGCGACCTTTGAGTGCCATATCCTTAATCTTGTGCCACAAATCCAACTCTACACGGCGAACATCTTTATCCTCAGGGTCCGAAGCAATCTTCTCGATAATAAGGTCAATCTTCTCCAACTCCAAGTCGATAATGTCGTCCATCAGGTGCATAGCCTTGTGTACATGCGACTTGAAGAGGTCGAAATTGAACGAAGCCTCCTTCGTAAATGGATTCTCAACATACGAGTAGAGGTTGATAGCCAACAGACGACAGCTGTCGTATGGACACAACGGAATCTCACCGCAAGGGTTTGTCGAGACTGTTACGAATCCCTCATCGGCGTAGCAGTCAGGCACACTCTCACGAATAATGGTATCCCAGAACAATACACCCGGCTCTGCCGACTTCCAAGCATTGTGGATAATCTTTGCCCACAACTTCGATGCGTCAATGTTCTGCACGAACTTTGGCTTGTCGGCATTGATAGGGAACTGCTGTGTGTAGGTGCGTCCCTCAATGGCAGCACGCATAAACTCGTCATCAATCTTCACCGATACATTTGCACCGGTAACCTTGTTGGTATCGAGTTTTGCATCGATAAACTTCTCTGCATCGGGGTGCTTAATCGAAATCGAGAGCATCAATGCACCACGGCGACCGTCCTGTGCAACCTCACGAGTAGAGTTCGAGTAACGCTCCATAAACGGAACGATACCTGTCGATGTGAGTGCCGAGTTCAAAACGGGGCTACCCGAAGGACGGATATGCGAGAGGTCGTGACCTACGCCACCACGGCGTTTCATCAACTGCACCTGCTCCTCGTCCATACGGAAGATACCTCCGTACGAGTCAGCCGGATTTTTGTGTCCGATTACGAAGCAGTTCGAGAGCGAAGCAACCTGCAAATTATTGCCGATACCGGTCATTGGTCCACCCTGCGGAATGATGTAACGGAAGTGGTCGAGCAGGTCGAAAATCTCCTGCTCCGAAAGAGGTTCGCCGTACTTATTCTCGATACGGGCAAGTTCTCGTGCCAGACGATAGTGCATTTGCTCGGGCGAGGACTCGTAGATATTACCTGCCGAATCCTTCAAGGCGTACTTGCTAACCCACACAGTAGCAGCAAGTTCGTCACCTCCAAAGTACTCCTTTGAGGCAGCGACAGCGTCAGCGTACTGGACTTTTTTAAGAGTCGAGTTGTTCTTCATTATTGTATATAGTAATTTAATTGTTTTGTCCGTTAGGCGGAAATACCCTCCTTGTGGGAGGGTGTTATTCCGAGTTTCAGCGATACAAAGTTAGGACCTTTCCAACGAAAAGTGCAATTAAAATCGGGCAGTTTATTGACAGGTTATTAACAATTATTTTTAACCTTTGTTGTAGTGCCGTAGAAGGCATTTTTAACGGAAAACGAAAAGCGGAAAACGGAAAACTTTCAGCGCACCCCATTAAGCGACCAACGGGAGCGCCCCCAGTAAGGGCGGAACGCCCGCCCCTATAACCCCCAGAATGGTTGCGCCGTGACAACTCTCGGAGTTCCCACAACAAAAAACTCACCGAAACTTTCTCACCATCGGAGTAGTCATAAACTCCTCTCTATCAGGCATTCGCTCTATCGGATTGAAGAGCGGAGCAAATTTTGGATTGCGGAAATATGGTGCTTTGCGATTGTATGGGCAGACCGTTTGGCACTCATCGCAACCGAAAATCCAGCCGTGCAAATCACAATCCTTGTCCTCCTCCTTGCACTCGATTGTTGCACACGAAATACAGCGCGAAGTATCTATATGTCGCTCCTTTATTGCATTGTTCGGGCAAGCCTCCACGCATCGGCGACACTCTCCACAGCCTACCCCCTCGTAAGGTGTGTCGTATTGGTCACACTCTGCGGTCATTACAATCTCGCCCAACAGCACAAACGAGCCAAATTCGGGTGTTACCAATAGCGACTGTCGCCCAATCCAACCAAGTCCTGCCTCTACGGCATATCGCTTCTCGAAAATTGGCGCACTATCCACAAAACATCGGGCCGAGAAGTCGGGATTAATCTCTTTGAGTCGCTCGCATAGTTCGAACAGCATCTGCTTGATGGTGGTGTGGTAGTCGGTGGTGCAGGCGTATGACGCAATCTTTGTCTGGTGGTCGGCCGGGTAGCCGTCACTTATCTTGTTTTTGTAGGATGCAGCGCAAACAATTACGCTTTTTGCACCCTCTACGAGCAGGCTTGCATCTGCTCGGCGGTCGATATTCCTTTTGAGATAGTCAAGCGATGAGGCATAGCCCTCCCCTATCCACTCTTCGAGAAAGAGTCTATCTTCCTCAAAAACATGACACTTGGCAACTCCGCACAGGTCAAAGCCAACCTCTGCGGCAAATCGCTTTATCTGCTCTAAATTGAACATCGCACTTCAAATTTTCTCACAAATATACTTATATTTAGGAAAAAAATTCTATTTTTGCACAGATTTGTAGGGGTAAACACACACCTTTTGGTAGCCCTTATGCAGTACAAACTTAATTTTTTAACTACTTTATGAAGTTGAATACACTTTACGAAATTCTGAACAACAGCGTGAAGAATTTCTCGGAGCGTATAGCCTTTTCATTGTGGAGAGGCGGTAGCTACACCTTCAAACAGGTGGGCGAAAAGGTAGCCGAGGTACAAGAGTTGCTCCGCTCGGCAGGTCTTAAAAAGGGCGATAAGGTCGTCTTGCTCAGTAGCAACATGCCAAATTGGGGCGTTTGCTACTTTGCTATTACTACGGGAGGCTACACGGTAGTTCCCGTGTTGCCGGATTTCACATCGGCAGACCTCGACCGTATCGTTGAACACTCGGAGGCGAAGGCTATGTGCGTTTCGGATAAACTCTTTACCAAAATCTCGAAGGAGGTTTCGGCAAAGTTGAACATCATCGTTCGTACAAAGAACCTCTCGGTCCTCTCACAGAATGTTAAGGAGGAGGGCGAGTTAACAGTGCCACAGCCTGATGATTTGGCGGCAATTATCTACACTTCGGGTACAACCTCACAGCCTAAGGGTGTGATGCTTACGCACTACAACCTCGCATCGCAGATGTGGTTAATTGACCCGTTATTCCTTGTGCGAGAAGACGATATATTCCTCTCGGTACTACCTATGGCGCATACCTACGAATGTACGCTCGGACTTATCCTTGCGTTCCATCACGGAGCTCATGTGGTCTATCTCGATAAGGCTCCAACCGTTTCGGTATTGTTGCCTGCATTGAAGGAGGTTCGACCAACAATTATGCTTACCGTACCGCTTATTATCGAGAAGATATTTAAGGGTAAGGTAAAGAAAATGTTTACCTCGAACGGCTTTATGAATGCGCTCTACGGCGTTGGCTTTATTCGCCGTTATCTGCACCGTATCGCAGGCAAAAAACTCACCAAGACCTTCGGAGGTCGTATCCGTTTCTTCGGTATCGGAGGCTCGAAACTCGATGGCGAGGTGGAGCAGTTCCTGCTCGATTCGAAGTTTATCTACGATGTCGGTTACGGCTTGACCGAGACTGCACCGTTAATTGCAGGTATGGTTGATGGAATGTTGCGTCACGGCTCGACAGGTCCAATCTTGAAGGGCATTGAGTACCGTTTGGAGAATGTGAACGAGGAGACCGGCATTGGCGAGTTGGTGATTAAGAGTCCTTCGCAGATGCAGGGCTACTACAAAAACCCTGAGGCTACGGCTGCGGCATTTACCGAAGATGGTTTCTTCCGCACGGGTGACCTTTGCTGCTTTGATGAGGACGGCTGGCTCTACATTAAGGGTCGCTTGAAGAATATGATTCTCGGTCCATCGGGCGAGAATATCTATCCTGAGGATATCGAAAATGTGCTCAACTCACATGTCTTTATCTCGGAGTCGGTGGTTACCGAGTCGGAGGGTAAGTTGGTAGCATTGGTACACTTCGATACCGAGGCTATCGAGGCAAAATATTCCGAGATGGTTGATACTTGGCACAAGAAGAAGCATGAGTTCGACCTCTTCAAGGAGGATTTGATGCGCGAGATTAAGCAGTATGTGAATGAGCGTGTAAATCGCTACTCGAAGATTTCCGAAGTGGTAGAGGAGGAGCAGGAGTTCGAGAAGACTGCATCGAAGAAGATTCGCCGTTTCCTCTATACCGGTAAGGGTAAGAAGGAGCAGTAAAAACAATTTTTTAACACAAAAATTTTAACACAAAAGGCGGTGCCGATTTTTTCGGCATCGCTTTTTTTAGACTTATTAATACAGTTTTGCACCCCAAAATCAACTTTTAACCCTTAATTCTTAATTTTTAATTCTTAATTCTCAATTTTTTAGTAATTTTGTGCGTTTATTGCATAGATGCGCAGAGAATTATGGAACAAAAGATATTCAAGCGTTGGAATCGAATTGTGGGTTGGGTGGTATTTGCTATTGCAGCAACTACCTATCTGCTCACTATCGAGCCATCGTCATCGCTCTGGGATTGTGGCGAGTTTGTAGCCACTTCGTACAAGTTGGAGGTAGGACACCCACCGGGTGCACCACTCTTTATGCTCTTGGCACGCATTGCCACGCTGTTTGCGCCATCAACTCACTATGTACCACACATGGTGAATGGAATGAACGCCTTGGCGAGTGCTTTCTGCATCTTGTTCCTCTTTTGGACAATCACTCACATCGCTCGCCGATTGTTTACCCGTGAGGGTAAGCCGCTGACTACGGCAAACGCTATTGCGGTACTCGGTGCAGGTGCAGTTGGAGCGTTGGCTTACACCTTCACTGACACATTTTGGTTCTCGGCTGTCGAGGGCGAGGTCTATGCGCTATCGTCAATGTTTACGGCACTCGTTGTATGGTTGATGTTGCGCTGGGAGGAGGAGGCTGACGAGCCACACTCGGCACGATGGATTATCCTTATCGCCTACCTGATGGGCTTGTCGATAGGTGTGCACATCTTGAACCTGCTGACTATCCCTGCGTTGGTGTTTATCTACTACTTCCGAAAGTATAAGAACATCACCCTAAAAGGGCTGTTCCTCGTAACACTGTTAGCGTGTGCGATATTGCTTGTCATTAACGGCATCATTATCCCTTACACCGTATATCTCGGTGCTATGGTTGATGTATTCTTCGTAAATACACTCGGCGCACCTGTAAATATGGGCATTGTGGTCTTTGCCTTTGCAATGTTCGCACTGCTTGGCACAGCAATATATATCACCCACCGCAAAGGTCATCGTATCTGGAACTTGGTGGCAGTATGTGTTACGATGATTATGCTCGGCTTCTCCTCGTACGCCTCGGTAACGATTCGTGCAGCGGTAAATCCGCCTATGAACTCGAACAACCCCGA
>SUZE01000029.1 GCA_015060075.1 Rikenellaceae bacterium | reverse complement strand
TTTCCCGTGGGAGAGTAGGTAGCCGCCTCTTTAAGCCAAACTCCACATCAGAGTTTGGCTTTTTCTTTTGCTAAATTTTCAACTATTACAATATTAGCCAAACTCTGATGTGGAGTTTGACTTAAAGGGCGGCAAACTTGTTCTTCTTCGAAGAACGAAGTATCATCGGTGGCAAGTGGGCTTAATCACTCTGTGTAACAGAGAACGATTGTGCAAACCGAGCGCAGAGTGCATATCTGGTATGTACTATGCCGAGGTGCAGCCAATCGAAACGGCACAATAGAGCCTTCGGCTCGTGCCGTAAGTTAAGCCTTGCCACCGATAATTCGATAGGGGCAATAGGGGGTATGGGGGTAATAAGGGCTTTGGAACAAATAGGACTAATAGGACAAATGGGGAATTAGAGAATTTAAGGAGTTTAGGGAGGTTAGAGCGTTTGCGATAATAGAAACGAAAAAAAGCCTACTAACTTATTGTTAGATAGGCTCTTAAAAATCAAAACATCTATTTTTTGTGTCGTTATTATAATATGCTATTTGGTAGATTACCAATAAATAACATAGTTGCGCAGATAGTTGATAAATGCAACAAAATAGATTGCTACTGATAGTATAACACATCCAATAAAAAGGAATACGAGGGCAATCCAGGTTTCTGAATGGTCATCATCTACGGTTGTTGTTCCATCATCCCATTTTGTTACAGTACGTACTGTTCTTGCAGCTGCGACACCTCCAAGAAGACCTCCTATAAGACCACTCATGAAACTTTTTTGATTGCGGCCTTTTTTGTAGTCTTTTATCTCTTGCCAAGTAGTTTTACGGCTTGCAAGAATATAAAGAACAATACCACAGCCGACAAAAATGCCGAATGAAACGTTTTCTGTCAAGAATGAGAATAGAACAGCGATAGCGATAGAAATACCAATAAATAACTTTGAACCGTTGAAGCTACGTTCCATCCAGGCGTTAAGTTGAGCACTAAAATCGTTGATGCAATTTATTGCCTCCTCGGAAGTTGGAGCAATGGAAACAGCCTCTTTGATAGCGGCATACGATTTGCGTACAACTGAACCAGAATAAGGTATACATGCCTCTTCTCCATCGACATTGACGGTTTGCCACTGGTCATATACTTCATTGATTATCGCTATTACCTGCTGATTTTCTTCCTCTGATGCCTTTGTTGTGCGTCCTTCTGCTACTCGTTTCTCTACGAAATCTATAACACCATAATCCGCACGAAGTTTACCCTTGAATAGCACGAGTAGCATGTGTACACTCATAACCAAGAATGCTGCAAAGATAACGAGGCTAATAATAAGTTGTAGGAACATCTCTTTGTCAAACGATACATCAGTTGGACAGTTGCTTGTAACCTCTGTTCCCTCGGGTATTGCGAAATAGGTCAAAGTACGATTGTATGTTGTGCCGTTCCAGGTAGCAGTTGTCCAGTTGCCGAAGTTGTCAAGTGTACCATAGGTGATTGCACCCTCTTGTTTACCTTCTGCACCACCTTTTACACTCTTGAAATTAGGCAATAGCTCATCTTTTTCATATTTGTACTTTGTGATGATTTTGGTCTTTGCAGCCTTGTTAATGTCTGCAACTTCTTTAAGACGACCTTTCTTGTCGTAGCGGAAGAAGACTATGTGCTCGGTCTCTCCTTCGCCTACTTGAAGTGTGATTCTTCTATGCTCAATGGTTTCCAACCAAGCTGTCTCACCAAAGAGATTGTCATAAGTCATTGTTGTAGCGGTATCATTAAATGATATTTTTGCTCCACTATCGATACACTCGCATTGTTCAACCGGTCCTTGGAGATTGAGGATTGCTCGCAAATTAGGCTCCGCCTTTTTACATGATGTTATCATAAGAGGAATAAGCGCAAGCAGAAAAGTAAGTCTAAAATTCTTCATGATAAAATAATGCTAATTAAGTTTTGTTAGTTTGATTCCCTACCATTTATATAGTAGGTATGGAATAATAAATACCTATTAGTAGTACCTTTAACATATTTGAGAGGTTACGCACACAAAAAAAGCGTGGTACTTTTAAGTATCTCGCTCTTGCTGGGTGTTTGGCGTAACCCTGACCTACGATATGACATAAAAGCCCACGCTATGCACGGGCATTCTATTCGTCATTATTTCAGGTCTTTGATAGTCGCCAAACTTTCGCAAGAGAAATAATACGCTAAAACGCTTTTTTCAATATTTCATGGTGTGCGCAATAACTATGCGCAATGTTTCATAGGCAATAAATTTTGTTTACAGATACAAAATTAGCAAATAATTTCTAAAAATCAAACAATAATAGTCATATTGATTAGATTCTAGTTTTTGTTATTGATAATCATTTGTCGCCAACCAAAATACCATCATTTAGCCTTCGGCTCGTGCCGTAAGTTAAGCCACTTGCCACCGATAATTCGACAATAGGGGCAATAGGCTAAATGGGAATTTAGGGAGTTTAGTGAATTTAAGGATAATAGGGTATAATAAACATAGGTATCGAAAACGATACCCGGCTGTTTTTAGCTTGAAAGTTTTACAGATATACAAATTTTTTGTACCTTCATACTGCGAAATTACAAATTATACAAAATAGCCCAATAAGCCCCTATGCGAAAGATTTGTCCTCGGTGTGGCTCGGAGTTCGAGTGTTGTGCAGATGGCGATGTGGCGAACTGCCATTGCGTAAATGTGAGATTATCAGAGGTGCAACGAGCAACCATAAAAGCACAATATAGCGACTGTCTGTGTCACGATTGTCTGCTATACTTTGCCGAGAGATAGGGTGGGCGTATATACATAAAATAATAATGGCGAGTATCTTTCGATGCTCGCCATTATTGTTTAACTAACGCTCTAAGTTATGCCAAAGGCTTAACACTTACATAAGAGCGATTGTCACGCTTCTTTGCGAATACCACTGTACCATCAACCAAAGCGAAGAGGGTGTGGTCCTTGCCCATACCTACATTCTCGCCTGCATTGTGAACAGTACCACGCTGACGAACGATGATGTTGCCTGCCTTAGCAAACTGACCACCGAAAAGCTTCAAACCGAGTCGTTTGCTCTCCGACTCACGGCCGTTCTTTGAACTACCAACACCTTTTTTGTGTGCCATACTTCTCTAACAGTTTTTTAGGTTATGCAACAATGTCCTCAATCAAAATTTGCGAAAGATACTGGCGATGACCGTTGCACTTCTGATAACCAGTTCTACGCTTCTTCTTAAACACCAAAACCTTGTCGTCTTTGAGGTGTTTGAGAATCTTACACTTTACGCTAGCGCCTTTTACAACAGGTGCGCCAACCTTAACCTGACCGCCATTCTCTACGAGCAGGACCTTGTCGAAGCTCACAGACGAATCTACATCGCCCGCAAGACGGTGAACAAAGAGCTTACGACCTTTCTCAGCCTTGAACTGCTGACCTGCAATCTCTACTATTACAAACATTTAACTTAAATTGTTATGTGTTGAACTATAATTCAGCCTGCAAATATACGACTATTTTTTTGATTAGCAATACTTTTTCGCTTTTTTCTCTACGATAGTGCTATCAATGCCAAGATTTGTGCCGTGAAGATGCGCAAAAACATTGTCAGCGGGTAGACTGTTGCATACGCCACAGCGGCACGGTCGTTGGTTGCTACGGTGTTGGCGTAGGCGAGTGCCGGAGGGTCGGTCATCGCTCCCGACATCAAGCCCATCAGCGAGAAGTAGTCCATCTTCATACCCTTGCGGGCGATAATACCTACAATAAGGAGTGGCAATACGGTGATGGCGAAGCCGAACAATATCCACCAATATCCGCCATCTACAATCGCCTCAACAAAGCCTTCACCGGCGCTTAAACCTACGGCTGCGAGGAAGAGCGAGATGCCAATCTCGCGAATCATCATATTTGCCGAGTTGGTGGTGAAGGTTACGACCTTGTACTTAGGTCCGTACTTTGCCAATAAGATAGCCACGATAAGCGGACCTCCTGCCAAGCCGAGTTTTACTGCTTGCGGAACCCCCGGAATTGCAATCGGAATTGAGCCGAGCAGTACACCGAGGAATATTCCGATGAATATCGGGAAGAGATTCGGGCGGTCAAGTCGTTTTACGGAGTTGCCGAGAATGGTCGATACTTGGTCGAGGTCGTTGGCACGACCTACAACCACAACGACATCGCCCATCTGCAAACGCAACTCGTAAGTTGCCACGAGTTCGATACCTGCACGCACTACACGGGTGATGGTTACATGGTAGTTTTCTCGTATGTGGAGGTCGCCGATATGTTTTCCGTTTAGTTCGGGTTTTGTGACCACGATACGGCGTTTTTCGAGGTGTGAAGATGCGCTGCCCCACTCGGTATCATTAACCTTTACGACATCGCCAATCAACGACTGCACCAAATCGACATCCTGGCTGCTCACCACGATACGCAGAATATCGTTCTCCTGCAACTCGGTCTGTCCCGAAGCGATGCGTTGTTGGTTCTCATGGTCGAAGATTCGAGCCACAACAAAGTGGCTGCGCGTCATGCGGCTGATATCTTCGATGGTCTTGCCGAATACGGCATGGTTAGTTACACGAACATCAATTCGTACTGTGCGTGGAGCATCTGAACGAGTCGCTTTTGCTGCTTCACGCTCTATCTTGATACGGAAAACCCAGCGGATAATCAACATCGAAAGAATGATGCCGACAACTCCAAGCGGATAGGCTACGGCGTAGGCGGTTGCCATAGTCGAGGCTTGTGCGCTATCGACTACACTCTGTGCAGCACCCAAACCGGGGGTATTAGTTACGGCTCCCGACAAGACACCTACCATTGTGGCAAGGTCTTCGCCTGTTGCGAGGTGAATACCGTATGCGATGAAACAACCGAGTGCGATAATCAGCACGGCGAGCATATTGAGTTTGATACCTCCGTCACGCAGTGACGAGATAAAACTCGGTCCGACCTGAATACCGATTGAGTAGACAAAGAGTATCAGTCCGAACTCCTTTATAAAGTGGCAAATTTGTGGGTCGATAGTCAGTCCGAAGTGCGATAATACAATTCCGACAAACAGCACCCAAGTCACGCCAAGCGACACCGAGCCGAACTTTATTCGGTTCAGTAACAGTCCGATAGCGATTGTCAAGGCGAGGATAATCACAGCACTTGCTATGCCCTTGCCCATAAAAAGATTAACTAACCAATCCATTCTTTCTTCATTAAATAAACCTAACACCGCCTTCGGCGCAGAGTCCAAAGGCGGTGCAAAGATAGGCAATTAAACGGAAAACGAAAAGCGGAAAACGGAAAACTTTTGTTTTTAGACGAGAGACGAGAGACGAGAGAAATGCAGAATGCAGAATTGCTCTCAGCGCACTCCTACAAAGCGACCAAAGGGAGCGAATCCTATTTAATCCTATAATCGCTTGCGCCTTGAGCACGCCCGGAGTTCCTACTTTGTCCTCTCTACCGTATGCAGTACATTGCCGTTTTTGTCAATCATGTGTACCGACAACCTCTTCTTGCTTGCGGTTATAACCGAGAAACCCGGCTCGGGGCTGCAATAGATGGTTCGCTTGGTAATCTTGACACTGCGACTTAACGATGCCGAAGAGGTAACAACATAGTCGATATGGCTATTTTTATCTCTCAGATGTTGGAAGTTGTGAATGTGTCCGCACAGATACATCGCTACATTGTCGTGCTTGCGCAGAATCTTATCCACATTGTTTCGCATATCGGTACGCTCTGCCTTCGGCTTTTTTGTGTCGGCATGGATAGGGTGGTGTCCGGCAACAACAACCCAATCCTCTTGGGCGTTGCTCAATACCGACTCCAACCACGCCAATTGTTTGTCGTTGTCCTGCAAGCGGGCATCAGGATACTTGTCGCTATTGCGGTACTTCTCGATGAGAGGGGTTGTGTCGAGCATTACGAAACGAATGGTGACGCCTCCCTTTTTGAATACTTTGGTGTAGTATTTTGCCGGCATTTTCCAACGAGGATTTACCTCCGAATAGTCAAGCAATGCTTGCGAGCTACCTCGGTACTCGTGATTGCCCGTAACAGCCCACCAATCAATCTTCATCTTTGGGTGGTTGTAAATATCTTCGTAATTATCCTTCCAATCGTTGTCATGTGCGCTCTTTACGCCGTTGCCATGGTGTGTATCTCCCGTCGATATAATACATTCGGGCTTAATTTTTCCCGCCATATCACCCATTAGATTGGCGATAACATTTTGGTCGTAACAACCATCTCTATCGAGGTCGCTTGCCCAGAAGATGTTTATATTCTGTCTCAATTTGCGCCACTCTTTCGGATTGTGCGCAAATGCACCCGATGCAACGAGAATGGTCGCTACGATGGATAGCAGAATCTTTTTCATATCCTAATTATCTTCTACTTTATGCCATACTTTTTCAGAATCTTGGCGATTTTAGGCTGATATGCCTTGACAAAACGGTCGAAACCGATGTCGGTAGGGTGAGAGTTGTCAATCGTGCCATCTGTGCCCAACACATTCGGAACGGCCAAGAAATAGACATCTTTATACTGCTTTTCCAACGCTTTCATCATCTGTGCAGCGGTCCTGGTAAGGCTCATTCGTCTTGCATATTTCTTGGTGTCGAATTGGCTGTCTTGGTCGATAGGACTCTGGATGAAAATGAGAGGTTTACCCGGATGAGCCTTCACCAACTCTGCAACAAAGTGGTTCAAACGTTCCTTTATCTCCTTCTCTGATGGGTTTGAGAATGCGTCAAATACGAATGCGTCAGCCTCGCAGGTCTTCAAAAATTCGAGGAATTGTGGCTGCATCTTGCACTGACCGCTGAAACCGAAGTTTATGAAGTCGATGCCGAGATTGCGGCTCATCAATGCCGTGTAGGTCAAACCAGGGCGAGAAGCAGATGCTCCGTGCGTAATGCTCGAACCATGAACAATGACTTTGTGGCGGAATGGCGAAGGTAAACCTTCAATAGTTGCTCCCTCGTCAATACCAATCTCCAACCTGGTGAGTTTGCACCAACACGGAAGATAGAGTAAGCACTCCTTCTCTCCATTTGCGAGATTTTTGATAAGGGTTTTGGTGCGCTTATTCTTCTCGGGAAGGGTGGATACGCGACCTACCGAAGCAAATTTCCATTTGCCGTCTGCTTTGATATATAGGTCCAAACCGGCTTGTGAAATGCCTGTTATGTTATCGCCCATGCGTTGTGGTAGATTCTCCCACGAAGCCACAATCTGCGAAGAGTTGGTTTTGAAAACCACATAGAGTCCGGCAGGGTGCTTCGATTTACTTATTATACCTTTACTGAAACCCTCGTAAGGAGTGTGGTCGAAACGGTAATAAGGGCTCTTGTCGGTCTGTTTTGTGTAGCCGTGGATACCCAATTCGGTGGCATTGACAAATCGTAATTCCTGTGCTGTAACGGTTGCCGAAACTGCCAAAGAGAACAATACAAATAAAATCTTTTTCATATCAGATAGTTTAGTGTTTAATTAGTGCTTAATGACTCCTGAGCCAATCAATCTATCGCCTTCGTACCATGCTGCAAACTGTCCGCCTGCAATACCTCGTTGTGGCTGGTCGAAGAGAATATATAGTTTGTCATCATGTTGAATTAAGGTTGCATCTTCGAGTGGCTGGCGGTAGCGGATACGCACCTTCAATCTGCGCTCCTCGCCAACATTGAGAGCCTCACACGGCTCCACCCAATGCACCTCCGAATTGTCGATACACAACGCCCTGCGATAGAGCCCCGGGTGGCTGTCACCCTCGCCGACATAGATGGTGTTGCTCTCGACATCTGTACCTATTATAAACAACGACTCCTTCCTTCCTCCGATACCCAAACCTTTGCGCTGCCCTATGGTGTAGAAGTGTGCTCCGTTGTGTTCGCCAATCTTCTTGCCGTCACGCACGGTGTAGCGATATGGCTCGGCGAGTTGCTCCAATGCGGTCTGCTCGGCACGCTCGGCGTATCTGCGCCACGAAGGTAGTATCTCGTGAATATTTCCCTTTTTTGCTGCGAGTTGTTGTTGTAAGAATACAGGCAAATCGACCTTGCCGACAAAGCAGATACCCTGTGAATCCTTGCGCTTGGCAGTTGCCAACTTCTGCTCTTCGGCAATGCGGCGTACCTCCGGTTTTAAGAGATGACCTATCGGGAACATTGCATACTTTAACTGCTCCTGCGAGAGTTGGCAGAGAAAGTAACTTTGGTCCTTGTTGGGGTCGCTTCCTGCGAGCAAAGAGTAGACCTTTTCGCCATTGACAATGCGCTCCTCCTTACGACAATAGTGCCCCGTAGCAACCGCCTCGGCACCGAGTTTGAGAGCCTCTTGCAGGAATACATCGAATTTTATCTCCCGATTACACAACACATCAGGGTTAGGTGTTCGTCCCCTCTCGTACTCGGAGAACATATAATCGACCACTCGTTTTTTATACTCTGCCGACAAATCGACATAGTGGAAAGCAATATCTAATCTTTTGGCTACCAACTCTGCAAAGACTTGGTCATCATGCCACGAACACTCTCCCTCCAACTTGCCTGTTGTGTCGTGCCAATTGCGCATAAACAAGCCGATGACCTCGTGTCCCTGCTCTTTGAGCAAGTACGCAGCCACCGAGCTATCAACTCCTCCCGATAAACCAACTACAACCTTCATTGCTTTTAGCCATTAGTTTTTTTGTTTTCAAAACGCCCACGCTTGTCAAGGCGCAGGGTTTCTGTGGGTTATTAGGGGCGGGCGTTCCGCCCTTAATAGGGGCGCTCACTTTGTTCGCTTACTGGGGAGCGCTAAAAGTTTTTAACTGCTCACTACTCGTTACTCCTCGGAGTAAGCATCTCGTTTCATATTCCACATTGGAACAAATATTGCCGCTCCGATAACCGCCATTGCCACCATTGCAACAAATACTCCGTTCCAGCCCCACTTTGAGTCGGCAATAAGACCAAAGCCCCAGCCTGACACGAGTACGCTGACATAACTGACAAAACCAATAATGCCAAGTGCAGTAGCCGAAGCTTTGCGTGTGGCGTGGTTTGACGATATGACACCAATAAGAGCTTGTGGTCCATAGATAAATGCTCCTGCCAATGCCAATACAAAGAGAAGTAATACAGGACTTGCGCCAGCCTTCTGCAAACCGATAAAACCGAGAATTGCCGCAAGTGTTCCAATCATACAGAAGAGGCAGGTGCGAGCAGCACGACCTCCAAATACTTTATCGCTAATCCAACCGGCCAAAAGCATGCCGACAACTCCGAATATCTCGAAAATAATTACGGTCATAGCAGCCCATTCGGTTGTCATACCGCAGTGCTCTCGGAGGAATGTCGGTCCCCAATCAAGAACGGCAAAACGAATGATATATACGAAGAAATCTGCCACAGCCAAAGCCCAAATAATGGGATTCTTCCATACATGCTTGCGGATAAATGCCGAAATCTCGGCTTGTGACTCCTCTCTCTCTTCGGCTCTGCTCTCTTTGTTGCTTTCGGATAGCTCCGGCAGACCGACACTTTTCGGCGTGTCACGAAGAATACAGGTTGTAATTACTACACCTGCGGCAGCGATAATACCCGGGATAATAAATGCCCATTTCCAAGCACCGTAGTTCTCGGCGGCCGAAATTACTGCATAGTCGGTAACCTCCTTGCCGAGATTGGTGGCAATTGTGGCAACCACCTCTGTATTATTCGACATGTTGGTACCCATCATGCCCATAATCAGTACGCCGCATAAGATGCCTGCCAGACCTGCACCAATAGAGTGTGAAGTGTTCCATATAGACATCTTGGTAGCGAGTTCATTTGCAGGTACCCAACGGGTAATCAATCGGCTACATGGCGGAAATCCGCAACCTTGGAATATATTGTTGATAATCCAAAGTGTAGAGAGCAAAATAACAAATTTGCCCACAAACTCAGGTGTCGAGCCCTCCGGAACCCCCGTAAAGTAGGTGATAATCTCGGCGCCAAAGCCGATGATAAAGGCGGTGACGGTGCTGACTGCCAAACCTATTACCATGTGCCAACGACCGTTTATGCGGTCCGCCAACATGCCGTTCAGCAATTTGGATAATCCGTATAGGAAACCGGCTAACGAGAGAATACCTCCAAGACTTGCCTTTGTGATACCATATTCAGCGGTCAAACCTGGCATTGCAAACGAGAAGTTCTTGCGGATAAGGTAGAAGAAGATATATCCTACCATTGTTCCGATGATGGTACGCCACTGCCAATACTTAAATCTCTTTTGCTGTTCAGGTGTCATAATATGCCCTTGGGTCGTATCTATTTTCTAAAAAATAATCACCGTACAAAGATATGATATTTTTTCGGAATACAAAAGGTGCACAGAGTACTTTATTTTTTTAACTATTATTGAAATTATTTGATTTTTCGCGCGATTTACAATAATTTTGTAGGAAGATTCGTTTTGAAGTCGAAATTAAAACACAAATTATGAAAAAGAACACTTTTGTATTGGTAGCAGTATGCTTCGCTTCGGCACTCCTCGGTGCAGGCGTTGCATCGTATGCGGTTGTTCGCAACACACAGACTGCGACAACCATAGAGTATGTAAATCGTGATGGCGATACCGTTCCTGTTGCAAAGACACAGTTCGTGAGTTTGGAGCAGTCGGCAACATATCCTGACCTTACCTACGCAGCCGAAAATGCTGTTAAGGCGGTGGTGAATATCGAGGCGATAACAGAGGTTGAGGTGCGTCAGCAGAGTATGATGCCGTACAATCCATTTTTTGAGTTTTTTGGCTTTCCGCAGCCACAGCAGGGTAATGGTCAGCCACAGAAACGTGAGCAGAAGTCGGGTGGCTCGGGTGTGATTATCTCGACCGATGGCTATATCGTAACAAACAATCACGTGGTTGATGGGGCTACGAAGTTGCGTGTAAAACTCAATGACGGTCGTGTCTTCGATGCAAAAATCATAGGAAAAGACCCAACTACCGATGTCGCTCTCATCAAGGTTGAGGCGGAGGAGTTGCCAATTTTGAAGTTTGGCTCTTCTGACGATTTGCGACTTGGCGAGTGGGTGTTGGCAATAGGCTCTCCATTTGACTTGCAATCGACTATCACGGCAGGTATCGTAAGTGCAAAGGCGCGCCAACTCGATGTTATCCCTAACGAATTCCGTATCGAATCGTTTATCCAGACCGATGCTGCGGTAAATCCTGGAAATTCGGGCGGTGCGTTGGTAAATGCTCGTGGCGAGTTGGTGGGTATCAATACCGTTATCAAGTCCTCGACAGGAAGTTATATCGGCTACTCGTTTGCGGTGCCTGAAAGCATTGTGCGTAAGGTGGTTAATGATTTGCGTGAGTATGGTATCGTGCAGCGTGCATTGCTCGGTATTTCTTACCGCTACATCGACCAAGACTTTATCGACCAACTCGGCAAGGATACAGGTATCACGGAGGTTGGCGGTGTATATGTAGCAGGCGTTTCGGAGGGAGGTTCGGCTTCGGAAGCAGGACTCCGCAAGGGCGATGTTATCACCGAGATTGATGGTGTAAAAATTACTGCTCCGACAACCCTTACCGAGCAGATTGGCAAGCATCGTCCGAACGACAAAGTGTCGTTGGTTGTAAAAAGAGGCGATAAAGTGAAACATTTTGAGGTTGTTCTTCGTAATAAAGCAGGTAAGGCTGAATTGCTATCCAAAAACGATGTCGATGTCGTGGAGGTTTTGGGTGGTCGCTTTGCCGATATCGACAGCAAAACTGCCAAGAAACTCGATATTAAGGGTGGCGTGCAGGTGCAGTCGGTCAAGAGTGGCGGTTTGCTTGCGAAAGCCCGTGTGCGTGAGGGTTTTGTGATTACCCACATCAACGACAAGGCGGTGCGCTCGGTGGCAGATTTGGGGCGTTTGACCGACAAGGTGCAAAGCATCGATGGCGTTTACCCTGATGGCAAATCGGCGAGTTATACGATTATTAACGAATAATATTATAAAGCTAATGGCCAATGGCTAATAGCTAATGGCTAAAACGAAGAAACAGATATGCGTCAATTAAAGATTACGAAATCCATCACCAATCGTGAGAGTGCATCTCTCGACAAGTATTTGCAGGAGATTGGTAAAGAGGAACTTATTACCGTAGAGGAGGAGGTGGAACTCGCCCAACGAATCCGCAAAGGCGACCAAGAGGCATTGGAGAAACTGACTAAGGCGAACCTTCGCTTCGTGGTGTCTGTGGCAAAGCAGTACCAAAATCAGGGTTTGAGTCTTCCTGACCTTATCAATGAGGGAAACCTCGGTTTGATTAAGGCTGCGGAGAAGTTTGATGAGACTCGTGGTTTTAAGTTTATCTCCTACGCTGTATGGTGGATTCGTCAGTCGATTTTGCAGGCTCTTGCAGAGCAGTCGCGTATCGTGCGCCTTCCTCTCAATCAGGTGGGCTCACTCAACAAAATCAACAAGGCTTTTGCCCGTTTCGAGCAGGAGCATGAGCGTACTCCATCGCCTGAGGAGTTGGCTGCCGAGTTGGAGTTGCCACGCGAGAAAGTTACAGATACTCTGCGTGTTGCAGGTCGTCATATCTCGGTTGATGCACCATTTGCCGATGGCGAGGACAACTCGTTGCTCGATGTCTTGGTAAATCCCGATTCGCCAAATGCAGACCGCGGACTTATCAACGAATCGCTCGCAACAGAGGTCGATAGAGCCTTGGAAACTCTCACCGAGCGTGAGCGCGATATTATCCGCTACTTCTTCGGTATTGGTTGCTCGGAGATGACTTTGGAGGAGATAGGCGAGAAGTTTGACCTTACTCGTGAGCGTGTTCGACAGATTAAGGAGAAGGCGATTCGCCGCCTACGCCACTCATCACGCAGCAAACTCTTGAAATCTTACTTGGGATAAACTACCCCGAGGATTATTTAAGCCAATGGTTTTGCCATTGGCTTTTTTTAGTTTTCAGTTCGGCATAGTTCTTGCCCTGTTTTGGGGCAAAGGGAGTGGTGGGAAAAGGTAATTATTCTTTATCTTTGATATGTTTACACATCTTTCTGTTATTTTCTGTTTGCACACGCCCACCCTCCTTTTTTGTTAATAGTTATTCCACTTTGCAAGAAAATCGTTCTGATGAGCTCTTTTTGCACGAATCTGCGGATAGCGAAATGCTCACATACGCCAAGTATGCTGCGCTTTCGCTCCCTTGCTTCGCACAAAAATAGTATCATCACCTCCGATTTTGAATAGATTGTCTAATTTTTAATTTCCAATTAAAAGTTTTCAACTCTCAACTCTTAACTCTCAACTTTTTTTGTTATCTTTGTGCGATATTGTGTAGTAATGGCAGATTTCAAGAAGATAAATATCCGCAACAAGCGTGCGACTTTCGACTACGAGATACTCGAAGAGTATATCGCAGGTGTTGTTTTGGTGGGTACCGAGATTAAATCTATCCGCCTCGGCAAGGCCTCGATGGTCGATTGCTACTGCTACTTCGAGAAGGGAGAACTGTGGATTCGTGGTGTCAATATCTCCGAGTATGCGTGGGGTACTTGCAACAACCATATTCCCAAGCGCGACCGTAAACTCCTGCTCAACCGCAAGGAACTTGCGAAGTTGCAACGCTCCTTGCAGGATAAGGGTTTAACCATTGTCGGCTTGCGACTCTTTTTGAATGAGCGAGGTTTGGTAAAGATTGCTATCGGACTTGCCCGAGGTCGCAAGGCGTACGACAAGCGAGAGTACCTCAAAGAGAATGACGCGAAGCGTGAGATGGACAAGGCAATGAAGAAATGGAAGTAAAATCATTCTGATTGACTCTTTTTGCACCTTACTTGCGGCGTAAATGCTCACATACGCATAGTATGCTCCGCTTTCCGCCACTGCGTAACGCACAAAAATAGCCTAATCATTTATGATTTTTAAGAAAGGATAAATAAAATAATTCTGCATTTTGCATTTTGAATTATAAAGCTAATGGCTAATGGCCAATGGCTAATAACTAAAAAGAGATGGCACTGATTTTAGCAATAGAGACAGGAACCGATATCTGTTCGGTAGCGTTAGTTCGTGATGGCGAACTTGTGGCGTTGCGTGAGAGCGATGAGGAGCGCAACCATGCCAAGAAGATTGCCGTATTTGTCGATGAACTTTTGCGCGAGTGCGGTGTGGCAGCCGATGAACTCGATGCCGTGGCAGTAAGTAAGGGTCCGGGTTCATATACGGGTTTGCGCATTGGCGTATCCTTTGCAAAGGGTTTGTGCTACGGACAGAATATCCCGCTTGTGGCGGTCGGCTCACTCGATTCACTTGTTGAGGTGGCACGCGAGGACTACGAGGCGGGAATTATCGATGTTGAGAATTGGAACGATGCGACACTCTGTCCGATGATTGACGCACGCCGTATGGAGGTCTATACACAGACCTTCAATGCAGAGGGCGAGGCGCAGAGCAGTGTTGAGGCGAAGATAATAGACGGGGAGAGTTTCTCTGCCGAGCGCAGTTCGGGCAAGCCGTTTGTGATTTTCGGCAGTGGTGCAGCCAAGTGTGCCGAGGTTTTGGAGGGTGCAACATTTATAGAGGTTGTTCCGTCAGCACGCGGTATGGCTCGTTTGGCAGAGCAGGCATTTGCCGAGGGTAAAACAGAGGATGTTGCCTACTTCGAGCCGTTCTACCTCAAAGATTTTGTGGTGGGCACAGCAAAGAAGTCGTTGCTCGAAAGAGTTATGAAATAAAATCGACGCAAAAGAGTAGTGAATTTAGTGAGTTTAATGAATTTAGTGAATTTAGCGATTGCGCTTGCTCCTTAAATTCCCTAATCTCCCTAAACTCCCTAAACTCTTTGAAATACGAAAACAATATTAACAAAACAACAAAATAAAACTATTATGTCAGAATTTATCTATCAGGAGCCGCTCCCAATCGAGCGTGACAACACCGAGTATCGTCTTGTGACGAAAGACTATGTGAAGGTCGTTGAGTGTGATGGCCGCAAGATTTTGAAGGTAGACCCTAAGGGTATCGAACTCCTTGCAAAGGAGGCGTACACCGATGTATCGTTCTACCTCCGTTCGGCGCACTTGCAGAAGTTGCGCAACATCTTGGAGGACAAGGAGGCTACCGACAACGACAAGTTCGTAGCATACACAATGTTGATGAACTCGTGCGTAGCAGCCGAGGGTGAGTTGCCAACTTGTCAGGATACAGGTACTGCAATCTGCGTTGCTCACAAGGGTGAAGATGTTTGGACCGGAGCAGAGGACGCAGAGTATATCTCGCGTGGTGTTTACGAAACATACAAGGAGCGCAACCTTCGCTACTCGCAGGTTGTGCCTATCACTATGACCGATGAGCACAACAGCGGCACAAACCTCCCTGCGCAGATTGATATCTACGGTGGTCACCCTGGTATGGAGTACGAGTTTCTCTTCCTCACCAAGGGTGGTGGCTCGGCAAATAAGACTTTCCTCTATCAGCAGACCAAGGCTCTCTTGAATGAGGAGTCGCTCGTAAAGTTCTTCAAGGAGCATATCAAGGACCTCGGCACTTCTGCATGCCCTCCATATCACCTTGCAGTCTGCATCGGTGGTACTTCGGCAGAGATGTGTCTTGCGACCGTGAAGAAGGCTTCGGCTGGCTACCTTGACGAACTCCCAACTTCGGGTAATGAGGGTGGTCGCTGCTTCCGCGATTTGGAGTGGGAGGAGAAGATTCTCAAAATCTGTCAGGAGATGGGTATTGGTGCACAGTTTGGCGGTAAGTACCTCGTACACGATGTTCGCGTTATCCGCGCACCTCGTCACGCTGCATCTTGCCCTGTTGCTATCGGCGTAAGCTGCTCGGCAGACCGCAATATCAAGGCAAAGATTACCCCTGAGGGTATCTTCGTGGAGCAGTTGGAGAAGAATCCTGCACGCTTCCTTCCTGCTGAGGCACCTGCAATGTCGCCGGCAGTGGATATCGACCTCGATGAGGGTATGGACAAAGTGCGTGAGATTCTCACCAAGTATCCAATCAAGACTCGCCTTAATTTGAAGGGTACTCTTATTGTGGCTCGTGATATCGCTCACGCTCGTATCAAGCAGATGCTTGACGAGGGTAAGCCAATGCCTGAATATTTCAAGAACCACCCTGTTTACTATGCAGGCCCTGCAAAGACTCCTGCGGGATATGCGTCCGGCTCATTTGGTCCTACCACCGCAGGTCGTATGGACCCTTATGTAGACCTCTTCCAGAAACATGGTGGCTCTATGGTTATGGTAGCGAAGGGTAATCGTTCAAAGGCTGTTACCGATGCTTGCCACGATAACGGTGGCTTCTATCTCGGCTCTATCGGAGGTCCTGCTGCTATCCTCGCTAAAAACTCTATCAAGAGTGTTGAGGTTGTAGACTTCCCAGAGCTTGGTATGGAGGCTGTTCGCAAGATTTATGTGGAGAATTTCCCTGCCTTCATCATTGTAGATGACAAAGGCAATGATTTCTTCGCAGACTTCGCACACTAAAAATTGTTCTGAGCGGTGAATTTTGCACCTTACTTCGGTCGCTGAGTTGCTCACATACGCCTAAGTATGCTGCGCACTCAGCGCCTTGTAACGCACAAAATTCCCTCGCTCATAAGCAATTTTTTGGCTGTGGGGTGCGTTAATACTTTGCAGAGTAGAATTAAATAACTCTTAATTCTCAATTTTTAATTCTTAATTCGACTGATTGTGCTTTTCAGAAAGGTACTGACTTTAATTGTTGCACTTTTTGCCATCTTCTCGGTACATGCTGCCGAGGAGGTGTCGTTTACGCTCAATGCACCGATGATTGCATCGGTGGGTGAGGCTTTCCGCATCGAGTTCGAACTCAATGCTAAGCCCGACAGCGACTCCTTTGTACCGCCATCGTTCGAGAATTTCGATATTGTGGCAGGTCCTTCGGTGTCGCAAGGTAGCTCGGTGCAGATTATAAATGGCGAGATGACCAAGAGCATAAGTTATGCGATAACCTATGTTCTCATTCCGCAAAAGGCGGGAACTTTTGCCATTGCCCCGGCAACTATCGGAGTAAAGAAAAAGAGTTACACTACGCAACGCACAATGATTGAGGTGCGCGATGGAGCGCAGGGTGGTGGCTCGGCACAACAGGGCGGTCGCAATCAGAGCGAGTCTGCCGAGAGTAGGGCAAATCGCACAATCGAGAAAGATGACCTGCTCTTGCGCCTCGAACTATCGAAGAAATCGGTCTATAAGGGTGAGCCTATTCGTGCAATACTCAAACTATATAGCCGTGCAAATATCGCAGGCTCGGAGTCATCAAAGATGCCTGCATTCAACGGCTTTTGGAGTCAGCAGATGGATATTGAGCAGGGTCCGTTCCGTGAAACGCTCAATGGTAAGGTGTACGAGGCTTACAATATAGCCGAGTATCTGCTCTATCCGCAGCAGAGTGGTACGCTCACCATCGAGCCTGCCGAATTGACCGTTGTGGCACAGGTCGTTGTGCAGTCGAATCGTGGTTTTGACCCATTCTTTGGTGGGGGGCACGAGGTCTACAATGTGCGCCGTGCGCTGAAAACTCCGGAGGTGAAGGTGCAGGTCAAAGAGTTTCCTGCCGGCGCTCCTGCATCGTTTGCGGGTGCGGTAGGACGATACAATATCTCGCATAGACTATCTTCGACAGAGGTGGCAGCCAATTCGGCGGTGACGCTCCAACTTACTATCTCGGGTACGGGAAATCTCAACTTTATCTCGGCTCCGACACTCTCGTTGCCTACATCTTTCGAGTTGTACGATGTCAAGAGCGAGGAGAATCTCCAAAATAGCGCCTCGGGCAGTAGAGGATATCGCCGTTTTGACTATCCGTTTATTGTGCGTGCCGAGGGTAATTACGAGATAGCACCTGTCGAATTTACCTATTTCGACTTGGAGAAGAAAAAGTATGTTACTCTCGCCACACCACCTTTGCGACTTGTGGTGACACCCGATAAAAACGCTGCGACACAACAGCAAGTTGCAGTGGGCGTGAAGCGTGAAGATGTACGCCTCTTGGGCGAGGATATACGATTTATTAAACTCGGCTCGCCGGCACTGCGTTCTGTTGTTGCTCCGTTCGTGCTCTCGCCACTCTATTGGTTGGTTGTGGCGTTGATGTTGGTAGTGGCAGTAGTGGTATATTTTGTTGTACGCAAGCATATCCGCGATAGCCGCAATGTGGTGCTTGTCAAGGGTAAGCGAGCCAACAAGATGGCAATCAGGCGTTTCCGTATTGCCGAGAAGTATATGCGTGAGCAGGACCGCAGAGCCTTCTACGAGGAGATGTTGCGAGCTTTGTGGGGTTACCTTGGCGATAAATTCAATATTCCTGTGGCGGACCTTACTCGTGAAGTTGTTCGTGCGGAGTTGTCGAAGCGTGGTGCAGTGAGTGAGGCGGAGAGCATGATTGCAGTTATTGCCCGCTGCGAGGAGGCTCAATACTCGCCTGCAACAACTGTGGAGATGAAGGATATCTACGAGGAGGGTATTGATGCAATATCGAAAATAGAGTCGGCAATTAAAAAGTAGCGAAAGATGAAGAGGATAATTATATTGACGGCTTTACTCTTGATGTCGGTGGTGGGTGCTGTGGCGCAGACCTCGGCAGAGCGTTGGGAGGTGGGAAACAAAGCCTATATTGAAGGAAACTACGATAAGGCAATAGAGGAGTACACCGCTATTCTCGATGGTGGCGAGTACTCGATGAAGTTGTACTACAACCTTGCCAATGCCTACTTCAAGACGGGGGCAATGGGTAAAGCGATACTATATTATAACAAGGCGTTGCGTATAGCCCCTTCGCAGGAGGATATTCGTCACAACCTCGCTTTGGCGGAGGCGCAAACCAAAGACCGCATTGCGGTAATACCCGAGTTTTTCTTAAATCGTTGGCTGCGTACCATGCGAAACTCAATGAGTTGTACGGAGTGGAGCGTGTTGTCGCTTGTGTGGCTTGGAGTGTTACTGGCATTTGTTGTTTTGTTTCTTTTGGCATCGCATGTCAGATGGCGCAAGATGGGCTTCTATGGAGCATTGTGTGCTTTTGTGTTGTTTGTTGCAACGACTTCGTTTGCGGTATCTTCCCGCAATGATATGCTATCGCATAGTGAGGCTATCGTAATGGGAACGGCAATATCGGTTAAGAGTTCGCCCGACCGTTCGGCAACCGATTTGTTCGTCTTGCACGAGGGTACAAAGGTTAAGGTACTCACCGAGGTTGATGAGTGGGTTGAGGTGGTTATTGCCGATGGCAAAAAGGGCTGGACCGAGCGCAAAAATATAGAAGAGATTTAATAAGAGAGTGGTTTTCAAATTGACAATTGACAATTGACGAATTGACAATTAATGGTATTTGTTATTTAGGCCTGCGGCGCAATTCTGCATTTTGCATTTTGCATTTTGCATTCTCTCGTCTCTCGTCTTTCGTCTAAAAGAAGATTTATGTCGAAACTATTGGATAATGTTGTTGGGGAGTTATCTCGACTTCCGGGTATAGGTCGCAGAACGGCTTTGCGTTTGGCGATGCATATCCTGCGTATGGATACGGAGGATGTGGTGGCGATGGGGGAGAGTATGATTGACTTCCGCACAAAGATTTGCCGTTGTGCCAAGTGCAACAACCTCTCCGATACGGAGATTTGCGATGTATGCGCCGACTCCTCACGAGATACCTCGACAGTCTGTGTGGTGGAGCAGGTATCGGATTTGCTTTCGATTGAAAAAACACACCAATATCGTGGCGTGTATAGCGTTTTAGATGGCGTTATTTCGCCTATGCAGGGCATTGCACCGTCCGATTTGCGCATAGACCTTCTGCTCGACCGTATCGCTATGGGAGAGGTTAAGGAGGTGATAATCGCCATCTCGGCATCGGTTGAGGGCGAAACGACAATGTTCTATCTGATGAACTGCCTGAAACGCTTTCCTCACCTGAAAATTACCACCATTGCACGAGGTATCGGCTTTGGTGACGAGTTGGAATATGTTGATGAATTGACCATTACACAGGCGTTGATGAATCGCCGTGAGGTCGCAAAAAATTAGTATTATGAAAAAGTTATTTGCAGTATTGATTGTTGCCGCATTGGCAGTTGGGTGTTGCTCTTCATGTCGCTGGCGTTATAAGAATGCCAAGCCTTTGGAGGGTACAGTGTGGCATCTTGTAAAGATTGGTGGCGAGAGTTATACTTTCCCTGCCGATGAGTTTAATATCATCTTGAACGAGAACTCTCTCGGTGGTCGTGGTGCTTGCAACAGCCTGCTCGGACAGTACGCTACGGGCGACAAGTACGCTCTGCGCTTCTCTGCCCTCGGCTCAACAAAGATGCTCTGTCCGCATAATGAGGATTTGGAGATGAAGATGATACAGATTCTCTCGCAAACTACCCACTACGACATTGACTATGATATGTTGATGTTGATGCGGGAGGGAGAAATACTTGCCGTATTCAAAGCACAATAAAATCGTTCTTATGAGTTCTTTTTGCACGAATGCGTCGGTCGCCAAAATGCTCACATAGGTCTACTATGCTGCGCTTTTGTCGCCTTGCATCGCACAAAAATAATCTCATAATTTACGATTTTGCCAGAAAATAATAAGTAAAAGGCGAACTTCTGCGTTACATAAGAAAAAATAATTCTTAATTTTAAATTCTCAATTCTTAATTATAATAGCGACCTTATCGGGTCGCTATTTTTTGTGGTATGGTTTGTGCGATGTTTTTGAGTGATATTTCAAAAAACCTTAAAACATATTACTATGAAAACATCAACAACAACCAAAAAAGGTTGTGCAACAACAACCGACTGCGCAACTACTGCCGATGGTCGCCTTGCGGCGGCTCCTACCGAGTTTATTCCTCAATGTTCGACCTCACCTGAGGTGGCGTATAAGATGGTTAAAGACGAGACATATCCGCAGACGCAACCTCGCCTTAACCTTGCAACTTTCGTTACAACCTATATGGACGAGTATGCCACAAAGTTGATGAACGAGGCGGTGAATATCAACTATATTGACGAAACGGAGTATCCTCGCGTAGCGGTGATGTGCGGTCGCTGTATCAATATTATCGCCAACCTTTGGCACACCCCCGAAAAGGCGGAGTGGAAGGCTGGTGCGCTCGGTATAGGCTCCTCGGAGGCGTGTATGCTCGGCGGTGTTGCCGCACTCTTGCGCTGGAAGGCTCGCCGCAAGAAGGAGGGTAAGTCGTGCGAAAAACCAAATATCGTATTGAGTTCCGCCTATCAGGTTGTGTGGGAGAAGTTCGCTCAACTTTGGGGTGTAGAGATGCGCGAAGTGCCGTTATCGCTTAAATGCCCATCGCTTGACCCGAAGAAGGCGGTGGCGATGTGCGATGAGAACACCATCTGCGTAGTGCCGATTGCGGGCGTTACCTGGACAGGCCTGAACGATGATATCGAGGCACTTGACAAGGAACTCGATACTTTCAACAAAAAGACCGGTTACGAGGTGGCTATTCATGTCGATGCAGCTTCGGGTGGTTTTATCTTGCCATTTTTGAAGCCCGATTTCAAGTGGGATTTCCGTTTGAAGTGGGTGTATTCGATTTCGACTTCGGGACACAAGTACGGCTTGGTATATCCGGGTTTGGGCTGGGTTGTTTGGCGCGATAAGAAGTGCCTGCCTGAGGAGATGTCGTTCAGTGTCAATTACTTGGGAGCAAATATTACACAGGTAGGTTTGAACTTCTCTCGCCCTGCGGCGCAGATTCTCGGTCAGTACTACAACTTTATCCGCTACGGATTTGAGGGCTACAAGAGGATTCAGCAGGAGTCTATGGATATCGCCTGCTATTGCCACGAGCAGATTGGAAAGATGAAGTGTTTTACGAACTATGCCAAGACGCTCGACAACCCTCTCTTTATCTGGTATATGAACCCAGAGTATGACAAGACCGCAAAGTGGACCTTGTACGACTTGCAGGCGGTGTTACAGCAGAGTGGTTGGATGGTGCCGGCATACACTATGCCGAAAGATATCGAAGATTTGGTGGTGATGCGAGTTGTTGTGCGCCAAGGACTTACACGCGATATGGCGGATATGCTTCTGACCGATATCCGCAACGCTGTTGCCGAGTTCGACAAGTTGAAGTATCCGACAACTTCGCGCCTTGCGTACGAGAAGCAGGAGAAGCAGTACGGCAAAGTGTTTACTCACTAATAATAAAGGCTCCGAAATTTCGGAGCCTTTATTGCGTTTTTAGATTTACTCTTCGGTAATTGTTACCGAGAAAATTAAATCTCCCGGGCGGATATCGTCAATCACATCCTCGCCTTCGATAACTTTGCCGAAGCAGGTGTGAACGCCATCGAGGTGCTGTGTGTTGCGGCGGTTGTGGCAGATAAAGAACTGTGAACCACCCGTATCCTTGCCACGGTGAGCCATTGAGAGAACGCCTCTGTCGTGGTACTGACGCTCGGCATCGGTCTCGCACGGAATAGTCCAACCAGGACCACCTGCGCCATTGCCGATAGGGCAACCACCCTGAATTACAAACTCCGGAATCACACGGTGGAAAGTCAAACCATCGTAGAAGCGTGACTCGGCGAGTTTAACAAAATTTGCTACGGTGATAGGGGTCTCCTTCTCGTATAGCTCCACCTTCATATCACCCTTTTCGGTCGAAATAATTGCGTAAGTCATACTATTCTTTTTTTGGGGCTAAAAGCCCTTTTTCTCAATCTCGGCAAACTCTTTCAGTTGTGCGACAAGTTTTGGCAGACCAATCGCTGCTCGCTCCTTCGTGTGGAAGATGCGGTTGCGGAGGAACGGAATTTTCGGTGTTGATGGGTCCACAACATAAATCGGTACATCATTGTTCTTTACCCAACCCACCAACGATGCCGCAGGATAGACCGCTAACGAAGTACCCACAACAATCAGTATATCAGCCTCCTTGACAATATCTCTCGCCTTGTCGAACATCGGCACCGCCTCGCCAAAAAAGACAATGTGTGGGCGCATCAATTCGCCATTTGGAGCAGTTTCGTCAAGTGTCTGGTCGCGCAGACCAATCTCGGTGATGTACTTTTCGCCACTCTCCTCGCGCAACTTGGTGAGTTCGCCGTGAAGGTGGGTAATTTTGGTCGAGCCGGCAAGTTCGTGCAGATTGTCGATATTCTGCGTAATAATCTCTACATCAAAATATTTCTCCAACTCCGCCAACGCCTTATGCCCTGCATTTGGCTGTTTGCCAGCCATCTCACGGCGGCGCATATTGTAGAAGTTGATAACCTTCGCTCTATCACGCTCCAACGCTTCGGGAGTGCAGACCTCCTCAATCTTGTAGTTCGCCCACAAGCCATCGCTACTGCGATAGGTCGGAATACCGCTATCCGCCGAAATCCCTGCACCTGTCAATACTACTATCTTCATAATAAAATAAATACCTTTAATTGTCACCGCTGCGATTAAGCCGAGAGCAGAGGGCAAATGTATTTGCACTATGCCGTGGCGGAGCAGTGAAGACCGAAGGTCAATTGTCAATTCGTCAATTGTCAATTTGGATATCTATTTCGCCTTGTCGAAATAGATATCCAACAGCTCTTTCGCTGCAATAAACGAACTCAACTTCGCATCGAGAACTCGCTGTTCGACATCGGCTATGCGGCTCTCGATTTCGGGGTTGAGGTAGAAGCGACTCTTCAAGGTTTCGTTTATGCTCTCGTACATCCAATACTTATTCTGTTCGTTGCGATGGTGCTGGAAGTAGCCGTTGCCCTTGGTGTGTTCGAGGTACTCCTCCACACCCTTCCAAATCTCTTCCAAGCCGACACCTTCGAGCGAGGAGCAGGTATAGACCTTTGCTCTCCAATCGCTCTCCGGGGTAGGGAAGAGGTGCAATGCATTTTGGAACTGTCGGCGTGCAACCTCCGCCTTGACCTTATTCTCGCCATCGGCTTTGGTTATAACCATCAGGTCCGCCATCTCCATAATGCCTCGCTTGATGCCCTGCAACTCATCGCCTGCACCCGAAATCTGCAACAAGAGGAACATATCGACCATCGAATGAACGGCAGTTTCGGATTGACCAACACCTACGGTTTCGATGAAAATCACATCAAAACCTGCCGCCTCGCACAATACAACCGTTTCGCGAGTCTTGCGTGCTACGC
>SUZE01000028.1 GCA_015060075.1 Rikenellaceae bacterium | reverse complement strand
CATGAGAAGAGTAGAATCTTCGTAAAATAAATGTTTAGACGACTTTTGTACGGACAATCAGTCCTCAATCTAAACAATTTAACACTTTGTCAATCAATAAGTTTTGCAGAATGCTTCACTGTCCACATTCTACAGAGGGTCTAACCAAAAAGGTTAGCCATTCTCTTATATATATTATAGGTATATTACTCCAAACGACGTGCGCCATCAGAGATTACAACATCGTAAATCTTTGGCTCGTGACCATACTTTGCAGCAAACTCCTTCTTTGCTGTCGCTACGAAGTTGTCGTACAACTCCTCCTTTACAAGGTTGATTGTACAACCACCGAAACCGCCACCCATAATTCGTGAACCGGTTACGCCACACTTCTCTGCCAACTCTGCCAAGAAGTCAAGTTCCTCGCACGATACCTCGTAGTCCTTCGACATACCCCAGTGAGTTTGGTACATACGAGCACCTACGGTCTCGTAGTCACCCTTAATAAGCGCATCGCAAACATCAAGCACACGCTGTTTCTCGCCGATAACATACTTCGCACGCTTGTAGTCCTCCTCCGAGATTTCGCCCTTTACGCGCTCCAAATCCTCGAACTCTGCATCACGCAAAGTCTCAACACCGAGTGTCTTTGCAACACGCTCGCACGACTCACGGCGCTTGTTGTATGGAGAGTCTACCAACTCGTGCTTAACAACCGAGTTTACGAGCAACAACTTGTAACCCTGTGGGTCGAATGGGAAATACTCGAACTCCATCGAACGGCAGTCAAGACGCATAAGGTTGCCCTTCTTGCCGAATACCGATGCAAATTGGTCCATAATACCGCAATTAACACCTACATAGTGGTGCTCGGTCATCTGACCAACCTTTGCCAACGAGAACTTGTCAATCTTATTGTCGGCGAACATATCGTTCACTGCATAAGCGAAAGTACTCTCCAATGCAGCCGAAGAGGACATACCTGCTCCGAGAGGCACATCACCTGCGAATGCGCAGTCGAAGCCCTTAACCTCAACGCCCAACTTTGCCATCTCACGGCATACACCGAAGATATATTTTGCCCAACCCTGCTCAGGAGCGTCCTCCTCCTTCAAGCCAAACTCAGCCAACTCGTTCATGTCGATAGAATACGCACGAACCTTGTCGAGTCCGTTAGGAAGAATTGCTGCAACAATACCACAATCCACTGCACCAGGGAAAACAAAACCGCCATTGTAATCTGTGTGCTCACCGATAAGGTTGATACGACCAGGTGAAGCATAAACGCCGCACTTGCCCTCAAAATGGTCGGCAAATGCCTTTTTTACCAAATTAATGTCCATAATTTAAAAGTATTTAGTGTGTTTAGGTTTTTTCAATCCCTCAAAGATATGAATAAAAATGGAGAATTAAAAATTCTAATTTGAGAATATTGTTTTTACAACCTTCTCTGTCGTGCCACAATGTTGCCCTACATAGACCTTGGCTATAACCGAAAGTCGTGCAAGATAGCCACTATCGCTCTTCAACTCATCAAACCACAACTGCAACTCTCGTTCGTTCTTAACCGAGCGACCTACGCCCAAAGCAATCAAGTCACAAGCCTCTTTGAATTTGCGATATTTTACACCAAAAGCAACAGGCAGACCGTAGACCGCAGCCTCCAAGGTATTGTGAATACCGGCACCAAAACCACCACCCACATACGCCCACTCCGCCGAGCCGTATACGCGGGATAACAATCCCATAGTATCGAGTATAAGCACCTGCTTATTCGCAAAACCCTCCTCTGGAAGTTGCGTATAACGCACTGCGCCTCCCTCTATTTCGGACATCAATCTCTTGATGCGCAACTCCTCCATCTCGTGAGGAGCAATAACAAATTTTATATCAGGATTAGCATTAATCAGTGGCAACAAAATCTCCTCATCTGGTCCCCAGGTTGAGCCTGCGACAAAAAGTCGCTTATCACCCTTGAATTGTTCAATCAACGCCACCCTCTTGCCACTTTCGGCAACGTCAACCACTCGGTCAAAACGAGTATCACCTGCTACCACAACATTTGTAACTCCGATTTTGGCGAGCAACTCTTTCGATTTTTCATCTTGCACAAAGAACATCTCGAATGAGCGTAATGCCTTACGCCAAATTCCGCCAAACGGGTTGAAGAATATTGAGTTTCGGCGGAAAATTGCCGAGACGATAAATGTTCGCACATTGCGTTCACGCAATGCCAACAACATATTGAGCCAAAATTCATACTTTACAAATATGGCAACCTTTGGCTCTACTATATCGAGAAATTGACGCACCGCCCGCTTGGTATCAATAGGTATATAGAAGACATAATCTGCGTTCTTATAATCCTTGCGCACCTCATATCCCGAAGGAGAGAAGAAGGTCAATAATATTTTATAATCGGGATAATTCTCTTTGATGTAGTCTACGAGTGGTCGTCCTTGCTCGAAATCACCAAGTGAAGCGACATGTATCCAGACGATGTTCTTATCATCACCAATAGCACATCGCATGCGCTCATACATTCCTTTGCGACCTGCACACCACAACTGCGCCTTCGGATAGAAAGGTGCTGCCAAGCGAATAAGTGCCGCATATATTATCATGCAAAGGTTATAGAACCACATCTACTGCATATAGTTTCTTCAACACAGGCAACAAAGGTAAACCATTTTCGTTCTAAAAACAAACTTTTACCAACTATATTGTAGAGCATCTTGGACAAATCGCAATGACTCAACACGCTCTCCAATCATCTCAATCGCCACTAATGAAAAGCGAGGTTCGAGCATACAACTGTGTTGTGCCATATATGCCGAAGCAGCACGGCGCATAGCACGAGCCTTCTGCTCTGTCAAGGCATCTTCGGGGGCGGTCATAGTACCGAACTTGCGAGTTTTAACCTCCACAAAGTGCAACTCATCGTAACGGGAAGCGATAATATCTATTTCACTCTTACCCACACGCCAATTGCGCTCGATAATCATAAAGCCATTTTGGCGAAGATAATCAACTGCTGCCTGCTCACCAATTGCACCTCGCTGTTGTCTTTCGGTCATCATCTCTTTTTGCTATTAGCCATTGGCCATTAGCCGTTGGCTTTTTTTAATGTATACCAAATTATAACAAGAAGGAGAGGTCGTCACCTGCTTGTACCTCGTATGCAGCAACGCCCTTCTTGAAGATACGCATTGGGCGAGAGCCTATCAACGCCAACTTACCATCAATGTAGCGCAACATACAACCCTCACGCAAACCTACCACATAGCGGCGAGGATTTGCCTCGATATACTCCTCAATACGCTGCTCGCGAGTTTCGCCTGCATGTCCTTCGGGATTTGCATCGAGGTAGTGCGGATTGATTTGGAACTTCACTGCACCGATAGCCTTGAACGACTTTGGCTCTACGATAGGCATATCGTTAGTAGTGCAGATTGTAGGGCAACACACATTGCTACCTGCCGACCAACCGACATAAGGCACGCCCTCTTTCACTCGGCTCAAAATAGCCGTCATCAAACCCTGCTCCTGCATCTTCTTCGTAAGAGCAAAGGTGTTACCACCTCCCACACAGATAGCCTGTGCCTCCTTGATTGCCTTGCGAGGATTCTTTTCACGATGGATTGAACGAACTTTCACACCAATCTCATTAAAACGCTCCTGCACCTTGCGCTCATACTCATCATACGAGAATGTTACGGCGGCATAAGGCACAAAGATAACCTCGCTTACGCCTTTTAGGTGTTCTCCTATTTGGGCAATTGGGTATTTTAAGTATGCCTCTCCGGCATTGGTCGAGTTGGAAATAAGCAATAGTTTCATATAATACTCTTTTTCAGGTGTTTAGATTTGAACATTTGCGAATTGTTCATAAATTCTTTGTAATTTTATGCCAAAGATAATAAAAAAGTGTTACATTTGCACCGTTGCGTTTACATCTTTTTGGGGCAGATTTGGGAAAATCTGCATTCTAAGTAGCATATAAGCGCATTTTGGACAAGAAATTGAAGAAGAATTTTATACACAACTAAACTATTGTTAAATTAAAAACTGAAAGTTATGTCAGAGATTCAAGAAAAAGTTGTTAAGATTATCGTTGACAAATTGGGTGTTAAGGAGTCTGAGGTTACTCCTGAGGCAACCTTTACAGGCGACCTCGGCGCTGACTCGTTGGATACCGTAGAGCTCGTTATGGAGTTCGAGAAGGCTTTTGGCGTTCAGGTAGAGGATGAGGCTGCTGAGAAGTTCCAGACCGTAGGTGATGTTATCAACTACATCGAGGAGCACAAATAGTCTTAACAAAAAACATTGATTTTTCAACCAAACTGCATTGCGCATGAAAGAGGCAAGAAGAGTCGTTATCACAGGTATAGGAACTATTAACCCCATCGGAAACAACATTGAGGAGTATTTCAACAATCTCGAAAACGGTGTTTCAGGTGCAACCGAGATAAGCCTCTTCGATGCAACAAATTTTAAATCACGCATTGCATGCGAGGTTAAAAATTACGATTGGAGCAGATACTTTGACCGTAAGGAGGCTCGCAAATATGACCGTTTTTGTCAATTTGCCCTCATTGCGGCAACCGAAGCCATAGAGGACGCAAACTTCGACTTCGCAACTCTCAACAAGGAGCGCGCCGGCGTTGTTTGGAGTTCGGGCATCGGTGGTATTCAATCCTTTCACGATGAAGTTATGGGTTGGGCCGAGGGAGATGGTATCCCTCGATTCAGCCCGTTCTTTGTGCCTCACCTTATCACCGACATCGCCGCCGGACACATCTCCATTAAGTATGGTCTGATGGGACCTAATTACAGCGTTACATCGGCTTGCGCATCTTCAAATCATGCAATGATTGATGCCCTGAATCTTATTCGCTGGGGCAAGGCAGATGTTATCGTAACGGGCGGCTCGGAGGCCCCTATTACAATTGATGCCGTTGGAGGTTTCTCCTCAATGCACGCACTCTCAACCCGAAATGACGACCCACAACACGCCTCTCGTCCGTTTGATGAAGGTCGTGACGGTTTTGTGATTGCTGAGGGAGCAGGAGCATTGATATTTGAGGAGTATGAGCATGCCAAGGCACGAGGTGCAAAGATATATTGCGAAGTTGTCGGTGGTGGAATGTCTGCCGATGCACACCACATGACCGCCCCACACCCTGAGGGCAAAGGGGCAATTATCTCGATGCGTGAGGCATTGAACGATGCCGAGTTGAAGATTGAGGATATCGACTACCTCAATACCCACGGCACATCGACACCACTTGGTGATATCGCCGAATTGACAGCCATACAGGCTCTCTTTGGCGACCACGCCTATAAGATGAACATCTCATCTACGAAGTCCATGACAGGTCACCTCCTCGGTGCAACTGCCGCAATTGAGGCATTGGCATGCGTTATGGCAATAGAGAGGGGCGTTGTTCCTCCGACAATAAATGTCGAGAATCTCGACCCGCAGATTGACAAAAAACTCAATTTAACACTCGGTACAGCTCAAAAGCGTGATGTAAAATGCGCCATGAGCAACACCTTCGGATTCGGAGGGCACAACTCGACCGTAGTGTTCCGTAAAATCTAATCGCAAGATTATGTTTGACTTCATACTTCGTCCGATACGCCGTAATTTCGGACGCAACAAATCATACTATCGAATCATTGACGATATGTTCGGATTTATCCCGAATAATATCGAATTATATAAGTTGGCTCTTGTTCACAAGTCGGCATCTATTGATGTCAGAGGTCACAGCATCAACAACGAGCGACTCGAATTTTTGGGTGATGCAGTAATAGAGAGTATCACATCGGATTACCTCTTCATCGAGTATCCCGATTACGATGAAGGTAGGCTCACAAAGTTGCGTTCCAAGTTGGTATCTCGCCAATCGCTCAACGCCATAGCCTGCAAACTCGGTTTAGACAAGCACATAATCTGCTGTCATTCGATAAATGCGACCCAAAAGCATATTTTTGGTGATGCCTTCGAGGCGATGATGGGAGCAATATATCTCGACCAAGGATATAATTTCGCAAACCGCCTGCTCATCAACAAAATATATTCCGTAAATCTCTCTCTCGAAGAGGTTGATGAGACCGAAACAGACTTCAAGAGTCGTCTTATCGAGTGGGGGCAGAAGAACCATCATACCGTACTATTTCGCACAAAAGGGACGCCAACGGGTACGGGAGCAACTCGTTCATTCCGTTGCACGGTGTTGATTGACAACTTGGAGGTCGGACATGGCATTGGCTCCTCGAAAAAAGAGGCTGAACAGCGAGCAGCGCAATCGGTTTCGCACGAGCCAAGTGACGAAGAGTGCGCACGTCTGCTCGACCGCTTGGATAAGATGGGTAAATAGTCTACACTTTTGAGCCATGCAGGATATTCATCACAAAATGACAATGCGAGGTATCAAATCCCTCGATGATGCGGAACTCCTTGCCCTCGTTTTGGAGAGTAAGACGCAAGCAACAACCCTGTTGGAGGAGTATGGCTCACTCTCAAATATTGCAAATACCCCGACCAACCGCCTTCGTATGACCGCCGGACTTGGAGTAAAACTATCGGAGCGAATACAGGCAGCAGTAGAGATTGGTCGCCGCATATCGACCATCAATGGCGCAGTAGAGGAGGTTATCACATCGAGCGAAGATGTCGTAAAGATGATGCGACCGCTGCTCCAAGAGTTAAAACACGAGGAGTGTTGGGCAATCTATCTCACCAACTCAAACCGTGTAGTTGAGCGTTGCCGCATAAGCCAAGGAGGTGTTCAGGCTACGGTTGTAGACCAACGACTCATTGTAAAGCGAGCCTTGGAACTCCTATCCACTCGTCTTATCATCGTTCACAACCACCCATCGGGCAGTGCTACGCCAAGTGGAGCCGACTTCGATATCACGAAAAGAATCAAGGAGGCCACATCGTTATTCGATATTCAACTGCTCGACCACATCATCATAACGGCAACCGAAGACTATTCATTCAAAAGTAACGGCAGACTCTAAAAAGCCCCTAACTCTCCCTTGTAATTTCGTGGTAAATAGTTGTGTTTTTCAAATTTAATACTTAATTTTGTGGTATATTAATCATCAAAAAACACCAACTATGAAAAGAAGAGCCATTGTCCTCGCTGCGCTATTTGTAGCGACCATTGTTTCAGCACTCTGCTACATCTTTCTCGAAGGAAACACCAACGAACCCTACACTATCAAAAACGGCATGATTTACTTTGCCGAGCCTGAGCGTGCCGAGGGACAGACCTCGATGCTCGGTTTTGCGGCAGAACCTATCGACACTGTTAGAGTAGGCATTATCGGTATCGGTATGCGTGGTAGAGGACCGTTGAAGCGCATGGCATACATCGATGGCGTAGAGATTGTTGCAATATGTGACCTCCACCAGGAGAACCTTGACAAAGGTCAGGCTCGTCTTGCAAAGTACGGAATGCCTCGTGCTGATGAGTATGTCGGAGAGGAGACATGGAAAGAGGTGTGTCAGCGTAAGGATATCAACCTTATCTATATCGCAACCGATTGGAACACTCATACCCCTATGGCAGTATACGCCATGGAACAAGGCAAACATGTTGCTATTGAGGTTCCTGCTGCAATGAGCGTAAAAGAGTGTTGGCAGTTGGTAGACACTTCGGAGCGCACTCGCAAGCACTGTATGATGCTCGAAAATTGTGTTTATGACCACTTCGAACTCACCACACTTAACATGGCACAGCAAGGACTCTTTGGCGAGATTATTCACGCTGAGGGCGCATATATTCACGCTCTTAATCAATTCTGGGATAGTTACGACAATAATTGGCGTTTGAAGTTCAATCAAACTCACCGAGGTGATGTATATGCCACACACGGTCTTGGTCCTGTATGTTTTGCTCTCAACATTCACCGAGGCGACCGCATGACACATCTCGTTTCGATGGACACCAACTCGTGGGTTGGTAAGGAGTTCGCAAAGAAGTCGCTTGGCACAGAGGAGTTCGCAAATGGTGACCACACCTCTACTCTTATCCGCACCCACAAGGGTAAGACCATCGAATTGCAACACAATGTATATACTCCTCGCCCTTACAGCCGTCTATATCAATTGACCGGCACAAAGGGATTTGCAAACAAATATCCTGTGGAGGGTATCTTACTCGAAAGAGAGGCAATGACAGAGAGTGGTGTAGTGCCTAATCACGAAGACCTCTCTTCGCACAAGTTCTTGCCGAAGGAGGCATTTGATGCCTTGATGGCGAAGTATCAACACCCTATTCAGAAGAAGTTGCTCGAAAATGCAAAGAAGGTCGGCGGACACGGAGGTATGGACTTTATTATGGACTATCGTCTTATCTACTGCTTGCGCAATGGTTTACCACTTGACCAAGATGTGTACGATGCAGCCGAGTGGTCGTGTATCGGCGAATTGACGGCAGTATCTATTGAGAACAACTCGATGCCGGTAGCATTCCCTGACTTCACTCGTGGAGAGTGGGATAAGATTGATGGATTGAAGTTTGCTGAATAGAGTCAGTATTTGGTGGTGAAACCCTCAATGACATCTTTAAGAGAGGCTTTGTCTGCCCCGAAGTTGCATTTCAAGCGATTGGGGCAGACAAAACCGCTTTATTATGACAGCAACACCATTATTAGCTGTTCAAACACTATTATCGAGACTGAAATAGAGTGGAACAACCGCCACTATATGCTCTACTTACCCATCGTGCGGGAGCGACTTGAACATATTGAGCAGTTGGAGTATATTTCGCAAGAGCGCAGTCGTGGACCTCTTATCGAAAACATAATTCTCTACGATGAACTAATGCTCTTTGATTCGGTCGGTAACAAACACTACCACGACATCATCTTGCAGGAGAAACCAAAGGGTATGATGCTGAAAGATGCGGTGCTGCACTACAAAGTTGCAGATTTACAACAAGCAATAGAGAGAATGAAGAACCGTCTTGACGCCATTGGCTTCAACCACAGAAATCTCTGTCCATCAAATATCATAATCTGCGACAGTGGTGTTGCCCGCCCACTGAGATATTGGTATGCCGAGTGGGAGGTATTCTCCAACAACAAGATATCGTATCTCACAGATTTTCTCAACCAATACTACTCGGCAGAGAGTGACCTTACGAAGGCTTCTCTATTTGTCAAAGAGGAGGAGGAAGAGGACGATGCAACACCGAGAGAGTATGAAGGGATAACACGCCGATACAAGTGTGGTCGCTACGGCTTTATGAATAGTGATGGCAAGTTGATAACGCTATACAAATACACTTGGGCAACCGATTTCCACGAAGGAAGAGCTATTGTATCCTGCAACAACAAATTTGGCGTCATCAACAACAAAGGCAGATGTGTAATACCCACCATCTACAAAACTCTCAATTTCGATATTAACACAGAATTATTCCACGCCACAATGGGTAATACCAAATACATAATGGACTACAACGGCGATATTAAGAGCCACGAAAAATTTGAGGGGGGGGGATTTGCAACGACCGAAAATTGCGAGCAAGAATAGCCCACACACTACTCTACTGCGGTAAAAAATCGTCAATATATGGTGCAAATTATCAATCGTTTTAGTATCTTTGCGCATTGATTGGACTTGATACACCACTTTGATATTCAAAATTGGAGGTGATTGAGGAAATTTTGTGAGTTGCAAGATTGCGATTAAGCCGAGAGCATAGGCTGCTTGCAGACTTTGCCGAGGCAAAGCTATCAAAAGCCCTCACAGAGGGATTAAGGCGGCGAGTCCGCAGTATACTTGTCGTATGTGAGGAACTCAACAACCGCAGCAAGGTACGAAATTTACCAATCAGAACAGCTCCATAATTAAAATTGGAGGTGATTGAGGAAATTTTGTGAGTTGCAAGGCGGTGAGTCCGCAGCATACTTGTCGTATGTGAGGAACTCAACGACCGCAGCAAGGTGCAAAATTTACCAATCAGAACAATTTTAGAACAAAATGTAAAAACAAAATACGATATGACACAGGAAGAATTGTTTAAGAAGTTGATTGCACACTGCAAGGAGTATGGTTTTATCTTCCCTTCGAGCGAGATTTATGATGGTCTTGGAGCAGTCTATGATTATGGTCAGAATGGCGTTGAGTTGAAGAATAACATCAAGAGATACTGGTGGGATTCGATGGTAAAGTTGCACGAGAATATCGTGGGTATCGATGCCGCTATCTTTATGCACCCAAAAACTTGGGAGGCTTCGGGACATGTTGCAGCGTTCAATGACCCATTGATTGACAATAAGGACTCGAAGAAGCGTTATCGTGCCGATGTGCTTATCGAGGACTACTTAGCAAAACTCGATGAGAAGATTGAGAAGGAGGTAGAGAAGGCTCGCAAGCGTTTTGGCGAGGCTTTCGATGAGGAGCAATATCGTGCAACCTCTCCACGTGTAAAGGAGATTTCAGAGAAGCGTGAGGCAGTTCACGCTCGTTTTGCTGAGGCGTTGAATAATAACGACCTCGCTGAGTTGAAGCAGATTATCCTCGACTGCGAGGTTGTATGCCCTATCTCGGGAACTCGCAACTGGACCGATGTGCGTCAGTTCAACCTTATGTTCTCGACTCAGATGGGTTCAACTGCCGAGGGTGCAAATACAATCTACCTCCGTCCTGAAACAGCACAGGGTATCTTCGTAAACTATCTGAATGTTCAGAAGACAGGCCGTATGAAGTTGCCATTCGGTATCGCACAGATTGGTAAGGCATTCCGTAACGAGATTGTTGCTCGTCAGTTTATCTTCCGTATGCGCGAGTTCGAGCAGATGGAGATGCAGTTCTTCGTGCAGCCGGGTACCGAGATGCAGTGGTGGAACGAGTGGAAGAATACTCGTATGGCTTGGCACCGTGCTTTGGGCTTCGGTGACGAGAACTACCGTTTCCACGACCACGACAAGTTGGCGCACTACGCAAATGCCGCTACCGATATCGAGTACAACTTCCCATTCGGCTTCAAGGAGGTGGAGGGTATTCACTCTCGTACCGATTTCGACCTCGGTCGTCATCAGGAGTACTCGGGCAAGAAGATTCAGTACTTCGACCCTGAGCGTGGCGAGAACTATGTTCCTTATGTTGTCGAGACCTCGATTGGTGTGGACCGTATGTTCTTGCAGATTATGTCGGCTGCATACTGCGAGGAGAAACTCGAAAATGGCGAGGAGCGCGTAGTATTGCGTATCCCTGCTTGCTTGGCTCCTACCAAGGTTGCCGTTATGCCACTCGTAAAGAAGGACGGACTCCCTGAGAAGGCTCGCGAGATTATCGATGCGTTGAAGTTCGACTTCAATGTAGCATACGATGAGAAGGATTCGATTGGTAAGCGTTACCGCCGTCAGGATGCAGTGGGTACTCCGTTCTGCGTAACCGTAGACCACCAGACTTTGGAGGACAACACCGTAACCGTTCGTCATCGCGACTCGATGCAGCAGGAGCGTGTGGCTATTGCAGACCTCTACGCAATGGTTGAGCGCGAAACTTCGTTCCGCGAGTTGTACAAGAAGTTGAAGTAACCTTTCGGGGCGACCGCAATGGGGCGAATACTTGCAATAGACTATGGCGTAAAGCGTACGGGGTTAGCAGTTAGCGACCCGTTACAGATTATTGCGGGTGCGCTCGAAACGGTCGAGACCAAGCAGTTGGAGCGATACATTGCCGACTACTGCGCCAAGGAAGATGTAACGACAATAGTTGTTGGCAAACCTTCGCAGATGAATGGCGAGAAGAGCGAAACGATGCGCTACATCGAACCGATGGTTGGGCGTTTGCGACACAATTTTCCCGATAAGGAAATCGTTATGTATGACGAGCGATTTACCTCGGTGTTGGCACAACGCACAATTCGCGAAAGTGGCATCGGCAAGATGGCTCGCCGAGATAAGGCGTTGGTCGATAAGGTCGCAGCAACGATAATCTTGCAGTCATATATGGACTCTGCAAGATAATTGACAATTGATAATTGACAATTAAGGTATTTTATTATGATTTTTCCAATAGTTATATACGGTAATCCGACTTTAAGGAAGGTTAGCGAGAATATTGATGCTTCGTATCCCGACTTCAAGAAGTTGGTCGATGATATGTGGATAACGCTTGGCGAAGCGAGTGGTGTGGGTTTGGCTGCACCGCAGATTGGCAAGAATATCCGCCTTTTCATTGTCGATTGTACCCCTTGGGCAGAAGAGAATCCCGAACTCGCAGACTTCCGCAAGGTATTTGTAAATGCCGAGATTTACGAGCGTTCGGAGCAGACATCTCACTTTGAGGAGGGTTGCCTTTCGATTCCGGGCATTCACGAGGATGTGGTACGCCCTGTGTCAATTCGTATGCGCTACCTTGATGAGAACTTTGTGGAGCATGACGAGGAGTTCTCGGGCTATCCGGCACGAGTAATTCAGCACGAGTACGACCACCTCGAAGGAAAGGTCTTCACCGACCACCTCTCACCATTGCGCCGCAACCTACTGAAAAGTAAGATTCTGAAACTCGCCAAAGGGCAGTATCGCTGCTCGTATAAGACAAAATAGAGTTGGGTGACCAACTCTATTTTTGTTTTGTATAGTTTATAAGACCTATGAGACTAATAAGACTAATAGGACTAATGGGTATTATTTCTTGCGAAGTTCTCTGCGAATTTGATATATCTCCTCTTTAATTCCGCCATTTTCCATAAAATCTCGTTTTAATTTCTCGAATAGACACTTCAAGAGATAGTCTTCTTGATGAAGCATCACAAGTGCAATATTGGCTATCGTTTCAGCAGAACGAATTTTCACCGCCTCTCTATAATATGCAGAAGAGTTCTGTTCCTTACATATTTTTCTAGCTTGCTCAGCTTTCTCGCTATCAACAGGCCATAGTTCTAACTCTCTAACTCGAAGATAGTCTTCATAGTCTTCGAGCAACTCCTTAAAACTTGACTTTGCAACATTAATAAGTCGCATCTCTGTTTCACGAGATGTTGTTGAAGCAGAAAGCCCCTCTACAATATTCTGCTTACCTGAACGAGCAGCCTGCAACATCTGGTCGGCCGTTCTATCCCCGACATCTATGTAATTATGAATGAAGTAGTAGGTAATATCGTATATGCACTCTGCCTTCTTGTATACAATTAGCCCCTTATATCTACCTCGTTGTGCAAGAAAGTTCTTATCGCTTTCCATACTCTAAATTCCCATTGGTCTTATTGGTCCTATAAGTCTCATTAGTCTCATTTACAATATTCTCTTTGCTCTGGTCTGAGGTGTTAGGGCGAAGTTCTCCAAATCGATACCCGAAAGGCAGACCACGCCACTCCGTTTGCCAACCTCAATAGAGCCATACTTATCGGCTATGCCGAGAGCCTTTGCGCCATTTATCGTTGCCCACTGTAACAACTCGGCAAGCGGAATGTTGCGGAACATCTTCAACTCCTCAATCATTGACAACGACCAATTCGAAGCGAGCGAGTCGGTACCTATACATATATTTATATTATAGGAAGCCGAGCGTAACAACTCCACAGCATGAGGCTCAATGCCTGAGATATAGGCATTCGAGCGAGGACACAACGCCCAATAGACGGGAGCCGTAAAGTGGCTCATAATTTTATCTATATCATGTTGTTCCACCTCACAATTATGCACAAACAGCACACTGCGTTCCTTCGGCACACACTTTACGATGCGCTCGGTAGGCGAGCCATACTGCAAAAAGTCACACTTAAAACCGACCTTCGAATACCACTCGTACAATGAGCCGCAACCTCGATAGAGAGCCTTCTCTGCGCTTGATTCGAGGAAGTGTATTGAGAGTGGAGCATCTGCATCATCGTTGCACACCTCTTTAAAAGGTTTATCAGGCACCGAATACACCGAGTGTAGAGTAAGCGAAGTATCAGGATATTTCAACAACTCCCTCTGACGCTCCAAGTTGCACTCTCGCAGACCAAAGACTTCGACAAAGTTGTGATAGTGGATAGGGCTTGCCGCCTTTGTCGAGAATGATGTTACACCATTCACAATGTCGCCAACAACATCAACGCCCTCCTGCCACATCGTACGGTCCGCCTCAACGATAGCTGACAATCGTTCCTCCTCCGAAAAGTTGCCACGCACCTTGCCGATACTCTCGGCAAAGGCGGCAAAGCCCTCACCCTCCGTGATTGCACCACGGAGATACGAAAGTTCGATATGCGAATGAGCATTTACAAAGCCTGCACACAATATACCCGAATAGAACTCTACACCTGCCATCGAGTCAAGGCTATCGGTATAGCACTCTACGCCAACAATTTCGTGACTGCCATCGGCAAAACACTTAATTGTCAGGAGTGGTCGGGGTTGAAACCCTTGTGGAGTCAGGAGATAGTGTGAGGCTATCCGTCTTAATGAGAAATCCATCAGCAAAGATTTTAATATTCACATGACGCTCAAAGAGTGAGTCTATGGCGCTATCCTCATTAGGTTTATAGACAACTTTCAAATCTCGAATTTCGAGGTCTTGGAACTTTGGTGGGCGGTTTTTCCTATTCCTACTACCCTTCTTGCCACTCGTAACTTTACGATTGTCAAGATTTGTGTATTTGCCGAGATTAAGCACCAACTTGCGATTATCCGTATTCGATACTATCGAACGATTTATTGAGCCTTTATTGCGAAGTGTAACAGATACAAAACCGTTGCGATATCCATCAACATCATAAAAATAGAACTCGGCACTTCGAGGATACTTCTTCAAATCGTCCTCACTATTGTAGCGATATGAGATATTGTACTCACCTCGCTGTACAGGCGAAATCTCGATATACAACGCCGTAGAGTCGGCTCTCTTCTTTGCGTGTATCAGAGTATCGCTATAAACTGTACGAGTGAGCGTTCGTACCGCTACATTACGAATTGTATCGAGAATTACCACCTTCTTGGCATACATCTTACTCTCCTTTTCAAGACGCGATATAGCCTGCTCTACAACCGAACCAAGTCGGGCACTCTTACGGCGCGAGAAGTTTCCAACCGTATAGACTACATCTTTTGCTGTATAGCCGTAGCGGTTGAATATAGGCTCGTATATCTGTAACGAGTCGAGGTCTATACGCTCCTCTCCAATATAGGCATTAACAACAAAAGCATCGTGGAATATCTCGGCAAGGGTGTCGTCAGGAATAATATTCTTCTTGCTACAACCCATCGTGCCAAGCATCATCGCCACCAGCAATATGGATAATACTCTCTTCATCATCTCTCTTCTCTCTTTATCATTGTTGATGTGGCAACAAGCGAAACCACCAATGCCACCGCCACAAATACCACAAATATTACCACCAAATCCATCGTCTGCAACTCTACGGGATAGTTCTCGATAAGAAAGTTGCCGTTTGGCATCTTCACAAAGCCGAAATGTTGTTGCGCCAATGTTATCGCAACACCTATAACCAAGCCTATCGTTCCTCCCAAACCCGATATAAGCAGACCTTCACGCACGAATACTCCACGAATAAATGCATTGTCGGCTCCCATCGAGAGTAGTGTTTGTCGCTCATCTTGTTTCTCGATAACCAGCATTATTACAGTGCCGATGATTGACAACGAAGCGATAATAAGCACCAACAACGACACAAAAAACACCGCCCACTTCTCGTAACGCATTATGGCGTAGAATCCTGCATTTTTATCCTCACGAAGTGTCACTATATACTCCTTGCCCAACACCTCTTGCAACTGCTCGGCAACCCGACTATGCGACACACCATCTTTGACCTTCACTAACAACATATCGGCTCTATCCTCCGTACCAAACAGTCGGCTTGCCGCCCTCAACGAAGTCAGTGCAAACGAAGAAGCATGTTGCTGGTCGATAACCAAAGTACCGCAGACATCTAATTTTTCGCTACGCATTGCAAAGGTCGGCATAATAGAACCTATTTGACCACCTCCGAGCGAATATACCTCAACATCGCCTGCCGCCATTGCGTACATGCCTAGTTCGTAAGTAACGCCCTCTCCCAACACCAATCGGTCGAGTTCGCCAAGTTCAACTTCGGCATTTCCGAGCGATATATACGACTCAATGGGAACAACTCTCTTGTACTCCTTATCCACCCCTCGAAGTCGTACTGCCACACGATTATCGCGATATACAAGCAGTGCTTGTCGCTCCACCACAGCCGACACCGCCTCAACGCCTTCGCTCTCCACAATTTTGTGTCGCAGCAGTTCGTCCGTTGTAGAGATACCCCCTTGTGTCGTAATCTCGATATCGGCATCAACCACCTTGTATAGGTCACGCACCAACGACTCGAAGCCATTGAATACCGAGAGGAGTATAACCATCGCAGCCACAGGAACTACCACCGCCAACAGACTAACCGTGGCGATGATATTAATCACCGAGTGTGACTTACGAGAGGTCAGATATTTTAACGCAAAACGCCACTGCATAGAGCAAGGTCCTTTACGAATAAGGCTATTTCTTCAACAACGAATCTATATTTTCGATATATTCGAGCGAATCATCAATAAAGAATTGCAATTCAGGGATAACCTTTACCTGATGACGCATACGGCGACCGAGTGCGCCACGAATCAACTTATTCTGCTGCTCTATAACTTCGAGTGTAGCCTGTGCCTTCTCGAACGGGAATACGCTGACATAAATCTTGGCATAACCCAAATCGGGTGACACTCTAACTGCTGTTACCGTAGTCAGTACACCTCTCAATGACTCGGCGATATCACGCTGAAATATCTCAGCAACATCACGCTGAATCTGTTTCGCAATCTTCTCTTGTCTTGTATTTTCCATAAATTTCTCTTGCTATTAGCCATTAGCCGTTTTTAGTTTTCTGTTTTTTGGGTTTTCTGAACTCCTAACCTTGTCAAGGCGCAAGCGATTATAGGATTGAATAGGACTAATAGGACTCGCTCCCGTTGGTCGCTTTATAGGAGTGCGCTGACGCTTTTTCCGCTTTCCGTTTTCCGCTTTCCGTTCTCTCGTCTAGAATGTATACTTAAACACCTCTTTATTCTTCGGGAATGCAGGTCGCTTCCACTCCCACTCCTTGAAACCTGCTTTGCCGATTCTGAAACCTATCTTCATAGAGATAGTAAGGTTATCAAGTGGCGAACGCAACGGAGTATAGTAGAAGGGATTTTCTCCCGGGTTGGTTATACAATCGAGATTATTCGAGTAGTATTTCGTTCTATTCTTCAAAATATCCGAATATCCGAAGTCGTACATGGCTCGCACACCAACCTCGAATTGTCCGAATATAAGGTCAAAGCCCGCACCTCCTCGCAATCCGTACGAGAAGCGGTTATCTCGTTCACCACGAAACTCATACTTGCCACTTATCGGAGCATTGACCGAGCCATCAATATTGATAGCATACTTCTCGTCATTGTAAAACTTCGAGGCGAAGTTAAACGAGAAAGTAGGGGCTGCCTCCAAATAGACTCGCAGATGCTTCTTAAAGAGATAGATATGTGGTTGCCATACGATAGGGATAACTATCGAGTTGAGTTTGCGGGTGTAGTACTTGTAATCCTTCTTATTCTCGTAGAGATATGGGTAGGGTGCAAATGAAAATCCTCGCTGCAACAACTCAACATCGATACCGAAGCAGGCAATAAAGCGAGGCATCGAGTAGTATCGCCACGAAAAGCCAGCCTGATATGTACCCCATATCGCCTTCATCTCCTGTGCAGGATATGGTCGTGCTGTGGCAAAACCCGAACCGCCCGTTACGGCTATTGTATGCTGAGCCTTACTCTCGGCGAATGTCGCCACCGAAAGGAACAGCACAAGGGTTAATATCTTGAATAATCTCTTCATCGTTTCCTCTATTTGAGTGTATTGGTAATACCTTTCATTCCGCCTGCCATACCGCCAAAGCCCATTCCTCCGCCCGAGGATTGAGTCTGCTGCTGGTTATTCTTGCCTTGTCCCTCTTGTTGTTTCTTCTGCCACTCCTCGTAGAGCTTTTGCAGACGAGACTCCTCCTTGTCATCGAGCATCTTCACCAAATTCTGCATGGTCATAGGCACAAAGACCTTATCCATGTCGATATTTATCTCGAAGTCCCAATTCATCTTTGTAGTGAACACATCCTCACCTCTATCGTTGAAGTAGGCTTCGGCTCGCTCCGGCTGCAATCCCGCTATAACATCTCCGGCGTCCCATTTGCCGTTACCGTTCGTATCCTCAATAATACGCAAGCGTATCTCACCCGGATTTACATAGTTGAAACGATACTTGCCCCTCTTCACATCTTTCAGTTCCTGCAAAGTCTTACCCGAGGCATCTGTAAGCAACAATATATATCGACTTTTCTCTTTCCCTCCCTGTACATTCAACGATACGGTAGCAAACTTCTCGGGGTCGTATGTGGCAAACTCCATCACCGTAGAGTCGTTTTTATAGCCCATAATGTCGGTAACCGACTCCTTAGGAAGATACAAACGATAGTTTGTCTTCTCCTTCCAAGGCGCCTTAACCTCCCATCGGCACATGTTCAGCGTATCACGCACAAAATTCATCTTCACAGGTGTCGTGGTCTTATCCTCCGCCACAATCGATAGTTGTATAGCCGTAGTATCAAACTTAACGGCCGGTGTTCCGAATGTTATATCAAATCCCTTCTCAGGATTAACCTCTTTGCCGGCAGATATTTTCAGCGTAAAAGGATTCTTGGCGTTCGGGTCTTTGTACTCTTTACCCTCCGCCTTTGCCTTCTCCTTCTCCTTTTCGATACGCTCACGCTCCTTCTCCTGCTCCTTTGTCTCTACTAATTTCCACGCAAGTTTCAGCGGCTCACGGGTCTTGGAGAGTTGTCGCAACGAGTCGTGACGATAGTAGACAATCTTACCCTTGATTGTATCGGGCAGTTTTGCAACATTAAACCACAACGCAACCGTATCTCGACCATTGGTCTGAGGGTCCATAAATACGCTATCACTTGGGATATTATCGAAGACGAGCGAGTCGATACGAGGATAATCTGCATTAAAATAGAGTAACGCCTTCTTCTGCTCGGGGCGTTGTGCATCTACCAATCGCTGATTTACAAACGCCTTGTCGGTGAACATTCTAAAATAGAGTTGCGGCTCGGCGCTCGGATACATACGCAACGAGTCAAACCAGATGGCAAACTCAGGCATCTTGGCAGGATTATAGACCGTATCGAGAAGTCCGACCATATCGGTACCCGGCTCGTAGAGTTGGTTATCGTTCTTATCGCCTATGGCGTAGATTCGGTAATTCACAGGCTTCAAGTTCTGTGCGATAAAGATACCGTTGTTCTGCGCTCGTGCTATGACATCGGGTTTGCGATTGAATATTGTCGAGTCGTAGCCGGGTGTCTGTGGTAACGAGTCAGCAATATAGAACCATATAAACGTACGGCTCACGCTATCTGCCTTGTAGGAGTCGGCAGTATATCCCGAACACATCATCGAATCGACCTTATCGCCCGTAGAGAAGACATAACGCATAGCATTGAGCGGATTACCCTCGTTATTGTCACAAATTGCCGAGCCGAGGTCTATCGCATAGGTTGTATTCTCCTTCAAGGTATCACGAATGGTGATGACGATACCCTTACCACGAGTGGTCAGAAGCGGCAACTTCTTCATCGCAGGCGAGGTGAACATCTCCTTGTTTTGGTTCTTAATCTGCACGAACTCGTTGAACTCGATATATATCTTCTTCTCCTTGAAGTTTGTGGCGAAGTTATCGGGCTCCAACTTGACAATCACCGGAGGAATGGTATCTTTCGGACCTCCTTCGGGAGTCATGATATTGGCACAGCGAGAGAAGAATGCTCCTCCAAAGAGTAGCAATACAACTACACGCAAAACTATTTTACAACCTTTTGTCATCTTCTCTTCTCAAAAAAATCATTACTCATCAGTTGGCTCGTCAGGAGTGGTTGGCTCTTCGGGCGTAGTCGGTTCCTCAGGTGCAATCTCCTCGGGAGCGACAACAGTCCACTTGTATCCATCTTTCGAGCCCTCGGCATATACTCCCGTTTTCCAGGTGTGGAATATCAACGAGAGATATGTGTAGGACAAATTCTCAGCCTCTGTATTACGATGGAGATATGCATACATCTGTGCGGTAGGATATACCACAACTACCAACGCCTGTCGTTCACCTTGGAAAATCGACAGATAGTTATTTACAGAGCCTTCAACGATATATGGCTCACTCTCACCATCGGGCTCGGATAGTTTTTCGCCCGTTAGCGAGTTGGTTATCGTCTTTGCCACGGCATCTTCATACGAGGCAACCGTCCAATCCTTATTGACATAGTAGATATAGCCGTAGCACCCCTCCGCAGGCAATCTCTCGCCACCCGAAACGGTCTCTTCAAGCACCTTTATTCGCAGCGTTGTATCGGTAGTAACCTTCTTGAAACACCCCGTAAACGATAACATCGCCACCACCGCAAAGGCTGTATGTCTTAAAATTCTACGCATAAATCTTCTCTGTCTTTTCTGCCAACTCTGCCCTACTGCACTGCAACAATTCGCAAGTCGGCTCAATCACAAAATCTCTCTCCATAATAAGCGGGTGCGGCACCTTCAATCTCTCGGTCGAGATATGCTCCTCATCGAAAAAGAGAATATCCAAATCCAAAGTTCGCGAACAATACCTCGCCCCCTTTTGCTCCTTCTCCGACTGCTCTACTGTGCGGTTACGCCCCAACAAAGCCTCAACCTCCTGCAAAGCATCGAGCAGTTGCTCTGCCCCTAACTCTGTCACAACCTCCCAAGCGGCATTTGTAAAGAGCATCTCGCACTCAAAGCCCCACGCCTTGGTTGTATAATTTTTGCTTCTCGCTACAATTATCACACTCCTCTCTGCCAGCAGTCGCTCCGCCTCTACAAAGCGAGCCGCCACATCACCAATGTTGCCCCCTGCAAGTATTATGGCGTGGTGCATCATCACTTTCCAAAGTTTATGTAACGGCTTGTCGCCAACGCAAAATACGAAAATACGATGCGTGGGTCACCATTCTGTCGCAGTCGGCGCAGAGCCTCCTCCAATAACTCAATAATTGGCTCAATATTCTCCGAGCCGATATATGGCGCAAATTTTCCGCAGAACTCCGCCTCCTCACCCCATAGGTACGAAGCCTCCTTTACGCCTGCGTGAGTTATGTACGCCTCTCGCAATAGTCGTGCGAAGTCCGCCATCAACCCCATTTGTCGCTCACGCGAGAGTAACGCCACCTCGTCAGCCCAAGCCAATAATTCGAGGTGCTTGTTCAAATAGCAGTGGCGCATCATCGTACGGAAGAGGTTGAAATTCTCATTTTTTATCTCATCTTCCTCGCCCGAAAGCAGTTGTCGCAGTTGCAACAAATCGCCACACGCCAAACGAGCCATATTGCGCACCTCCGCCTCATCGGTAACACCGCTTTGGCGAATCTCCGCCATCAAATCCTCCGCCGTAAGTCGAGGTACGGTTACCTCCTGCGTACGCGAGAGAATCGTGCCGAGAATCTTGTCGGTCTGCTCCGCCACAAGGATAAAAATCGTATCCTCCCACGGCTCCTCCAAGATTTTCAAAATCATATTTGCCGCCCTCTCGTTCATCGTTTCGGGCAACCATATAAGCATTGTTTTATACTTCGATGCAAAAGACTTAAAAGATAACTTGCGAATCATCTCCTCCGCCTCACGCACCGCAATAGCACCCTTCAAGGTCTTACCCAAGTCGAGCATATCGTACCACTGCTGAGCCGAGAAATATCCCCCCGTACGCTCCCACAAAGTACGAAACTCATTTATAAAGTCGTTTGCCACTAAACCGTTCGTAGGCTTCTTGCCCTGCTTGTTCACTGGAAAAACCAAATGCAGGTCGGGGTGAGCCAACTTCTCGATTTGACGGCATGAAGGACACTCGCCACACGAGTCGCCATCGTGGCGGTTGGTGCAGTGCAGATACTGCGTATATGCCAACGCCAACGGCAGTGTTCCCGAGCCTGCTGCACCCACAAAGAGTTGTGCATGGCTGATACGCCCGCCATCAACGCCTGCGGCAAGTCGCTTTTTCAACTCGGCGTGTCCCTTTATATCGCAAAATCTCATCGCTTACCCCTCCTTAAAATGTGGTTAAACATACCCTTCACATCTATCTTCTCGCGCCATACGGCATAGCACAGATAGATAACGATAAATGTGGTCGAAACCGTATATTGCAGCCACTCATTCGGCATCTCAACCCACTCTGCAACAAAGAATATCGCCAATGCCAACACAATATACTCCGCCATACGACCAAATTGGTATGGTGTAGGATAGTATATTCTGTTCAGCGCAACACTTACCGCCACCATCACCGCCTCGGCAATAAAGCGGCTCCATGCTGCACCATAGTAGCCCATCTTCGGTATCAGCAACACGCCAAAACCCACCGAGCAGAGCAAACCCGTGAGGGTAATCCACAGTGCAAACTTGGTCTTCTCCTCCCTCTTGTACCAAAACGAGAGATTGAGCCATACGCCACTCAAAATATTTGCACCAAGCACAACGGGCAGGATATGTATGCCCTTGCGGAAGTCACGACCGACAATCAATGCGAACACATCGCGGTAGAGAGCAATGCCGAGGAAAATCAGCATAGACACCATCACAAAGTATTTCAGTGCCGCAGCGTTCATCTCTTTGAACTCCTCCTTGCGGAAGTTCGAGAGGAAGAATGGCTCGGCAGCGAGGCGATACATCTGCGTAAAGAGTGTCATCACAACGGCAATCTTCGTTATTGCGCCATAGATGCCGAGTTGTGCCAACGAGCCTGCCGGAACAAGATATTTTATAAGTTGTCTATCGATAAATTCGTTTGCCGTACCTGCCACACCCGACAACAGAAGCGGTAACGAGTAGCCGAAAATCACAAGCAACAATGCCCAATCAATGCGCAGTGAGATACGCCCCGAAGCAACAACCACTGCCACAAGTGTTACGGCGCTTGCTACGAGGTTTGCCACAAATGCCCAACCAACGCCAAACTCCGAGTCGAAAAGTCCGACAGCCCAGAAGGCGAAAGCCAAACCTACCTGCAAAACGATGTTAAAGAGTTTGAGCAACACAAAAGTTAGAGCCTTGCCCTGCTCGCGCAAGCGTGAGAATGGGATACATGCCATTACATCCATCATCACAATCGCTGCCACCGTAACGACATACAGAGGATTTGCCGCATAGACCTCGCCCATCAGAGCCGAAACCTCGTGACGGAACAACACCACGACTACAAAAAAGAGTAATGCTGCCAACGAAGTTATGCCCCAAGTCGTAGCGAAGATTTTGCGCTTACTCTGCTCGATATTGCCGCCCTCCGCCTCTGCCTTTGCTGCAAAGCGGAAGTAGCTCGACTCCATACCCATCGTAAGCACCACCAATGCAAACGGAATCAAGGCATAGACATCGGTGATAATACCGTACGACTCAACCCCGAAGATACGGGTATAGAATGGCGTCAGCAGGTAGCTCAGCATTCTGCCGAGTATGGTGCTGATACCATAGATAGCCGTCTGTTTTGCAAGTTTTTCGAGCATTGTTCCGATAGTTCTCCGCATGCGTGTATGCGCTCCGCACACATGCGCACACGTACCAAAGTGCAAATATAATAATTTCTGGCGATATCTACAAAATAAAAATACACAGACGTTGTCTGTGTATTTCATTACTTATCTGCCACACGCCCCTAACAAATCTCTGCGTAGAGGTCGAAATCATCTGCATCGATGATGCGAACATCGTAAAACTTGCCCTTCATCAAGCGTTTGTGGCTCGAAATCAAAATCTCCTCGTCAACCTCCGGCGAATCGTATTGCGAACGACCAATATAGTATTCGCCCGACTTGCCGTCTATAATCACGCGCTCCACCTTACCTACTCGCTCCTCGTTTTTCGAGTGCGAAATCTCCGCCTGAATAGCCATCAGATGCTCGGCACGATAGTTTTTAACTCGCTCAGGAACATTATCTTTCAGCTTCGTTGCCGAGAAAGTCCCCTCCTCCTCCGAGTATGGGAATACGCCAAGGCGGTCGAAACGAAGTCGCTTGACCTCCTCGCATAACTCCTCATAGTCGGCTGCACTCTCGTTCGGATAGCCCACCAACATTGTGGTACGAATGGCGATATCGGGAATTGCCTTGCGCAGACGCTCAATCAATTCGAGAGCCTCCGCCTTTGTGTGGCGGCGGTGCATCAACTCCAACTGATTATCCGAGAGGTGCTGCAACGGAATATCCAA
>SUZE01000027.1 GCA_015060075.1 Rikenellaceae bacterium | reverse complement strand
CTCGGCGCAGAGGCACAGGTACTCTACGTAGCAGTTCCTGCCGGAAGCTATGGCACATTCGTAGTTACTTTGCAGACTGCTGAGCACGGCAAGATGACCGTTAAGTTCAACAGCGATGTTAAGCCAATCGAGGCTGGTACTGTTCGTGAGTTCGCATCGTTCTTGTTTGCAGCAAACAATGCTGACGAGGATAGCAGCGATGTTATCATTGACAGCGAGGAGGCACTTATCGAGTTTGCGAAGATGGCTAAGGCATTCTACCCTCACACTAAGGCGGTAGTTACGGCTAACCTCGATATGTCTAAGATTACAAAGGCAGAGGATTTGGCTCTCTTCCCAATCGAGGGCTTTGGTGCATACGAGTTTGATGGTGGTAGCGAAGAGGATTACACAATCAGCAACTTGACGACTCCTTTGTTCGGCTCGACCGCTGCAACCATCAAGAATGTTAAGCTCGTAGATGTAAACATGGAGGTTACCGACCTTGCACACTCGGGTGCTATCGCTTGCGGATTGTATGGTGGTTCGTTGGAGAACTGCTCGGCAACAGGTACTATCAATATTAATAATACTACTCTTGCACCTGAGAGCTCTACTGGTAAATACAATGATATCTGTCACGGAGGTTTGGTAGGTTATGCTTCGGCTGCAACTGTAACTAATTGTACCAACGACATCGATATCACTATTACTTCGCTTTGCGAGGCAAGCAAGAGCATTGCTTCGACTGTTGGTGGTGTTGTAGGAGGTGTTGCCAATGGTTGTACATTCGACCATGTAACCAACAATGGCGATGTTACCTATGATGGTGCTACTCAGAAGGGCAATATGTATCTCTCGGGTATTGCCGGTAAGAACGATGGTACTACTGACGAGAAAGACTTTGTATCTATTTCGAATTGTACTAACACCGGTGCAATCTCGACCGCAAAGGATAGCAAGACATCGGGCGATGTTTTGCTTGCAGGTATTACCGGTCGTTTGGAGACTATCTCTGCTGATACAGTCTGCGAGGAGTTGCACAATACCGGTGCTATTACTCACAATGGCGAGTGTGCTGCTTTGCGTGCTGCGGGTATTGTAAGTTATATATCTTACACTTCGTACTTAAACTGTAGCAATACTGCTACGATTAGCATTACCACTGGTGCAAAGGTTACAAAATCACCGTACTTGGCTGGTATTGCATCGCAGTTGGCTTATGTCAATAGTATTACAAATTGTACCAATAGTGGCGCAATTACTATCGGTGATGGTCTTGAACCTACCGAAGCTAGTATGATAATGGGATTGTTTTATGGAGTATCCTACTTAACTGAGGATACATACCCTACTGTTTCTGAGTGTACTAACAGCGGACCAATCAGCATTGGTGCTTCTACAGGTTCTGCTCGTTTATATGTGGGAGGTGTATTCTACTCAATTTATACGGGAGAGGTTTCTAATTGCAAGAACTTATCAACCGGTACTATTGATGTTAAAACAGGCACTTGGAGTAGTCGTTATATGATTGGTGGTTTTACTAGCTATATTTCTGCTACTACAGTACTTCCAAAAGTATCCATTACCGATTGTGCTAACGAGGCTAAAATCACTGTTGAACCGACATCCGATGCTCTAATCAATTCTGCTCAGATTGGTGGTATTGTTGCCGAGCCTTACTATAATGAGAATAGCGACAATGTAATCAACCTTACTCGTGTTAACAATAGTGGAGACATCGTAGTTAAGGGCACATACGATGCGAATAAGTATTTCTATCTCGGTGGAATCATGGGTATTAATAACTATGACAATATCGTTATGAAAGACTGCGATAACTCTGGAGATGTCACCTTCTCCGGAACTGCACAGGGTCCTTGCATCGGAGGTGTTGTAGGCCATGATGAGAATAATAAGACATTCTCAATGGATGGATGTGACAATTCGGGTAATGTGAAGTATGATGGCACTGCGACAACATATGTCTATTTAGGCGGTATTATAGGACACAAGAGCGTAGCTAAACCTACCGAGGTCAAGAACTCTATCAATACAGGAACTATTACTTTGGGCGACCAAACAGCCGGAGCCAAAGATTCTTATCGCTATTATGTTGGCGGTTTGATTGGACGTTCAGCTGGAGCTCTTACTATGAGTTCTTGTACAAACGGCTATATTAGCGAGGCGGGTGTAATTGATGCTACCAAGGGTGCTGTTACAGTAGGTAAAGCTCCTTCCGCAAATGCTATTGCCGGTTGTGTGGGATATAGCGCAGGTGCAGCAACCATTACATCTTGTAAGAACTATGCCCCTGTCAAAAAGAGTGGCGATAGCGGTTTCTCTGGCGATGGTCAGCACTACCGTACTCATGTTGCAGGTGTTTTAGGCGTTTCGTACAGTGGTAATGGTAAAGTTATTTCTTGTGAGAACTATGGCGATATTGAGAGCCATGCAAAGTCATTAGGTCGTACAGACTTAGCCGGAGTATGCGGAACAATTCGTGCTGCAACCGATGAGGTTAAGTTGTGCAAGAATGGTGGCAAAGTGCTCTACAATGTAACAGCAAGTGGTGAGTCAGGAGTAGGAGGTATTGTTGGTTATGCAAACAATGGTGGAACTATCACGCAATGTGAGAACCTTGCAAGCGCAGAAATATTGTCGACAGGTACAATGACTTCAAATATGGGACTCGCAGGTATCGTGGGTGGTACATCTGCCGCAGCGGCTGTTATCTCATATTGTAAGAACAACGGCGCTGTTAAACAGACCGCCGGCAAATACAATTATCTCTACGCAGGTGGTATTGTAGGTTATCCATATAGTCTCGGCACTATTACTTATTGTGAGAACCACGGTCAACTCACCGTAGGCTCAGCCACTGGAGACACTGCAAGTATCAATGTTTATGTAGGCGGTGTTATAGGTTATTATAATGGTAAATCGGCTGCTGCAACAATCACCTATTGCTATAATGATGCTAAAATTATATGTTCTGGAAATGTACCAGGAAACGGTAAATCCGGTTCCGGTATCTATGGAGTTGGAGGTGTTATAGGTGCAAGTGGATTAGCTGCTGATAAGGTAACCGCTTGCAATAACCTCTTGAACTTAGGTGATATTGAATTTAGCGGAACTGCTGTTACTTACAAAATTGGTGGCGTTGCTGCTTCTGTTGCTGCACCTATTTCAGATTGCCAGAGCTATTGCGATATCAAGGCTATCGGCTTGGAAGGCAAGGTCGGTATGATTATGGGTATCGCTCGTGCTGACGCTACCAAGGCAACAAATTGTAAGGTTGGTGGTAGGATTGCTTTCACAGCGACTACAACCGAGGAGGAAGACGCTAACGGTGGTGACCCTATCACGGTTACTAACCCTTACTACACTGATGTCACTGCAGACAACTGGTTTAACTACATATATAGTGCTGCTGTAGCCGAGGATGTTGCAACAGGTGATGGTTGCGAGCGGCTCACCGCTAAGCCTGCAGTTCCGGTTTACACTCCGGCTGCAAACTAATAAATAGGAACAGAAGTGTATAATTGATTAAAATTGAATTTTTATTATGAAGAAAAATATGATTTTGAGCTATTCTGCTCCTGAGGTTAATATTTATGAGGTTGTAGCCGAGAATGGTTACAACGCAAGTTCGCAACTCTCGGACTTCGGTACCGTAGAAGACGAATTTGTTTACTAAGACCTATTCATCATGCAATAATATAGGGTTTTTTGAAGGACCGAGCGGGGAGAAATCTCCGCTCGGTCTGATTTTTTAGGCACTCCCAATAGTAGGGGGTTATAGGGGTTATAGGGGCGCAGTCTGCGACTGCTTACCGGGGGCCTAATATCTTTAATAGGGGCGCTTACTTTGCTCGCTTAATGGGGTGGAGTGTGGGTGACTTATAACAAAAAACTCCCCCTTTTTCAGGGAGAGTTTTAGAGAATATTTCACCCTCTATATATACTTATCTTAGAGCCATTTCTTGTAGCGGAAATAGCCCATAGTCAATCCCGATGCCAAAACCATCAAGCCCAACGCAAAGATGTAGCCCAACGGCAAATCCCAGCCGTTTGGCAGGGTATATACCCACTCCAACTCCGGCATTATGCGGAAGTTCATTCCGTAGATACTCGCCACCAAGGTTGCCGGCAGAAAGACCACGGCTGCCACCGAGAAAATCTTTACAACCTCGTTCTGCTCGATGTTGATAAGACCGAGTGCCGAGTCCTGAATATAGTCCAATCGCTGGAACGAGAAGTCGGTGTGCGAAATCAACGAATTAACGTCCTTAATCATCAACTGCAAGCGAGGATAGATATCATTCGGAAAGCGCTCACTACGCAATATACCCGACAAAATACGCTGACGGTCGAAGATATTCTCTCGCAAAATCATCGTGCGCTCCTGCAAGGTGTTGATGCGGTGGATTACCGCCTTGTCGATAGACTCCTCCTTGCTGATATTCTTCGAGAGTGACGAAACTTGACGACCTACCATCTCGACAAGGTCGGCATCGAAGTCGATACGCACTTCGAGCAGTGAAATAAGAATGTGATAGCCTGTCGAGAAGCTACGGTAGTTCATCTGCAATCTCTTCTCCGCCTCACGAAACGTGCGCATATCGGCATTTCGCACCGAAACCAAAACACCCTCATTCGAGAGGATAAACGACACCGGCTCAACCTCGAAACTGTCACCCGTAGGGACAAAGAAGTTCGAGTTCGAAATTATGGCATTCTCACTCTCGGAGTATTTGGAGGTGGACTCAATCTCCTCAACCTGCTGCTTGGTTTGCAGGCTTATCTCCATAAAATTCTCGACAGCCTTCTGCTCCTTAATAGTCGGCTGCACCATATCAATCCAGAGAATATCATCAAAGCCGAGGTCATCGAAGAGTTCGGTGTCGGCATTTCGAATAATCTTGTTGTATTGCTTCAAGTAGATTGTAATCATCTCTTTTCCATTTTAAGAAACCCTGTGGTTTCATAGGTTTAACTTCGATTTTTGATGTAAAAGTGTGCTCGGTGGAAGTTTTGTCAAGAGCCCGAACACATTAGATTACCTTCAACCGGGATTGACCTTCGGCTCAATCTTTAAGCCGTAGTCCCAGAATTTTTTGAGTGCGTTATGCTTCTGTATATCGAACAAAAAGTCGATGTTGCGAGTCAAATAGTCGTAGGCATACTCTCGGTCGGCGTAGTCGCTTTCGAGAATTGCCTCGTAGATATGCTCCACGCCAAATGTGAACGCCGCCTGCAACTCATCTCGCACCTCGTACGGCATACCCTTGCGGGCCACCCATACAGCAAATGTAAACGGCATCTTTGTTGCCTTCTGCCACTCCTCGGCAAGGTCGTAGGTGTGGGCAAACTTGCCCTCATTATCGAAAACCTTATCGCCAATAAGCAGGAAGGCATCACCCTCCTCGGCATGGTCGAGAATGGCGTACTCCTCCATTGCCACCCACTCCGGCTCGATATGCCACAACTTCTTGGCAAGGAAGCCACAGAGTTGTACCGAGGTCTTGGAGTGTGCATCGAGATAGATGCGGCGCACCTTTTCGATAGGGGTATTCGACATTACAACCACCGTGCGAACGCTACCAATGGCGCCAATACAGTAATCGGTAATTATCTCTGCATCAGGCAAAGATGGCACCATTGCAACGGGCATAAGCGCAATATCGGCTTTGCCTTCAACAAAATTTTGATAACATGTAGCAGGGGGCGCAAGCAGTAATTCGGCACCGAGATTAGCGTGGTGTCGAAGTCCATAGATGAACGGTATCGTATTCAAATACGACACGGCTGTTATTTTTGCGTTTACTGCCATCGTCCATTGTTCGCAGACCTTTAATTTGACATGTTCGGCTCTTTTTTGCGAGCCATTATCTGCGCAAAGATAAGCAAATTTTGTACAGAGTGTACTTCATGTGGGTATTTTTTTTAGAAAAAGTGATTTTTTCTGTGGAGGCACAACCTTTTATTGCTGAGTTGTTTATATGAATTCTTTTATAAAAAATTTAGAATTTTTTTCACAAAACTCTTGACAAACCCTATTTTCAGATTATATATTTGCACCGTCAATCGGCGTCTATCGACACAAGGTTTTCAACACACGATTCTCGATTGTTAAAAACCTTTTCAACAACACACAAGGCTGTTTACTCGTAAGTTTCGATGTGTTTTCGACAGCCACTAACAAAGTATTAACACATTTAACAACATTTTTAACCTATGAATCGCACATTATTATGCAGTGCGATAGAGGGGTTGGTATCGAAGTGCGGCTACAACTTTCAACTAAGTGACAAGGCGTACTACCCGACCACCGTCTGTCGCTATCCTGCCGCCTTTATGTCTCAACCCGAATTTTCATCTTTGGAGGGACGAAAACATGGACGAATAACCTACAATGTGTCACTAACCCTTGCCAAACAGGGGGCAAAACAGAGCCCCGAAGAGCGAAACTCCTCCCTCTCCACAATGGAGGAGCAGGCGATGAACATCTTTGTCGAACTCTCGCAAAATGAGCATGTGGCAGTTGTCGAAGAACTCACCATTGTTCCATGTAGCGAAGTTGATACTCACGGCGCTATCACCATCAAAGCAGAGGCTAAGGTGGTAACCATCTTCTAACTTAAACATGTAGTTCACAATGAAAATAACAAAATTATCCAACGATTTTACGCCTATTCGCAAAGGCATCTACTTCAATATCGACACCGAGGGTACTACGCCCACCAACCTTGTGGTTGAGGTTATCGATTCGTCTACCTTGGAGGTTGTTGCCACACAACAACTTCGTGAAGTTGCATCTGCAACGGTTAATATCGCCCCATATCTGCCCCAATTTGAGGAGTATAAACCTATGCAAAAGTTTTGCATAGCCATTTCGGGCGCACCCTGTGCATACTACAAAATCCGAGTAGATGGTGTTGAGTCAGAGGTGATTACCATATCGGTAAACAATATTGAAGTGGAAGAAAACCCAACGATTATCTCTACAATGCCCAACTCTCGCCGAATCGCACACGGAGAGTGTGATGAGGTGTTATTTATCTCGGAAAAAGAGAAGAATATCACTGCGGAGATAACGGCTGATACCGGAGAGCAAATCACCCTCGAACACCACGCAACGACAGGAACAAACATTCTCACAATCTCAACCGAGGATTTCGGCACCAACATTCACACATTGGAGATTGTTCTGCGTTGTGAAGGCGAGGCGTTTGGCTCGTTGCGTTACCATGTAACACCCCCACTCAAAACTGCCACACGATTGGCATGGCTCTCCGACAAAGGCTCAATTGAGCGCTATTCGTTCCCTGTATCACACAAGGCAAAACGTTCCGTAGAGAGGAGCGCAATTCACACCATTGATGGTGTGCAGACTACACAATGTCGCACAACACATACCCACTCTCTTACTTCACGATTTGAGCCATCTGCTACGATTGAGGCACTTGCGCAGATAATCTCCTCGACAAAGGCGTGGAGAGTGTGTGGTGACAAGTTGGAGAGGGTAGAGGTTGTATCTTCCGCCTCCGAACAAAACCTATTAGGCGAGCCCGATTGCATCCGTATTGACATCTCTACACTAAACGAGGAGGAACGAGTATGGTAACATTGTGGATTGACGGGCGCAGGTGTGATATTAACCAATTACCAACCATTCCCATTGGTTTCGACATCACCAAACTGACAAAAGCTGAGGGAGGGAGAAGTGGCAGAAGTATCGAATTGGAGTTGCCAACCACCCCAAACAACGACACCATTTTCGGTGCATCGTGCGACCTATACGCCACGCAACGCTTCAATATGGAGCACCATACGGCACGAATCGAAAAAGATGGAGTTGAGATATTTGGCGGTACCGCATACCTCCTCTCCACAACCGTAAACAGAGAGTTGGGCGGTGGTTACAAAATTCGCATCTCGGAGGGGGGCGCCGAGTGGATTGAGTCGCTTGTATATGGCCATCTTTCCGATTTACAGATTCCATTCTCGGCAAAACTCAACTTGGGTACTATCGAATCATCTTGGAGAGGAGAGCAGGCTGTGCGTTTCCTGCCGGTATATCGAGGAGGCTACATTCCTCACACCTCTTCCTCCTCGGCGCTTCCGACAGAACGCATCATGCTAACCGATGATTACCACCCATTTGTGTCGATTGCCGAGATGGTAAAAGCGATGTTTGCAGAGTCGGGGTATACACTGCACAGCAACTTCTTCGACAGCGAGTTTGCCCACTCACTCTACATGAGTGGCGACTACGCTCGTACCAACAACTCCTACGCCAAGGAGAGGTGCGACTTCTTTGCTCGCCGAGCAGCAGCAGGCAGTGCCTCGGCAGACTTTATGGGAAGAGTTTATACCTCTACCGCCTTCGCAGAACACTCCATAGGTTCGATTGTTGATACTGCCAATCCTGAGGCAACAGACAGCAGTGGAGAGGTGATGTATGACACATTTTGCAACCACAACTCCTTCTCGAAAAACAGCGCCGGCAACATCTGTTTCACCCCAAAAGTATCGGTTAAGGCGGGATTCCTCCTCCATCTCGAATATACAACCGAGTACAAGATTCTTTCGAGAGAGCAATTTACGGGATTTGATGTTGTAGAGGGTTTGCACGGAGAGCGCATAGAGGTTTCGCTCGCCAATACATGTAGAGATTTTCGAGGTAAAACAACCCCGAACACGCAATACCGAGCCTTGGTGTTCGACCATGTGGAAGGACGGCAATATCAACTCTCAGCCACACAAACGGACAACTTGACTCTGTCGTTAGGAAGCTGGTCTACTCGCTCAACAATTATCACAACCCCTGCGACAAATCTCGCCTCGACAAACCTCTACTATCGTGACGGCAGCGATGATGCATGGAAGAAATATAGTGGTGATTGGGCATTGTATGCCGGTTATATCGAAGAGTGCGGAATGGTAGATGTTGAAATGGATTTCAGAATTGCACCACAAGATGTTGCAGCTGGTGAGAGCCTTGTCTTGGATAAATTTTGGTTCGGGGGTGCCGATGCGGGCATGAGATTGATAGTCGGAACAGGTACATCTTTGCGCCCATACTTCACAAATGTTCCCGGTTACGACTCAAACTTGAAGTTCAAAGATATTGCCCCTCGCAATATTCGCCAAATTGAGCTGTTAGATGCGCTCGGAGAGATGTTTAACCTCGTATTCTACACCGACCGCACTCGCAAAGAGGTACACATTGAGCCATTGGAGGCGTTTTATGAAGATGGCGAGGAGGTAGATTGGAGTGGTCGTGTAGATGTTTTGAATGGAGTTGCAATATCAGATTTGGGTTTAGGCATGCCGCAAAACTTTGTTCTGACATACCTCAATGACGACAAAGCCACAAACTCCTTCAACATCGAAAACAACACAACCCTCGGAAGATGGAGCATGCGCAACCCTCTCTATGGCACAACCCGCTCAACCCAAACAAAAGGCAACAAACTCTTCACTACTACCCTCAACATTGCCAACATCGTAGGGTGTGCGCCATCTGCCTCGATTTTACAGGTGGGAGATATTGACTCCAATGGGGAGAATATGGGGATATTTACACCTCGTATCGTCTGCTACAAAGGGTTGCAAGCGCTGCCAGAAGGTGAGAGTTGGGGTGCTACCTCTCGCCTGAACAGCTACCCGTATGCCGCTTTCTTGGACGAGAAGAGCATAAATCTATGTTTCGAGGAGCGCAACGGAGTGGAGGGGTTGAGCCGCTACTACCACCCGATGCTTCTGCGACAATGCAACAGCCACCTCGTAACCCTCGACCTCTACCTCACAACGGCCGAGATGGCAACTCTCTTTACGGCTGATGGTACGAAACCATCTCTGCGGAGCAGATTCCGCTTCAATGTTTTGGGGGAGAGTTCGCTATTTCGCCTTGCAAAGGTCGAGAGTTGGGACACCGACAGTAATATTGTACGATGCTCTTTTGAGCGAGAACTTAACGATTGAAAAGATGAAAAACAGGCAAAAACTCATAAACTCTCTATTGAACCAAATCGGACATAAAAGCATCGGTGTTGCCATTGAGCAGATGTGGAACGAGGGCTTCCTCAACCAAAAAGCCCTCGAACGACTCTACATCGGAAAAGAGGTAGAACATCGGGTGCGAGCCGGAGAGAGCAAAGTTCGTGCAATAACACAACTTGCCGAGGAGTTGGGGTGCTCCTACGAAAAGATACGGGCTGTGGTGTATCAAAAATGAGAATCTTTCAAAAAAACAAAGAGTAAAAACAAAAGAATGAAAACAGAGATTAAAATCACAAACGACGCTTCCGTATGCACAATCGACATCGAGGGGGTAATCGGTGTACCGGAGAACGAGCAGTTTTCGGACTCCTCACACAGCGTTGCAACCTACGAACGACTACGAGAAGAACTCGACAAAATCGGCAATATCCAAGCCAAAGAGGTGGTCGTAAATATTCGCTCTACGGGAGGAGATGTAAATGACGCTCTGCTTATTTATGAATCGCTCGTGGCTCTCGATGCAAAGATTACAACCCGTTGCTACGGTTATACCGCCTCGGCAGCGACCATCATTGCACAAGCCGCCGGCGAGGGGTGTCGAGAGATAGCCTCTTCGGCTCTCTATCTCGTACACATGTCGAGCAGCAGCATCGAAGGAAATGCCACCGACCTTGTAGAACGCATAGACCTTCTCAAAAAGACAGACGACAGAATAGCCTCTCTCTACGCCATGCGCTCAGGTAGGGAGAAGGAGGGTTTTGTGGTGTTGATGGAGCAAAATAGTGGTCGAGGCAGGTGGCTCACTCCCGAAGAGGTGGTTGAAGCCGGTCTTGCCGACACTATTATCGGGGTTGAGGAGGGCTCGAAACAGACCGGTATCATCGACAAAGTGAAGGGCTGGTTCTCTACCTCAAACGGCAAAGAGCGAGAGATTGACGCACCCATTGCAGATATAAACATTCTACATCTGCCCGAAAACAACCTCCCGACAACCTCCTCCATTGCATTCGAGGAGGGACAGAACGGAGTCAAAGGGACCAAAACCTCCATGTGTGAAGACCCCTCGCTCGAAGGAGCTCCCACCTCTGCCAACGCTTTGGCATACGCAGAGGACCTGCAACACCTAAAATTCAGAAGAGTCTGAAAAAACAACCACGTAAACAAAAAAACAAAACAACTATTAAAAACAGAAAAAATTATGATTATCGAAAATTCAAAGACCTACAATGTAAATGATGTTGAGAACCTCTTTTTCCGTCCGTCATTCTGCGGAAAATCGGCAGAAGAGTTGGGCATTAGAATCCTCTACAACATGCCTATCCCAACAAATGTTCCAATGTTTGCACACCACAACAACATTCTTCAAGAGTTCTCATCGGGTTGGCAGGGTGGCTCCTCGGCAACAATGACTCAGAAAGAGATTGTCTTGTCGAAGTTGAAAGCAGAGTCGTCTTACTCGGCAGAGACCTACTTCTCGACCATCTATGAGATGCTCACAAACTCGGCAGATGTTAATCTCGGAGATTTGAGTGGCACAGACCTCGAAAAGGCAGAAACAGAACTCTTCCGCCGTGCTATTGTTGAGAGCATCTACGCCACAATGTGGTTTGGCGATGATACCGGAGATTTGTCGAACTTCATCGCTTTCAGCGGTTTCCTTCGCAAAATCATCGACATCAAAGAGATAGAGAAGCCCCTCTCATCAATTCAGATTTATAGCGAGCCGGAGAGCATGAGTATCTGCAAGGTCTTCTACGACACCTGGGCAAGTGCTACTGACGAGCTTCGTGCTCTATCTTCGGAGGGCAATCTCGCATTCTTCGTAAGTTCAGATATCTATGACGCCTACCAGTTCTTCTTGGATTACAGGGGCTTGTCGAACAATGCCGAGCACCTTGTAAATGGTCGTCAGGGCTTGTACTACCATGGTATCCCTGTTATTGAGATTCCGGTTAAACAGTACGAAGTCAATCGAGCTAAATCGTTCTGCGTACTCACCGACCGCCGAAATCTCGTCTTGGCTCTCAACACCGCAGACTCTCCGGAGAAGGAGATTCGTATGTGGTACAATCCTGACGAGATGGAGAATCGTCAGCGTGTAGTATTCCTTGCCGGAGTGACTATCGCAGATGATGACCTCATAACAGCGTTAATATTTGACCAAGGAGTCGAAATCACTGATGGTTTTGTCGAAGAGTAAACCTATCGGAGGGGTAGAGAGTGTTGCTCTCTACCCTGCCGATGCAGTGGTTGCTGCTCTTTTTTCGAGCGAAGGCTGCGAGGTTGAACTCTCAGGTGTTGCTGTCGAAGTTCCCCTTTTGGAAGACTCCTCCTACTACACAGAGAGCTCCGAAACAACACATGGAGTAACCCGAATTTCACACCTACTACACCTTGTAGCAGACATCAACGATGCCTCCGAATGGCTCTCTGATGACTTTCTCGAAAGGGCTTCTTTCGAGGGATTTGTAGCCGTGATATCGCTGTGTAGCGGTCGCCGGCTCCTTGCCGGATACTCCGCCCTATTCGAGAACGAACAACCGATAAGGCTCGAATCGCTAACTTCAACATCCGGTAATAGTCCACACGATATTCCAAGTGTTACGCTGCGACTTATCGCACACGACACGGCATTTTCGCCAAACATTTTATAATCATATAATCACCTATATTGTATGACACAAGAGAAAGCAAAGACAAAAAGTAAAATCTGCACCACCACACACAACAACGCCGACTCGTTGTATGCTCTCTCCGGCACAAAAGTAGAGAGTAAAGAGTTCTGGCGTTGGGGTACAGACAACAACATGCCCGAAGCGTTGGCTGTATTGTCAAGACACTCAACAGCACATCGCCGCATCATCAATGACAAGGCGGATTACATATCGGGTAAAGGTTTTAACTTTGATAGTTCAGTACCCTTGCTTGCCAACATCGTAAAACGAGCAAACGGAGATGGCGAATCGTTGCGACAGGTGCTGAATAAATTGGCATTCGACAAGTCGCTCTTCGGCAACGCCTTCTTGGAGGTGATAACAGACGAGAAGCACACCTTCCTTTCATTGCACCACCAAGACGCCACGCGCTGTCGAGTAGCCAAGGATTCGCAACATATTCTGCTACACCATGATTGGCACCATTTTAGAGCAAACGAGGCACATTCGCTACCCCTCTATCCTCAATTTGAGAAGCAATCCGATGGCACCTTGCGTTCAATAATCCACTACAAGGATTATGAGCCGATGTTCGAACACTACGGTGTTCCTCAGTACATCGCCGGAATGAATGTTTCGGCAATTGCCTACAAAACAGACCGTTGGAACATTGCCCGTCTGGACAACTCCTTCCAGCTTTCGGGTGTGATGATGATTGACAATGCGGTGGATAACGAGGCGGAGGCTGCCGAGTTAGCGCGCATGGCAGAACAACGTTTTGCCGGCAAACCCGGGCAGGTAATGTTTGTAATTCGTGACGAAAGTTCTGACGACAATTCGAGATTTATCCCTATCGAGTCGCAGAATGACGGCGATTGGAAGGATTTGCACGACCAAGCGACAAGTGATATCGTAGTGGCGCACTCGTGGTTTCGTTCATTAAGCGGATTGGACTACTCGACAGGATTTAGTGCCGAGCGTATCCTGCACGAATACGAGGTGGCACTCAACACCGTAATTCTCGGTGAGCAGAGTGAACTTTTGGAGCCAATCGTTCATGCCATCTCCAAGATTTTACAGATTGACTGCTCCTCGCTCGAAATCATCAACCGCCCTCCAACTCGCACCAAACCCGCCTATATGAGGGTTTGGGAGGCCCGAAAGATGGACGGCTTGGAGTATGACGAGAATGACGAGCAACAGCAACTGTTCTTGTCGGAGATAGGGGCTTAGTCGGCAGACAAAACATCTAATCTATTGTTGAATTTATGAAAAATCTGATTACAAATGAACAAGTTATTTCGTTGGCTTTCGGCGATGGCGAGTATCTGTCGCCCGAAGTTGTCCTCGATTCTGACATCGCTTCGGCAACAGAGCAATACATTATCCCTGTGGTGGGAGCGCAGTTATGTGAAGAGATGCTTAATGGCGCTCAAAGAACACTTCTTAACGACTATGTCGCACCTGCGCTCGCTATGGCGGTGCGAACAATGATTCAACCAGCATTGAATGTTCGCACCGGACAAGGTGGACTCTATATCCCGTCATCGGCTCGTAGTGACACCTCTATACGCACCACAACACAAGCGTTGCAAAGTTCGTTGTGTCACCGCCGCCATGCTCTATTGAAGCGATTATCCAACTACTTGAAGAGAAACGCATCGCAATTTCCAGGTTATGACGCAAGTCACGATGCCATGCAAAAATGTTCTATCAATGGAGGCTATGTACAGATGCGCTAATGGGGCTATTCTCGGTTTGGCGGCTCTCTTTGCTCCAATAAAACCGGTGGTTTTGTGCGCTCTATCATTTATCCTCATTGACTTCGTAACGGGTGTTATCGCCTCCCGTTGCGAAGCAAAGCAGAGGGGTGAGGCGTGGTACTTCTCTTCGCACGAAGCTTGGCGCACAATTCGCAAGGCGGGATTCGTGATGCTGACAATAGCGATGAGTTGGCTTATTGAGTCGTGTATTCTCGACTTTATGATGCTCAACCTTACCCGAATTATTGCCGGAGCAATCTGCGGTGTGGAGATGTGGTCTTTTTTGGAGAACGCCTCGGTTTTGAGCGATGCCAAACTCTTCGAGTGGCTGCGCAACTATGTAAAACGAAAGGTCGAGCGAGAGATTGGAGATTATGACAACGAACCCGACAAAGATGAGCAGAGGACTAAGAAATAACAACCCCGGCAACATTCGCCTTGGCTCGTTCCGCTACAAAGGCGAAAAAGCAGAGAGCAGTGATACGGCGTTCCGTCAATTCGAGAGTGTCGAATGGGGCTATCGAGCGATGTTTGTATTGTTGCACACTTATGCCAAAAAGCATGGTTGCCACACTCTGCGACAGATGATAAATCGCTATGCCCCACCCATCGAAAACCACACTGACAACTATATACGCCGTGTAACACACACGACACACCTCTCCCCCGATGAGAAGATTTCGACCACCGATGCGGCAACAATGACGGCAGTTGTAGCGGCAATGTCGGAGGTTGAGAATGGTGTAAAAGCCGATATGTCGGAGGTTTGGCACGGTTGGGAGCTATTTATTGTGGATTTTGACAATAAATAACTATCTTTGTGGATAGTTATCGCAAACAATATGTCGGCAGGATTCACACAACTAATATCAAAGATACCTATGGCGGTGGTCATTGTACCATTCGTCATGGGTATCTTTTTTGCAGAGAAAGTTCTCTTGCCTATATGGTTGTTATTCCTCGCCTGCGTAGTATCGCTGGTGGGGGTTGTTTCGCTCTCGAAGTGGTGGCAAAACTGCGCTATCGTTGTGATGATTTTCTCGGTCGGAGCACTCCTGCACTCATTGTCATATCGTAGCAACATTATCTACGATACTCCCGTTGAGATGTTGATTGCGGTCGAAACCACCTCGGTCGAACGCAAGGGTTACACCTCTGCCGAAGCAAAAATCTCCGAGAGTGCGGATTTATCGCTTGTTGGTAGCAAGGTGGTTGTTTGGGGCGATTCGCTGACAAAGTTCAAGGCGGGTGACAGATTGCTCCTGACGACTCCAATTCGCCCATTTCGTGCCGACCGCAAACAGTATGCACAATTGATGCAACATCGAGGCTTTATAGGCTCGATTTCGATAAATCAGAACACCATCTACGAATACTCCCCTACCGAGCGTAGAACGCTTCATGACCGAGCCGTATCCCGACTGCAAGGGGCTATGGCAGAGGGTGACGCACGAGCTGTTGTCTTGGCAATGACTACGGGTGAACGAAGTGAGATTTCGAGCGAATTGCGCCAAAACTACTCGGCAAGTGGGGCATCACATCTCCTTGCCGTGTCGGGTTTACATATCGGAATAGCCTTTATGCTGATAAATATCCTGCTCTTGCCGATGGTTTTATTGCGCTATGGAAATATCGCACGCTCCATCTTGGCGGTTGCGCTGATTTGGCTCTATGTTTGGTTGTGTGGCATGTCGCCAAGTGCCGTCAGAGCAGCGATAATGTTCTCGTTTTTACAATTCTCGCTCTCCTCTTTGAGGGAGTACACAAGTGTCAATATATTGGCCGGAACCGCCTTTGTGATGTTGGCGTTCAACTCACATCTGCTGTTTGACATCTCGTTTCAACTCTCGTTTATCGCTGTGGCGGGTATTATCTTGTGGGCTATGCCGCTATATCGGGTTTGTGCGACACGATTTAAGTTCTTGAACTCAATCATCGGTATTATGCTTGTCGGTATCGCCTCGACACTGGCTACAATGCCACTCGTAGCAAATACATTCTCAACGGTTTCACTTGTAGGTATTTTGATAAATCCGGCGGTAATTCTGCTTGCCAACATTGTGGTTTTGGCAGGGGTTGTGGCAATTGCTCTGCCATTCACGGCGATAATAGCAGAGTACGCTGCCTTGTGGCAAAACCAGATTGTCGAGTGGGCGGCATCGCTACCCTATGGGCACTTTATTATGACCATTCCAGAATGGGCAATGTGGTTGATATATGGAGTATTTTTGGTGGTAACTCTTTTATTGTGGCAGCTACCAAAGCAGGAAAAAACACCGAAAATTGAGGGATAATTTATAACTTTGCAGAGATGTTTAGCAGGGAGGAGATAGAGATATTGTGCAGCGAGGAGGTTCGCCGGGCGATAGAGGAGAATATTGGTCGCAAACCAACCGATATCGCCCTCGATAGGCGTGTGCCATACGCCTCGGTTGTTGCCACACAGGTCAAAAATCTGCAAAAGGCTCGCACAAAACTACCCTCCTATTATGCAGCACGAGCGATTGTGCCGACTCTTGCCTACGAACAATCTTCGAGCGAGGAGTGTGCCGAGCGCAAGGAGCTTTCGGGTGATAGTGTTCTCGACTTGACTTGCGGTTTGGGGGTTGATGCTCTCGCTCTATCGAAACGATTTCGCAGGGTTGTAACTATCGAGCGCAACGAGGGTGTGGCAGCCATAGCAAGGGAGAATTTCAGAAGGCTCGGAGCCGACAATATCGAGGTTATTTGCGCTTCGGCAGAGGAGTTCCTCGCAGGCTCTACCGAACACTTCGATTGGTGCTTTTCGGACCCCGACAGGCGAGGAGCAAAGGGTGAAAAGTTGGTGCGTTTGGAGGATTGTTCGCCCAATGTGGTGGCTCTTATGCCAACCTTGCAAAGGATTGCGGAGCGAATTTGTGTAAAATGCTCTCCGTTGTTTGATGTTGATGAGGCGTTTCGCCTTTTTGGCAACTGCTCGGTGGAGTGTGTATCGCTTGGAGGCGAGGCAAAAGAGGTAAATATCTATATTGATGGCTCGGAGGGACAAAGACTCTCTGCTGTGGCGATTGGCATTGGTAAATTTTCGTGTAGAGCAGAGGATAGAGGTGGTGTGCAATGGAGTTGCATACCCACAAATTTCTCCCGTTATCGCTATATTACCCTGCCAGATGTGTCGTTGCAACATGCCCGAATGGTCGCTTCGGCATTTAACGGCAAGAGCGATGTTTGGTCGAACAATGGCGTAGCACTTTCGGAGCAGCGACCCGAAGGAGTTTTGGGGCGAACTTTCGAGATTGAGGCAATATACAACATTGATAGTGCGTTTAAGCGAGTGATTAAGGGTGTGAAGGCGGAGATTTATCGCCGCAATTTTCCGCTTTCGAATGCCGAGATATGCAAGCGTTATCGCTGCTCGGAGGGTGGTACCGAAAAGTGGTGTTTCACAACCGTAGGAACAAAATTGTTGGCAATAAAATTCAACTAAAAATATGAGAGTTGTAGTTATTGGAAGTGGTAATGTGGCGGAGTCGTTAGCGCAAGCGATAGCCGAGGCGGAAGGCTTGGACCTTGTTCAAATATTTGCCCGCAACGAGGAGCGAGGTCGCAAGGTTGCAGAGTTGGCAAATACAAAGTGGAGCAACACCTCGCTTGCAGAGGCAGATTTATACCTTATTTCGGTGAGCGACAACGCAGTAGAAGGGTGTGCAAAAACTTTGCATATACCTCAAAATGCTGTTGTAGCGCACACGGCAGGGTGTTGTTCAATTGACGCTCTTGCACCGCACACTCATCGTGCAGTGTTCTACCCTTTCCAAACCTTTTCGGTTGGTCGCAAGGTCGATTTCACGAAGGGTTATATCTTTTTGGAGGGTGCAACCGACCACGCACTACAAACCGTTAAAGAGGTGGCACACCGTCTAACCTCAAAAGTTGAGATGGCAGATAGCGCACGCCGTGCCGTGATACATCTGTCGGGTGTCTTTGCCTGCAACTTTGCAAATGCCATGTATGCCAATGCTGCCGAGGTATTGGCGAGTGCAGGATTGCCGTTTGACATTGTCGCTCCGGTAATAGAGGAGACGGCAGAGAAGGCGGTAGGGGTACTAAATCCCGCTGCAACACAGACAGGACCTGCCCGCCGAGGTGACACACAGACTCTTGAACGCCACCGCAAGATGTTGGCGGACAAGCAACTGACAAAGGAGATTTATGACAAAATAAGTGAAGATATATGCAAAAGAGTAAAAATTTCAAAGAGTTATTAGCCGATGTAGAGGCTATTGTGTTTGATGTTGATGGTGTTATGACCGATGGCGGCATCATACCGTTAGCCGATGGAGATTTCATTCGTAAGTACTACGCCAAAGATGGCTACGCCTTGGCGTATGCCGTAAAACACGGGCTCAAAATAGGTGTTATCTCGGGTGGTTTCGGCAAGACATTGGAGAGCCGAATGAATCGCCTCGGCATAGAGCATAAGTATCTCGGCTGTATGGATAAAATTGCTGCGATTGATGATTTCATCGCAAAGACAGGTGCAAAGCGTGAAAACATTATCTATATGGGTGATGATATTCCCGATTTGGAGGTTTTGCGCTATGTGGGTATTCCGGTTGCACCGGCAGACGCATGCAGCGAGGTGTTGCAAACTGCCACCTACATCTCCGAATATAAGGGAGGCGCAGGTGCTGTGCGAGATATTATAGAGCAGGTGATGCGTGTCAAAGGCACTTGGGCTTTGGACTCAAAAGGTGTTATTGCAGACGACTCGAAGGAGGTCGCTTCACGATAGGAAAATGCAGGAGATAGAGCGCAAATATCTTATTGCTAACGAGTCGTGGCGCAAGGAGGTTTATTGCTCGATGCGTATCGCACAGGGCTATTTGTGCAGTCGGCGAGTAACTGCCCGTGTGCGAATATGTGACGACAAAGGTATTCTTACCTTCAAAAGTAAAAGTCGTGACGGAGGATTGAGTCGCTTTGAATTTGAACGAGAGATTCCTCGCTCTGTTGCCGAACGCTTGCTGCACCGCTGTTCAAGCGTTGTGGATAAAGTGCGACACCTTGTCGAATACGGAGGTCACACCTTCGAGATAGATGAGTTCAGGGGCGACAACGAGGGGCTTATCATCGCCGAAGTGGAGTTAGCGAGCCGAGACGAAGTGGTTGTGTTACCCAATTGGTGTGGAGATGAGGTTACGGGCGAAAGGTGCTTCTACAACTCCTTCCTTGCAAAGTGTCCATTCAAAAAGTGGCGGACAAAATAGCCATAGTCTCAAATCCAAAATAAACAAGGGAGTGTCTAACAAGTTTTTTAGACACTCCCAATTTTGTCAGAAGTTATATAACAAGAGGGATTTCAAGGCTTGCGAAGCCCGAAAAAGCGGAGTTTACTCGGCGTAAATGAGCATTTTGAGGGCAAGCACAACGCAGAAATCACCTTGTTAGACAGCTTCTTTGCAAATTATAATAAAGCAATATTAATACTCGATTGTCTTTGCGAGCAACATTGCGCCATACTGATACTTCTTGCCTCTTGGCAACTCTACAACCTCGCCAGCCTTAACCTCGCGCTCGGCAACATATATGGTACCCCACTTCTTACCATTTGCTTTCAACATGCGAGTCCATGTAGAGGTCAAGAGTCTCCAACCATTCTTGCGAACTACGCCATGATTGGTGGTAAGAACATAAATCTTACCATCTGCTTTTGCGGTAATTGTACCACTCAAAGACACCGTGTTCTTGTCAACAGTGTTGCATGTAAGCACTTCGAAACCCTCAAACTCCTTAGGCATCTCGTTGCTAAACTTATATTCGAGGTTTGGCCAAACGTGCGAACCCTCAGCGAAGGTGCTTCTTGTGAAACCCTCACCCTCAAACTTAACAGCAATTTCCGATGGCTTCTCTACATACGGACGAGCGCTCAACGAACGGTTATTCTTGTCGCTACGGAATGCTCCGAGAGGAAGTCCCTCTGCCGAGAAGACATTACCCATATCCTCGTTGAAGCAGTAACGAACAGCAACCGGATTCTCCACGCCCTCTGCCGAAACAACGATAGTCTTGCCATCAATCTTTGCCTCTGCCAACGAGAAAATCAACTTTTTCTCGTTCTCGGGGTCCTTAACTCCGATTTGGAAACCATTCATACGGCCCTCGCCCTTCTGAACGAGTTCGGTAGGAACGTTCTTGAAGTGTACACGAATAGTGCTACCCTCAACAGTCATCGAACGATAAGCAGGCGAACGGAACTCGGTTGTAGTCTTCTTATAGTGAGCACCAAGAGCGCACTGAGCCAAACGATGAGCAACATCAGCCTTCTTTGGAGGGTGAATGTCGCCCGGTATCTGATTTTGGTCGTTTGTTACAACCAACTCGCAGTTAGCAGTACGAGCCGCTACACGAGCCTGAGCCTCACGAAGACGTGCGCCGTTAATACCACCGTAGGTGTGTGGAGCAATCTCAACGATATAGAAAGGCATCTCAGGATTACGGAACTCCTCACGCCATGATTTTACGAGGTGAGAAAGCATGTTCTGATATGTTCCACAGCTCGATACGTTTGAGCAACCCTGATACCAAATAACACCGGCAATAGAGGTGTGGCGAATAGGATAGATATTTGCATTGTGAAGAGTAGAAATACGGCTCTTCCACTTCTTACTTCTAACTTTGCTTGCAGTAGCAGCAGCCTTAGGGTTATTCAAGAGATACTCTGCGCCCAACCAACCTTCGATTGCAGTACCGCCATACGAAGCATCAATCAAACCAACAGGCACATTCAAAGTCTCCTGCAACTCCTTACCAAAGCCATAACCTACGGCAGAGAAGTTTGCCAACGACTTAGGGTTGCAAACACTCCATTGCGTCTTGTGCTTCTTCTGTGCAGGAACCTCATTCTGTGGTGTGGCAGCTGCGGTACGACCTGTGCAATAGAGGCGAAGATTGTTGTTTGCCTCTGCCTTCAAATCTCCCTTCATATCAGGGGTCTTGCGCACCGGCCACTCCATGTTTGATTGTCCCGAGCAGAGCCAAACCTCTCCGAAAACAACATTCTCCAACACCTTAACCTCTTTTTTGCACGAGATGGTGATGGTGTGTGGCTCATAACCGGCAGCAAGAGTCTGAACAGGCAAAATCCAGAAACCCTCAGCATCTGCCTTTACTTTAACAGGCTTGCCGGCAACCCAATCGCAAGCGATTGTAACTTTTGCCTTTGGTTTTGCCCAACCCCAGATATTTACCGTGGTCGAATGTTGGAGTACCATGTTGCTACCAACAACCGATGGCAATGTAAGAGCCTGTGGCTTCTCTTGCGCCACAGCAACGGCAGCTGAGAAGAGCATCGCAACCACCGCAATCAAGAAAAATTTTAGGTTTTTCATAGATTAGTGAAATTTTAGTTGTTAATATAAAAATAGTGATGTTTTTTACTCATCTTTTTCTACGTTTCAACAATGCAAAGATAATAAATGTTTTCGGAAATAGACAAAAATGTAGTATCTTTGCGAACTATAAAGGTGTGTTTTTTGCAAAAACATCGATATTTGTTTGATTTTGCGAAAAATGTTACTAAATTTGTTAGTTGGAAACAGAAGAAAGGAAAAGAAACTAAAATTTTTCTATCATTTATAACAAACAATTAAAAACAATTTTGCTATGACAAATGTAAAGCGCGTCTATTTCTTCGGTAACAAAGAGGCCGAGGGAAATGGCAAGATGAGAGAGTTGCTCGGTGGTAAGGGTGCTAACCTCGCCGAGATGAACCTTATCGGTATTCCGGTACCTCCGGGATTTACTATCACTACCGATGTTTGTACCGAGTACTACCAGCACGGTCAGGCTGCTATCATCGAGTTGCTCCGTCCGGATATTGAGGCTGCTATCAAGCGTGTAGAGGCTTTGACAGGTCGTAAGTTCGGCGATAAGGAGTTGCCACTCCTTGTATCGGTTCGTTCGGGTGCTCGTGCTTCGATGCCTGGTATGATGGATACTATCCTCAACCTCGGTATGAATGACGAGGCTGTTGAGGCTGTTGCTCAGTTGTCGGGTAACCCACGCTTCGCTTGGGACTCGTATCGCCGTTTCGTACAGATGTACGGTGATGTTGTTCTCGGCATGAAGCCTGTATCGAAAGAGGACCAAGACCCATTCGAGGTTATTATCGATGAGTTGAAGGAGGAGCGCGGTGTCGAGATGGATACCGACCTCACAACCGAGGATTTGAAGGTTCTTGTTAAGAAGTTCAAGGCTGCTGTCAAGGAGCAGACCGGTTCGGACTTCCCAGTAAACCCTTGGGACCAGCTTTGGGGTGCTATCTGCGCAGTATTCGGTTCGTGGATGAACGAGCGTGCTATCCTCTATCGTAAGTTGAACAATATTCCGGCAGAGTGGGGAACAGCAGTAAATGTTCAGGCGATGGTATTCGGTAACATGGGCGACAGCTCGGCTACCGGTGTTGCATTCTCTCGTGACGCTGCAACAGGTGAGAACATCTTCAATGGTGAGTACCTCGTAAATGCACAGGGTGAGGACGTTGTTGCGGGTATCCGTACTCCACAGCAGATTACTATCGAGGGTTCGCGCCGTTGGGCTAAGGCACAGAACATCTCTGAGGAGGAGCGTGCCGAGAAGTACCCTTCACTCGAAGAGGTTATGCCTGAGGTTTACAAGGAGTTGAATGAGATTCAGCACCACTTGGAAGAGTACTTTACAGATATGCAGGATATCGAGTTCACAATCCAGGACGGTAAGTTGTGGATGTTGCAGTGCCGTAACGGTAAGCGTACCGGTGCCGCAATGGTGAAGATTGCAATGGATATGTTGGCAGAGGGCTTGATTGACGAGCAGACCGCAGTTTTGCGTTGCGAGCCTGAGAAGCTTGATGAGTTGCTCCACCCTGTATTTGACAAGGCTGCTATCAAGAATGCAAAGGTTGTAGTTAAGGGCTTGCCTGCATCTCCGGGTGCTGCAACAGGTCCGGTAGTATTCTTTGCTGACGATGCAGAGAAGGTTCTTGCGGCAACAGGTCAGAAGGCAATCCTCGTTCGTATCGAGACTTCACCGGAGGATTTGAAGGGTATGCTCGATGCAGCAGGTATCTTGACTGCTCGTGGTGGTATGACTTCGCACGCTGCCGTAGTTGCTCGTGGTATGGGTAAGTGCTGCGTATCGGGTGCAGGTGAGTTGGATATCGACTACAAGGCTCGTACAATCAAGATTAACGGCTTGACTATTAAGGAGGGCGATTGGATTTCGTTGAACGGTTCGACAGGTGAGGTTTACCTCGGTCAGGTTGCAACCAAGGAGGCTGCTCTCGATGGCGACTTCGGTAAGTTGATGGATTTGGCAGGTAAGTATGCTAAGTTGAAGGTTCGTGCTAACGCAGATACTCCACGCGATGCTGAGCAGGCATTCCGCTTCGGTGCTGAGGGTATCGGTCTTTGCCGTACCGAGCACATGTTCTTCGAGGGTGACCGTATCAAGGCTATCCGCGAGATGATTTTGGCTGACGATGAGGCTGGTCGCCGTGTAGCGTTGGCTAAGTTGCTCCCTATGCAGCGTGGTGACTTCGAGGGCTTGTTCAAGGTGATGAAGGGCTACCCTGTAATCGTTCGTTTGCTCGACCCACCATTGCACGAGTTCGTTCCTCACACAGAGAAGGAGCAGAAGGAGTTGGCAGCAGAGATGGGTATCTCGTACGAGAAGGTAGCTGCTAAGGTTGAGTCGTTGCATGAGGTTAACCCTATGCTCGGTCACCGTGGTTGCCGTCTTGGTAACACCTACCCGGAGATTACCGAGATGCAGGCACGCGCTATTATCGAGGCTGCAATGAATGTTAAGGCTGCCGGAACACCTGTTAAGGTTGAGATTATGGTTCCACTCGTAGGTAACCACAAGGAGTTGCGCTACCAGAAGAACGTTATCGACCAGACCGCTAACGAGGTATTCGCAGAGCGTAACGACCGTATCGACTACCTCGTAGGTACAATGATTGAGGTTCCTCGTGCTGCTGTAACTGCAAATCAGATTGCAGAGGTTGCAGAGTTCTTCTCGTTCGGTACTAACGACTTGACTCAGATGACACTCGGCTTCTCGCGTGACGATATCGCTAAGTTCTTGCCTGTATATCTCGACAAGAACATCATCAAGGCAGACCCATTCAAGGTTCTCGACCGCAATGGTGTAGGACAGCTCGTTCGTGAGGCAGTTATGAAGGGTCGTTCGACTCGTCTTGACTTGAAGTGCGGTATCTGTGGTGAGCATGGTGGTGAGCCATCTTCGGTAGAGTTCTGCCACTACGCTGGTTTGAACTACGTAAGTTGCTCTCCATTCCGTGTGCCTATCGCACGCTTGGCAGCGGCTCACGC
>SUZE01000026.1 GCA_015060075.1 Rikenellaceae bacterium | reverse complement strand
TAATGCAGGGATGGTGGTTACAACCATGGTAAGGCTGAACTAAAGCAATCTTCATAGCACTTTCGCATATGAAAAAACGATTAATATATCACAGGTGTGCAATAAAATCACTTACCATAATATAATAGCGTGTACAGAGTTAAATAATTTAACTGAATTCTCAAAGAGTTCTAAATAAATCCTCATTGCGCGAATAATTCAGAGGTATACAAGTCAGCAGATTGGTGGAGCGGGTATGCTTCGGATATAGAAGGATATGATTTTTAACTAAATATAGATATAGAATAATAGACGAATGGCTAAATCAAGCCGACCACGCAGAGCAATTTGCGTGGTCGTTTTTTTTGCCCATACTCCTCATGGGTATCGAAAACGATACCTAGCAGTAGAGAGTATAGGGAGTGTAGGGAATTTAATGAGATTAGGGAGAATAGCATCACTAAACTCCCTAATTTCTCTAATCTCACTAAGAGCCAATGGCCAATGGCTTTTTTAGTTTTTTGTTTTGCGAACTCCGAGCCTTGCCAAGGCGCAAACCTTTTTAAGGGCTAGTAAGGGCTAGTAACGGCTATTAAGGGTGCGCTGAAAGTTTTTAACTCCTCACTACTCTCTACTCACTCCTCATTTTTTTTAGGAACTTCGCAGTGTGGCTTTGTTCGCACTTTGCGAGTTCCGCAGGGGTGCCCTCGAAGACGATATTTCCGCCATCTGTGCCCGCTTCGGGTCCGAGGTCGATGATGTGGTCGGCACACTTGATAACCTCCATATTATGCTCCACAATCACTATCGTATGCCCCGCCTCAATCAGTGCGTTAAACGCCCTCAAAAGGCGGTTTATATCGTGGATATGCAGTCCCGTAGTAGGCTCATCGAAGATAAACATCATATGCTTGTCCGAGAACTCCTTTGCCAAGTACGAAGCCAGCTTAACTCGCTGACTCTCACCGCCCGAAAGGGTTGATGAGGGTTGTCCGAGTTTGATATATCCCAAACCCACATCGCTCAGCGTTTGCAGTCGCTCGATAATACGGCGGCACTCCTTCGCATCTTCGCTGAAAAAGGCTATCGCCTCATCGACACTCATATCGAGAATATCGCTGCACGACTTGTCACGGTACTTCACTTCCAAGACATCATCTTTGAAACGTTTGCCGTTGCAAGCCTCGCAGGTGAGCGTGATATCCGCCATAAACTGCATCGGCACCTTGATAGCACCCTCGCCCTGACACACCTCGCAACGCCCTCCCGCAGAGTTGAATGAGAAGTGCGATGCGGAGATATTGTTGTGCTTGGCGTATGGCTGCTCGGCAAAGAGTTTACGAATCTCGTCCCACGCCTTGATATAGATGGCAGGGTTTGAGCGTGAGGACTTGCCGATAGGGTTTTGGTCTACCATCTCAACACCCTTCAAGAGCGAGGTGTCGCCCGACAGACCATCGAAGTCGCCCGGGTGGTCGCCCGTATCTGCCAATTGGCGATGCAAGGCAGGATAGAGAATATCCCTCGCCAACGAGGATTTGCCCGAGCCACTAACGCCCGTAATGCAGGTCATAACTCCCAACGGAATTTTGACCGTTATATTTTTGAGGTTGTTGTGTCGGCAACCGTTCAGTTTTATAAAATTGCTCCAACCACGCACCGACTGCGGTACGGCTATCTCTCTGCGCCCCGAAAGGTAGTCGGCAGTGTAGCTATTCTCGGCGGTCGGGAGATGCTCCAAATCGCCACTATACACCACTCTACCGCCATTCTTGCCCGCTTCGGGACCTATATCCACGATAAAGTCGGCACTGCGGATAACCTCCTCCTCGTGCTCCACGACAATCACCGTATTGCCCATATCTCGGAGTTGTTTCAGCACCTCGATAAGGCGGTGCGTATCTCTTGGGTGCAGACCAATCGAAGGCTCATCGAGGATATAGAGCGAGCCTGTGAGGTTGCTACCGAGCGAGGTTGCGAGGTTAATGCGCTGGCTCTCGCCACCCGACAGTGTGTTCGAGGCTCGGTCCAATGTGAGGTAGCCCAAACCCACATCACTCAGATATCGCAGGCGGTTTTGCACCTCTATCAGAAGGCGTTCGGCGCTCTTTTTTTCGTGGTCGTTGAGTTGTACGCCCCCAAAAAACTCAATCGTCTCATCTACGGTCATTCGCACAACCTCAGCGATGTTCTTGCCCCCGAACTGAACATACAACGCTTCGGGGCGTAGGCGTTTGCCCTCACACTCGGGGCAGATACTCTTGCCCGTATAACGAGCCTTCATCACTCGGTATTGTATCTTGTGGCGTTGGCTATCGAGCATTTCGAAGAAGGAGTTTAACCCCTCAAAATACTCGTTTCCAAGCCATAGCAATCTCCGTTGCTCCTCCGTGAGGGTGTAGTATGGTGCGTGTATCGGGAAGTCGAACTTGTGCGCATTCATCACAAGCTGGTCCCTAAACCAACGCATCGTGTCGCCACGCCAACAAGCGATGGCATTGTCGAATATCGTGCGTGACTTGTCGGGAACAACCAAGTCCTCGTCAATGCCCGTAACCTTGCCCCAACCCTCGCATTTCGGGCAGGCACCAAGAGGATTGTTGAACGAGAAGAGGTGTTCGTGAGGTCGCTCGAACTCGATGCCGTCAGCCGTGAAGTTGGAGTTGAAGAGTCGCTTTTCGCCCTCGTGGATAATCACACAACTGCTTGTGCCATAGCCAAATGCCTGCGATACCGACTCTCGCATGCGGGTTAGCGTGTCGTCATCATTCACCACACGCAGGCGGTCGATAACGATGTAGATATCCTCGCCCGTGTGCTCCAAATCGACCTCCTTAATAAAGTCGTCAATCAGCACGGTCTTATCCTCAACCACAAGGCGTACGATGCCATCTTTGACAAGCGTGAGCAACTTTTCGATAATGCTCTCGCCCCTCTCCAACTGCATCGGCACTGCCACCACTACCCTTGCACCCTCGCCCAACGAGAGGAGGTATTCGACCACATCATCGGTGTTGTAGCACCTCACCTCCACGCCCGAAACAGGCGAAATGGTCTTGCCGACACGCGCATACAAGAGTTTGAGGTAGTCGTAAATCTCGGTCACCGTTCCCACCGTAGAGCGTGGATTACGAGAAGAGACCTTCTGCTCGATAGCGATAGCAGGGGCGATACCCGTAATCATATCTACATCGGGTTTGGAGATACGCCCCAAGAACTGACGAGCGTATGCCGAAAGGCTCTCTACATAGCGGCGTTGCCCCTCGGCAAAGATGGTGTCGAATGCCAAAGTGGACTTGCCTGAGCCCGAAAGTCCCGTCACGACAATCAACTTCTCGTGCGGAATTTCGAGTTCTATGTTCTGCAAGTTGTGAACTCGCGCTCCTTTTATGTAGATTTTGTTCTCCAAAATTTTCTTTGTTTTTGCGGACTCCAAGCGTTGTCACGGCGCAGCGATTTATGGGGGCGCAGTCTGCGACTGCTTTATGGGGGCGGGCGTTCCGCCCTTTATGGGGGCGCTCCCGTTGGTCGCTTACTGGGGTGCGCTGAAAGTTTTTAACTCCTCACTCCTCACTCCTCACTAATGGAAACGCCCTCCACTTTGAGGAGTTTCGCTATAAGTTGTTCTGCTTCGCTCTCGCGGATTCGCAGACGCATCGTGCAGAGGTTGTCGAATACCTGCTCGTCAATGCGTGGCGACATCTCCTTGATAATGCGCATCACACCATTCATCGAGATATACGAAAAGGCGATATCAACTACCCTATCCACAGTCTTTTCGACTATCTTGCTCACTGCAATAACCTCAGCGGTGGACTCTTTGTAAGCCTGTATAAGCCCCGAAACACCCAATTTCGTGCCACCGAAATAGCGCACTACAACCACCAAGCAGTTGGTCAATTCTGCCGAGAGCAACTGCCCCAAAATGGGCTTTCCTGCCGTTCCCGAAGGCTCGCCATCATCGTTTGCACGGAACACCTCGCCCTGCGCACCAAGGCGGTAGGCGTAGCAGTGATGCGTGGCATCGTAGTACTCCTTGCGCAGTGCATCGAGCAACTCCTTCACCTCCTCCTCGCTCTCTACGGGGTAGGCGTAGGTGAGGAACTTGCTGCTGCGCTCCTTGTAGATAGCCTCCGCAGGCTCTGCAATGGTTAAGTATGAGTCTTTTTGCTCCGACACGCCCTACTTCACTTTGTTGAATAGTCTGTTCCAGCGGATACCGTTCTCTCCCTTCGAGAAGGCGATAAACAACGCCTTACCTACGATGTGGTCCTCAGGCACAAAGCCCCAATAACGAGAGTCTGCCGAGTTGTGGCGGTTGTCACCCATCATAAAGTAGTAGTTCATCGCAAAGGTGTAGGTCGAAGCCTCCTCGCCATCAATATATATCTTGTCGCCCTCCACTCGCAGGTCATGCCCCTCGTATTGGTCGATAATGCGCTCGTAGAGAGGTAAATTTTTGAATGAAAGTTCAATGGTTGTACCCTTCTGCGGTACCCACAATGGTCCGAAGTTGTCTTGTGTCCAGGCGTAGTCGGCATGGTGTGGGAAGGCATCGAGCGAAGGCTCGGTGTTGTTGTAACGCTCCACACTCTCCACGCTCTTGTACCTGCGCAACTGCTCTGCACCCCTCTCGGTGGTTGCTACATAGTAGTATGGCGCAGTGCCACTATACTCGGTGATATCGAGGTTTGCAAAGGCATAGTCCGATAACGGAGCCGAAGTCTTTACGAAGTAGATATGCTGGCGCTCCTCGCAGGCAGGTTGTGGCTCGCCATTGACGAAGAGTTCAGTGTCTATAACTTGCAATGTGTCACCCGGTACGCCCACGCAACGCTTGATGTAGTTCTCTCGCTTATCGACAGGGCGAGCGATGACAGTGTAGTCCTGATAGAGTCGCTTTCTGCCCTCCTCCTTGCCGAGAGCCTCCTGATACTCTCGCAAGATGTCGTAGTAGGTTACTGCCTGATTTTCGAGCAGTACGGTATCTCCCGCAGGGAAGTTGAAGACGACAACGTCTTCACGCTCCACCTTGCCACGACCACGCAAACGGTGGTAATCCCACTTCACACACTCGGAGTATGACTTTTTCGTGGTTGAGAACGGCATAGTGTTATAGACAAACGGCATCGCCACAGGCGTATTCGGCACCTGCGGACCATACGAAAGTTTGCTCACATATAGGTAGTCGCCGATAAGAATGGTCTTCTCCATCGAGGAGGTCGGCACGACATACAACTGAAAGATGAAGAGATGCACGAGGTGCGCCACCACCGTAGCCCACACGATAGCGTCAATCCAGCCGTAGATGGAGTTGTAGAGTGGATATTTCGCACGCAGAGCATCGTTCTTTGTGCCGATGTAGCGATACGCAAGGCGTGAGATGTAGTAGTCGTAGATAAACGGCAAGCCGAGCAACAGCCACAGATTACCTGTCCACACCACAAATAGAAGGATATATACAATGCTGGCAATAGCGAACTTTGTCCAGCGATTAGTCAAAAAGTTCTTCATAGCAACTACTCAAACAAATCATCAATCGTGAATACTCCCTTGCGTGGGGCGATAAACTCTGCTGCAACTACTGCACCGAGAGCCAACGCACGGCGTGAAAAGAGGGTGTGCTTAATCTCGATTTTGTCATCTTCGGAGAGGTAGGTTACGGTGTGCGTACCCGGTACTGTGCCCTCACGCAACGAGGTTATTGCGATAGCATCTGCCTCCTCGGTCGGCTCGTTCAGCCACCTCTGCTTGCGCTCTACACGCTCCAAGATGTCGTTTGCCAACGATATAGCCGTGCCACTCGGAGCATCTTTCTTCTGCGTGTGGTGAATCTCCTCGATAGCGACATTGTAGCCCTCAAAGCGATTCATCAACTCCGCCAAGTAGCGATTGAGGCGGAAGGTGATATTCACGCCCAACGAGTAGTTCGATGACCAAATCATAGATGAGCCCTTCTCACGGCACAACGCCTGCAACTCCTCCAACTTGTCGTGCCAACCCGTAGTGCCACTCACAACAGGCGTACCGCACTCAATGCAGGTGTGAACATTCGAGTATGCCGTTGTGGGGGTGGTAAATTCGATTGCCACATCAACCCCTGCCAACTTCTCGGCACAGAGGTCGTGGGCGTTATCTTGGTCTATAATAAGTGCTACGGAGTGACCTCGGCTGAGCAACACCTGCTCAATCTCGTGTCCCATCTTGCCGTAGCCGATAATTGCAACCTTCATATCTTCTTCGTTTTAATACTATTAAAACGCAAAGATAAGAAAAAACTTTGTTTTTTAATTGAGAATTGAGAATTATTTTCAATTTACAATTTACACTATTTACACCCCTGTAAATGTGTAAATCTGTAAATCTAATTCTGCCATTAGCCATTGGGGTTTTCCGAACTACTACCCTTGTCAAGGCGCAGCGATTATAGGATTGAATAGGATTAAATAGGATTCGCTCCCTTTGGTTGCTTTATAGGGTGCGCTGAAAGTTTTCAACTACTCACTACTCACTACTCACTACTCACTACTCTCTGTATGTAATGTTCGAGAGGAACAGCCCTTGCGGTTGTGCGCCGCTGCTGGCTCGGGAGAGGTCGCACGAGGCTACGATATCGGCAAACTCCGCAACCGAGTATCTACCTCTGCCGACATCTACGAGTGTGCCTACAATCGAGCGCACCATATTGCGCAGAAAGCGGTCTGCACGAATGGTAAAGCGCAGAGTGCCATCGCTCTCCACCACCCATTCTGCATGCGTAACTCTACATATATTTGTCTTATTATTAGAGTTTAACTTTGCGAATGTGGTGAAGTCGCTTGTCGTGAGCAATACCTTCGCTGCATCGTTCATACGCTCTATATCCAACGGGATATAGTATATCCACGCAGAGTGGCGGCGGAACGGAGCCTTCACGGGCGAGAGCAGATAGGTATACTCACGCTCCTTGGCATCGAAGCGTGCGTGAAGGTCGTCTGCCACCCTATATATACGCTTGATAGCGATATCTTGCGGCAGCATAGCGTTGAGTTTGTAGGCTATGTGGTCGCAATCAATCTCCTCGGTAGTGTCGAGGTGCGCAACATAGAACGAGGCATTTACGCCCGTATCTGTGCGCCCAGCACCCACTATCTCGGTAGGCTTACGCAACAATTTAGATAGAGCCTCCTCTATCGTACCCTGCACAGTAGGCTGTTCGGGTTGCCGTTGCCAACCGCAGTAGGCACTGCCATCGTATTGTAACTCAATAAAATAACGCATACGCTTTAAGTTTAGGCTGTTAGCTTTCTATTATTTTCATTATTTACAGATTTACACATTTACAGGGGTGTAAATAGTGAAAATTGTAAATTGAAAATTATTGTAACGACTTTGCTGCCTCCATAATACCCTCGTAGAGCGAAGGGTGTGCGTGAATGGTGGTTGCGAGGTCGTTCGCCGTAGCACCCAACGCCATAGCCACCGAAGGCTCGCCCAACATCTCCACAACGTTAGCACCTATGATATGCGCACCACGCAACTTGTTCTCTGCATCGAAAATCAACTTCACAAAGCCGTCACGGTCGCCTGCCGCTGCCGCCTTGCCCGATGAGGCGAAGTTGTAGCGAGCAACCTTGTACTCAATACCCTGCTTCTGCGCCTGCTCCTCGGTCAAACCTACCGATGCAATCTCAGGCGTGGTGAAGATGCAGGCAGGAGTCAAAGCGTAGTCAAGAGCCTTTGGCGAGAGTCCGAAGATGCGCTCCACGCAGTTCACCGCCTCGGCAGATGCGATGTGCGCCAAGGCTGGCGATGCGATGATGTCGCCCACAGCATAAATCGAAGAAACCGATGTTCGGAACTCGCTATCAACCACAATCTTATCTCGTTCTACCTGAACTCCTACTTTATCGAGGTTTAAGCCCTCGATATTGGACTTGATACCGACTGCCGAAAGCACCTTGTCGGCAACGATTTGTTTCGCTTCGCCCTTCTGTTCAACCTCGACAACGCACTTGCCATCGGCAACCGCAACACCCTTAACTGCGGTGTCGGTCATGACGGTAATGCGCTGACGGCGGAAGGCTCTTTCAGCGGCAGCCGACACCTCGGCATCGAGCAAAGGCATAAACTGCGGAAGATACTCCACCACGGTGACCTTCACCCCCAACGAAGCGTAGAGGAAGGCAAATTCGCTACCGATAGCGCCCGAACCCACGACAACCATCGTTTCGGGCAACTCCTCCAACACAAGCGCATCTCGGGAAGATAGCACGAAGTTGTGGTCAATCGGAATCGAAGGCACCTCACGAGGAGAAGCACCCGTAGCGAGGAGTATATTTTTAGCCTCGTAGACCGCCTCACCCACCTTTATCGTGTGGTCGGAGAGCAACTCTGCCGAGCCCGTAATAACCTCTACGCCAGCCTTTTTGAGTAGCATTTCGACACCTCGACCTGTGGTTTGCGCCACCTGTCGTGAGCGAGCCACCATAGCCTTCAAGTCGGCTTTAACCTCGCCCTCAATCGCCACACCGAACGACTTTGCGCTCTTGCAATAGTGGTAGACTTGCGCACTTTTGAGCAGAGCCTTTGTGGGGATACAGCCCCAATTAAGGCATGTTCCGCCCAACTCCGAACGCTCCACAAGGGCGACCTTTGCGCCCAACTCCGCTGCACGGATAGCACCCACATATCCCGCAGGACCTCCGCCGATAACTATCAAATCATACATACTCCTAATAGTTGATAACTTTCAACACCTCACCATTATCCGCTGCAACGGCTCTCTTCCACTTCTCCGAGTAGCCCGACTGCTCAATCTTGTCGGGGATATTCTCGCCGTTTCCGTTGTCGATAAAGCCCTTCTCGTTCTCCGCCTTGGTATTGCCGTCAATGAACTTCACAAGCAGATACTTATCCAACGAATCCCACTTCTCGAACAACGCCTGAGCAGTAACTGTCGAATAGTCAGCAAGCAATTTTTGAGCCTTTTTAGGCGAGAGGGTTGCGACCTTCTTGTCCACCTTCAAAACCTCTGTCAACTTGTCGTTCTCCCACTTATCAACCTCCTCACGCACACGCTTTCCGATAACATTGTAGCGCAGGTATGCGAAGTTTGCGATGCGGTTTGTAACCCAGAACATCGAGGTTGGCGAGTAGTGCAGCATCGAGCCATTCTCCTCCGAGAGGCACCAAGGCACCTCGGTAGTGTTACAATATATAGGTGTCAAAGGTGATGTAGCAGCATCGTCAGTACCAAACCAAAGAATACCCGTCTTGCCCTTGCGAGCCTGACCGCAGAGCCAAAAGCCTGTCTGCTGCGTTGCGGTAGCACGCTCGTTGCAGTACTCCACGCCATCAACCTTGAAGTACATTGGTCGCCAACGATACGGACAAGCGTTGCCACCTGCACCAATATCGGTGGTCATATCCATCGAAGTACCCTCGTAGTGGTCACGCATAGCATCGAATACCTGCTTTGGCGACACCTTCTGCGCAGGCTTAACCCACAACGGCATACGTTTCTTTGGGTTGTGTCCCATAGCGTAGTCGGTGTATTGGTCCATACCCTCTGCCACGGTGCGGAAGAAAGCCCAAACACGTGCCTCACAGCCACGCAACGCACCAAAGTCGGCAGGAGCGTAGGCATCGCAGAACGAAAACTCCTCGTCTTTGCCGTTGAAGTAGCCCATCTCACGAGCAAACGAAATCACATCGGGAGCATAGAGGCAGTTCTCCTTGTCATTGAGTGGGAAGGTCGAAATGCGGGCTTGGTTGGCGTGTCCCGACACATATCCATCGGGGATACGGCGAGCAACCCAAACGATACCCTTGCGGAGGTTGTTGCCCTTCGCATCGAGTTTCGAGCCCTTGCCAATCAACTCCATAATCCACGCCTCATCAGCATCGGCAATCGAGAACGACTCACCCGAAGAGGCGTATCCGTACTTGTTTGCCAACTCCACAATTACGGCGATAGCCTCACGAGCCGTTTTTGCTCGCTGCAAGGCGATATAAATCAACGAGCCGTAGTCCATAATGCCGTTCTTATCCTCCAACTCGTGACGACCACCGTAGGTTGTCTCGGTGATGATAAGCGAGTGCTCGTTCATATTTCCTACTGTCGAGTAAGTTACGGGCAACTGCTCGATAAGACCGAGATAACGACCTGTATCCCACTCGTTTACCGCAAGCATCTTAGCCTTTTGTTTACCTCCGTTGTGCTTGTACAAAGCACCGTAGAGTTGGTGCGAGTCGGCAGCGTAGGTAACCATCACCGAGCCATCTGTCGAAGCACCCTTCGTAACGATAAAGTTGGTGCAGGCAAAAGCCGTAGCCGTACCTGCCAAAAGTGCAAATGTCAAAAGAAATCTCTTCATATCAAATAGTGTTTAGTAAATTCTTTCTCCAAATATTGACGAACCGATGCGCACCATCGTAGAGCCACACTCTATCGCCAATTCGTAGTCATCGGACATACCCATCGAAAGGGTGTCGAACGCCTCACCGAAGAGGGGCTTCAACTCGTTGTAGTGCTTTGCGAGTTGCTCGAAATCGGCTCGAACAATAGCCTCGTCATCGGTGTTTGTTGCCATACCCATAACGCCACGAACACGAATATTTTTCAGGCTTTTGAAACCCTCGCCCTGCAAAAATATTAGGAGTTCGGGGTAAGCCCAGCCCGTCTTGCTCTCCTCCTGCGCAACATGTATTTCGAGCAGGATATCGACCACCCTGCCGATGCGCTCCGCCTCGCGGTTGATGCACTCGGCAAGGCGCACACTATCCACCGACTGAATAAGTGATACGAACGGCACAATTTGTCGCACCTTGTTGGTCTGCAAGTGCCCAATCATCTGCCACTCAATATCTTTCGGCAGAGCCTCGTGCTTCACAACCAACTCCTGCACACGGCTCTCGCCAAAGATACGCTGCCCCGCCTCGTAAGCCTCTTTTAGGGCTTCTACGGGGTGGAACTTCGATACCGCCACAAGTGTAACTCTCTGCGGTAGCGATGCGTGTAACGCCTTTATTCTTGCAGAAATAGCCATCGTTAATTAAACTTTTACTTTACCCTCAGCACCTTGCCAATCGGGAGTATTGCGTTGGCTTTAATGCCATTCAAACGGCAAATCGCAGCAACGGAGGTATGGTTGCGAGCCGCAATCTTACCCAAGTAGTCGCCTTGACGCACCTTGTAGTAACGGCGTTCAGCCGATAGTGCAGCCTCCTTCTTGTCGGCATCGGCGAGCAACTTCTCTCCATTCCAATCCTGCTCGTAGTTCGAATAGATACTGAAATAGGAGCGTTTCAAGAGCAACTCCTCACGGCGCAAATCGCCCGTCTTGAAGTCGATAAGACGCTCAGGGTCAAATGACTGCCCCATATATCTGCACTCGAAGTGGAGGTGAGGTCCCGTACTGCGACCAGAATTGCCACCTAACGCAATAGGCTGACCTGCCACTACCCTCTCGCCAGCCTCGACCAAACGAGCCGAAAGGTGTCCGTGGTAGGTTTCGATACCGTTGTCGTGACGGATAATCACGAGCGTTCCGTAGCCCGTATCGGTTGCCTTCGAGAAGCGCACACGACCGTCAAATGCAGAGCAGATAGTATCGCCAACCTTCAACGCAATGTCGATACCGTTGTGATTTACCCTGCGGCGCAAGCCGTAGCGCGATGTTATGCGCCCCTTAATCGGATAGCGATACGAGCGCAACGAATCGACCAATCTAATCGGCACTGCACTCGGAATTTGTGATAACGCCACCGAATCACGATAGGGCGAAATCTTCTCGGTACTCCAACAGCGAGTGAAAGCCGTAGAGTCGGGTTGAATCTCCGCCGTGCGGATATAACGCCACGAATTGTCGTTGAAAAGCACGATAGAGAGGTGCTTGTCGGCAGTTAGCAGCGTATCGACCACAATTGCCGACTTTAACTTCTCGATTGGCTTAATCGTCAGCGAATCAAGCGGATTGGCAACCGCAGTTGCAACACCACACAACGCTAATATAAGTAATTGTATCTTCTTCATTAGTTTTCCGTTTTTAGAAGTTGCTCTGCTGCTTCGAGTGCCTTATAAAACTCCTCGCCCCACTTGCGGATAATTGGCTCTCGCAACCCCTTATAGACAGGTATGCCGAGTTTGCAACCATTCTCGCACGCCGACTTGCAGATGTACCAGCGGTGGTAGTTCAATCCCTCGCCGCCATTCTTGAATTTCAACACACGAATTGGGTAGAGGTGGCACGATATGGGTTTTTGGAAGGAGCATTTACCCTCACGAAAAGCCTTATCGATGGCACACAACGCCACTCCATTCTCATCGTAGCAGGTAAAGGCGCACTCGCCACCATTGATTAGCGGCGTGGTGTAGTCGCCCTCCACATCAACAACCATAAAGCCCTGCTTCTCAACCGCTGCAATGCCTTCCGCAGTCATATAGGGCTTGTAATTTTCGTACTCCTCTTCGAGGATATCGACCTCCTCGATTTCGAGTGGAGCCCCCGCATCGCCCTCGATGCAACACGCCCCCTTGCACTGCGATAAATCGCATGCAAACTTCTCGGTCAGCAGGTCGGTACTAACTATTTTTCCTTCGATTTCAATCATATTCCTAGCCATTAGCTATTAGCCATTAGCCATTAGCTTTTTTTTGTTTTTATCTATTTAATCGTCATTGCGAGAGCCGCAAGGCTCGTGGCAATCTTCATTATACTAATCTATGTTCCAGTAGGCATCTGGACACCCGTCAAAAACATCATTGATTTCTTCGTCACTATATCCTGCAATATCATGAACATATGTTCCTGTATATTTGTCATTATGTGGGCTGTCTATTTCTTCTTCATTGTAGCAATCATAATCGCACTCTTCATCTATATCTTTAGGTTTAGTGATATATGGCATACATTTCGACCAATCACTATTTATATAAGCATTTTCGCTTGTCTTTGGAACAATAATAACAACGTCGCTAGGAATCGAGCTAAATGCGTATAAGCCAAGTTTTGGTGGAGTAGCAGCCTTGCATATTATAATTTTTAAGTTGATGCAATTAGCGAATGCGCTGTTTCCTATTTTTGTGATATTATCACCAATTGTCACCTTTTTTAAGGATTTGCAATTCTCAAATGCAGATTGGCCGATAGATGTAACTTGATTAGATGTAACAAGCTCAACAAGAGGCTCGTATTTAAAAAATGAATACTCTCCGATTTTGCAAATATCTTTACCTATTGTTACTTTAGAAAAATCAGAGCGATTTAACCAACCTCCCCAATCTGTATAACCACTACTAGGATGAGCTGGATAAATTATGCTATTATAGTTCTTCTCAATAATTTTACTATTTATTGTTAATTCTCCGCTACATTCTGAAAATGCACTACCTCCAATTTCTAAAACACCACAAGGTATTACGATGTTTTTTAATGACGCGCATCCATCAAATGCTACATCGCTAATGCGAATCGAAAGACAATCGGAAAGGTTTATTTCTGAAAGGTTACAGCAGTTCCAAAATGCATTTTCTCCTATCCAGTTAATAGTGCTAGGAATATAAACACTTTGAAGGCTAGTACGGTAAATAAAGGCTCTATTTCCAATAGATTTTGCTGGCTGATCAAAGATTACAATGCCTTCTTTATCAATGTATTCATGAGAAATAATCTTTGCATCAAATGCATCTGCATTGATGTCGATTTTCTTATTATCCACAGTCGTATAGCGCAAAACGCAAGGCTCTGCATTATTGGAGAAGTCTGCCGTTACAAGTCGTGCCATATCACCTATTAGCCATTGGCTTTTTTAATTCTCAATTGTCAATTCTCAATTCTCAATTCTCAATTTGATTTGGTATCAGAGATAACCAAATCATACAACTCTCCGAGCGAAATGCCTGCGGTGCGGGCCTGCTTTGGAACGATGCTGCCGCTCGACATTCCGGGGATAGAGTTCACCTCGATAAGGTACGCCTTACCCTCCTCGGTAACGATAAAGTCGATGCGGACAATGCCACGACAACGGCACGCCTTGTACGCCTCGACTGCCGCATCTCCAATCATCTCGCTCCACTCCTCCGAGATTGGTGCAGGGGTAATCTCATCGCTCATACCCTCGGTGTATTTAGCCTCGTAGTCGAAAAAAGCCTTCTTTGACACAATCTCCGTAATCGGCAAAACGAGCGTTTTGTTTTTGGTAATCAACACGCCACAACCAAACTCACGACCTGTGATGCACTCCTCAATCAAGACCTCCTCGCTCTCGGTAAATGCAAGATTTACAGCCTCTTCAATCTGCTCCACCTCGGTAACTCGCGTAACGCCAAAACTCGAACCGCTGGCGTTAGGCTTTACGAATAACGGCAACCCCAACTCCTCGGCAATAGCCTCTGCCGAGTATGCCTCGCCACGATGCAGAAAGACCTCTCGTGCGACATTTATTCCTCGCTCGGCAACTGCTCGCTTGGTCGAAACCTTGTCGAAAGTGATGGTCGAACTGACCTGCGAACATGACGAATACGGAATACCCATCATATCCAAATAGCCCTGCAACTTGCCGTCCTCGCCCGGTGTGCCGTGAATGATTATCAGCGCATACTCAAACTCGGTGCGCTCCCCCTCTACGGTCAAAGAAAAATCGTTCTTATCAACCTCGTATCTCTTGCCATTTGGCGCAGTGTAAGCCCAGCTGCGGTGGTGCAGGTCGATGACCTTCACATCATACTTCTCGCTGTCGAGAGCCTCGCTAATCTGATGTGCACTATTGAGTGCAATCTCTCGCTCCGAGGAATCTCCTCCTGCCAAAAGCGCAATTTTAAGCTTCTTCATATCTACTTGTATAACTTATTCTGTATTATGTAGTGAGCGACCTCTGCGCTCAACTTATCTCTGAAATCCTTGCTCTCGGCAATCATCGTGCGGATATCCGTAGCCGCATAATCAAATAACGGAGCGTTCTCCAAAAATGTTATCTTGTCGGCAAACTTCTCCACCGAGTAGCCCTCACGAGGATAGACCAACAGCGGATAGTCGCACAAAATCTCCTCGTACTCACGCCACTTGTCGAAATTTTCGATATTGTCCGCACCCATCAATATTGAAAATTTCATCTCCGAGCCGAAATTCTCACGCAGATAGCGCAGTGTATTTATCGTGTACGAAGGTTTCTCCAACACAAACTCCACCGCCGAGACCTTTATCTGCTCCGGATAGCGTGAAGCCTTGCAAGCCAACTCGCACATCTCGTAACGAGAAAATTCGGGAGCGAGCCCCTCCTGCTCCTTGAATGGGTTTTGGGGCGACACGATAAATATCAACTCATCGCACAAACCCTGCTCCACCACCCACTCTGCGAGGGCGATATGCCCCTTGTGGATAGGGTTGAACGAGCCAAAATACAACGCTACACGCTTCATAAATGCAAAATGCAAAATGCAGAATTCAAAATGCAAAATTACTTTGCAAGGAATGCATTAATAATTGCACGGGTGTCGGCTACGGCAGTGGCGAGGTCGTCATTTATGACCTTGTGGTCGAACTCAGGCGATTTCGAAATCTCGAACTCAGCTTTTGCAACTCGCTTGGCGATAACCTCTTCCGAGTCTGTGCCACGCCCCTCCAATCGCTTCTGCAACTCCTCCACCGATGGCGGCATAATGAAAATCGAACAAGCCGCCTCGCCAAATATCTTTTTGAGGTTGATGCCACCCATCACATCGACATCGAAAATGATAACATTACCCTTCGACCAGATGCGCTCCATCTCGCTTTTGAGCGTTCCGTAGCAGGTGCCTGCATAAACCTCCTCCCACTCGACAAAACTGTCCGATGCGACTTTGGCTGCGAACTCCTCCTGCGTGAGGAAGTAGTAGTCCACCCCATTCTGCTCCACACCTCGTGGCGCACGCGATGTTGCCGAAATCGAGAACTCAAACTGCGGATAGTGCTTCAACAGTTCTCGCACAATAGTCGTCTTGCCCGAACCACTCGGCGCTGAAAATATAATTAGTTTTCCGTTCATAACTTTCTCAAATTGACAATCTTACATTTTGCATTTTGCATTTTGCATTACAAAATATTAAGCACCTGCTCCTTAATCTTTTCGAGTTCGTCTTTCATCTTGACAACCAACTTCTGAATATCGTGCTGGTTGGCCTTTGAGCCGGTGGTGTTGATTTCACGCCCCATCTCCTGCGCTATAAAGCCAAGCTTGCGACCTGCCGCCTCCTCTGTGGCAGCCACCTCACGGAAGTACTTGCAGTGGTTTTCAAGGCGCACCTTCTCCTCGGTGATGTCGAGTTTCTCGATATAGAAAATCATCTCCTGCTCCAAGCGGTTGTTGTCCACCTCTACGCCCAATTTCTCAATACCCTCACGAATACGCTGACGCACCGTCTCGGTACGAGCCGCCTCGAACGGAATAATCTCGTTGCGCATCTGCTCAATCAAATCAACACGGCGCAACAGGTCGGCAATCAAAATCGCACCCTCCTGCTTGCGGAACGCTTCGAGCTTGTCGATAGCACCCTCTACGGCAGCCATAACCGCCCTTTTCTCCTCCTCGGAGGCATCGGCAGTGTCCGCCTGAATAACATTCGGCATCTTCATTACAACGGGGATAATCGCCTCGTAATCAACCTCTACGCCTGCGTACGCCAACGCCTCATTCATCTGCTTGATGTAGGCAGCGAAGAGTGGTTTGTCGATGCGTGAAGCGGTTGCCACCTCGGTTGAAACCACCGAAACGAGCAAATCGACCTTACCACGCACCACGCGCTTCGATACGAGCGAACGAATCTCATTTTCGAGTTCTCTGTATGCGGCAGGGGTTTTCAGGCCCAAGTCAAGTTGTTTGGAGTTGAGCGAGCGAATCTCCGCCGTAATTGTCTTGCCATTTATCACAACTTCGGACTTACCGAAGCCGGTCATAGATTTTTGCATATACCTATTTTTATATTTTGGGCAAAAATACAAAAATAAACGGAAAACGGAAAGCGGAAAACGGAAAACTTCACAAAAATAGATGAGAGACGAGAGACGAGAGAATTTCGATTTTTTATAAAATAGTCAAGAAGTAGAAAGTAATTGTCAATTTAGCTTACTCTTTTTTCTTCGGCATCAGCCGACAATGGAGATATTATCCTGCAAAGCAGGACCAAGTCCCACATTATCAACCGACGACAAACCGAGAGCAGAGTGTGCTTGCAGACTATGCCGAGGTGCGAAGGAGGAAGACCGAAGGTCAATGGGGGATTTAGGGGGTAATGTAGGTACTTTACCCTTTTTTGTTTGTCATCAGACAAAAATGGACATCTTATCCTGCGAAGCAGGACCAAGTCCCCCTTTTTCAACAGGGGGATTTAGGGGGAATGTCGATACTTTACCCTTTTTTCTTCGGCATCAGACAAAAGTGGATATCTTATCCTGCGAAGCAGGACCAAGTCCCCCTTTTTCAACAGGGGGATTTAGGGGGAATGTCGATACTTTACCCTTTTTTCTTCGGCATCAGCCGAAAAAGAAAAAAGGGTAAGCTACTTATATCGCACCGCTACAACCGCATACCCTTGCTCAATTCCTTGCCTGGGGGAGTTCTGCAGGAGCTGGTCGTATAAGACTTACCCGAGGTGCAAAAGTAGAACTTTTTTTATATCTTTGCAAAAATTTTAGCGACAAATGACGAAAAAATTTCTCGGACAACTCTTTCGTGGGGCGGCTCTTGTGGGTGGTTTGGCGGCTGCGGCACTTATCGTGCTATACTCCGCATTCTACGGCAAAGCCCTTGACAAAGAGGTCGTTGTATACATAACTCCGCAGAGCGAATATAGCGCAATAATCGAGCAATTGCGCCCATCGTTGCGCTCGAATCTGCACCGCACAGCCTTCGACTTCTACGCCAAACGACTCAACCTCGAAGGTCGTTTTCGCACGGGGCGTTATCTGTTCCATGAGGGTGAAAGTGTAATCCGTGCAGTCCGAAAGTTGGTGCTTGGCGAGCAGTCGCCTGTGAAGCTCGTTGTTGGCGAGGCTCGCACACTTCCGCAGTTGGCAGGAAAACTCGCAAAGCAGATTGAGGCGGACTCCGCTACCCTACTCTCGGCAATGCGTAATAAGCAGTTGCGCAAGGAGTTAGGCTTTGTAAAAGATAGCACGATTGCGATGTTTATTCCGAACACTTACGAGGTGTGGTGGGATATTACGCCGGAGCGACTTTTGCACCGCATAAAACGAGAATATGACCACTTCTGGAACGAGGAGCGCACCGCAAAGTTGAAGCGTTGCCGATTGTCGAAATATGAGGTTATGACGCTCGCCTCGATAGTCTATGAGGAGGTGAAAATTCCGTCTGAAATGCGAATGATTGCGGGCGTGTATATCAATCGTCTGCGTGGTGGTATTGCCATCGGAGCATGCCCGACAATCAAGTATGCGATGGGCGATTTTACGCTACAACGCATTCTGCATAAGCACCTTAAATATCGCTCACCATTCAATACCTATATCAATCGTGGCTTGCCCCCTGCACCGATTTGTGTGCCAAGCGTAGCGGCGATAGATGCGGTACTCGACTATGCGGAACATAAATATCTCTACTTCTGTGCCCGCCCCGAGTTAGATGGTCGCCACAACTTCGCCCGCACCTTGAAGGAGCACAATGTCAATGCCCAAAAGTACGCTAAGGCGATTGACAAATTAAGAATTAAGAATTGAGAATGAAGAATTAAAGCTACCGCCTCGCAGAATACACTGCGAGGCGATGTTATTTTTGATTATCGGCAAAAAATACCATAAAAAGGCTAATGGCTAATGGCCAATGGCTAAAAGCCTTCAAAATAATTCTGCATTTTGCATTCTGAATTTTGAATTTTCACTATCTTTGCAATGTTAAACAGCAAAGAAAAGTTATGAAACCTTCGATTTTTTTGAATGATATGCTTACCAAAGGTGCTATCCTTGGTGGCGTGATGTTGCTGTCGAGTATTGCCGAGACTGCGATGCTCTACTATGGCAATAGCGTGAATTGGATTATCGTGATGAGCATTGAGTGCTTGGTCGCTATGGCGGCGTATTGCTACCTCGTCTATCGCTTTACAAAGGGCTATGCAACGCTCGTATTATCAGAGCGTAAGGAGATGCCATATTTCTCCTACGGCAGTGGTTTGTCGTACGCCACAAGTATCTCGATGTTGGCAGGTGTCATCGTGGCTCTCGGCAGTTATATGTTCCGCCACTATGTTGTCGGCTACGAGAACTATATCGCTGCTACCGTAAAGTTGCTCCAAGACTACCTCTCGCAGACCGAGGTGCCTGCTTCGATGGTTGGAACCTATGACCAGATGTTCAAGGCACTCCAAGCGCAGGAGGAGCCATCGCTCATATCGAGCATATTTTCGGGAATTTGGTCGTATCTCCTCGCGGGAACTATCGTTGGTATGATTGTAGCGGCATTCACAAAGCGTGAGCCTAAAATCTTTGATAATCAAGAGAGTCAAGATGAGCAATAAGATAGATGTATCGGTAGTTGTACCCCTCTACAACGAGGAGGAGTCGCTGCCCGAATTGATGGCGTGGATTGACCGAGTGTGCGCAGAGAACAAACTCGCCTACGAGGTTATAATGGTAGATGACGGCTCTACGGACTCATCGTGGAGCGTTGTCGAGCAGCTCAAAAAGGAGTATGGCGAGAGGTTGAAGGCTATCCGTTTTGCCCGTAACTACGGCAAATCGCCTGCGCTCTACTGCGGTTTCGAGGCTGCTGAGGGCGAGGTGGTATTTACGATGGATGCAGACTTGCAGGACTCGCCTGACGAGATACCAGAGATGCGCCGTATGGTCTTGGAGGAGGGTTACGACCTTGTGTCAGGTTGGAAAAAACGCCGTTATGACCCACTCTCAAAGCGCCTTCCGAGCAAATTTTTCAACGCTACGGCTCGCTGTGTGTCGGGCATTAAACTGCACGACTTTAACTGCGGTTTGAAGTGCTATCGCAAGCGTGTTGTAAAGAGCATTGAGGTCTATGGCGAGATGCACCGTTATATCCCTATTCTTGCAAAATATGCGGGTTTTAAGCGCATTGGCGAGAAGGAGGTGCAACATCAAGCTCGAAAGTATGGCGTGTCGAAATTCGGTATTGAGCGTATGGTTAAGGGCTATTTAGACCTTATTTCGGTGACCTTTATGTCGCGCTTTGGCCGTTCGCCGATGTACTTCTTCGGCTCGCTCGGAACGCTGATGTTCTTGGTCGGAGGTTTTACCACGATTTGGGTGATTGCCGACAAACTCTACAAGCAGTTCCATAGCCTTGCTGTGCGTGCCGTAACCGACCAACCACTCTTCTATTTGGCTATTTTGGCAGTAATTCTTGGCGTGCAACTCTTCTTGGCAGGCTTCCTTGGCGAGTTGATAAACCGCAATTCGACAGACAGAAACAGATATTTAATTAGCGAAAAATTATGATACAACGAATACAGACACTATATCTTTTATTGGCGGCAGTATTGATGTCGCTTACACTTTTCTTGCCGTTGGCTACGATTTGGCAAGGAAGTGAAGAATTTGTAATCAAGGCGTTTACTCTCGATGGACCATTAGGTGTAGAGAGCCGTTTGCCACTCTATCTCGGCGTTTTGTTGGCACTGCCTACCCTACTGCCGTTGATTACTATCTTTTTATATAAGAAGCGCATGGTGCAAATTCGCCTTTGCGTATCGGAGATTGTGTTGCTGCTCGGCTCGGTGGCGTTTATCGCCCTCTACTGCTACCGCTTGTGCGAGGTGTTGGCAGAGATGATGACCGACTTGAACTTCACTCTTGGTTTTGCATCGTTGATGCCGTTTGTTGCGATATTCTTTGTGGTGTTGGCAATCCGTGGCATTGCTCGTGACGAGGCTCTTGTGCGCTCGTTGGACCGCATCAGATAGGAAAATTGCAAGAATAATAAAATAAATTTTGCTATAATAAAAATAATTTATACATTTGCACCACCAAAAACGGAGAAATCCTATTTGGAACGATGAATCCGTAGCTCAGCAGGTAGAGCACAACACTTTTAATGTTGGGGTCCCGGGTTCGAGCCCCGGCGGATTCACGCAAAAGAGAAGGTCAAAAGCCTTCTCTTTTTGCGTGAATATATATGTTACCCACCCCCTAAATCCCCCGCCTGTGCGGGGGACTTATTGATTCTTGCTTCAAATATCCGCCAAATATTAAGAGTATGTGGGTTTTAGGGTGAGAATCCAGCCAAATTCCAGCGGTTACGCACTTTGCAACCCCATAAAATCGAGTGAAATCCGGTGCAATTCTATTCTCCCCAGCAATCCAATCCCAAACGAAGAGAGTCAGGTGTGACCAACTTTTCAAATTCTCCAAAAAGGTTATGACTTTTTGCGAAATCGCTTGCGTGTGTGGAATAGTGATGTTATGTTTGCAGTATATAAAACGCTTTGCCACAGTATGTTGCATTGTTTTAAGCAAGTTTACAACGCTGTGCAAAAACCACGAAAAAGAAACATAACATTAAAAGTTGCACCTATGGATAAAAGTACATTTTCGATTCTGTTTATTATGCAGAAGGGCAAGCCAAATGCCGAAGGCAACGCGCCCATCTTTGCACGCATCACCATCAATCACCAAATGACACATCTTGCAACGCGATACTACCTTCCGGCTGACCGTTGGTTACCAAAGGAGGGACGCACAGTGGGCCGCACCAAGGAGGAGAAGGAGGTCAATGCCTATCTCGACAATCTGAGAGGACTAATCTATGCCAAGTACAACGAGATGTTCCTGGCAGGCGAGGTTGTAACTGCTCGCAAACTCAAATGTCGCCTGATCTCAAAAGATGAGAAGTCGATGACGCTGCTTGAACTCTTTGACGACTATATCAAGGATTATTCAAAACTTGTGGGAGTATCCAAAACGAAAAAGACTTGCGACAGATACATACTCACACGCAGGCGTATTGAGGAGTTTATGCAGTCGGAGTACAAGCGCACAGATATATCGGTAAACGATGTCAATCCGAAGTTTATCTCTAACTTTGAGATATTTCTGCGCACGCAGTACAAGCTATCGAACAATTATGTAATGAAGATGATTCAACGCTTCCGCTCCATATATCAGGTAGCGATAGACAACGGCTGGGCGAACAAGAATCCATTTGTCTGCTTCAAGCTCAAATTCGAGAATACCGAGCGAGGCTACCTTACAATGGCGGAACTCACGAAGTTGATGAACAAACAGCTGATATCGAAGCGACTCGAACAGATACGCGATGTATTCGTATTCAGTTGCTTTACGGGCCTTGCCTACTGCGATGCTCAGGCACTTACACGCGAACATATCATCATAGGCCCCAACGGAGCCCCTTGGCTTCGCACACACCGCAAAAAGACCTCGACACCTGTAGATGTACCGCTATTGGAACTTCCACGCGAAATTCTGGCCAAATACGAGGGAAATAGCGGCAATGACAAGCTGCTACCGATACCAAGCAATCAGAAATGCAATGACTACCTCAAAGAGATAGCAGCTATATGCGGTATCGAAAAACGCTTAACTTTCCACCTCGCTCGACACACCTTCGCTACAACCGTAACACTAACTAACGGAGTACCAATCGAGTCTGTTTCTAAAATGCTCGGTCATCGCAGCCTACGCACCACGCAGGTATATGCAAAGATTGTCAATGACAAGCTCGCCGAGGATATGGCGAACTTGTCAACCAGGCTCCAAAGTGTTGGGTTATAACACTTTTATACCTTACTCTACTAGGCTCGGCAATCGCCGGGCCTAGTATTTTCTTATCTGTTACTTAGTGGTTCTTTCAAACTTTTGATTTCTCGTTTGTTTGATTGAATTTTTCTTCATAGCTTTGTCTCGCGAATGTGGAGGGATTTGGACTGATTGTGACCACAATAAAAAATAGCTAAACCGGCGTTCTGCTACCCACTCCAACATTTGATTATCAACCAATCACACCAAAAATAAAGAAGACAAAATGAATAAAAATACTACCACGCGCTTAACAGATGCTCAGATTCATCAGCTCAAATATCCGAAGGCTGTATTAGTCGAGACAGACATCTTTGAGAAAGAGAACCCAACTATGGCTGACTACCTCGCCTTAATTGACCCGGAGGAGATAAACACGATAAAGAAGGCTCTTGGCCGAACTGCCTACCTGAGCGAAGCTTTGCAGGAGGCAGAGGAGAATCGCAAATGCTTAATGAACTTTGATCTGCGTGCTAAACCAACTATTGAGGGAGTAAATAGCTGTATTCGTATATGCGAGCGAGCAATAGAAGTTCTCACCCCGGCAATAGCTGTTGCCGATGAACTCAAGGTGTTATACGAGTGTAATTTGGGCCTGCACCCAAGACAGATTGAGGAGGGGAAATCTATAAGAGCGGCTCTTCTCGAATGCAAGAAGTTCTTTGAAGGTGAGATCAAAAAGCTCAATTGGCAAATGAGCTTTGTTGAGAGTGCAAACGCTACCCAAAAATCAAGTAGCAAGCCGCGCAACATCAAGCCAAAGGTTGTTGTTGCTAAGGCAGAGGATATGACCTACCCGTATGATGGCGAACTAACAAGAGCTATCTACAACTACCTCGCCGAGACAAAGAGACTAACGGCTAATTGGGATGTGTTCAACAATGCAGTGATGTGTGGCAACTATGCCCAGCTAGACACACCAGCCAATGCCAAGGCGCAGCTATGTCAGATTATCCACCTCTTTGACATCTATATTTGCGGCGGTCAATATGGCCACAATGCGGCCAATAGCATAGGCCTTAGCGGACGCACAAATCTCACCCAGCAGGCATCGAATTTGCCCGATAATTTCAAGATCGAGAGCGAGCAAATATTCCGCCAATGGGCAAAGAAACAGAGCCGCAAGTAAGTCCGTTAATTCGCAGAGAGCGAAATGCCATAGAATACAAGAATGTCAAACACTTACCAAGATGTAACACATTTATATACAATACATTAAGCTTTTACCAAATATCGTGAAAGCCTGAATAAGCAAGAGAATTTGCACTCTACCTTTGTACCTGCAACGATGACGAAATTAAGCGTTTCAAGTCGTTGCAGGATTTTTATTGTGTAACATTTAATCTAGGTAGAACTATGACAAAATTACTAGATCTTGTAGAGAGCCATCCGGATGTGATAGTGAGCATTCGTGTAGCTGATCTTATGCAGGCAAATGAGGAGCTTATCAGACGAACAAAGCAGGAACTTGAACAGCTTATCACCGATGCCAACACCGAAACCTATCCGAGTGCAAAGAAGGTGGCTGAGATGCTCGATGTTGATAAATCGACACTCTGGCGCTGGGCGAAGATAGGTTACCTCGTACCTATCAATGTGGGTGGAAAACGCCGCTACCGCATGAGCGATGTCAAACGAATATTAGAAGGGGGAAAGTAATGCGGAGCGTAAATAAATATATGAGGGCCTTCTATGCTTGGCAGGAGCAACACTCGCTATCCACGGTTGCCATCGCACTATACTACACTCTGTTGAATTATGCTGGTAAGTGTGCCCAAACAACATTTTCTGTTGCTGTCTCAACGCTATCTAAACATTCGGGGATATCAACGCGTTCTGTTTTTAGAGCCAGAGATGTGTTAAAAGATAGTGGATTGATAAAAATCAAAATAAACGAGACCAGAGATTGTGCCCAATACACTATTGTAAAATTAACCGATTATGACACAGTGTCGCGGGCTGCGACACCAAGTCGTACACAGCGACCACGTGTCACTCAATGCGACAGGGTGTCACCATTAACATCACATACAGATACATGTACATCAATAATCATTAACAATGATAGTATGTATAGTAAGTTTAA
>SUZE01000025.1:5801-27798 GCA_015060075.1 Rikenellaceae bacterium | reverse complement strand
TTTCCCGTGGGAGAGTAGGTAGCCGCCTCTTTAAGCCAAACTCCACATCAGAGTTTGGCTTTTTCTTTTGCTAAATTATCAACTATTACATATTAGCCAAACCCTGATGTGGAGTTTGACTTAAAGGGCGGCAAACTTGTTCTTCTTCGAAGAACGAAGTATTATCGGTGGCAAGTGGGCTTAATCACTCTGTGAAACAGAGAACGATTGCGCAAACCGAGCGCAAAGTGCATATCTGTTATGTACTCTGCCGAGGTGCAGCCAATCGAAACGGCACAATAGAGCCGCAGGCTCGTGCCGTAAGTTAAGCCTTGCCACCGATACTATTTTGCCGCCAACATTTGTGTTACCTATCCCCCAAACCCCCTTTCTGTAAAGGGGGCTTAATGATTTATACAAAAAGCCAAACGGGCTTGGCTTAAAGAGGCAGATGCTATTTTCCGTTGGAAAATAGCAATACTATTCGATGCGAATGAGCTTAACTGCTCTGTGAAACAGAGGACGGGCGTAGCAGGTGAGAGCAGAGGGGGCTTGCACACTCTGCCGAACCGCCACCGCCCGAAGCCGAGAATAGATTGCGCAGCAATCCTCGGCAAGTTAAGCTCTTTATGCTTGCCGCATAAAGAGATGTGTGTTACCCACCCCCTAAATCCCCCTCCTGTGAGGGGAACTTATTGTCGCTTTTTGGTGTTGTTGCCGAATTGAAAAATAGTTTTCTGTTTTCCGTTGTAGAGAGCCGCAGGCTCGTGCCGTAAGTTAAGCCTTGCCACCGATATTATTTTGCCGCCAACATTTATGTTACCTATCCCCCAAACCCCCTTTCTGTAAAGGGGACTTAATGATTTATACAAAAAGCCAAACGGGCTTGGCTTAAAGAGGCAGATGCTATTTTCCATTGGAAAATAGCAATACTATTCGATGCGAGAGAGCTTAACTGCTCTGTGAAACAGAGGACGGGCGCAGCAGGTGAGAGCAGAGGGGGCTTGCACACTCTGCCGAACCGCCACCGCCCGAAGCCGAGAATAGATTGCGTAGCAATCCTCGGCAAGTTAAGCGAACTGATAGGGGCGATAGGGATAATAGGGGCAATAGGACTAATAGGACAAATGGGGAATTAGAGAATTTAAGGAGTTTAGGGAGGTTAGAGCGTTTGCGATAATAGAAACGAAAAAAGCCTACTAACTTATTGTCAGATAGGCTCTTTCTTGTTGGCTTCCGTCAGACTACAAGCTGATAGCCTCGGAAGGACAAACTCCTGCACATGCGCCACACTCAATGCACTTATCGGCATCGATTACATAGATGTCACCGGCAGAAATAGCCTCAACCGGACACTCATCAATGCAAGTACCACATGCGATACATGAATCTGAAATTTTGTAAGCCATAATAAATAGATTATTTTGTGTTAATTAACACTGCGAAGTTAAACTTTTATTCTCAATTTTCCAAAAGAATTGTATCTTTGTAGTGTCGTTTATCGGAAAAAGTACAAAAATGGAGCCATTAACAACATCTATACAACTCACTTTTCTCGGCACTGGTACTTCGCAAGGTGTTCCGGTGATTGGTTGCGATTGTGCGGTATGCTGTTCGCCCGATGCGCGAGATAGACGACTTCGCACCTCGGCAATGGTGGAGGTCGGAACCAAAAGGTTTATAATCGATGCAGGTCCCGATTTTAGGGAGCAGATGTTGCGTGAGGGGGTAAGTCATATCACGGCTATATTGCTGACACACAAACATAAAGACCATATTGGCGGGCTTGATGATGTTCGAGCCTTGAATTTTGTCGATTATCCTGACGAGATTCACACGGTGCATATCTACGGCACGCACGATACTTGCGATTGTGTGCGCAAGGACTACGATTATGCCTTTGCCGAAAATCCATATCGAGGCGTTCCTCAAATTGAACTGCACGAGTTTGGGGCAGAGCCATTTGAGATTGAGGGGGTTGAGATTATACCCATAAGTGGCGAACACTCCCGATTTGAGGTTACGGGATTTAGATTTGGAAGGTTGGCATACCTGACAGATTTCAAGTCTATTGCCGAGGAGGAGTTGCAAAAATTGCAAGGTGTGGAGGTGTTGGTTATCAATGCTTTGCGATTTGAACCGCACGATTCGCATTTGTCGGTTAATGAGGCGTTGGAGGTTGTGGAGCGAGTTGCTCCGAAGCGGGCATATTTTACCCACATGTCGCACGATATAGGACTGCATTGTGTGGCTAATTTGCGACTGCCTGAGGGTGTTGAATTTGCTTATGATGGACTAAAAATTAGAGTATAAAAAGATATGAAAAACGCATTGAATGGAAAGGTTGTAGTTATCACCGGAGCATCGTCAGGCATTGGCGAGGCGATGGCACGCCTATATTCAAAGATGGGAGCGAAGGTCGTACTTGGTGCCCGCAATGAGGAGAAACTTGCGTTATTGGCGCAAATTATTGAAACTGAGGGCGGAGAGGCTGCATACATTGCAACCGATGTAACGAAGGAGTACGATTGCAAACGCCTTATTGAGAAGGCGGTCGAGGTGTTTGGCGGGATAGATGTGTTGATATGTAATGCAGGTATCTCGATGCGTGCGATATTTGATGATGTCGATACGAAGGTTTTGCACCGCTTGATGGATGTAAATTTCTGGGGTACTGTATATTGCGCAAAATATGCTCTGCCATATTTGCAAGCATCGAAAGGCTCGTTGGTGGGTATATCTTCGGTGGCAGGATTGCATGGCTTACCCGGTAGAACGGGCTACTCGGCATCGAAATTTGCGATGACGGGATTGCTCGAAACTATTCGTATCGAAAATATCAAGAAGGGGTTGCATGTGATGGTTGCTTGTCCGGGATTTACCGCCTCGAATGTCCGCTTCTCGGCTTTGACCGCAGACGGCTCGGCGCAGGGGGCGACACCTCGTGAGGAGGGTAAGATGATGACAGCCGAGGAGGTGGCTCGTATCGTGGCTGATGGTATCGCTAAGCGCAAGCGCCTCTGTCTAATGGAGGCGGAGGGCAAAGCTACCCACTTTGTGAAGAAGTTTACCCCAGGGCTGCTTGATAGAATCTTCTATTGGGTGATGTCGCGAGAGCCCGACTCGCCATTCAAATAGAGATGGTCAAACCAAACTAAATTCTACCATGAAGAAACGACTTGAATCATTAGATGTATTGCGTGGAGCCGACCTCTTCTTTTTGATGGCGGTAGGTCCTCTCATGCGCCGATTTATTAAGACGATAGATGCACCATGGCTTAACGATTGCGCATGGTTGTTTAACCATATGGAGTGGGAGGGTTTTTCGCCTTGGGATATCATTATGCCGTTGTTTGTCTTTATGACGGGTATAACGATTCCGTTTGCCTTAGGTCGTATGCGAGAGGAGCGCAATTATAGCGCAGCCGCATGGCGAATTTTGCGTAGAGTGGTCGTATTATGGATATTCGGTATGATTTGCCAAGGTCGATTATTGAGTCTTGATTTCGACCGCATGTATCTATACTCCAATACATTGCAGGCTATCGCTGTGGCGTATGCCGTGTCGGCGGTGATGTTCCTATTTACGAAGTTACGCACACAGATTATTACTGCCGCAGTGCTTCTTGTGGGCTATTGGGCGGCAATGGAGTTTATATCGGTTGATGGCTTTGGTGGCGGTGACTATACGCCCGAAAAGAACCTTGCCGAGTGGATTGACCGTGCGGTTTTGTGGCGTTTCCGTGATGGTGCGAAGGTAGTTGATGGGGTAGTGGTATTTAAGGAGAGTTACCACTACACTTGGATATTATCCTCGCTGACCTTTGCGGTTACGGGTATGCTCGGAATGTTCGCAGGTGTGATTGCCAAGTCGCAAATGGCTGAAAAATGTAAACTCTGGTGGTTTGCAGGACTTGGCGTTGCGATGATTGTGGCGGGGCAAGTGTGGGGCATTTGGCACCCGATTATTAAGCCTATCTGGACCTCTTCGATGACGCTCTTCTCGGGCGGAATATGCTATTTGTTGCTATGGCTCTGCTACTATCTGATTGACTATAAGGGATATCGCCGAGGTTTGACGCTCTTCAAGGTCTATGGTATGAACTCCATTGCGGCATATATGATGCCTAAATTTATTAAGATGAATGCCATATCTACCGCCCTGCTTTACGGTACAGCGCAGTATCTTGGTGAAGATTGGTACGCAATGCTTATTGCCGTAGTCAATGTGGTTTTGTCGTATCTGTTGTTGTACTATATGTATAAGCGACAGCTGTTCCTCAAAGTGTAGCATGCAATTTGTATATAGGTGGTAGGAACACTTATATATAAACAGTATGCATCAATCTATTACTATCCATGCGAAGGAGAACGGGAAGTTCGTCCTTGCAAAACCGTGTGAGTTGGAAAAACTCAATCCGAAGGAGTTATTGCTCTATTCTACTGCATTGTGTGCCGGTATGACCGTGCAGGCGATAGCCGAGAAGGAGCGCGTCAAACTCGTAAAACTCGAAATCAAGATGTCGGGTGAACTCGATACCGAGAAGGTCGAGGGCAAGAGTAAGTTTGAGTCGTTCAATATCGCCTACAATATTGAGTGTAAGCATATTGACGAGCAGTCGAAGGTGTCGCATGCCGTACAGCTTGCAACCGACAAGTATTGCGGAGGTTTGGCTATGTTACGCAAAATAGCCCCCGTATCGCACTCGATTTCAATCGTTAGCGTAGAGGTGGAAGCATAAGTAAAGGCGGTCCGAAAAGACCGCCTTTACTTATTATATCATTTATGCGCAACTACTATTTGTAGAAGAGCGAAGATATTGACTGATAGTTGTGTACTCGCTCAATGCACTCGGCAATGATGTCGGCACACGAGAGCACGGTAAACTTCGACAAATCCTTCTCAGGGTTGAGTGGAATGGTGTCGGTTACGATAACCTCCTGCAATGCGCTTTCGGCAATACGCTCGTAAGCCTTGCCCGACAATACAGGGTGGGTGATTGCAGCACGAACACTCTTCGCACCACGCTCCATCAACATATTGGCAGCCATACAGATTGTGCCTGCGGTGTCAATCATATCATCAACGATAAGGATATTGCGCCCCTCGACCTCGCCAATAGCGGTCATTGAACCTACTACATTTGCCTTTGCACGCTCCTTGTGCGAGATGATGATAGGTGTTTCGAGTAACTTGGCATAGGTGCTTGCTCGTTTTGCACCGCCCATGTCAGGCGAAGCAATCGAGAGGTCCTCGATGCCGAGGCTCTTGATGTAAGGGATGAAGATTCCGCTTGCGTAGAGAGCATCAACAGGAACATCGAAGAAGCCCTGAATTTGGTCTGCGTGCAAGTCGAGTGTCATCACACGGTCTGCACCGGCAACCGAAAGCATATTTGCTACGAGAGCCGATGTAATAGGTACACGCGGACGGTCCTTGCGGTCCTGACGCGCCCAACCGAAATAAGGGATTACCGCTACAACCTTGTATGCCGAAGCGCGCTTTGCAGCATCAATCATCATCAACAGCTCCATCAGATTGTCCGATTTAGGGAATGTTGATTGAATAATGAATACTGTGCAACCACGAATCGACTCGATGAAGTGCGGTTGGAATTCGCCGTCACTGAACTCTACAACTTCACACTCTCCGAGTGTGGTGCCATAGGCAGCAACGATTTTCTCTGCAAGGTAACGAGATGCCCTGCCTGTGAAAAACTTAATTTTGTGGATAGCCATACTATTTTTTATTTAAGTAAGTGTCAATTTAGCTATCAACCGAAAATTAAAAATTAAGAATTAAAAATTAAGAGTTACCTTAATTATCAATTGTCAATTGTCAATTATCAATTGATTGGTAGCGCAAAAATAGTGTTTTTTGCGCTTATTCACTGCTTTCTTGCAATATTTTATTAACAAAAGTTAATATATCTTCACGCCCTTGTCCGTTTTCGCTCGAAGAGAGCAACATCGGAGGCAACTCCTCCCACTGCTCGGATAGGCGTTTTTTGTACGCAGTAACAGCTCGTTGCGTCTGCGTGGCGGACTGTTTGTCGCACTTGGTGAAGATGAGAGCAAAAGGTATTCCACCCTCGCCCAACATCTCTATAAACTCCAAATCTATCTTCTGTGGCTCCAAGCGCGAATCAACCAATACAAAGAGGTAGTGCATCTTCTCGCACTTGAAAACATAGTCCAAAATAATCTTTGCAAAGGCTCCACGCTCCTTTTTTGAGGTGCGGGCGTAGCCGTAGCCGGGCAAATCAACCAAGTACCACTCCTTGTTGATGAGGAAGTGGTTTATCAACTTGGTCTTACCGGGTGTTGCCGATACCTTTGCCAACCCTTTGTGGCGGGTGAGCATGTTGATAAGCGATGACTTACCCACATTGCTTCGCCCGATGAAGGCTATATCCTTCAACGAGTCCTTCGGCACTTGCGATATGCGCTCCGAGGAGCATTTAAACTCTGCTTTTGTAATCATTCTTTGGTGGAAAAAATTACTTTACCTCAGTAAGTTCGAGTACCACGCTGCGCCAATCGTTTGTTGCACGCATTTCGTTGAGTTCGGCATTCGATTTATACCACTTTGAAAGTTCTGGAATTACGATGCCCTCCTGCATCAATATCTTGCCACTTACAACCTTACCGTTGAGTGCAACAGGCTGATTTTCAAACTCCGGAGCAACCTCACGAATACGATATTTGGCATCGGCCTTCAAACCCTGCAAACGGATAATCGGCATTTGTGTCTCACGCCAAATAAGGTGACGATATGTAAATATTACTGCCTTCTCCTTTGCTTCGTTTACATACATCAACGATGTGAAGTTCTTGTCGCCCTCGTAAGGCGAAATCAGGCGGTAGAGGTCACCCTGCTGTACTACGGGACGGATTGTCTTGTATTCGGCAATGGCGCGCTTTGCGTAGGCACGCTCCGTCTCGCTCAACTTTGATGGAACCATCTCCATACCGAGTCGGCACATCGAAGCGACATCGAAACGGAACTTGATAGGCACCAGACGCTGTGTATATTTGCTGTATGCCGAGCCGACATGTGCAGCCAACATATTCGATGGGTAGAAGTTCATCGAGCCCCACTGAATGAGAATACGGTGATAAGCATCGGTCTGGTCGCTGGTCCACATCTCCTGGAAATATGGCATAAAGCCGTAGTTCAGACGGGCTCCGCCCGAAGCGCACAACTGAATTACAACCTGCGGATACTTGGAGCGAATACGCTTCAAAATCTTTTCGAGTGCAAGGGTGAAATCGACCTGCAAGTTCGACTGCAAAGCCTTTGGCAAATAGAGTGACTGCGTATTGGTCATATTCATATTGTTATCCCACTTAATGTAGTAGATATCAGGGTTTTGAGTAAGTAAATCATCAACTACGCCAAATACGAAATCCTGCACTTGCGGGTTGGTCAAGTCGAGTAATAACTGACCACCACCACGACCATAAGTAGGCTCGAAATCGGGGTGGCGTAACACCCAATCAGGGTGCTTCTCGTAGAGTTCGCTCTTTACATTTACCATCTCAGGCTCAATCCAGATGCCGAACTTCATTCCGTGCTTGTGAGTGAGCTCGATAAGCGGTCGTATGCCGTTAGGCAACTTCGAAGTTGCAATGCCCCAGTCACCAAGCGATGACTTTGCATCGTTGCGAGGGTATTTAGGTCCAAACCAACCATCATCAACCACGAACATTTCGCCACCGAGAGCAGCGAAATCTTTGACCATAGGCTCTAAGTTTGCTTCGGTGGTGTCAAAGTGTACACCCTCCCACGAGTTGAGCAAGATTTCACGCTCCTTTGTGCCATCAAGTAACTGATATCTACGAGCCCAGCGGTGGAGATTGCGAGTAGCTTCTCCTTTGCCGTTTGTTGTGTAAGTAAAGACCATCTCGGGGGTTGCGAGTGATTTCTTGCCAGCCAAAGTGTAGTCACTCGCAGCAGGATTGATGCCGCCCATGAAGAGTGTCTTTGCACTATCTAAAAGGGTGTTGTGGAACTCGAAGTGGAAGTTCCCCATCCACACCAAAGTACCTGCAACAACGGGGCAATTTGTTTCGTCAAGGCGACCATCAAGACCAAGCATAAACGATGCGTTGTTGTGCATGGCTACACGGGAGCCTAACTGCGAAGTGATAATACGAACTCCGCTTGTGAGAGGCTCGATATACTCGTTACACTCATTCTTGGTCGAGCCGTCGAGGTGAAGCAGTACGCAGTTTTCTGATTGAATTGGCAAGAATGCCGACATATATTTCTGCAAAACAACAGGCTTTTTACCCTCGTTGATATACTCGGTGTTCATCTTCACGATGTCGCAGTCCGAGTATGCCGAGTAGTTGAGCTTTACGGCAAGAGTAGGGTGAGCCACATCGCGCAACAAGAATGAAAGGGTAGAGATATTGCCCTCTTTGCTCTCGATAACTTTTTCAACAACAAGTTTTACCGCATTGTCGCCATCGTGTTGCTTTACGAGCGAAGCAAAAGGCTTGTCACAGCGAGTTCCGAAAGCGGGATATGCCTCCTGACCGTTAATCATTCTTCCTGCACCACGCACATCGCTTACCTCGGCACGCGAGCCGTAGTAGCGGAACATTGGGGCCTTGCCCTCATCTGCCGAGATGATAAGCGTAGAATTTGGTGTTGAGATGGCGTAATCTTTTGCATTTGCCGAAAAAACAAGTGCAAAAGCACTCAATGAAATAAGAAATCGTTTCATGTGCTTTTGGTTAAAAACTATATTTTTCGCAAAGGTAATAAAAAGTCGCTAACAAAGCATAAAAAGTAAAACTTTTTTGTATCTTTGCACCTTGATATAAAATGGGATAAAATTCCCCGTTGTGTAGCGATAAGAAAATTAAAAATAAATAGAGGATAAAACCATGAAGAAGGAATGGAATGATGTGAAGGAATTTCACGAGAAGTTCGGACATCCGGTTGCAGAGCAACCTGTGATGATTGCCAAGAAGCGTGCTTTGAGCCGTGCAAAGTGGATGAATGAGGAGGTTGCGGAGTTCTTGATTGCAGAGGATATCTACGAGCAGGCCGATGCGATGATTGACTTGATGTATTTCGCTCTCGGCACAATGGTCGAGATGGGCTTAGAGGCTGACGAGTTGTTCGACATCGTGCAGAAGGCGAACATGGCAAAGTTGTGGCCTGACGGAAAGCCTCACTACAATCCGAAGGATAACAAAGTTATCAAACCCGAGGGCTGGGAAGACCCTGCACCGAAGATTAAGGCCTATATCGACTCGGTAATTGAGGCTAAACGCAAGTAATAAAAAGCGACACCTGTCGTTTGTATGTATATGAGTATCGTTGTAGAGGTCATAGCGAAGTACTTACAGACTAATCGTAGATTGGTTGTTCCGGCTTTTGGCGCCTTTGTGGTTAAGGAGTCGGGTGAACGAGTATTTTCGGATTTGCTGAATAGTGATGATGGTGTTCTCACATCTCTGCTCAGTGAAAGAGGACTGAATGAGATGGAGACGGCTGTAACTATCGACCGTTTTATCTTTGAGGTGCGTCACGAATTGGAACAGTATGGCTATTGTCGCTTGGGTGGGATAGGAACTCTTCGCATAGAGCCTGCAACAAAGGTCTTGCGACTCTATCCGCCTGTGCAGGGCGAGATGCCGAAGCAGACGCCGTACATTCCGAAACAAGTTCCAGAAACGGAAAACGGAACCGACGCTGCGGAGCGAGGGCAGAGGGCGCTTGCGCACTATGCCGAGCCGCGAGGAGGAAAAGCCTGCGCAGCAGGATTAAAACGGAAAACGGAAAACGAGAAGAGCGAGTTTGAAAACGGAAGCAAAAATATAGGTGGTGAAGAAGAAGCCCCTAAAACCCCTAACGCCTCTAACACCCCTAAAAAACCTCGCAAGAAGGTCGATTTTGTAATGGTTATGGCTGTAATTATTTTGTTGGCGGCTTTGGTGGCGATAGGCTATGGTTGGTATGTCTCTAACCTCGGTACAGCAGATGATGATGCAGCGATGGAGGCTCTTCGTGTTACGCCCGGACAGATTGTAAATGAATAGAACGAACTAAAATGGATAATAGCACTTTACTCTCGGTAAAACAACGCTTTGGCATTATTGGCAACTCTCCGCTTCTGAATAGAGCGTTGGAGGTTGCTTTGCGTGTTGCTCCGACCGACTTGACCGTTTTGGTAACGGGTGAGAGTGGTGTCGGAAAAGAGTTCTTTCCGCAGGTTATTCATGCCCACTCGGCTCGTAAACACAACAAGTATGTTGCTGTAAACTGCGGAGCAATACCCGAAGGAACTATCGACTCGGAGTTGTTTGGTCACGAAAAGGGCTCATTTACGGGTGCAATAGAGGCTCGTAAAGGCTACTTTGAGGAGGCTGACGGAGGTACAATTTTCCTCGATGAGGTGGGAGAACTTCCACTTGCTACGCAGGTGCGTTTATTGCGTGTGTTGCAGACAGGAGAGTTTATGCGTGTAGGCTCTGCCAAGGTGCAAAAGACTAATGTGCGAGTTGTGGCGGCTACAAACTCCAACCTGATGAAGGCGATTGCCGATGGCCGTTTTCGTGAGGATTTATACTATCGACTCAATACGGTGCCGATTGTTGTGCCGGCATTGCGAGAGCGCACTGAGGATATCTACTTGCTATTCCGCCGTTTTGCAGCAGATGTGGCCGTGCAGTATAAGATGCCTGCGATTGCCCTGAACGAGCAGGCTCGCACGATGCTCGAAAACTACTATTGGCGAGGTAATGTCCGTCAACTCAAAAATGTGGCGGAGCAGATTTCGGCGATTGAGGAGTCGAGAGATATCACACCGCAGATTCTTGCAAAGTATCTCATAGACGAGTCCTCGGCTACATCGCCGAGCGTTACACAGTCGGCAAAGGTGGAGGATATGAACTCGGAAAGGGAACTACTCTACAAGATTTTGTTCGATATGCGTAGTGATATTAACGACTTGAAACGCATGATGGCGGACCTCCATAGTGGCTACTCGTCATATCGTACGACATCGCCTATGGCGACAGATAAGAACGAGGTGAAGGCTCTCCTACCACATACGACACCTATACCTGCGGAGGAGGAGTATGCAGAGAGTGAGATTGTCGATGAGGTGCCACGTGAGATGACGAAGGCAGATATGCAACGTGAGCAGATTGTGAAGGCTCTGCGCCGTAATGGTGGTAGCCGCCGTGCCGCTGCTGCCGAGTTGTTTATGTCGGAGCGCACACTCTATCGCAAGATTAAAGAACTTAATATCGAAGAGTAGATATGAGAAAGTTGAGTTTTATATTGTGTGCATTATTGCTTTCATTGACAAGCGGTTGCACAGTTAAATATACATTGTCGGGTGCTTCGATTCCACCCGATGCAAAGACCTTTTCGGTAGCATATTTCCCAAATAATGCTCCGATGGTTGCGCCTATTTTGAGTAGTACGCTGACCGATGAACTGACGCAGCGTTTTGCTACTCGTACCCGATTGGTACAGGTACCGGAGGGTGGCGATTTTGCATTTGAGGGTGAGATTGTAGGCTATACATCGGCTACATCGTCAGTTTCGAGTGGCGATTATGCTCTGCAAAACCGCTTGACTATTACAGTGAAGGTTAGCTTTACCAATGTGATAGACGATAAGGCTTCGTTTAAGGCAAAGAGTTTTTCGGCATACGCTGACTATGACTCAACAAAGTTGCTCAACGAAGTTGAAAGTACGTTGATACCGGAAATCGTAGACCAACTCGTAACAGATATTTTTATGGCCGCAGCCTCGAATTGGTAACGGAAAACTGACGCAGCGGAGCGAGAGCAGAGGGCAAACTTGTTTGCACTATGCCGAGCCGCAAGGAAGAAAAGACTGCGCAGCAGGATTAACGGAAAACTGAAAACGACAACTCCTCCTATGACAGAAGATAGAATATCCGAATTACTTGCGAAGTACCCTTGGTACGAGGCGGCACGAGTGGCTGCATCGGGTGGTACTGTGCGCCGTGAGGTCGATGTTGAGAAACTTGCCGAGGAGAGCGAGGGCGAGATTATAAGTCGCTTTTTGCGCAAGACAGACTTCCGTATCGTTGCCGAAGAGGGTGATGTCGAGAGAGAAGTTTGCATCGAGGCAGAGATTGACGATGAGGACGATTTGGTAAGCGAGGAGTTGGCAGAAATTTACCTCGTACAAGGACTAAAATGCGAAGCAATTGAAATATATCGTAAATTAAGTTTGCTAAATTCAGAAAAAAGTGCTTACTTTGCCGAGAAAATCGAGAAAATCGAAAAAAATAATTAAAAAATAGAATAGATTATGTACACATTTTTGATTGTATTGATTCTTATCGCAAGTATTTTGATGGTACTTGCAGTGTTGGTTCAGAACCCAAAGAGCGGTATGGCATCGAACTTTGGTGCATCGAATCAGGTTATGGGTGTTCGTCAGACTGCGGATTTCTTGGAGAAGTTCACATGGGGCGCTGCTGTTGTAGTTCTCGTATTGTCGCTCCTCTCGACCATCTTCATCGGTGGCAAGTTGAATGAGGCCGGCAAGTCTGGTGCTGCAAGCGACCTCGAAATGCTCTCTGCTCCTGCTACTGAGCAGGCTGTCGAGATGCCACAGGCTGAACTCCCTGCTGCTACTGAGGAGGCTCCTGCACAGAACTAATCTTATGTAAGAAGAGTGGTATGGACCGAGTGATGCTTTTTCGCTCGGTCCTTTTGTTTGTTGCAAATTTTTGCTAAATTTGCAACAAACAGAGTGACAAACAGAGTTATGATTGTAGTGGCTGACGGCGGGGCAACAAAATGCGATTGGGCATTTGTTGAAGATGACAAGATTGTCGAGCGATTGAAGATGGAGGGTATTAATCCATTTTCTGTCTCAGAGGAGCATATTCGTAAGGTTATCGAGCGAGATTTTCTTCCTGTGGCCTTGCGTTACGATATCTCCCATATCTGGTTCTATGGTGCAGGTTGTGGCTTTGGGGGTGACATTATCAAGAGAGTCCTGACAGACTCTCTCCCTACGACCGAGATATTTGTCGGCTCTGATATTGATGGCGCAGCAAAAGCGTGTTGCCCTAATGGTGAAGGCATAGTCTGTATATTGGGTACGGGTGTAAGCTCAATGCAGGTTGAAAATGGCGTTTGTACCAAGCGTCTGCCTGGTCCCGGATATATCTTGGGAGATGAAGGTAGTGGCACGGTAATGGGGCGAATGTTGCTCTCCGATTTTATCTATAATCAGTTGCCTTCTCATATTCACAAACTATTTACAGAGGAGTTTGATGTGACTATACCAGAGATTATAGACCGAACTTATCACAAGCCTGCGGCAAATCGTTTTTTTAGTAGTTTTACCCCATTCCTCTCTCGACATATTGAGGAAGAGTATTGCCGTGGTGTGGTGCGCTACAACTTTGAGCAGTTGGTGAAGCGCAATTTGAGCCAATATGACACTCATCGTCTTACGGTAAACTTTGTTGGCTCGGTAGCGGCAGTATTTGAGGATATTTTAACGGAGGAGTTGGATAAGTGTGGTATGAAGAAGGGTGTCATCGTGCGCTCTCCAATAGAATATTTGGTGAAAAATCTAACTACTGAACTGAAAATAAAAAATATACAGTGTTGATATTATGACTTATGTAAAGATTACCGAGCAACCATCGCTCTATAACGATTTGGAGCAGATGACACCATTAGAGATTCTCACTTGCATCAACAAGGAGGACCACAAAGTTGCCGATGCCGTGCAGGAGGTTATTCCGGCTATTGAGAAGCTGGTGGTAGGCGCTACCGAGCGAATGAAGCAGGGCGGTCGCCTATTCTATATGGGGTCGGGAACTAGTGGTCGTGTCGGTATTGTTGATGCTTCGGAGATACCTCCGACCTACGGAATGCCGGCATCATTGGTTGTGGGCATTATCGCAGGTGGCGACTTGGCTATACGCAGTGCTATTGAGGGTGCTGAGGACGATGCCGAGCAGGGCTGGAAGGACCTCGAAGCCTACAATGTAACCGAGAAAGATACCCTTGTGGGTGTGGCGGCATCGGGTACGACTCCGTATGTTATCGGGGCCATCAAGGAGGCTCGCAAGCGCGGACTTTTGACCGCTTGTATCACCTCAAATCCGGGCTCTCCCGTTACGGAGGTCGCCGAGATACCTATTACTCCGATTGTAGGTCCTGAGTTTGTAACAGGCTCATCGCGTATGAAGTCGGGAACATCGCAGAAACTTATCTGTAATATGATTACTACCTCGATTATGATTGGTCTTGGTCGTGTACGTGGCAATAAGATGGTGAACATGCAGTTGTCTAACCAAAAACTTGTGGATAGAGGTACGCGAATGTTGGTTGAGGAGTTGGGCTTGCCATACGAGGAGGCAAAGCAGTTGCTTTTGGTGCATGGTGAGGTACAGCGGGCTATTGATGCCTACCGTAGTGCCCATAAGGAGTAGTTTGGAATAAATCGTAAAACAGATGCCCGAAGCGTAAACTTCGGGCATCTGTTTTGTCTGTGGATTGGCTCTATTCTTCGCTGTTTTGTTGCAGTTTAAGAAAATCTTTGCGGTAGAAAATTCTGCTACCTGCAAGCATTACAACGCCGGCTACAAGCCATATAATACCTAACACCGAGAGACCGGTAGATAGGGACGCAAACTGTTTGATTGCGCCCAAAATAATAGGGGCAAGCGAGCCTATGCCGAAACCGAACATAATTAATACACCCGAACACGAAGAGTGGTATTTCGGAGGAATTACATCGAAAATAACAACATAAGTGTTGGCATCAAATAGCGCACGGAAGAATCCAAAACCCGCCAAACCGATACTTGCGAGCCACAACTCTGTGGAGTTGCCCATAAGTAGAATAAATGGAGCTGCAAGGATAAGACCTATGCCCTGAATATACATACGCCATTCCAATCGTTTCGTGCCAATCATGTCGGTAATACGACCTGTTATGAGTATACCAGCAGCAGCAAAGCAGTGAGTCCATAACATCGATTGAAAGCCTGCATCGGCAAGAGTCATACCGAAGTTCTCGTGCATGTATGCGGGCATCCATGTAAGGTATCCTGTGAGTACAAATATCAGTGATGCGTATCCAAATGCCATTACGCAAGCTGTTGGAGTAGTGAATATTGCGCGGAAGCCGTCAAGAAGAGATACTTTCTCCTTGGTCTTTGTTGTCGCAACAGTACTCTCTTTTGTTGAAGGACCATCCTTTAATCGCCAAACCATAATCAAACCGTGAACAATACCTATTGCTCCAAATACGAGGAATGTCCAACGCCAACCGAAAGTTTGACCTATCCAACCGGCTAACCAGCCACTTGCTATAACTCCGAGGTAGTAGGCAATTTGCACTATTGACATTGCTATTGCGCGAGTCTTTTTGTGATACTCTGCCAAGAGAGGGAGGTAGTTAGGACCAAATAGAGCTTCGCCTCCGCCCGTAGCAACGCTACGCAGAATCACCAATGCAATGAAGCTATTGCATAAACCCGTAAACATTGTAGCAATACTCCAAAATATAACTGTCAAAGAGAGTATCCACTTACGACTTATTCTGTCGCCTAACCAACCACCAAGTGGTACGAGTACGGCGTAGAATAGGTTGAAAATGGTGGCGATTAGACCAATTTGTATGTCCGTAAGTCCGATATCGTCACGAATTAGCGGAAGTACGATGTTGAAGGCTTGCCTATCTGCTTGATTGAGGAAAAATGCTATCCAAATCAGAACAAGAATTTCCCATTTATTTCGGGATTTAGGTGTGGCTAATGTGTTCATTGCGTTACTGTTTCTTATGATATCTACAAAGATAGTATAAAAAATTGAAACTGTGAAAAAATGCTGAAAACTAAAAGTTTTCTGCTCTCGGCTTTTCGTTTTAAGTTTTTATTTGTAAATTTGCCTAAATTAAGAGATATAGTATTGCTATGTTGAGAAAGAGTGCATTGATACTGCTGTTGGCAGTGATGAATATAGGCTTGGCGGAGGCGGTGATTTCGCCGGATATCAAGCGTGAAACCGAGCGTGCAACCTCGCTTATAGAGCATGGTAGATATGCCGAGGCTCGTCACGCCCTGACCGCTTTGCGTGAGAGAATACCGATTGACGATGAGGTGCTGGTGCGCCATATCGACTTCGAGTTGGCTCTTTGCGCTGCTGAGTTACGAGATAACGAGGCGGAGAGGATTATGCTTGCCTTCCTACGCCGCTATCCCGAATCGGTACATGTGAACGATGTCCGTTTTATGTTGGCAATGTACTACTGCGAAAGAGAGGAGTATAGCACGGCTCGCAAATATCTCGACCAAGTGTCATATAGGGCGCTGACAAAGGATAATAAGGAGCGATACAATATGCGAATGGGCTATATCGAATTTACATCGGGTAATCACGATAAGGCCTATAAGTTGTTCTCCACACTCTCTCCTACGGGGAATTATGCCGACCATGCCACCTATTACAAATCTTACATTCACTACGCTCGTGGCGAGTACAAGGAGGCATACAAGGGCTTTGACTCTTTGCGTAAGAGTGATAACTACGCAAAGGTTATCCCATACTATCTTTTCCAAATTGAGTTTGCACGAGGTAACTATCAATATGTCGTAAAGAGTGGCGATGAACTATTGAAGCAGTCGGTCGAGGGGGAGCGTACCGAGTTGATGCGTGTTATAGCGGAGGCTTGGTACCGCTTGCAGGGCTACAATAAATCTTTCCTCTATATGTCGATGTATCAGCGTTCGGGTGGTAAGATGGGACGAGAGGAGAATTATATACTCGGCTACTCGGCATATCGTTCTACCGACTACGCTACGGCTATTGAGGCGTTGCGCAAGGTGGCAGAGGGTAGTGATGAGTTGGCACAAAATGCTTCGTACCACTTGGCTGATTGCTATATTCGCCGTGAAGATAAGCGTCAGGCCATACATGCCTTTGCGATGGCGGCAGATGAGAAATATAACAACGAGATTTCGGAAGATGCACTCTTTAACTATGGCAAATTGCTCTTTGAAACGGGTGGCGGCACTTTCAACGAGTCCATAAATGTATTGACTCGCTATGTTACGAAGTATCCCGATTCGGAGCGTGCAGATGAGGCACGAGAGTTGCTGATTGCTGCATACTATAACTCGCACGATTACGAGATGGCTTACAAGGCGATTAAGGCCTTCCCGAATCCTGACGGAACGCAACGAGCAGCATTGCAGAAGATTGCCTATTTCAATGGTTTGGAGTACTTTATGGTGGGCGACTACGAGAAGGCAAAGTCTGCATTGAATGAGTCGCAAAAGATAGGCGTGAGCCCTAAATATAACGCTTTGTGCCTCTTCTGGTTGGGTGAAATTGCCTATAAGGAGGGTGATTATGCCAAGGCGATAGGGTACTACGACTATTACCTCAAACGAGCACCGAAATCGGAGCGTGAGTACAAAATGGCTCTCTATAACCTCGGCTATGCTCACTTTACGCAGAAGAATATGGCGAAGAGCCAGCAGGCTTTTGAGGGTTTTGTGTGGCTCTATAAGGCTGCGGACCGTTATCGTGCCGATGCCTTCAACCGCTTGGGCGATGCACAGTACTCGCAACGCAAATATGCCGATGCGGTGAAGAGTTACGAGGGTGCAGTGGCACTTGGAACGGCAGAGCAGGACTACGCAAAGTATCAGCGTGCTATCTCACTCGGTTTGGCGGGCAGGACTACGGCGAAAATTGGTGCTTTGCGACAGATGCAGGGCGAGAATTGTGGCGATTACAATGACGATGCGGCATACGAACTCGGTCGTACCTATGTGTCGTTAGGTCGTTATGCCGATGGGGCTTTGGTTTTGGAAAACTTTGTGGAGAAATACCCGCTATCACCATACCATACACCTGCACTGCTCGATTTGGGATTGGTGCATTTCAACCTTGGTAATAGCGACAAGTCGTTACACTACTACGACCGCATTATCTCTTCGGCTCCGCAGTCGGCAGCGGCGAAAGATGCGATGCAGAGTGTGCGTGAGATATATGTGGCGAAGGGTAATATCAACGACTACTTCGCTTATGCCGAGCGTACGGGAGTAGAGTGTGATTTGAGCATTATGGCTCGTGATTCGTTGTCGTTCCGTGCAGCGCAAAATATATACCTTGCCGACCGTACGGCCGATGCAATATCGCATTTGAAGGACTATTTGGAGAACTATCCGAAGGGTTATTATACCAACGATGCGTTGTTCTGCCTGAGCGATTGCTACCTCAAAAGCGATAGCCTTGACCGCGCTGTCGAGAGCCTTAAATTGTTGGCGGAACAGCCTCAAAACCAATATACAGTGCCTGTGGTTGAGAAGTTGGCACGCGTAACATTCGATAATCGAATGTACGGTGAGTCGGCTCCTGCTTTCCGCCGTATGTACGAGTTGGCCGATGGACCGACTGCACGAATGGAGTCAGCAAACGGATATGCCGAATCGGTGCTTTTGCGTAAAGATGACGATGCGCTGATTGCTATGGCAAACGATTTGGATACCTTGGCAGATGTCGATGCAACGATGTTACGCAGAGTACGCTTTGCGAAGGCGAAGGTACATACTTCACGAGGCGAGAGCGTTGAGGCTCGTAAGATTTATGAGATGCTCTCTGCTGATGTATCGAATGTGGAGGGTGCAGAGTCTGCATATCGTGTTATCGAGGCCCTCTTTGGCGAGGCAAAACTTGATGAGTGCGAGCAGAAGATATATGCCTTGGCAGATAGCAAGACACCTCACTCGTATTGGTTGGGTAAGGCGTTTATTTTGCTGGGTGATATATATGTGCAGCGTAACGACCTCTTCCAGGCGAAGGCTACATATCGTAGCGTGGTAGATGGTTATACTCCTGCCGATGATGGCATTGTAGCAGAGGCGCAGTCGAAACTCGAAAAATTGAATTAGTGGCTATTATGAAACGATATATAACAATACTCATTGCGCTCTGTGTGGTGTCGCTCTCGGCATCGGCACAAGTTGCGAAACAGGTCGAAGTGACAAAGGACTATGCGCCCGAGATTGGCAGTGCGCACAAGATGGATATTACACCTAATATGGTCGATACAATCACCCTGCGCCCCGAAATTGACTATACGATTACACCTCGCTCGTTTGCTTCGGCGCTCGGTACGCATCGTTTTAACCCTGCAACCGTAACCTATTGGGAGTACAAACGCCAATATCCTTTCTATTTGAAGTTGGGCGCAGGTTATCCACTCAATACGGTTGGGGATTTGTATGCCACAACACATCGTGCCGATGTGGGTTACCTGACGGGATATGCGCAACACTACGGACAATACTCAAAGTTGCGCTATAAGAGTGGCTTTGATGGCAAGGTTTATAAGGACAACCGTTCAATGCAGATGAATAATAAATTCGGCGTTATGGGCGGTAAGTACTTCGGTCGCTACACCTTGGCGGGCGATTTGTTCTACCGTATGGATACCTATCACCGCTATCCTCTCCACAATGAGTATGCCGCAGATGGAACGCCCGTTTTGGAGTATAAGCGCAGAAAAATAGACTTCGAAGATGTAAATTTGTCATTGTCATTTGGCGACTCGTTTGCCGATTACAGCCATTTGAACTTCAAGGTCTACGCTTCGGCAGATTTCTACAATGATAAGTCCGCCAACTTTATTGCTGATGAGCGTTATCAGCAGATGAATGTTTCGGGAGGTTTGGCGTTGGCGAGGGAGATTACCAAACGCAGTGCTTTGTCTTTCGATATTGATTATGAGGGCTATTATGGTTTGCGTTCGTTGAAGGCGTACAATAACTCAATCGTTGGTGGTACGCTGTTATATCGCTATCGCTCGGGTGGTTTGGTCGATTTGACGGTAGGTGCGAAAGTGCTCTACGACCACAATCCGGCAGATACAAAGAAACAGGATAGATGGCATGCCTTTCCGTATGTGGCGATGTCGCTTAATATCAACGACAAAGGCTCGTTTGTGCCGTATGTGGAGGTTGATGGCGAGTTGCAGAATAATAGCTACTACTCGTTGGTACGCCGCAATCCGTATGTCGCAATTTTGGGTGGTGTAGATGGCTCGTTGTCGGCAGGTACGGTATTGCCAAATACGGAGTTGTGGAATGTCCGCTTCGGAGTGTCGGGACACTCGGCAAGCAGCAAGTTTGCATACCGCTTCTACGCCAATATGTCGTTTATGAAAAATGCCCTCTATTGGTACAATATAAACCAAATTTTCTTTGGCGTGGAGAGTGCAAAACGTAATATCTGGTCGTTGTGTGGTGCAGTGGATTATAAGCCTATCTCGCAGTTGTTGCTTACGGCAGAGGTTAAAGGCTCGCTCTATACCAATTTCGCAAATGTTAAAGATGCTTTGCCTGATGTTGAGGCGTTGTTGAAGGCTCGATATACACACAAGAAGTTCACGTTGGGATTGTCGGCAGAGTTGTACGGCTCAACAAAGTGGACCTATGTGCAGGACTACTCGCTCTTTGGTTTGACTACACCGGCACAGACGGGTGTGTTTGATGCTCCGGTGTCACTCGATTTGAGCCTCTATGCCGATTGGCATATCAACAAGAGTTGTACCGTATATGCCGAGGGAAATAATCTGCTTGGCGATGTGATGCCGACCTATCGTTGGGCATTCTATCGTGAGATGGGCGCATCGTTTACGGTTGGTGTGAAGGTTCAATTCTAATGCGGAGCATTAAATTAAAAATTAAGAATTGAAAATTATTTATAGCTAATGGCTAACGGTTAATGGCAAAAAATATGGGTAACAAAGGCTTCTATACCGTTCCGTTTGTGTGGAGCAAGAGCGTGTGGGTGACAACCTTCTCCTTCTTTATCCTTTGGGTGGGGATATCTGCGTTTATGCTCTATGAGATATTTACACAAGCGGAAAATACAGAGTCGCTGATAGGGCTTATTGTCTTCAATATCATAATGTTGCCTACGATGTTGGTGTGCGAGGGGTTGGCACCGCAACGCTTGGAGATAGGGGAGTCGCAGATTGTGGTTTTGCGCCGCTATCAGAGCGTTGTGATTAGTCGTGACGAGATAAAGAGTGTGGAACAACTGCCTGCAAATGCTATGCGTGGCGCAATCCGTACGGGTGGAGTAGGCGGTTTGTTCGGCTACTATGGAAAGTACTACACTCGCAGTATTGGCTCGTTTTCGCTCTATGCCACCGGCTCGGAAAATCTCTTCCTTATCCGCAAGTGGAACGGCAAAAATATTGTTATCGCCTGCGCCGAACCCGACAAGATGAAGGGATACATGTAGGGGAAAATTAAGAATTAAGAACTCTTCTCTATTACTGCCGAGTATCGTTTTCGATACCCGCGTTTTTTTTAGGTGTGGGCTTGATTGGGCGTATGGTGTGTGTTTCCTTTGTGTGCTGGGTATCATTTTCGATACCCGTGAGGGGTGGGTGAAAAAAACAACCCTCCGCAGATTTTTGCTTCTTCTGCGGAGGGCAACCGTTCGTCATCGCGAGAGCCGATAGGCTCGTGGCTATATCCCTTATTGTTTTTAATGGCATTTAATGCCATCAAACCCTAAAAGTTGTAGCCCTCGATATAATCAGCATATGTTCTCCAATCAGAATCGGGTTGATATTCTCCGTTATACAAAGGAACTGAGCCGTGTGGAACATAATATGTACAGCAAATAGGATATGCATCTGTATTATCTTCACTAGGATAAGAGAATACATGACTGCCTAACGTTGGCGGATTCTCCGGCTTGCAATAGACCACTTTTAATGAGATGCAATCAAAGAATGCCCAATCTCCAATCGAAGTTACACCCCTACCAATTGTAACACTTGTTAGCTGTTTGCAATCCGAGAATGCCCAATCTCCAATCGAAGTAACGCTATCGGGAATTGTAACACTTGTTAGCGAGGTGCACTCGTCGAATGCAGCATTTCCAATCGAAGTTACACTTTCGCCAATAATAACTTTTGAGAATTGTCCACCAAATAAGCCTAAGCAGTTGCAATTAA
>SUZE01000025.1:0-5791 GCA_015060075.1 Rikenellaceae bacterium | reverse complement strand
TCCAATCGAAGTTACACTTTCGCCAATAATAACTTTTGAGAATTGTCCACCAAATAAGCCTAAGCAGTTGCAATTAAGCACCAATTCGCCCGTGCAATCAGTGAATGCATTATTTCCAATAGAAGTAACACTCTCCGGAATAGTGATGCTTGTCAACGATATGCATTTATAGAATGCCTCATATCCAATCGAAGTAACGCTATCGGGTATTGTGATACTTGTTAGCGAGGTGCAATTATAGAATGCCGCATCGCCAATCGAAGTGACGCCATTGCCAATTATTACGCTTGTTAGCGAGGTGCATTCGCAGAATGCTCTGTCTCCAATCGAAGTTACACTTTCGCCAATAATAACTTTTGAGAATTGTCCACCAAATAAGCCTAAGCAGTTGCAATTAAGCACCAATTCGCCCGTGCAATCAGTGAATGCATTATTTTCAATAGAAATAACACTCTCCGGAATAGTGATGCTTGTCAACGATCTGCAATTATAGAATGCCCTTTCTCCAATCGAAGTAACGCTATCGGGTATTGTGATACTTGTCAGCGAGGTACACTCTTCGAATGCATCATCTCCAATCGAAGTAACGCTGTTGCCAATCGTAACGCTTGTCAGCGATTTGCAACGATGGAATGCATCATCTCCAATCGAAGTAACGCTATCGGGAATTGTAACACTTGTCAGCGATTTGCAACCCGAGAATGCAGAACTTTTAATTTCTGTAATATCCGAAGGAATAGTAATATTGGTTAATTCGCTACCATTAAGATAGAGTTTTGCTGCGTAGAAAAGAGGGGTTGCTCCAAAATCGCCAAAACTTATCTTGCACCAAGCCGATAAATCTGTAATATCTACTCTTGTCAGCGAGGTGCAATTAGCGAATGCATAATCTCCAATCGAAGTAACGCTATCAGGGATTGTAACGCTCGTCAGAGAGGTGCAACCATTGAATGCAGAACTTCCAATTGCAGTAACTCTATCTGGAATTGTTACACTTGTCAGCGAGGTGCAACCATAGAATGCAGCAGATCCAATCGAAGCAACACTATTGCCAATTGTAATACTTGTCAGCGAGGTGCAATCATAGAATGCCCTCTCTCCAATCGAAGTAACGCTATTAGGAATTGTAACGCTCGTCAGAGAGGTGCAACCATTGAATGCATTATCTCCAATCGAAGTAACGCTGTCTGGAATTGTAATGCTTGTCAGCGAGGTGCAATCACGGAATGCATAACCTCCAATCGAAGTAACGCTATCTGGAATTGTAATGCTTGTCAGCGAGGTGCAACGGCTGAATGCCCTACTTCCAATAGAAGTAACACTATCGGGAATTGTAACACTTGTCAGCGAGGTGCAATTATCGAATGCCGTATTTCCAATCGAAGTGATAGCGCTGTCAAATTTTATTACCCAGCACTCTTTCTCTGCATCGTAGGTGTTTGATACTATATTGGCACCGAAAGCACCTTCATTTCTTGGCGTAGTTGCATCGGTGGTACTGCCGTTTGTGTACCAAATCTCCGTGTTGGCAATCACTTTTTGTTCCATCTCTACCTCAAATGCAGCCATTGGCAGAATGGTGTTTCGCTTGATTTCGACCTCCTTATCGGTCGACTTTGTTATGGTTGTGCCATAGGCATCGGTAATTTCGATAGAGATACCATTTTTGAAGGTCTGTGGTGGCAAAGCGATGTAGAAGGCGGTAGGTTCGCTCGAAAGTTCGACACTACTACGACAGTAGAGTGTAACGGAGGTAAGCACAGAGCCATCTTCGAAGATTGTTCCGCCAACCTCTGTGTCATCGCCAAAGGCGCCGGCATCTGCGGCAAGTTCGCACGATGCATCTTCCGAGTTGATGTATATCTCGCCTGCAACTTGTTCGCCATTGTTACCTTTGAGTTTGATGCTCTTAACTCGCTCACCATTGCCTGTAAGCTGAATCTTTAACCAGCCGCATACATTCTTCAACGAGAACTGCTTGTACTCCGAAGAGGATATCATAATGTTGCCATCAAGACCGTAACTATCTTTGAGATAGGTCTGCTGGGCAGGTAAAAATGCCTGAACATTGAATGAACGGGGGTTGATATAGTAGTTGGCATTGTACGGATATACAATTACGATATTGGAGAGTTCCTGTGTTGCTGTGGCATTCGTAACTCGCTTGATGGTGCCACTGCGCTCGCCCGTTTCACCCTGATATTGCCACTTTTGGTTGGCATTCGAGCGATAGAAAACAGACATAAAGTCGCCCTCTGTCCATACGGTTTTACCCTCTTGGAGCTGAATACGGGAGTCGTCACCCTCGAATGATACGGTCAAGGTGTCGGGTGTTTCGATATTGACAGCAACATCTTGTGCTTCATCGGTTGTACAAGCAGCAAACAGCATTGCCACAAGTGCGAAAATGTAGAGTTTTTTCATATCTTTTGTTGATTTATTTTTACCAAGGTTGTGTAGGGTCCTCGAATGGATCCTCAAGCATAGAGTCGGAGTAGCCTCGCTCGGCTACGACACAATACACCTCAATGGAGGGTGCGACATAGTATTGTTTGTTGTATTTCATAGAGTTACATTTTGCTCATTGGTCACGACCTTACCCAATAGGTCGTTGGCGGTATCACAAATATAGTACTTATTTTGCAAATCGCAAAAAATCGGTTAATGGCTAACAGCCAACAGCTAATAGCCCTATGTTTTTTTAATTATTAAAAAAGTTGTGTAATTCAAAAAATGTTCGTACCTTTGCGCACTCGCAAAGTGCGAGGTTGGATTACATAAATTTTTTAACAAGTATTAGATGGATTCATTAAGTTACAAAACTATCTCGTTGAATGCAGCGACAGTCAACAAGGAGTGGGTTGTCATTGACGCTACCAACGAGGTATTGGGACGCTTGGCATCGCAGATTGCAAAGATTCTCTGCGGTAAGAACAAGCCGGGCTACACCCCTCACGTAGATTGCGGTGACAATGTTATCGTTATCAACGCCGAGAAGGTGAAGCTCACAGGTAAGAAGTTGACCGACAAGGTCTATGTCCGCCACACCGGCTATCCGGGTGGTCAGCGTTTCGCTACTCCTGCCTTATATTTGGCAAAGAAACCTGAGTTCGTAATCGAAGAGGCAGTTCGTGGTATGTTGCCAAAGAACCGTCTTGGAGAGGCTATTATCAAAAACTTGAAGGTTTATGCTGGTGCAGAGCATCCGCACGCAGCTCAGAACCCAAAGCAAATTAAGTTAAACGAGATTAAGTAAGAATTATGGAAGTTGTAAACACAGTTGGTCGCCGTAAGGCAGCTGTAGCTCGCGTATTCGTGAAGCCGGGAACTGGTAACATTACAATCAACCACAAGGCTCTTGATGTCTATTTCCCATTGAACATCTTGCAGTACGAGGTTAAGCAGCCATTGCTCGTAACCGAGACTGCTGAGGCTTACGATGTTGTTGTAAACCTCGTAGGTGGTGGTATCAAGGGTCAGGCAGAGGCCGCTCGTATGGGTATTGCTCGCGCATTGTGCGAGATTAACGCAGAGTATCGTCCTGTTTTGAAGAAGAACGGATTCCTTACTCGTGATGCCCGTGAGGTTGAGCGTAAGAAGCCGGGACAGCCTGGTGCACGTCGTAAGTTCCAGTTCAGCAAGCGTTAATATTTATTTCGCAAGCGGACTAACAATTCGGCAAAGCACGACAAGGGTTTACGAAAGTCAGCAAGACCACTTATACTTATATTATTATATAGAGCTAATGGCCAATGGCTAATAGCTGATGGTCAGAAAAAAGTGCTACTTTGCTACTTGCCCTGTCGCGGAAAACTCTTCGGATTGACAAGGTCACTACCGGAAGGGTTGAAGTAAAGAGAAATTAAAATTACAAAAAACAGAAACTAAAATGTCTAGAACAGATTTTAATACATTGTTGGAGGCCGGCGTACATTTCGGACACTTGAAGCGCAAGTGGAATCCTAAAATGGCTCCATATATCTTTATGGAGAAGAACGGCATTCATATCATCGACCTTCACAAGACAGTAGTGAAGTTAGATGAGGCTGCAGCAGCACTCAAAAATATCGCTAAGAGCGGTCGCCGTGTGTTGTTTGTAGCAACAAAGAAACAAGCAAAGGAGATTGTTGCCGAAAAGGTAGCAGCCGTTGGTATGCCATACGTAACTGAGCGTTGGGCTGGCGGTATGCTTACAAACTTCCCAACTATACGCCGTGCTGTCAAGAAGATGGCTACCATCGACAAGCAGATGGCAGACGGTCTTTTCGAGAATTTCTCGAAGCGTGAGAAGTTGCAAATTTCTCGTCAGCGTGCTAAATTGGAGAAGAACCTCGGTTCTATCGCTGACCTTACTCGCCTTCCTGCTGCATTGTTCGTAATCGACGTGCAGAAGGAGCAGAATGCTGTTAAGGAGGCAAAGCGTTTGAATATTCCGGTATTTGCAATGGTAGATACTTGTTGTGATCCAACCGACATCGATTATGTAATCCCTGCAAATGACGATGCTACAAAGTCAATCGCTTTGATTCTCGACACTGTATGTGCTGCTATCGCAGAGGGCGTAGAGGAGCGCAAGCTCGAGAAGGAGAAGGAGGCTGTTGAGGCTGAGGCTAATACAGAGGCTCCTGTAAAGAAACCTGCTAAGACTCGTATCAAGAAGAGCGTAAAGGCTTCGGTTGATGCACAGGAGGCTGTTGCAGCAGAGGTTGTTGCTGCTGTTGAGGCTGCTCCTGCTGCTGAGGAGGCACAGGCAGAGTAATTATTAACTAAGTAAATTACAGAAAAACTATGGCAATAGAGATTAAGGCAGCTGATGTAATGAAGTTGCGTAAGATGACCGGTGCCGGTATGATGGACTGCAAGAAGGCTCTCGTAGATGCAGAAGGCGATTACGAGCGTGCTAAGGAAATCATCAAGGAGAAGGGTAAGCTCGTAGCAGCAAAGCGTGCTGACCGCGAGACTTCTGAGGGAGCTGTTATTGCAAAGGTTCAGGATGGTAAGGCTATCGTAGTAGGACTCGGTTGCGAGACTGATTTCGTGGCAAAGAATGCTGACTTCCAGGCACTTGCTCAGGCAATTGCAGATGCAGCTCTCACTCACTTCCCTGCTGATAAGGAGGCCCTTATGGCTTGCACACTCGCAGATGGCCGCACAGTTGAGGCTGCTGTTACCGAGTTGACAGGTCAGACAGGCGAGAAGCATGTTGTTGCAGGTTACGAGGCTATTGAGGCTCCATTTATTGTGGCTTATATGCATGTTATCACCGGTAAACTTGCTGCTGTTGTTGGCTTCAACAAGGAGCTTGACGCACAGGTTGCTAAGGGTGTAGCAATGCAGGTTGCTTCGATGAATCCGGTAGCTGTATCGGCTGCAAATGTTGAGCAGAGCGTTCTTGACGCTGAGTTCAAGACAGCAGTAGAGAAGACCAAGGACGAGCTCGTACAGAAGGAGATTAACTCGGCTCTCACCAAGGCAGGTATCAACCCTGCACACGTTGATAGCGAGGACCATATCGAGTCGAACCAGTCTAAGGGTTGGATTACCGCAGAGCAGGCAGCGCAGGCTCGCGAGATTATCAAGACCGTAGGTGAGGCTAAGGCGGCAAACCTCAATATGCAGATGATTGAGAACATCGCTAAGGGCCGTGTTCAGAAGTTCCTCAAAGAGAACACTCTCGAAGAGCAGGGCTATCAGATGGGCGATGGTAAGACTCCTGTTAAGGAGATTATCAAGGCAGCTGATTCGGAGGCAAAGGTTCTCGTATTCAAGCGAGTATCGCTCTCTGACTAAT
>SUZE01000024.1 GCA_015060075.1 Rikenellaceae bacterium | reverse complement strand
TTGCCAACCATAATGTCGGCGATAGCCTGCATACCTGCCTGACCTGGATACCAGCCGTAGATGATAGCCGATACCTTATCGTGCCAAGCGCTCATATCGATACCTGAGCCCGAAAGAACAAGAACGATAACCTTCTTGTTTGCAGCGCAAGCCATACGCACCAAGGCCTCGTCCTTGCGCTCCATAGCAAATGGGCGCTCAATACTCTCGCTATCGAAAGTACCCGTAGCGACAACCACAATGTCAGCATTCTGCAACTCGATGAAATCGGGATTCTCGACAGCCTTAACTCGTGCACGAAGTGCAGCACGGAGAGCCTGCTCAGAAGTTACACAGTTAAAACCATCAACCTGCGAAGAGCCACCACCCTGTGGAGCAACCTTTGCCCAACGGCCTACAAGCAGCACCTGCTGGCCCTCCTTCAATGGAAGAATACCGTTGTTCTTCAACAAGATAGAACCCTCGGCAGCAGTCTGATAAGATACGGCCTCGTGGTGAGGAAACTTCGCTTCGAGAGCGTCCTCGTTTGGCTGACCATTTTTGAAACGCTCGTACAAACCAAAGCGAATACAAGTGGCAATCATTGGACGAATCATATCGTTGATATTCTGCTCTGTCAACTCGCCCGAAGCCAATAAGCCTCGTACAGAGTTGATGTGTTGTGGCTGATTGCGATCACCTGGCATCTCAACATTCTGTCCTGAAAGAACAATCTTCTTCCAATCGAATACTGAGCGCCAGTCGGTCATCACCAAGCCCTTGAAGCCGAGAGTGCCACGGAGAAGGTCGGTGATAACATACTTACTCTGACCTGCCCACTCGCCATTCACGAGGTTGTACGAAGTCATTACAGAGCCTGCGCCTGCGTCGATACCTGCCTTGAATGCAGGGGTATAAATCTCCATCATCGCACGCTCGTCTACAACCGAGTTCGATATTCTACGCAAGAACTCGGTATTATTGCAAACAAAGTGCTTCAAACACGCCATTGTGCCCGTGCCCTGCATACCGATAACATAGTTCTCTACCATACGAGCAGCCAAATATGGGTCCTCACCCATATACTCGAAGTTACGGCCACACTGCGATGAGCGGTAGATGTTCATACCAGGGCCGAGCAATACACCTGCACCTGCCATACGGGTCTCGTAACCAACAGCCTCGCCATAAGCCTTTGCCAACTCAGGGTTGAAGGTCGATGCGAGGGCAATAGTTGCAGGGAATTGGGTAGTCTTCTGCGGGTGACGCACCTCGTCCAAATCGGTCAATCTGTTGTTGATGCGCACACCTGCCGAAGCATCTACCGTATATACATGTGGCAGACCCTTTGCTGGCGCACCCGGAAGGAAGAATCTGTTGTGGCCTTGTGTCATCTCGACCTTCTCATCAAGCGAAAGAGTCTTCAACACCTCATCGGCCTTAGCATAGGCCTCGTCCCACGACATCATCTCGCCCTTCGTCTGAGCAAACGATGTTGTCGCCAATGCAATAGCAACAAACGAAAGAATCAGTTTTTTCATAGTTTATATCTTGATTAATTTTAGTTTGGTTTTACTCTTTTTATATGCAGTAAAAACGATTTTACTTAATGCCGTGCTTTTTGAGAATTCTCATGATTGGCTTTTCGATAGACTGCGCCCAACGGTGATAACCATATGAGTATGGGTGAATACCATCGGCAGAGGTTAGGTGGTCCGTACCTGTCTGGTTAGGTACATTGACAAAATAAACATTCTTATACTCTTTAACTATCTTGGCCATAATCTTCTCCACATAGTCGGCAGTCTCCTGCTCCTTCTTCTCGTATGCAGGACGGAAGTTACGGTTTTCACGATAAATGGTGCTTATAAAAATAATAGGCATATTAGGATTACCCTTGTGTACAGACTCAATAAATGGACGAATACGCTCACCGATTTCATCTATTGTTGGGTTAGAGAATGCATCGCAAATCAATGCATCAGCCTTGGTTTTACCAAATGCCTCGCCAAGATAAGGCTGCAACTTACTATTACCCGACATACCGAAGGAACAGAGGTGCAAGTTGGTAGAACGAGAGAGAAATGCAGGCCAAGTCAAACCCGCACCTGAAGCATTCTTACCGTGAGTAAAACTTGAGCCAAACACTGCGATGTTGTAACGGAATGGATTGGTCAACTTCTCGATAGAGGCATTTGCATTGACGCCTATTTCAAGCGCTGTAAGTTCCGAGTAGAGAGGAAGATATATAATGCACTCCTTCTCGCCCTCTACCAAACCGCTAATAATGCCCAATGGTTGATTCATCTGCTCGCGATTTTCTTTGAATGGAGGCAGTCTGCGAGCCTTTGATGCAGCCCACGTCCACACACCCTTCTCATTTTTAATAAAGAGGTTAAAACCTGATGTTGATGCAAGCGGAGAATAAGCATCCCATCTACAATTGTCACCATAAGTAGCCTTAACATAAATATCTGACGCATTAGTCTTGAATGCGATAGCCAAACCCGAAGCCATTTTGAGTAAATTACTCTCTGCTGTCGATATGCCCTTAATATTCTGAACCTCCATACGGTGGTATGGATTTGTGGTCTCGCACAACTTTCCAAGTATTGTGAGCTCTGTCGCATTTACATAATTAAGTTCCGTAGTCTTATTTGACTGTGCAGATACATTAATCACTACAAAGAGTACGCTAACAAGGATAATTAATTTTTTCATAATAACTTCGTGTTTGATATAGTGTCAATACTGTTATCTTAACTATTTTTCGAGTCGTGAGAGTTGAGCCCAAAGAAACTTCGGTATTCTATTACTGACTGTTGTAAATAGCGCTCAACCATACGAGTGGATATCTGCAATCGCTCTGCTATTTCACGATGTGTAAGACCTTCGATACGGCTCAAATAGAATATCTCTCGCATTCGAGGTGAGAAGGTGTCAGAATATCCGATAATATCCTCTATGCCAACAACATCAACAGGCTTTTCGTTCGTTTCTATTGTTCCTTCATAGTCCAACATTGCGAGTGTATCCCAAGCCGAAGCAGCATAATCATCAGTATGGACTGCCAACTTGTCGAGTTTGTTGCGAGTAAGATGATTTAGTGTTCTGTTTCGGACAATTCGGAATAGATATCCTGCCGCCTTATCGGTCGTAATATCGGCTCTTTTTTCGATGAATTGATAGAGCGCATCTTGGAACAAATCTTCGGCATCACAAACCTGCGTCTGCTTGCCGAGGAGTTTGCGGATATAGGCAATAATACGAGAGTAATTGCAATGAATTAACTCGCGAATTTCCTCCTCCGAATATGTGAATTTGCTCTTCATTTCCGGCTTGTGTCTGGGGCAAAATTAGGAGTTTGGTCTAATTTTTGCAAAAAAATCGCCGCTTTTTTCACAAAGCAGGTTCGGGTTTTTCTTTTTCTGTGTCTATACTGTTGTAAACAGTAAAATTGCAAACAAAAAAACAGAAAAAATATGTCAAACTGGGATGTGAATATCGAAATTCTCATTCGCAAGTACACAAGCGGAACGCTCTCGAATAGCGAGGCAGTCTATCTTGCCGAGTGGGTTAAATCATCAAAACAGAATGCGGAGCGTTTCCGCTCCACCGTTCGTGCTATCGAGCAGTTGGAGTTGCAGCGCACTGCGCAGGCGGAGAATTTTAGCAAGCGAGTAATTAACAAGGCGTTCAAGAAGGAGGCTCCACGCAAGGTTGCACTATTGCCACAACTCAAAAATCGTTGGCAGATTGCCGCCATCAGCTCGATGGTAGCTGTAGTTGCGATTGTTTTGGGCTTCTCAATCAGCTATAACAATGCAAATAATGCTGAACAACTCGTTGCAGAGAGTTCTCCTATCGAAAGTCTTGTTTCTACTTTGGAGTACTGCGCTCCAAAAGACGCGCCTCTACACATTACTCTCGTTGACGGTACGCAGATTACTCTTAATCAGAACTCTCGTCTTACTTTGAGTGCCGATTACAACGCTACTGCACGAAATGTAACGCTCGATGGAGAGGCCTACTTCGATGTAGCCAAGAGTGACAAGCGTTTTACAGTTACTGCTGGCGACAATAGTTACATCGTACACGGAACAAGTTTTAATATCAACTCTTATGCAGAGGATAAGTTGGCAATCGTAACTCTCCACACGGGTAAGCTCGAAGCTAAAATTGACGCTCAATCTTATATGCTCAAACCGGGAGATGAGTTGCGAGTTGATGACAAGGTAAAGAGTGTATCGAAGCACGTTGTTAATACCGAGAATTCGATAAGTTGGATGAATAAGAAGCTTACCTTCTCTCGTTTGCCTCTCAAATTTGTTATTAAGCAGATTGAGCACAAGTACAATGTAAAGATTAATATGCACAGCGACATCGAGGATATCCCTTATACGGGAGAGTTGCAGAACGAGGATTTGAAGTCTGCGTTGCATCTTCTCTCTATCACCGCCCCTATTTCGCTCGCTGTTACTGAGTCGAACAACGAATTTTATATAACAAAGATGTAATATGACACCAAACACAACATTACCAAGAAAATTGCATGTCGCTCTATCGCAAAAGGTGAAGCATTCAATTATTTGCATATTGGCACTTATCTTTCCAGCTATCTCCCTCTCGGCACAACCGAAGTGGGAAAAGTTAGATTTGGGTCCTTATGTAGAGATTCGCCAGCAGGGCGGTCGCACTCTCGGCTACAACCAAAATTCGGGTGTCAAGATTTTGGAGGTTGACGGCTTTGCGTTCAAAGACCTCAACCGCAACGGCAAACTCGACAAATACGAGGATTGGCGGCTTTCGTCCGAGGAGCGTGCCGAGGATTTGGCTTCGCAACTCTCGTTGGAGGAGATTGCGGGTTTGATGCTCTACTCGTCACACCAGGCACTTCCTGCTCGCGAAAGTGGTAGTAATAAGAGTACCTATAATGGCAATGTGTTTAGCAAGTCATACGCTTCGCCAGCCGATTTGACCGATCAGCAGATTGAGTTTATCGTTAAGGACAAGGTGCGCCACATCTTGATTACCAAGGTGCAGAGTCCATATATCGCAGCCGAGTGGAACAACAAGGTGCAAGCCTTGTGCGAGAGTCTCGACCACGGCATTCCGGCAAACAACTCATCAGACCCTCGTCACGGACTTATCTCCGATGACGAGTTTAACGCAGGTAGTGGCGGTAAAATCTCGGTTTGGCCTGGACTGCTCGGTATGGCGGCGACATTCGACCCTGCCATAGCAAAGCGCTTTGGAGAGGTTGCCTCGACCGAGTATCGTGCTTTGGGTATGGCGACAGCCCTCTCTCCTCAGATCGACCTTGCAACCGAGCCTCGTTGGCGTCGTGCAGTGGCGACCTTTGGCGAGGGCTCGAAGTTGGCTACCGATATTGCTCGCACCTATACAGACGGCTTCCAAACCTCGAAGGGCGAGGATGCTCGCGAGGGCGCGTGGGGCGTAAATAGCGTGAATGCTATGGTCAAGCATTGGCCAGGTGGCGCTACAGGTGAGGGTGGTCGTGATGCCCACTTTGCATTTGGTAAATATGCTGTCTATCCAGGCAAAAACTTCGAGGAACATCTCCTACCATTCACCGAGGGTGCATTCAAACTCGAAGGCGGTACCGAGCAAGCGTCTGCGGTTATGCCTTACTATACTATTTCGTATGGTCAAGACCCATCTGGCAAGAACATAGCCAACGGCTACAGCGAGTATATCATTAAAGACTTGCTTCGCACAAAGTACAACTACAAGGGCGTTATCTGCACCGATTGGGGCATCGTGAACGAGTATTCCAATCTTCACACCAACAACGGTAAGCCGTGGGGCTTGGAGTCGATGCCTGCGGCAGAGCGCTACCTCACGGTATTGATGATTGGCGTTGACCAATATGGCGGTGTGAATACCACCAAGCATATCATCGAGGCGTACGAGCTCGGTAAGCAGAAGTATGGCGAGAAGGCTATTCGTGCTCGCTTCGAGGAGTCAGCACAGCGCCTTTTGATGAACATCTTCCGCACGGGCTTGTTCGAGAATGCTTACCTCGAACCTGTAAAGAGCCAGGCGGTAGTGGGTTGCAAGGAGTTTATGGCAGAGGGCTTCGCTGCACAGCTCAAATCGGTAGTGATGCTCAAAAACCACGCAAAGACACTCCCATTGCAGGGCCGCTTGAAGGTCTATGTGCCGAAGCGCACCTATAAGGGCGTTTATAGCCAATGGAGCGATCGTGTAAGTGGTAAACCATACGAGAGTTACGGCATATCATTAAACCTTGTACGCAAATACTTCGACATCGTCGAAAAGCCCGAGGAGGCAGATGTTGCGCTGGTATTTATTAAGGCTCCAACCCAGGACAGAGGACACCACAAGGCCGATATCGACAAGGGCGGAACAGGTTACACGCCTATATCGTTGCAGTATGGCGACTACACTGCAAAGTATGCTCGCAAGCAGAGCATCGCAGGTGGCGACCCGAAGGAGAATTTCACAAATCGTTCCTACTACGGCAAGAGTGTAACCACCTTCAACAAAGTTGAGATGGAGACCGTTATCGCAACCCGCAAGGCTATGGGCAAGAAACCTGTAATCGTGGCGATTGCTGCCGAGCGACCAATGTGCTTCCACGAAATCGAGAAGGCGACAGACGCTATTCTTATCGGTTTCGAGGTGCAGAATCAAGCCTTTATGGAGATTATTGCAGGTAAGGTCGAGCCACAAGGCTTGCTCCCGATGCAGATGCCTAAGGATATGCGTACCGTCGAGGAGCAGTGCGAGGATCTTCCGTTCGATATGAAGTGCTACAAAGATGCTGACGGCAATGTTTACGACTACGCCTATGGTTTGAACTGGAGTGGTGTGATTAAAGATTGGCGTACCGAAAAGTACGCACCAAAGAAGGAATAGAGAATAAGCACTGGTACTATCACAGCCACTATTTCGCTCGATATTGCAGAGATTAATAACGAAAAAAATAATACAACAATAAACACAAACCTTATGATTAACTATACTCAAAGAGTGTTGAAAGCGGTGTTAGTTGCAATTCTTGCAATTGCATCCTTCTGCCCTCAGGTGTCTGCGGCAACGCCCGATATCAAGGAGAAGGTAACGATTGCGGTAAAGAATGTACCAATGCAACAGTTCTTTGCCGAGGTCGAGAAGCAGAGTAACTACTCCTTCTTTTACAGCAACACGGTGTTGAATGGTACGCCAAATGTAAGTATCAGTGTAAAGGATATGCCTATCGAGCAACTCCTTCACAAGGTATTTAATGGTAGTAACCTCACCTTCGAGGTTATTGGCAACAAAATTGCCATTAAAGTAGTTCGCTCGGTCGCAAAAAATGAGGGAGGAGGTATTTCGACTCCCGCACCCACCCCTGCACCACCTGCGGTAAAAACAACCGCAACAGACATCTCTACACCTCATTTGGTTACAGGTACCGTCCTCGACGAGAATGGTAAGCCGATGGCAGGTGTGGGCGTTATAATCGCTACTACACTCCAGGGTGTTGTTACCGACATCGACGGTAAGTATCAAATCAAGGCAACGCCGGCTCAAGAACTCCAATTCTCGTTCTTGGGTTATAAGACGCACACCACAAAGGTTGGCTCTCGAACTACTATCAATGTTTCGATGGTTACCGAGGCGCAAATGGTTGAGCAGGTTGTCGTGACGGCACTCGGTATTAAGCGTGATGAGAAATCACTCGGTTACGCAGCTTCGAAGGTTGATGGCGACATACTTGCTTCGTCGACCAACTCCGAGAACTGGCTTTCGGGTTTGACTGGTCAGGTTGCAGGTTTGGATATCCAGCAATCGAACGGTGGTGGCTCCACCCGTGTAACTCTCCGTGGTGAGTCAACAGTGGATTTCGCTAACAATACTGCACTCTTCGTCGTTGATGGTGTGCCTATGCATAACCACGCAACCGACTCTGATGCAGGTGGCGAGGGCGATTTTACTTCTATCGATTATGGTAATGGTACAGCGGATATCAACCCAGAGGATATCATGAGTGTAACTGTATTGAAAGGTCCTGCAGCAACGGCACTATACGGTTCGTCTGCGGCGAATGGTGCGATTATCATTACAACCAAGACGGCCGACAATCTTCAGTCGAAGATTAGCATTTCATACTCAACAAATCTCACTTTCCGAACAGTAAACACTTCACCTGACTTGCAGTATGAGTATGGTACGGGAGCTCACAGTGACTACTACTATTATCTCCGTTCTGGAGATGGTGGCAAGGGTTCAGGTTACCACCCGGAGCCATCTTACAGTTCGCAAACCGAATTGGACTCGTGGGGCCCTAAGATGGATGGAACTCTTTACTATCAGTACTACAACGAGAAGGCCGGTATTGGAGGTAGTTACGATCAGCTCGGCGACTTCCGCCGTACAGCTACTCCGTTCATCAGTTATGGCGACTGGTTCAAGGATTATTTCGAGACGGGTTACAGTTGGACCAATTCGGTGTCGGTTGAGGGCAAGATTAACCAGCGTAACTCCATCCGTGTTTCGGTGCGTGACACTCATTCGCACGGTATCGTCCCTAATTCGCCGAGCAATATGCAGCACCTCTCCGTGCGTACCCGCAGCGAGTTTGCAAAGTGGTTTACTTCGGAGGTTTCGCTCAACTATCGTCGAAACCATAGCGACAACATCCCTGTATCTTCGGGTTATAGCGCAGGAGCAGGTATTATGTATAGCTTATGGTGCTACGCTCCAAACATCAATATGGACTGGGCGAAGAACTATTGGCTGGATGGCAAAGAGGGTATTAATCAGGATACATCGCTCTCTGGCACTAAGAATAATGCTTACTTCATTGCAAATGAGAGTGTTAATACTCAAAATCGTGATCGTATCTACGGTAATATCAAATTTGACTTTAAGATATACAAGGGCTTGACATTGATGGTACGTGGAGGTCTCGACTCGCAGTATGACTTCCGTACACAGCGTTTTGCATTCTCTACACCAAAAGACCCTAACGGTTTCTACCGCGAGCAGACTATTCGCTCGATGCAGTTTTCGGGAGAGTTTTTGTTCCGCTACAATCACAAGTTTACGCACGACATTAACCTTACTGCAAACTTCGGTGGTAGCATTGTAAACCGTCAGTACGAGAAACATCAAGACTGGGCAGACGACCTTATCGAACTAGGTGTGTACTCTCTTGCTAACGCGGCGTCACTGGTTAGAACCTCAAACTATTACGAGCTTCGTCAGACCAACTCACTCTATGGTTTGGTGCAACTTTCGTGGCGCAATGCACTCTTCCTCGATGTTACAGGTCGTAACGACTGGTCGAGCACGCTTCCTGCCGAGAATCGTTCATACTTCTACCCTTCTGTTTCGGGTAGTGCAGTATTGAACGAGTTGCTCAATTTTGGTAGCAAGAAAGGTGTAATAAATTTATTGAAGGTTCGTGCTTCGTGGGCACAGGTAGGTCACGATACCAGTCCTTATCGTACCAAGCAGTATCTCAACAGCACATTATTCCCTGGTGTTGTAGACATTAAAGATTCAAAGACCAACGATACATTGTTGCCTGAAAGAGTGTCTTCGTGGGAGATAGGACTTGATTTGCGTATGTTCCGCAACCGCTTGAATATTGATATGGCATACTACAACAGCAAGACTACAAATGCTCTCGCTTCGATGCCGGTATCTTCTGCATCGGGTATGACCAGCGTATATACCAACGCAGGTTCGATTCGTAACCAAGGTTTCGAGATTCAGGCTACTGGTACAATCATCCGCACAACCGATATTCGTTGGGACATTTCGGCAAACTGGTCTATCAACCGCAACAAGGTGCTTGAACTCGGAGAGGATATCGATTTCTGGAGAATTGCCAATCGTGGCAATTACGCATATATGTACGCATTCGAAGGTAGCTCACTTACTTCGATGTATGGTCGTCGCTACAAGCGTGCTCCGGAAGGTGCATATGTCGTTGACAATTCGGGAAAAGTAATTGATGTTTCAGGGCAGATTGTTTATGGCGTGGATGGTGCGCCTATCATCAATTCTGAAATCGAGTATATTGGCGATTGTGCGCCTAAATGGCGTGGTGGCTTTGGCACTTCGTTCAAATGGAAGGGCTTCAAAGCAAGCATCAAATTCGATGGTAAGTACGGAGGACACGTTTGGTCAGATACCAACTGGGTTATGAACTATCGTGGTAAAGGTGTCGCAACTCTTGAAGGTCGTGAGGGAGGATTAGTTCCTGAGGGCGTAATGCTTATGGCTGACGGCAACTACAAGATTTGCGATTACGAGCATACATCTTCGACTATCAAGACATACTATCGAGTGAAGTACGCTCGTGAGTGTACAGAGGGTAACTTTGTTGAAACTTCGTTTTTGAAGTTGCGTGAGGTTCGAGTTGAATACTCGTTCCCAAAGAAACTTCTTGCTAAGACTAAAGTTATCCAGGGCTTGACCGTAGCAGTATTTGGAAATAACCTCTACTGTTGGACCAAATTCCCAGGCTTCGACCCTGAGGCGGTTTCGATGCGTGGTGCAGCTTTGACACCAGGTTTTGAAATCTTGCAGATGCCGGGTACCGCAGTATATGGTGGTAGCATCTCTATAAAATTCTAATGCGAAGGAGGATTTTGATTATGAAAAAATACATTATATATATTACAACTGTTTTGGCTGCGACACTCGTATCGGTTAGCTGTGCCAATTTTGACGAGATGAACGATAATCCGTATGCCCTCTCCGAAGCGAGTCCGGAAGCGTTCGTACAATCTACAACCTGTAATGTACTGAAGCGTCTTGCTCAAACCTCATACAGTTGGTTGGGTGATCTTATGCAGTACTCTATCAAAACTAACTTCGAAACCTCATCGCAGTTGACCTATAACTATGTTATATCGGAGGAGAATTCATCAAGTTTATGGAACTTGTATTTATACCTCGGTAATACACAACATATGTTGGAGCAGGCTCGTAAGGAGTGTGCAGTCGAGGGACAGGGCAACCCTGCTATGATTGGTGTAGCGTTAACATTGCGCTCGTTAATTACACAAATTTTGACCGATACCTACGGAAATGTTCCATATTCGCAGGCCGGTCTGCTCTCTTTGCAAGACGATGAATGGGAGTTTACTCCTAAATACGACAACCAGAAGGATATTTATATCGACTTGGTGCGCTCTATGGAGGAGGCTAACGCTTGCTTCAATAAAGCCAAGGAGCAGAAGTCTGCTGGTGTTCTTTCAAATATCAACTTCGAATCTCGCTACGACTATATGTACAACGGAGACGTTGACAAATGGCAGCGCTTTGGCAACTCGCTCTACCTTCGTATTTTGATGCGTATTTCGAATAAGGTTGTGGAGGAATCTAATGGTATTATCTCGTTGGGCAATGATTATGGCGATATCAATGTGCTGAATAAGATTAACGAGCTATACGACTGTCATCTTTCAGGTGGTGGCGAGTATCCTATGATGCGCAACTTGAACGATAGTGCACGTATGCAGTTCAGCTCGAAGGATGCGGCTCTCTACACCCCATTCAAATTTACCACTGGCGGTCTTTGGAAACAGACTGCCGCTTGTTCGACTATCGTTAGCTTAATGCTCGTAAAGACAGATGATCCTAACAAACCTTGGGACCCACGCTACTATCGCTACTTCACAAAGGGCATAGGAGCTCCAACACAGCAAACGAGCCAATTCTTGCGTGACTACTTCGACAGCCACATCTCTTCGAATGGCAATTCGACCATTGGTAGATATACATCGGGCAGTTGGACTGGTAATCACATTGGCGACATGAAGATGGATTGTGCTTATTCGCTCCTTAACTATGACGAGCAACTCTTCCTCTTTGCAGAGGCTGGTGCGCGCGGTTGGATTCCTATGGCACAGAAGGATTACAAGGCAATCTACCTTGATGCTAACCTCCAAAACATCTTGCATTGGCAACTTGGTTGGGAAAATGTAAGTGATTACTACATCGCATCGTCGCCGGAGGTTATCAACTTTATCAACTACCTCGACTACGAGTTCGACTACGACAAGGCTGTCGAGACAATCTTGCGTCAGAAGTATGTTGCTAATTTCTGGGTAGGTATCGAGTCGTGGGCAGACTATCGTCGTACGGGTTATCCTGTATTGAAGACCAACGGCCCGATGGCACAGAACAACGGTATTCTTCCTACTCGTATGCGCTATCCTTCTACCGAGTCCTATCAGAACTCAGAATGGTACAATGAGGCAATAAATGGTTGGCTTGGAGGTGAGAACAACCTAACTACCGATGTATGGTGGGCTGATACACAAGAGAGTAAAGCTATCCGTCGTTTGGGTCGTCAATAATATAAAACTATGTGTGAAATTATGAAACGATACTTTATATATATAATTATGGTGGTTGCGGCTCTCTTCACGGGCTGTACAACAGAAGCAACCGATGAGACTCCAGATGTGACCGAAGTCGGAGACCTCGAGGTTACATTCAGCGTAAATGGAAAGGAGGTGCGTTCGCTTGACCTCTCGTCAGTAAGCCACAACATCAAGGTGGATGTTACAATCAACTTCGATGGAATATATTGGAACGCTATATCGAACAAGGAGTGGTGCTATATCGACAATGAGGAGGTTCACCGTGGTTCGGATTCGTTCAATATCGTAATCAATGCTAACAATGGCTTCGAAAATCGTGAGACGGCTGTAATTACATTTGTAGCAAGCAACTACAAGAAGAGTATGCTCGCGGTGGATCAAAGAGGTAATGTATTCGTACTTGACCAGGTATATGCTGCATCATCAAAGTCAGCTGGTAGCCTTACAACCAAGGTTAAGACTTTTGATACTGGCGATGCTTGGCACTTCGAGTGCGATTCTTGGATTACCGCAACTAAGGGTGCTGTAACTACTGCTAATGGCGAGACTTACACCGATGTAACTATCGTATGGGAGGCTAACGAGGAGGTTTCTCGTTATGGCGAGGTCAAGCTCGTAAAGGACGGCAGTGATTATGCTGACGGCACTATCAATATCTGGCAGTTCGGCACAGAGCTAAACTACGACGAGGAGGGCAATGTATTGCTCGCAGCAGAGGAGCCTGCTCCACTCGAGCTTCGTGTTCCAAAGCAGACCGTTAAGGATATCGCTATGCCTACTTGGGTAACTTATACTACACAGGCGAATAGTGATGAAACAATATCTTATATGCTCCAATTCGCAGGTAACCCGAGCGATGCCCAACACATTCGTTCGACCGAGCTTTCGCTCTCTTTCTTGTCGGGTGCTGCAGATGTCCAGCTTCCAGTTATCAAGCAAGAGTTCTATACTGTAGAGGGCCTCTTGACCGGTCCGGGTTTGGCTCTCTTCGCTAAGACTTGGAACGAGGGTGGCGATGTGTCACAGTGGTACATCGACGGCGTTCCTACAATCATCGCTGATGTTGATTTTACCGAGATTAAGGAGTGGACTCCAATTGGAACCGAGGAGCACCCTTGGACCGGCGAGTTCAATGGTAACGGCAAGAAGTTGATCAACTTCAAGTCGTCACAACCATTGTTCGGTATTTGCAAGGATGCAACTATCTCTGGCGTTATCTTCGATAAGACCTCTACTTTCGAATTCAAAGGCAACTACACTGGCGAAAAGATTCTTGCTACACTTGCAGGTAGCATCGTCAATACAACGGTTCAGAACTGCTCGAACATCGCAACTATCTCGATGGACGCAAATTCGACATCTTCACAGACATATGTAGCTGGTCTCATTGGTAAGGCTGATAAGAACTCGCACATCGTAAACTGTACAAATGGAGGTGTAGTAAATGTTGCTGCATCGTCGAGCGCTGACGCCAATAGCAACTTCTATGTTGGTGGTATCGTTGCTCACAACGCAGGTAAGGTTGACCAGGCTTTCGCTACAGGTTCGGTTAGCTCGGGTGCTGTGGTAGGTAACTCGTATATTGGTGGTATTGTTGGATACAACACCGCTGAGGCTACCATTACAGCCAGCCATAACGTAGGTGCCGTAAACTACAATGCAGGTCGTGGCTCGAACGTAAGCTTGAACGGTTATGTAGGAGGAGTTACTGCTATTGCTCAGGGTACTGTTACATACAACACTAACGAGGGTACAATCACTTCTACTTCGGCTGTTGAGAGCCTCCACATTGGTGGTGTAGTAGGTGCGTGGTTGAGTGGCGATGCTGTTTTCAATCACAACACCATTGGTAATACCTCAAACATTGTTGCTGAGGGCGCAGCTCTCCACACCTACGCAGGTGGCCTTGCAGGTCTTATAAGCGAGAATGTTGCTTCGATTGAGATTGACTTGACAAAGTACAACGGTTCTTTTGCAGGAAAGGTTACTGCCGGAGTTTGCCAGAGCAACTCACAAGCAACTATTTCGGCAGGTGGTATCTTCGGTAAGGTTATGACCAATGTAACCATTTCGAATATCGCAGAGTGGACAGGAACAGTTACTTTCTATCAACAGGAGGCGATTTCTTCAAACTGCATCAACTTCGGAGGTTTTGTAGGATGGGTAACTACTCCTATCACCATCTCAAACATCGTCTCTAAGGGAGATACTATTCTTAGTCACACAAAAGCGGCAGCCATCAATACCACCGGAGGTTCATTTGGAGGTTTTGTTGGTCGATGCGAGAATGGTGCAACAATTTCTGATTGTACCAACAACGGTCAGACAGGGTGGACATCTTCAAATACAGACTCATCGAAGAACTATGATATCAATTTGGGTGGTATCGTAGGTCGTATCGTAGATGGTAATTCGTCTATTATCAACTGCCACAACAAAGGTAAGATTGCAAATATGCACTACAACAACCAGCCTTGGACAACCGCTTACAACACCAACTGTTCGGGTGGTATCATCGGCAGCTTCGGTGCAAAGGCTTCGCCAGTGGGCGCAATCACTATCGAGAAGTGTACAAACGCTGCAAACATTAGTGCTTATCGTGGTGCTATCGCCGGTATCGCCGGTTTCCTTGCTAACGCTACTGTTAAGGGTTGCGAGTACAGGATTGGTGCTATCGAAGACCAAGTGAACGTAGTTTGTGCAGGTATCGCAGGTATCGCTGCAGATTCTCACTTCATTGATTGTGTTGCAACTGTTAATATGTCTGGCTACTATGCTGGCTCTCTTGATATGCGTGCAGGTGGTATCGTGGCTCATCTTATGGGTACATCTTCGGTTTCAAACTGCTCGTATTATGGTGAGATTACACCAAAGAAGCTTCGAGATGATAATGCTCCTGAGTATTTTGGTGGTATCGCAGGTTTGGCACAGGATGAGACTATCTCGATTACAAACTGCCGTTGCGGTGGAACAATTAACGGTAATGTAATTTCGGATAACAATCTCTCTACTTACATTATCAACTATTCGCCAAATGGTGGTGCTGCAACCAATGCTACAGTTACAGGTTGCTCATATTGGGACGGAAAATAATTTATTAGGGCTTGGGGTAATAAAAAGTAGTAGTTAAATTTTTCATCGTTAATAAAATCAACAAGTTAATTTGGACCTACTCCGAGCCTTTTTTTAATGATAAAGTTTTTACACAGCATAAAACTATGAGAAAAGTTTTTAAGTTCGTTGCCGCTCTTGCCGCAGTTATGTTTGCAGGCTGTACAAACGATTCCTCAAAAGATGTTATAACTCCAATCGAGGGCGAAATAACAGTTGTAGGCGTAGGTTTCGACGAAACCAAGACCTATCTTGGAGAGTTTGTTGAGGGTGTCTCTGGTAAGGTTTATTGGAGCGAAGGTGACCAGATTGCAATCAATGGTAACACTTCGTCCAAAATTGAAATCTCGGAGAATAAAAAGTTTGCCGAGTTTACATTCGTGGGTAGTTTGAATTATCCATATTCGGTGCTCTATCCGGCATCGGCTTACATTGATGCTTCGACAATCAATCTTCCCGCTGTTCAGGCTGCTGCCGATGGCACATTCGCAACCAACTGCGCACCGATGGCGTGCGTTGCAGAAGAGGGAGATGGTGTCGCTTTGCACCACCTTACATCGGTCGTTCACTTGAAGGTTGTACTTCCAGCAGAGAGCACTCACGCAACTCACAAGCTTACAAAGGTTGAGTTCCGTGGCAAGGCAGGCGAGCAGGTTTCGGGCAACTTCGCTATCGACTACACTAGCGCAAACCTCACAGCAGCTTCAACTGCCGAGGCTGACAAGGTTGTAACAACCCAGGTCGGTAAGACTCTCTCGGACGAGGTTACAGATATTTTCGTTGTAGTTCCTGCGGGCGAGTATGCAAGTGGCTTCTCTGTTCGCCTGATTGACTCCAAAGGACACTACATGGATATCGCAACAGACGCTATCACTCTCACAAGGGGCGATATTAAGACTATGCCTGTTATTGAGTTCGTTCCAACCGCTACTCTCATAGGTGTTGAGATTGCAAGCGCAGAGGAATTGGTAGCTTTCGCCAAGGCTTATAACGCAGGCGAGTACGCTAATGTTACTCCACTCGTAGTTTCTCTCAAAAACGATATCGTATTCGATGACGCAACTAATGCAGCTTGGACTTCAATCGGCAGAGTTGCTTATGAGGCTGACGGCGCTGTTAACCATTATTTTAACGGAGCATTCTATGGTCAAGGCTTTGCTATCAAGAATTGGCGTTCAAATAACAAGCCTTTGTTTGCGACTACATACGATGCTATTATTAAGGATTTGACTATCAACAGCACTTCATCGATGACATTCTCGTTGAATATTATTGCGGAGTCGCACTATGGTGTTATCGTTGGCGATGCCTTTTCTACCGTAATCGAGAATTGTACAAATGAAGCCTCTGTTGTTCTTGACAACTGTGTCGCAGATGGTCTTGCGGTTCGTTTGGATGTTGGTGGTATCGTAGGTCGTACAGACGCAGATTGCCAAGTTGTCGGTTGTACCAACAATGGTACTATTGAGTCGAAGAACACTTGTAACTTCGGTCTTCTTGCAGATAACGAAATCCCAGAAGCAATCGTATGTTTGGGCGGTATTTGCGGTTATAGCCGTTGCTCTTTGGTTAATTGCTCGAATACAGGTGATATCACGTCGAACTACAATGCTTATGAGAAAGCTACAGCAGGTATTGTTGCTCGTATTACAGATGAAGCTGATGTTTTGAAGAACTGTACCAACTCTGGTAATATCGTTGACAATACTATCCGTAAGCCGGCTGATATTGGAATTGATGACTACAACTGTGAGGTGTATGTCGGAGGCGTAGTTGCTTTGCAGGCAAGCGATGCTGTCGATAATTGTTCGAACAGCGGTTCTATCACTTTGGGTACAAATGTTAAGTTCCCATATATTGGTGGTGTTATCGGCTATGTAAATAGCGATACTGCAGTTCTCTCGAACCTCATAAACTCGGGTGCGCTTAATTCTATCGCAAAAACTCGTTGTCTCCATATGGGTGGTGTAATCGGCTACTGCCAAGTTTACACTATTTCTAACCTCGTAAACGAGGCTAAGTTGCAAGTATCCTGCACAGAGGACTATTCTGATACATCTGTGGACTTGGGTGGTATTATCGGAAAATTCGACAGCTCGAATGCTGGCACCATTGATGGAACCTCGAATTACGGCATTATAAACAGAGGAGAGGTAAGATACGGATACACTGATAAATCGGATTCTAAATACTTGTCGGCAGGTGGTATTATCGGTACTTTAAACGCTCCTGCAACTGTTAAGTATGTTAAGAACGAAGCTCTTGTTGCGCTTATAAGTTATACCGGTGGAAACACGGAACTGACCCCTTATTGTGGAGGTATTATCGGTGTGGCTGCTGTGGCTGGAACTACTATTGATTACTGTATCAATACCGGTCGCATTCACAACCAAACCCGTGGAACTAATATGCTGGATGATGAAGTTGTCCCTTGTGAGAGTAAACAGGGTGTCTTCTGCGGTGGTATCGTAGCATATATTATGGGTGACGCCGAAAATAAATCGGCTATCACAAATTGTCAAAACAATGCTGTCGATGGTAGTAATGCTAATATTTATGCGTATCGTGGATACGGAGGCGGCATTGTAGCTTATGCAAGATATACAAATATACACAATTGTAAAAGTACTGTAACTATGCGAGGTATAAATAACCCTACTCGTTTGGGCGGTATTGCAGCATACCTCAATAACTCCAACATTGACAATTGTACTGCAACAAGTACCTCTTTGCTTTCGGATAATAGCACCTTTATAGGTGGTATTGCTTCGTACGTAAATGCGCAATCGGCGATTAAGAACTCTACATTCAATGGTAATATTAAGAAAAAATCAAGCAACCAGTCCAGCGGAATGGTCGCAGCAAAGGTTTTTGATGGTGCCGTAATTGAGAAGTGTGGTGTAGCAGGTGAATTCTATGGTACATCTATCACTGCGGATAACTTCTCAAGCTACCTCGTTGGAGAAGCCACCACAACTCCAACGGATTGCTACTATCTAACCGAATAATATCATCTTATGCTCTTTATCGGGTGGTCTTCGGGCCACTCAGCGGAGGAGCTAAAAAACTGAAAGCGGAAACAATAAATGATGAGAGAACTTTTTATTCCGATATTAACCCTTATTTTGGCGTTGGCTTGTACACCTGATAATGGTGGCTATAACAACGGCAACAACGATAACGGTGGATATACTCCTACCGGCAAGATTACGGTCAAGGGACTCGTCTACGGTGGCGGTAGCAAAGCTCTCGCCGGCGTGGTTGTTTCTGATGGCTTGCTGTGTGTGCAAACCGACGAAAACGGTTACTTCGAGATTGATAGTGACCTCTCACGCACGAAGTTTATCACAGCAAGTATCCCTTCGGGCTACTCTGCGCCAACAGATGAGAATGGTCTGCCGATTTTCTATCACCGCGTAACAGACGAGGAGAGAGCAAATGAGATGGTGCAACATACATTCGAGTTCTATCCAGTTGCAAATAACCCCGAGCGTTACACCCTTATCGTAGGCGCTGACCCGCAGCCCCGTGCTCGCTCGGCTGGCTACGACAATATAGCCTACCACTCATTGGATATGTGCGAGGACTTCTATCTAGATATGAAGGAGAAGGCCGCTACAATTACCGACCGAAATGTCTATGGTTTGATGTTGGGCGATATCGTACACGAGAATATGTCGCTCTTTACCAACTATGTCGCAGGCCTTAAAACACTCGGCTTCCCGATGTTCAACATCCTCGGCAACCACGACAACGACTACACAGCCAAGAACGACACCGAAGGTCGTCGCAAGTACGAGGAGTACCTCGGTCCGACCTACTACTCATTCAATATCGGCAAGCAGCACTATGTAGTGTTGGATAACCTTATTATGAAGATTCGTTCCAGTGACAACTCGTTGCGTGATTACGACCAGGGACTTACCGACGAGGTGTGGCAGTGGTTGCAGAACGACCTTCAGTATGTGGACCGCTCGACTACCATTATGGTAGCTGCGCACTCGCCGATGTTTATGGGTATCGATATGAGCGAGCGTTCGAAGCATACGCAGGGGCACCGTACCGACTACGCTGCACTCTTGTCGAAATATGCGAAAGTGCACGCTTGGGCAGGTCACGCACATACAACATTCAACTATGTATATCCAGAGTCATCGAACCTCAAAAATATCGAGGTTCACACTGTGGCTCGCTCGACAGGCGAATTGTGGACAAATGAGTATGCTATAAATGGCACTCCGCGCGGTTATACCGTGGTGGAGGTCGATGGCGATGAGATTTCGTGGTATTTCAAGCCTACTCTCTATCAGCGCAACGGTTTTACAGGTCAGACCGACCCACAGCCTGAGTACAAGTATCGTGACTACGACTTTGACGAGAATGGAGAGGCAAAGATGCGCAAAGATGGTGCAAAGTTGACCGAGTCGTACCAGATGAAGGTCTATAAGCCTGGGCAGTATCACAACTCCTATGATGAGATGATTGCAGGTAATGCGGCAAATAAGTATGTCTATGTAAATGTATTTCTCTGGGACGATAAGTGGGAGAAACCGAAGTACAACGGTGCAACAATGTCAAAACTTGGACACAAGGAAGCTTACTGCTTGGCTACATACGAGATTACGAATCACTACTACTCTTACGGCTATAAGTTGGCAGGTGGTAACGAGTATGGTCCTGGCAACAATAATATTCACACAATCTTCCGTATCTACGAGCCAAATCCGAAGGGCAATGGAACGATTACGGTCGTGGATCGCTTCGGCAACGAGTACTCGCAAACTATTAACTGGTAAAAATACGAATAAACTACAAACGATATGAAACATTTAAGAAGATTGACTCTAACCCTTGCGCTACTGCTCTCGGTAGTGGCAGTATATGCTGGTGGTATCAAAAATGCAAAGGAGCTGTTGGCCTTCGTTACCGCTATCAACAAAGGCGAGGACTATTCGGCCTTCAAAAATGAGAAGGGCGAAGTATGCCTCGAAGCCGATATTGATATGGCGAAGGTTAAGAAGATGCCAGCCATACAGTCATTCGGTGGTACTTTTGACGGTCAGGGCTACGCTTTGAAGAATTGGAAGGCACAGAACGGACTTTTCCACGAGCTTTTGGAAGGAGGTAAGATTCAGAACCTCCGCATCGACGCTTCGTGTGTAATGAAGACGCAGACCAAAGGTGGCGAAACTTTCGTAGGTTGGATTGCCAATATCAACAAAGGTACTATCGAGAATTGTGAGACTCACGGAGCGTTGACTCACAAGTCAAACTTTACCGACGGCAATGTCTATGTGGGTGGTATAGTTGGATCGAACCGATATGTTGTATATCGCTGTCGCAACTATGGTGATATTAGCTCTGCAAGCATCTATTGCAGTCGAGAGAAGGATAAGGTAGTTACTGTTTATGTCGGAGGCATTTGTGGTGCAACCTATCATAAGACTCTTGCAGCAGCTACTACTGCTCGTTGCGAGAACTATGGTAATGTGAATTCGAAGAATGACGCCCGTAACGACAAAATCGGAGGCATCATTGGTGAGGCGTTCAAGACAACTGTTAAATTGTGCCTCAACTATGGCAATGTAACAAGCACCTCGAACACTCCGGATGCAGGCGGTACCAGCGAGAGCTGGGTGGCAGGTATCGTGGGTTACACAAAGAGTGATATTATATGCTGCGACAACCTCGGCACTGTATTCTCGTCGGGTATCAGCACAGCTCATATAGCAGGAATCTGCGCTATGCCACACAATAAGATGGTTATTGCCGACTGTACAAACTTCGGCAAGGTTGAATGTGCAAATACTGCACCTGCTCACGTAGGTGGAATTGCTGCAACTATCGGCCGTGAGGTTCACCTCGTAAACTGCAATAACCGCGGCGAGGCACACTTCATCGGTGCAAGCCCTACAAAGCCCTCTTTCATTGGCGGTATAGTAGGTATGATTTATACGCCAAATAAGAATAGATTTGCAGCCTATCTTCGCCGCTGCGTAAACTACGGAAAAGTAGAGAGTCTTTCAGGTGGTAACAACTATGCTAATCACAACAACGCTATCCATACGGGAGGTATTGTAGGCAAGGCCGGTGGTAACGCTAAGGCTTCGGTACACTTCCTTGACTGCGTAAATAAGGGAGAGGTGAAGGCTGCAACAGGTCGTTGTGGCAATATCGCCGGTTACATCACAACTGTAGATGTTCAAGGTGGAGAGTTCCACAACTATGCTACTGCGGCAGACCCTTTGGCTGACGGCTCGACTATCTTTGGCCGTGTTGCTACCGTTCAGGGAGAGCCTATCGTTGGTTGCGTTGTTTCGGACGGTAAGCAGTGTGTTGCTACCGACAGCAATGGCCACTACGCATTGAAGAGTGATATGAAAAATACTCGTTTCGTGTTTATCTCTATCCCTGACGGCTATCAAATTCCGCATCGCAAGAGTGTGATTCAGAACTTTGCTCGTATCCCTCGTCACCAGAAGGCTGCTACAGCAAACTTTACCCTTGCAAAACGTACGGAGTCTACCGATAAGTACACCGTAGTTATGATTGGCGACCCACAGATGCGAGGTCTCGGTCACGACGGCTCTGGCGAGCGTTATCGTGATGTTGTACTCCCTGATGTAGAGGATTTTAAGAAGACTACAAATGGTGAGTTCTTCGCCATCAACCTTGGTGACTTGGTTTATAACTGGATGGCAGGATATGATGACTATATGGACATCAGCGCCCCTCTCTCGTTCCCTATGTGCCATATAATTGGTAATCACGACTACGATCAGGCAAACATTATCGAGGGTAAGTTGGGTACTCCATACTTCGAGGAGTATGTGTCGCCTACCTACTACTCGTTCACCATTGGCAAGATTCACTATGTGATGGTAAACAGTATTGAGTACAGCCGTGTAAATGCAAAGAAACACTATGGTTCTGGCTTGGACAACGAGCAGTTGGAATGGTTGAAGCAGGATTTGAGTTATATTCCACACGACTATACAATCTATATTTGTGGTCACGCTAACCTTTGGAAGAAGCCGGGTGACAACCCTAATGCCTCTTACGGTAAGTACAATGTAAACTATAAGAAATATACCGAGCTTATCAAGCCATATAAGCGAGTTTATTCGTGGTCTGGTCACTATCATACCAACTATGAGTTTGAGTATGCAGGAAAGCCTGATTACGAGGATATGAGCCATTTCTCGTGTATCTCGGTATGTCGTTGCGTAGGTGCTCTGCGCACGAATATGGAGATGGATGCCGCCGGTCGCCCAAATGGCTATATGGTCGTAGAGGTTGATGGTGAAGATGTTAAGTGGTGGTACAAAAGTGTAGGTCACGACCGCAACTACCAGATGCGTACCTACTCACCTATTCGCACGGGCGACGGCTACGTGAAGGCTAACATCTGGAGCTACTCGCCAGATTCGAATTGGTCGACTGTTGAGTGGTGGGAAAACGGCAAGAAGGTCGGCGAGTTCGAGCAGTTTGCCGAAGCTGATCCTGACTATATGCAAATCTTTACCGAAAAGTTGAGCCACCTCAAAGGTCGAGCGGCTAATTATGCGAAACCTGTAAAGTCACGCTATATGTTCCGCATCAAGCCAAGCGAGGGTGTTCGCTCTGGAGAAGTTCGTGTAAAAGACAACTTCGGTACTACCTACACGGAGAAGGTAGAATGGTAAACAGAATAAATAATGCAATTAACCATATAACAAATTATATCAAAAATGGCTATTAAACGATTTTTTAGAGTAATGCTTGCAACCGTACTTTTGTGCGTGCTGCCGAGCATTGTATTCGCCAATCCGCTGGTAGTGTTTTTTGGAGATTCCGTCACCCATAATTGGGGGAAATATAGAGGTTCTTTCTTCTCTACCAACAATTTTCTTTGTAAGGGTATCGATGATGAGACTACGGGCGATATGCTTAAACGCTACGCTTCCGATGTGATTGGCCAGCACCCTCAGGTGGTAGTTATCCTCGCTGGCGCTAACGATATCGCACAGAACAATGGCGTATTTGTAACAGCCGAGCAGATTAGCAGCAATATCTTTTATATGGCGAAGATGGCGCAGGAGGCCGGTATTAAGGTCGTGTTGTGCAGCGTGCTTCCATCGTCTGGTTATAATTGGAATACAAATGCCGTACCTGCTAACTTTATTCCTCAGTTGAACACCATTGTCGAGGAGTGGGCAGCGAACAACAACTGCGAGTATGTCGATTACTATTCGTTGTTTGTACAAGCAGATGGCTCCCTTGATCCAAAGTTCTCAAATGACAACTGCCACCTTTTAACCGAGGGCTACTACATTATGGAGCAGGCGATAATGCCAATTCTCGAACCAATGCTTAATAAATAGTTATAACCCCAAAAGATTTTGATTATGAAAAAATATCTGATTATTATAGCATTGTTCTTTGGCTTGGCAGCCTGTGCTCCCGACACCACCACTGACTTTACCGCGAAGTTATGTGTTGCAGAGAGCGAAATCAAGGCAACAGCAGCAAAAGGTGTATACTTCTTGACCGTTACAAGCGATACGAAATGGAGAGCAAGTTGCGAGTCCGAGTGGCTATTTTTGAGAGTATACCACGGCGAAGGCAATGGCAAAATCGAAGTTGAGGTATTGGCAAATAAGGAAACAGAAGAGCGCAACTGTGAGATTCTTATTAAGGGCGATGGTGTTGCTGAGGAGATATATATCCCTGTAACACAGGCTTCGGCAAAGGGCTTGCTCGTTGAGAAGACCGTATATGAGGTCGGAGCAGAAGGTGGAAATATCGTTGTTGATTTGCTGACCAATACCGAACTTTCGGCAGAGATTGACGCTGATTGGATTACTTTGGCAGAGCCAACCCGAGCTTTGGAGGCTCGTCAGATGACATTCACCGTAGCTCCAAACAATGCAATCGAACCTCGTACAGCAACTATTACCTTGTCAGGAGAAGGCGTCAAAGATGAGATTTTGACAGTAACACAATCCGAGACCAATGGTTTTATTGTCGAGAAGACAACATACGAGGTTGCCGCCAAAGGAGGAGAGGTTGTGGTTGATTTGAAGACTAATATCGAGATTACCGCAACAATCGAAGCTGATTGGATTACTTTTGTAGAGCCAACCCGTGCTATGGCTGCTCATCAGATGGTGTTTACCGTAGCCAAAAATGAGACTACTGAACCTCGCACTGCAACTATCACCTTGTCGGGCGAGGGTGTAGAGAGTGTAACACTGACCGTAACACAGAATGGCGCAAAGCCTGCTGTGATATTTGCTAATGCAAACTTTAAGGCATTCCTACTTAACAACAATTATGATACAGACGACGACGGTGAGTTTTCGCAGGACGAATTGGACGCAATTACGAATATTACCTTATGGCGTCGTGTTGAGAAGGAGTATTTCACATTCGAGACTGACGATATCGCCGATTTGAGCGACTTGCAGCACTTACCAAGCCTCGAAGAGTTGGATATTCAGGGTGTACCTACTTCTCTCACTTCAATTGATTTGAGCAAGAATGTTAAACTCCGCAAGCTCAACTGCGCAAATACCGCTATCGTATCGCTCGATTTGAGCAATAATACCGAGTTGGAGGAGTTGGTTCTCTCGGGTACTCCGATTGCATCGCTCGATTTGAGCAGCAACACAAATCTCTCGAAGCTTTCCCTTCGTGGATGTGAGTCATTGACTTCGCTCGATGTGTCGCTTCTCTCAAACCTCACTATGCTCAACTGTGCATACTCGAAGGTTTCGACTTTGAATGTTGCTAATAATACCAACCTCGTAGCATTGTACTGCAATGGTTGCGGACTCACAGAGTTGAATATATCGACTTTGGTGGCATTGGAGCGTTTAGTGTGCGACGATAATAAGCTGACACAGCTCGATGCAAGCAACAACTTATCGCTTAAATCGCTCACTTGCACCCGCAATAACCTTTCGTTGATTAAGGTTAACGGTTTGAGCAATTTGAAGCGTTTGGCTATCAGCCATAATCCAGTAAGCGAGTTGATACTTGTGGGCAATACCGCTCTCAACTACTTGCACGCAGCATTTACCAACTTTACAACTATCGATGTTGCACCTGCTACGGCGTTGTTGATGATTAATGCCAACGACTCAAAACTTGTGGGCATCGACCTCTCGAAGAATACAGTATTGCGTGGCTTGCGTCTGAACAACAATGCTTTGACATCGCTCGATATTAAGAATAACAGCGACCTTCGCTACTTATTTGTTGATGGTAATTCGGCATTGAACGTAATTGATGTAGGCGATTGGTTTAATGCTTCAATCGCAACGAGCTTCTTCAAGGACGAGCACACAGAGTGGAGTAAGACAACCCAGCAGGGCAATACTACTCCGGACGATATGACGGGCTCAAACGGAAGTTGGGCTTCTACGAACTAACGAAATTCAACATAAGCAAATAAAACATTAACACATTTTTAGCATGAAAAAGATTTTGCTATTTATTCTGGCCATTAGCCTTATTTTACCGCTAAATGCTGCTCCTAAAAAGGAGGTGGCAAAGAGCGTGGATATCTGTGTATATGGCGGAACTTCGCTCGGTGTTATCGCTGCTTACACTGCAAAGAAGCAGGGAAAGAGCGTTTTGCTCATCGAGCCTACTACCCACATCGGCGGAATGTCGTCGGGTGGTTTGGGAATGACCGACATCGGTAACAAGTATGTTGTGAAAGGTCTTGCCCTTGATTTTTATCGTCGACTTGGTACTCACTATGGTTCGTTGGAGAAGTGGGTATTCGAGCCACATGTTGCCGAGAAAATCTTCAAGGATTACATTGCCGAGGAGAATATCGAGGTTTGGTGCAATCGCCGCATTGTTGCCGCAAATAAGGAGGGCGACCGCATCGCAAATATCACTCTCGAGGACTCTGCTGCTCACGGAAAGAAGAGCAATGTTGTAGTTGAGGCAAAAGTCTTTATCGACTGTACCTATGAGGGTGATTTGATGGCTCTTGCAGGAGTTTCTTATACCGTTGGTCGTGAGGATAATAAGGTCTATAACGAGGAGTACAACGGTGTGCAGGTTCGACACAAGCATCAGTTTACCGTAGATGTAGATCCTTATGTTATTCCGGGAAAGAAGAGCAGCGGTCTGCTTTGGGGCGTCAACAAAAAGTCTGTTTTGCCAACAGGTTCGGGCGACAAGAAGGTGCAGGCCTACAACTTCCGCATCTGCTTGACCAATGATAAGGAGAATATGATACCTATTACCAAGCCTGAAAACTACGACCCATCAAAGTATGAGTTGTTGATTCGCTTGAAGGAGAAACAGCCTTGGAAAGGTTTGACTGACGCCTTTATTTGGAGTAGAATGCCGAATAATAAGACAGATATCAATCATAGAGGTGGTTTTTCAACCGATATGATTGGCGAGAACTGGGACTATCCAGAGGCAAGCTACGAGGAGCGTGCACGCATCGTTAAGAAGCACGAGGATTACACAAAGGGCTTACTCTACTTCGTTGGTCACGACGAGCGTATTCCTGAGTTCATTCGCAAGGAGATGCTTTCGTGGGGATACCCAAAAGATGAGTATGTGAACAACAATCACTGGACTCCGCAGATTTATGTTCGTGAGGCTCGCCGTATGATTAGCGATGTAGTAATGACGCAGCACCACTGCCAGGGCCGTGAGGTTGTGAAAGATGGTATTGCTTTGGCTGCCTACACTATGGATTCTCACAACTGCGACCGAGTGATAGTTAACGGCTGTGTTCGTAACGAAGGCAATGTCGAGGTTAAGGATAATGTGAAGCCATATCCGATTTCGTACCTTTCGATTGTGCCAAAGCGTAGAGAGGTGTCAAATCTCTATGTGCCATTCTGTTTGTCGGCATCGCACATTGCATTTGGTTCGATTCGTATGGAGCCGGTAGCGATGGTATTGTCGCAGGCGGCAGCAACCGCTGCTTCGATGGCTATCGATAACAACTGCGCAGTACAGGATGTCGATGTTAAAGCGCTCAATGCTGAGTTGGAGGCTCGCCCGTGGGGTGATAATCGCAAACCTGATGTGGTTGTAGATGATGCAGACAAGAAGTGTGTACGATTGGTTGGTGATTGGACATACGACGATAGTCGCCACAGCTATGCATTCTGTCGTCATTTCGACAACTCGATGGGCAAGAGCGAGATGTCAGCATTCTTCCATCCTAATTTGAAGAAGGCTGATGAGTACAATGTTTACTACTACTTCCCAAAGCAGAAGCAGGGTTCTTCGGTTATCAATTTTAACATCTTTGATGGCACAGAGAAGCACGCAGTAAGCATTGCTACAAAGGATGTTAAAATTATCGGTCAGACTCGTGGCGAGTGGGTATTGCTCGGCACATATCACTTTGCCGAGGGTGCAAAACCTTATGTTGAACTTACCAACAAAGGTGCTGATGGTACTATCGTGGCCGATGCGGTGCAGTTTATCCCAAAGAACAGATAATTTTCCACAAT
>SUZE01000005.1:35099-104778 GCA_015060075.1 Rikenellaceae bacterium | reverse complement strand
CAAGAGGGGGAGGAAAGTCCGAGCAACACAGAGCACCGTGCAAGTTAACGGCTTGATGTTCGAGAGGGTATAGTAGCGTAACAGAAAATAACCGCCCGGGCAGTAAGCGTCTTTCGAGATGCGTCAGGGTAAGGGTGAAAAGGTGGGGTAAGAGCCCACCGCAAGGGCAGCAATGTCGCTTGGTCAGTACGCCTCACGGGTTGCAAGGTTATGTATATCGGCAATTAAGGGTTGCTCGCCCGATGCCGAGGGGTAAACCGCTTGAAGCGGCAAGTGATTGTCGCCCTAGATAAATGATGGACTAAAACAGAACTCGGCTTATGGAATCTGCTACCATAACCCTATACCTAACGGTGTAGGGTTTTGTTTTGGTTGTGGTAAGACGGTCGGTTGAGGATAATTCCATAAGCCGAGAGTTGTGTTACCTATCCCCCAAACGCAAATAGGGGTAATAAGGGCAATAGGGGTTATCGGGTGGGGCAAGACAGATAATCCCTATTATCCCTATTATCCCTATTACCCCTATAAAAAAGTTGAGAGCCTTCAACTCTCAACTCCTAACTTACTCTCTCGTGTGCCACAAGATAGAGCCCTCCGAATCCCACTCAGGGAGTGGCTTTGGCTCGAAATCGGAGTAGCCGAGGGCGATTACACACTCCACGCTCCACTCGGCAGGTATGTCGAGGAACGAACGCAGGTGCTCCTCCGCAGTTGCGCCATCAGGCTCGTTTTGCAGGCGTGGGCGACCTCCCACATGTACCCAGCACGAAGCCAAGCCATGCTCAACGATAGAGAGTTGCAACATCGTAGCCGAAATGGCACAGTTCTCACGCCAAAGGTCGGTCTTGGTCGTATCACCCATAACAACAATTGCCGCCGGAGTACCCGTCATAAAGCCCGAGCCGTAGTCACGCATCTCGGAAATCTTGTCGAGTGTTTCACGGTCATCGACAATCAAAAAGCGTGTTGTGTGCATATTGCGTGAAGATGGCGCTGTGAGTGCATCACGCACAATATCGAGCAGCACCTCGCGTGAAGGTGTGGTAGGCGAAAACTTGCGTACACTGCGGCGTTTAGCCAAAATATCCTTAAATTCCATGGTTTTATAGTTGTTTTTTGTGTTATCGGTAGTTTGCAGTGCAAAAATAGTGAAAAAATTATTACTTTTGTGGCATATATAATATAAATGTATCGGACTATGGAGGCTACGAACCACAAATTTACTATTGCGCTGATATACGATTTTGACGGAACTCTCGCTGCGGGAAATATGCAGGAGTATGACTTTATCCCTGCTGTGGGCAAGAGTAATTTCGAGTTCTGGGACGAGTCGAACCGCCTTGCCGAGGAGCAAGATGCCGACCAGATTCTGACCTATATGGCTCTGATGATTCATGAAGCTCACGCCAAGGGTTTGTCTTTGCGCCGTGAAGCGTTTCAGGAGTCGGGCAAGAGGGTTGAGTTGTATCCGGGCGTGTTGGAGTGGTTCGACCGCATCAACGCATACGGCGAGGAGAGAGGTGTACGAGTTGTACACTATATCAACTCTTCGGGTTTGAAGGAGATTATCGAAGGCACGCCTATCGCCGATAAGTTCCGCAAAATCTACGCCTGCTCGTTCCTCTACAATGTCGATGGCATAGCCTATTGGCCCGGGGTGGCGGTGAACTACACCAATAAGACACAGTTTATCTTCAAGATTAACAAGGGAGTAGAGTCGGTCTACGACACCAAGCAGGTGAATAGGTTTATGGAGGAGAAGCAGCGCCCTGTGCCATTTTCGCGAATGATTTATGTGGGTGACGGAACGACCGATATTCCGTGTATGCGCCTTGTGAAGAACTTTGGCGGACACTCCATTGCGGTCTACAACCCGAAGGACGAAGCGAAGCGTGGCGATATGAATACACTTATTCGTGATAACCGAGTAAATCATGTCTGCCCTGCTGATTATAGCGAAGGAACAGAGATTGATACGGTGGTTAAGGCTATTATCGACAAGTGTGTTGCCGACCACAAGTTGGCTCTACTCGAAGCAGAGAATTAAAAATTGGTGGAGAGTTAGGAGATATGAAATATTGTAGATTTATTGTTGCTTTGCTTGTTGCGCTCTTTGTGGTGCAGGGGGCAATGGCACAGAGGAGAACCAAAACAGTGGTACAGACCGACTCTACAACGGTTATTACCACTGTGCGTGTTGTGCCTAACTTTGCGCCCAAGCACGACTTTCGCATTGGGATTGGCTCACTGAGTCTTACAACGCTTTTTGCTCTCGATGGCGGGTGGAATATAGATGATTACTATTATGATTTTCGTCAGGATATGACGATGGCGGATACATATCTCACACCACGCCATTTTGTTGGTAACTACTCGTTGAGTTATACCTACCACGACCGCCGTTGGTTGCAGTATGGTGGCACGGTAACATTTGGCGCATCAACCCGCTGGCGCAAAGATGCCGTTACGGGGCAGAAGATTGAAAATCTTTCCCGCTACGCTTTGGCGGTAATGCCTTCGGTGAGGTTTGTTTGGTTTTATCGTGAGAAGGTGCAACTCTACTCCTCGATTTCACTCGGCTTGGTTACCGACTTTGACGAGGCGTATGTCTGGGGCGATATGACTCTTGTGGGTTGCTCGTTTGGTCGCAAGGTGTTCGGTTTTGTTGAATTGGGAGGCGGTATGGCAGGCTCGGCACGCATAGGCTTGGGCTACCGCTTCGATGCAGGTAGAAACGGTAAAAAATAGGAGGGCGGAGCGATGAGAAAGTATATTTCTATTTTGGTTGTTGCCCTTGTGGCACTCTTTATGGCAACCTCGTGCCAACTTGAAAGTGGCACTGAGCCAAATCCAAACAAGGCGAATCAGCTGTTGTGGCGCAGGGTTGAAACGGCATTGAATGGTCAGTATGAACACGCACAGATGGTGGTGTGGCTGAACGACTATATGATTGGAGAGGTGTGGAGCGAAACCTACAAGCCGATAGAAGTGTCGGAGAACGAGGGTGTTTACACATTTAGTTACACCATGTCAGGTGATTACTACGCAACAACCTACCGCATAAACACCGGTGGCAAAAAACTTAACGAGGGTGGCGAATGGATTGTCTATGTGAAGTATGGCGCCTATATGGAGCTTGCAAAGGTGGGAGTTGTAAAGGGTGTTGTTGGCGAGAATACAAAGTTCTCTATTGAGTGCGAAGTTAGCCACCAAACGCCACACTATAATGCTCTGCAATCGGAGGTGGAGTACCTGTTCAACGATGTGGAGGAGATGTACGAATTTACCTTCATGGAGTGCAAGGGCATTTCGACCGACACCAACAACGCTTCGAACAGTATGGAGTATATTATCGAGTTCGAGGCAACCGAGCCGTTAGTTTACACCGACAAGACACTATGGTCGGGTAAGATAGATATCCTTTACAAGGATAATATGGCGGGTACCGAGCGCAATGTAACCGCAGAGATTGAGCGTAGATTTGTAACATTTATATAATTAAAAGCCAATGGCTAATGGCTAAAAGCTAATAGCCTTAAAATTATGAAAGAACTGATTTTTGCAACAAATAATGCCCATAAGTTGGGTGAGGTGCAGGCTCTGCTCGAAGGGGCTTTTACGCTGAAAACACTGCGCGAGTGCGGCATTACCGAGGATATTCCCGAAACTGCCGAGACACTCGAAGGCAACGCTTTGCAGAAGGCTCGCTATGTCTATGAGCGCACAGGTGCCGACTGCTTTGCCGATGATACCGGCTTGGAGGTCGATGCTTTGGGTGGCGCTCCGGGTGTTCGCTCGGCTCGTTATGCGGGCGATGCGCACGATTTCGATGCAAATAACGCCCTGCTGCTGAAAAACCTCGAAGGTGAGGAGAATCGTTCGGCTCGCTTTCGCACCGTTATTGCACTTATTCTCGGTGGTAAGGAGTATCTTTTTGAGGGCAAAGTCGAGGGCTCAATTATCGACCACATGTCGGGTACGGAGGGTTTCGGATATGACCCAATGTTTGTTCCCGAGGGCGATACACGCACCTTTGCCGAGATGTCGGCAGAGGAGAAGAATGCCATTTCGCACCGTGGTCGCGCAGTGGCAAAACTCGTAGAGTTCCTACAAACGGAAAAATAATTTAATAGAGTCGTTAAGGGCGTTAGAGTCGTTAGGGGATTTACATTCCTCTCGTCTTTCGTCTTTCGTCTCTCGTCTAAAATAAAAACTATGGCAAATTACGAAAGAGAGGACAAATATGACCTCGAAAAGATTGAACAACTGAAATATCACTACCGAGAGGTGTTACGACTCCTCGGTGAAGACCCCGAGCGTGAGGGGCTTATTAAAACCCCTGAGCGTGTGGCGAAGGCGTGGTCGTACCTCACAAAGGGCTACGAGCAGGACCCGATAGCCATTTTGCAATCGGCAATGTTTAAGGAGGAGTACAAGCAGATGGTTGTGGTGAAGGACATCGAGTTGTTCTCGGTATGCGAGCACCACATGCTCCCATTTGTGGGTAAGGCGCATGTTGCCTATATCCCTAACGGCACCATAACCGGTTTGTCGAAGATTGCTCGTGTTGTGGAGTGCTTCGCACGCCGTTTGCAGGTGCAGGAACGTTTGACCGTGCAGATTCGTGACTGCATACAGCAGGCCCTGAATCCTGTCGGCGTTGCGGTTGTTATCGAGGCTTCGCATATGTGTATGCAGATGCGTGGTGTGGAGAAGCAAGGCTCCAAAACCACTACCTCGGCATTTACGGGAATCTTCCTTTCGGACCCTCGTACCCGAGAGGAGTTTATGTCACTTATCTCGGCAAAATTGCAATAAAATACTCGCAAAATTTCGTAAATCATTGACGATTTTTGGAGAAGCGTGAAAAAGTAAAACATATCAAAAAATAGAAAGTATTACAATTATGAAGAGGCTATTTAATTTTATGCTTGTGATGCTGGCTGCGTGTGGCATCTCTTGCTCTAATTTGGGAGATGAAAACACTATGCCCGGAAACGGAGGCAATGACAATAACGATAATGGTGGTGATACCAATGTGACTACTACATTCGTAGTCGAAGTTTCGGATATAACCCCGCTTGGAGCTTATGTGTCGGTTACTCCGAGCGATAACGCTGCAACTTACTACTTCGATGTTGTGTCGAAGGAAGAGATGGGAAAGTATGTAGATGCCAAGGCTCTTGCAAAAGTTATGATATCGAACCTTAAAGAGTATTGCGAATCTTATGAACAGACGCTTGCTGATGTTCTGTCTAAGGGCGTTGATGGGTATAATTATATCTCTTACTTTACCCCTAACACCGAATACTATGCACTTGCATTTGGTGTGGACGCAGATGGTATGATAACTACCGGTGTTACCACCGAGCCATTCACGACCTTGGAGGAGGTGGTAGATGCAAGTATGACCTTTGATGTGAAAGTTACTGATATTACATCAAACGGAGCTCTTGTTTTGATTACCCCAAGCAACAATAATGCTATCTACTATTTTGATGTTGTGACGAAGGAGAAATTGGACGAATATCCGGATACAAAGGAGTATGCAGAGCGGTTAATAAAAGTCATAAAAGAGCCATACGATTTTTATGGAAAGCCTTTTGTGGTGGTTTTGTCGGCTGGTGCTGTTGCATACCAGTTCGAGGCGGGCAGACTTGCACCTAATACCGAATATTATGCTATTGCATTCGGCGTAACCACTGCCGGTAAGGTGACTACCGATGTTACTGCCGTACCATTCAAAACTTCGGTGCAATAATTCCCAAAATTTTTGCTTTTGCTTACATTCCAAATGGGGTGTCCAATTTGTCTTGGATACCCCATTTTTGCGAGGGGTATATAAGTACACTTATATCACAATCGAAAAAAGTTTGAAAATTTTAGTGTTAATTTTTTCACAATTCAAAATAAATGCATTATCTTTGCAGCGGTGAAAAAGGGGCTTTTGCGAAATTCGTTGCTGAATAGGCGTAAATTTACCCTCGCCATCTCCCGAAATGGCGGAGATTTTGAAACAGAGAGATGATGTTAAACAATTAATAATTAAAAACTATGGCTTTCAAGAAAGAAGATTTATTGAAGTATGGTATTACCGACACTACCGAGGTAATCTACAACCCATCGTACGAGCTCCTTTTTGAGGAGGAGACCAAGGCAGACCTTACAGGTTTCGACAAGGGACAGGAGACTGAGCTCGGTGCTGTTAATGTAATGACAGGTGTTTACACAGGTCGTTCGCCTAAGGACAAGTTCATCGTAATGGACGAGAACTCGAAGGATACTGTATGGTGGACTTCGGAGGAGTACAAGAACGACAACAAGCCTTGCTCGGAGGAGTCTTGGGCAGTGTTGAAGGGTATCGCTCAGAAGGAGCTTTCGGGCAAGAAGTTGTATGTTGTAGATGGCTTCTGCGGTGCAAATAAGGATACCCGCATGTCGGTTCGTTTCATTATGGAGGTTGCATGGCAGGCTCACTTCGTTAAGAATATGTTTATCCGCCCAACAGAGGAGGAGTTGAAGGACTTCGAGCCTAACTTCGTTGTTTACAACGCTTCGAAGGCAAAGGTTGAGAACTACAAGGAGCTCGGTCTTAACTCGGAGACAGCAGTTGTGTTCAACATCACTTCACGTGAGCAGGTTATCATCAATACTTGGTATGGTGGTGAGATGAAGAAGGGTATGTTCTCGATGATGAACTACTACCTCCCATTGCAGGGTATCGCTTCGATGCACTGCTCGGCTAACACCAACGAGAAGGGCGAGACCGCTATCTTCTTCGGTCTTTCGGGTACAGGTAAGACAACCCTTTCGACAGACCCTAAGCGCCAGCTTATCGGTGATGACGAGCACGGTTGGGACGACAACGGTATCTTCAACTTCGAGGGTGGTTGCTATGCAAAGGTTATCAAGTTGGACAAGGAGTCTGAGCCGGATATCTACAACGCAATCAAGCGTGATGCTCTCTTGGAGAATGTAACTGTTGATGAGAATGGTAAGATTGACTTCAACGATAAGAGCGTGACCGAGAACACTCGTGTTTCGTACCCTATCTACCACATCGACAACATCGTATCGCCAATCTCGGCTGCTCCGGCTGCGAAGAATGTTATCTTCCTCTCGGCTGATGCATTCGGTGTATTGCCTCCGGTTTCGATTTTGACCCCTGAGCAGACTAAGTACTACTTCCTCTCGGGCTTCACCGCTAAGTTGGCAGGTACCGAGCGTGGTATCACCGAGCCTACTCCAACATTCTCGGCTTGCTTCGGTCAGGCATTCTTGGAGTTGCACCCAACAAAGTACGCTGAGGAGTTGGTTAAGCGTATGGAGAAGAGTGGTGCTAAGGCATACCTCGTAAATACAGGTTGGAATGGTACAGGCAAGCGTATCTCTATCAAGGATACTCGTGGTATTATCGATGCAATCCTCGATGGTGCTATCTTGGAGGCTCCAACCAAGAAGATTCCTGTATTCGACTTCGAGGTTCCAACAGCATTGCCAGGTGTAGACCCTGCAATTCTCGACCCACGCGACACTTATGCTGATGCAGCAGAGTGGGAGAAGAAGGCAGAGGACTTGGCAAGCCGTTTCATTAAGAACTTCGGCAAGTACACTACTAACGAGGCAGGTAAGGCTCTTGTAGTAGCTGGTCCACACCTCGAGTAAAAATGTTTTAAGGGGCATTTGCTTCCTTATCTTCAAAAAAATGAGATGGTTACATACTTCGGGTATGCGCCCATCTCATTTTTCTTTGATAGCGTTGCAACTACCTCCTTAAAAGCATTTTTACTTTGGTACAAAATTCCCTCACTCAATTCTGCTTTTTGGAGGAGTATGCTGCGCATCGGGCTTTTTGATTGCCTCAAAAATAGCCTAATCATTTACGATTTTTCTATCGAGGTGGTATTTTGAAATCTCACGACTTCTGACGAGAAATTAAGTTTTCGCAATTGTGCGCATTGCAACCATCTGCTTAAAATCCGTTTTACTATCAAGGTGGTATCTGGTTTCTTGTTTAACAAGAAATTCCCTCGCCCAATTCTGCTTTTTGAGGGCAAAAAACCAATTTATTTGTCAAAATATTTATTACCTTTGTAGTTGAATAAACTACAAACAATCTAAACACTATGAAAAAACTCTCTATTTGCCTATTGATGGCTATCTTGGCAATGGGTGCTGTATGCGCTTCACCAAAACAACTCAAACTCGATGAGAAGAATATCGACCAGGTCATCAAAGAGCTGACTCTTCAAGAGAAGGCGCACCTTGTTGTTGGTGCTCGTTTGGCAGATAATAAAGATGCTGCCGGAGAGATTGGTTACACCAAGAAACTCGTTCCGGGAGTTGCAGGTACAACCTATCCTATCGAGCGTTTGGGTATTGCCCCTGTTGTGATGGCAGATGGACCTTCGGCTGTGCGTTTGTCGGTAAATCGAGAGGGTGATGACAAGAAATATTTTGCAACCAATGTTCCTTCGGAGATTCTTCTTGCCTCGTCATGGAACGATGATGCCACATTCCGTATTGGTGCAATACTTGGCGAAGAGACTCGTGACTATGGTATCGATGTGTTGTTGGGCCCCGGTCTTAATATGATGCGAAATCCACTTTGTGGTCGTAACTACGAGTACTTCTCGGAAGACCCTCTTTTGGCTGGTAAGATGGGTGCTGCGATGACTAATGGTATCGAGAGTATGGGTGTTGGTGCTTGTCCGAAGCACTTTGCTGTAAATAATCAGGAGTTGAATCGTCTGCACAATGACGCTCGTGTTTCGCAGCGAGCTTTGCGTGAGATATATCTCAAAAACTTTGAGATTACGGTTAAGGAGTCGCAGCCTTGGACCATCATGACTTCCTACAACAATATCAATGGCCGTCACGCCTCTGAGGATAGAGGTTTGCTCGAAACTATTTTGCGTGACGAATGGGGCTTCAAGGGTCTTGTTGTGACCGATTGGGGTGGTGGCTACGATGCTGCAAAGCAGATTTGGGCAGGTAACGACCTTATCGAGCCGGGACGATATGCCGAGGTTAATCGTATCATGGAGGCAGTGAAAAGCGGCGAACTTGCTGAGGCCGACCTCGACCGTTGCGTTAAGCGAGTTCTCGAATTGGTCGTTAAGTCTATACGCCACAAGGGTTACAAATTCTCTAACAACCCAAATCTTGAAGAGAATGGTAAACTCACTCGTCAGATTGAGCCGGAGGGTTTTGTGCTGTTGAAGAATGAGCAGAGTGTTCTTCCATTGAAGCAGGAGCAAAAGGTAGCATTGTTTGGTATCGGCTCCTACAACCTCATCTTAGCGAATAGTGTGTCGGTGCGCTCGTTGAATGGTCGTACCGTAAACCTTAACGAAGGACTCAAAAATGCAGGTGTGGTGCTACACGATGCGTTGGACAAGAGATATACCAAGCACCTCCAAAATGAGATTAAGCGACTTACTCCTGTTTGGAAGTTGCGCCGTTGGTGTTCGTATGATATCCGCCCTGTGGAGTTGAAGGATATACGAAATCATACCGCATCAGCTGCCGAGGCTGCCGATATTGCAGTGATAACCATTGGCCGCAACTCCTCCGAGGCATTCGACCGCCATGTCGAGCGAGATTTCAATCTGAATATGCACGAGCAGGCGATGATTGCCGCAGTTTCCCGTGATTTCCATAGTAAGGGCAAGAAGGTTGTCGTGGTGCTCAATATTTGCAGCCCTATCGAGATGGCTTCGTGGAGAGATAAGGTAGATGCAATTCTTGTTACGTGGTTGCCTGGTCAAGAGGCGGGCAATTCGATTGCTGATGCCTTGTTGGGTAAGGTTTCACCTTCAGGACACCTTCCAACCACATTCCCTATGAAGTACGCCGATGTTCCTTCGCAGAACTTCCCTCACAACGAGTTTGAATGGTGTTCCGAGACGGGTAAAAACCTCTCTCGTACATTCGACCAGAAGCAGCCTGTATACTATGATATCCCGAATATCGACTATACCAACTATGAGGAGGATATCTACATCGGCTATCGTCACTATGCGACTCGCAATGTTGAGGTTGCCTATCCGTTTGGTTTTGGCTTGACCTATTCGCAGTTCGAGATGAGCAATATGCAGGTTAAGGAGAAGAAGGGCGGCTATGCGGTTAGTTGTACCGTTAAGAATACGGGTAAGTTCCCTGCCAAGCAGGTTGTACAACTCTACTCTTCGGAGTTGAAGCCGGAGATTGACCGCCCTGCTATCGAGTTGCGTGCCTATGCAAAGACTCCGTTGCTCCAACCAAACGAGGAGTGCAAGGTCGAGATGTTTATCAAGCAGACGGACTTGATGTCGTTTAGCGAGAAGCGTTGCGCTTGGCACTTGGCAAAGGGCGACTATGACCTCTCGCTCGGCTTCGACTCGCAAGTACGACCTCTCTCGCATCGCATAACCATCAAAGATGAGAAGGTGGAGAAGGTAAACAATGTAATGCAGCCGACAAACGGCAAGTTGTTTATTGAGTAGTCTTTGAGATAGAAAGTTTAATAGGAAGTGGAACTCTACGCAAAAAAATATCTGCTCGTTGGGGCATTGATGTTTGTTTCGTTGATTGCGTATGCCAACGAAAACGAGCCTCAGGTGGATACTCTAATTGCCGTAGACCGAGTGCAGATTACCGCCATTAAGCAGGGCTCGGAGTTGCGCCGTGAGGCGGTTGCCGCATCTGTTTTGAGTGGTCGAACGCTCGAAATGCAGGGCGTGTCGGCAGTCAAAGATGTGATGACCGATATTCCGAACCTCTTTATGCCTGACTACGGCTCGCGTACCACTTCGTCAATCTATGTGCGAGGTATGGGTACCCGTATCGACCAACCTGTTGTAGGTATGAATGTCGATAATGTACCGTTGGCGGACAAAAACCTCTACGACACCGAATTGCCGGATATAGAACGCATCGAGTTTCTGCGTGGTCCGCAGGCTACGCTCTATGGTCGCAATACGATGGGGGGCGTGATAAATGTCTATACCCTTTCGCCTTTGACCTATCAGGGTGTGCGACTGCGTGCCGACTATGGCTCTCGCAACTCATTTCGTGTGGCGGCTTCAACCTACAACCGCCTTGGTGAAAAGTTCGGATTTTCTGTTTCGGCGCAATATTCTCATTGTGACGGCTATTGGCGCAACTCGTACGATAACTCCTTGTGCGACAAGGAGAATAGTGGAAATTTTCGCACCAAATTCCAATATCGTGAAGGAGCGTTGAGCATAGACAACACTCTCGCCTTTTCTATGGTGGAGCAGGGTGGTTACCCCTACCAATATATCGGCTCGCCAAACCCCGACAAACATCGTGAGGAGTTGGTGGGTAAAATCTGCTATAATGAGCCGTGTTCGTATGCCCGATTGGCGGTAAATGACGGATTGAGTATCCGTTACGACTTTGGCAAATTTTCGTTGGCAAGCATCACATCGTATCAGTATATGAACGATAAGATGCATATTGACAACGACTTTCTGCCCGAATACTACTTTACGCTCGAACAACGCAAGCAACAACACCACATAGCCGAAGATTTTGTACTGCGCTCGAAAGAGGAGGGTGTATATCGCTGGTTGGTGGGAGTTAATGGCTTCTTCAAGAGGGAGCAGATGCAGGCTCCTGTAACATTTGGTGCCACGGGTATCGAAAAGCTTATCCTCGACAATATCAACACCCATAGTGGCTACGATGGTGAGTATCGCTGGGGTGACAGCGAGGGCAATGGCGGTGATGAGATGTTGCTTGATAGCCGCTTCTTGACTCACAACAGCGGTGTGGCGGCATATCATCGTAGCGATGTGCATCTTGGTCGCTGGCGATTGTCATTGGGATTGCGTTTGGACTATGAGTTGGTTCAGATGCTCTATAAAACAGATGCAAACACCTGCTATACGACCTTCCCGAGTGATGTGTCGAAGTCGCCCACAACCATACCGATAAACATCTCCGATAGTGAGGTGCTATCTCGTGGTTTTTTGGAGTTTTTGCCATCGTTTTCGGTGTCGGTAGATTTAGACGACATAGGAAGAAATATGCTCTATCTCTCTGCCTCGAAGGGTTATAAGGCTGGCGGCTTCAATACACAGATGTTTTCCGAGATTTTGCAACGCCGATTGCAGAATAAGATGGGATTGTATCGTGAGATGAATGTTGAGGAGTTGTGTGCCTATAACCCCGAACATAGTTATAATTTGGAACTTGGCGGACACTTTGGAACACAAGATGGGGTGTTTACTGCCGATGCAGCACTCTTCTACATAGAGTGTCTTGACCAACAACTTACAATCTTTCCCGATGAAAACAGTACGGGTCGTATGATGACCAATGCGGGCAGAACTCGCTCCTTTGGTGCAGAAGTATCAGCTACGGCACGATTGGCTAAAACGCTGGTGTTGAGGGGTTCGTATGGATATACGAATGCCAAATTTAAGGAGTTTGTATCGGGTGGTGTAAATTATGCAGGTAATTATATACCATACGCACCAAAAAATTCGTTATCTTTGCGCCTGATGCAGACCGTTCCGTTCCGTTCTCGCTGGATAGACCGTATGGTGTTGAGCGTTGGGGTTACGGGAGCCGGCAGAATATATTGGAACGAGGCAAACGATGTTTCGCAACCTTTGTATGCGTTATTAGACGCTTCGGTGCGATTTGAGGGGCAGAAGTGGGCGGTTGATTTTTGGTGTAAGAACGCCACAAATACACGGTACGATGTCTTCTACTTCGAGTCGATGGGCAACCGCTTTCTGCAACGAGGTCGTCCTGTGTCGGGAGGCGTAAGGGTGATGATAAATATATTGTAAAACGATAAATAGAGTGTGAAGTTTATGAAAAAATTGATGTTTTTGATTGGAGTTGTAGCATTGATGTTTACCGCTTCGTGCATCAAAGGTCCCGCTTCGGGTGGCTCCTCGGCAGCGAACTACAACGGTAAAATCGTTGTTACAGATGCCACATCTGGTGAAGTTACATACACCGATAACAATGCATCGGTAACGGTGGCTATACCAAATATCATTGAGCCAAAGTTCGACATTACATTCAATGGAGTAAAGTTTGCGGAGCTTATGCCTATAAAGTTGAATTTGGCATTGAAAGGTATTCCATTTACAACTACGGTGTCGGAAGATGAGACTACTATCAACTATATCTTTGATGCAAAGGATATTATCCCTGAGGGTTTTGATGAGCAATACCTTATCAATAGAGTTTGGGGAAGTATAGGTCGTAGAATTGAGATATCCTTTACTATGATTAACGAGAAACGCAATTCTCATGTGACATTCACTTCGGGTAACTCCGACTCTTCGGTTGAGTAAAACGTAGTGATTGGAAGCTAAAAAGCTCATTGAGCCATACCGAACAAGATAATAAGGTAAAATTTTGCAAAAGTGTCCTTAATTCGGACACTTTTTGCATTTTTGTCAGTATATTTGCAGAAATAAAATCACAAAAATCATGAAGGCTGAATACAAACCCTATGTAGAGGAACTTATCGAGTTGGCAATCAAGGAGGATATTGGCGATGGCGACCACACTTCGTTGTGCTGTATTCCTGCCGAGGAGCGAGGAAGAATGCGCCTGCTGTGCAAGCAGGAGGGTATTATTGCAGGCATAGAAGTTGCAAAGATGGTTACCGAGCGATTGGACTCGGAGGTTAAGTTCGAGCAGATATTGAACGATGGCGACCGTGTTAAGGTGGGCGATGTAGCCTTCTATGTCGAGGGTAATTTGCAGTCGTTGTTGCGTGCAGAGCGTATTCTGCTCAATATTATGCAACGCATGAGTGGCGTGGCTACGCAGACCGCCGTTTATGCCGACCGTATCGCCGATTTGCATACCAAAGTCCTCGACACCCGCAAGACCACACCGGGTATGCGCGTTTTGGAGAAGATGGCGGTAAAGATGGGTGGTGGCGAGAATCACCGTATAGGCTTGTTCGATATGATTCTTTTGAAAGATAACCATATTGACTTTGCAGGTGGCGTAGCGAAGGCGGTGACGGGTGCAAAGGAGTATTTGAAAGCCAAGGGCAAGAATATCCCTATTGAGTGCGAGGTGCGCTCGTTGGAGGATATCAAGGAGGTCTTTGCTGCGGGAGGTGTCGATAGAATTATGTTCGACAACTTCTCGGTGGAGCAGACTCGTGAGGCGGTGGCGTTGGTTGCAGGTCGCTGCGAAACAGAGTCGAGTGGCGGCATAACACTCGAAACCCTGCGAGACTACGCCGAAACAGGTGTCGATTTTATCTCGGTAGGAGCTTTGACACACCAAATCAAGTCGCTCGATATGTCGCTTAAAGCGTGCTAATGATAGAAAATCAACATATTGACTTTCACCCCGTAACAGTGGCCGACAAGCCACTGTTCGAGTATTATACACTCTCGTCTGAGGAGCAGAATTGTGACCTCAATTTTGCCAATATATTCTGTTGGAGCGACACCTATCATACCGAAATTGCCGAGGTGGACAATTCTCTTGTTATCCGCTTTGATAATGGTGGTACAAAGTGCTATATGCAACCTTTTTGCATAGGGGATAAAGCGTTGATTATCGAGCGATTGCGACAAGACGCCTTCTCGCAGCGTGTGCCGTTACGTCTCTATGGTTTGTCGCATGAATGGCGCACATTTTTGGAGGATAACTACCCTTTGGAGTTCGCTTTCGATACACCGAGGGCCCTCTGTGACTATATCTATCGTACAGAGGATTTGGCTCGTCTGCAAGGACGCAAATATCAACCAAAACGAAACCATATAAACCACTTTGTTGCTCGTAATGATTGGTATGCCGAGCCACTCTCGAAGGCGAATATCAAAGATTGCCTTGCTCTGAACAAGAAGTGGCTGCAAGGGCGTGAAATAGGTGAGATGGAACAAGCCGAGCAACGAGCATTGCATCGTGCGTTCGATAATTTCGATGCGCTTGGTTTGCGAGGGTTGGTGCTGTATGCCAATGGTGCGCCTGTGGCATTCTCGTATGGTACGCCGATAACTCACAAGACCTTCTGTATTCATGTTGAAAAGTACGATGGCGAGGTGCAGGGAGCAGCAACAATGATAAATCGCTTGATGGCGCAGTCGCTCGAAGAGGAGTTTGAGTTCATAAATCGTGAAGATGACCTCGGCTTGGAGGGGTTGCGATTTGCGAAGATGTCGTACTATCCGACCACATTGCTTGACAAAATCTCGGCGTTACATTTGACTGTTGAGCAGCGTGAGATGAGGGCGATGTGGCACGATATTTTTGTAGATGAAATCCACGAAATAGACTCATTTCTAATAAATCATAGTGACGCTATTCCTCTCATTCACAAGGAGAATAATGAGGTTGTTTCGATGCTCTATATTGTGCCGTTGCAGATGGTGTGCAAAAAAGTTGCATACCTTTATGCGGTGGCTACAAAGCCCGAATATCGTGGTCGTGGTATAGCCTCAAAGTTGCTCTCCGAGGCACTGCAACTAATTAAGGATAGCGAGCATTTCGATATGGTAGCACTTATCCCGAGTAGCACCGAATCGAAACGATTGTACGAGCGATTAGGCTTCGTAGATACACAAATGCCTATGGAGTTCCCGGCAAACGACTACCTCGGTACCGGCTCTGTTCCGCACGACCTTGCAATGACAATAAGATTATAGACGAGAGACGAGAGTGGAAGACCCCATCGCCCGTTGGACACCACCCCTAACTTAGGGGAGGAATATAGCGGGAAACTAAAATCTTAAAGCGCACCCCTAGTAAGCGAGCAAAGCGAGCGCCCCCAGTAATGGTGGAACGCCCGCCCCTATAACCCCTAGAATGGTTGCGCCGTGACAAGGGCGGGGGTTGATAAAGTTGTGTACCTCGGCTACAAGTTCGAGAAGGTTAGTCTTGTCACTCCTCCGATATTGAACTAATTCGCCGCTTGATTTAGAAGAGTTTCTTGTTTGCTAATTCAGCTTTTGCCTTCTCGATACGCTTATTAGCGATAGTGATATAGTTCTCATCTATATCATAGCCTATGTAATTTCTGCCGTTTTGTAATGCTGCAACGGCGGTTGTGCCCGACCCCATAAATGGGTCCAAAACAACATCTCCTTTGAAAGAGTATAGGTTTATCAGCCTATGAGGAAGCTCCAATGGGAATGGAGCAGGGTGTGACACCCTTTTGGCACTCTCTGTATTCATTCTCCATATACTTTTGGTCCATTCCAAAAAATCATCTCTGCTGATCGTGTTTTCCTTTTGAATATTTTTTTTTCGTGCAAGATTACCTTTGCTGAAAACCAAGATATATTCGTGTACATCTCGCAAACTCGGATTAGATGCTGACATCCAACTTCCCCAAGCGCATGAACCGCCTGCTGATGCCGATTTATCCCAGATTATCTCACCTCTGTAATTAAATCCAATCTCATTCATGAGTTTGCTGATGTAATCAGATAGTGGGATATAAGGCTTCCTACCTACATTGGCAATATTGATACAAGCTCGTCCTCCATCTACAAGCACCCTGTATGTCTCTTTCATCACATTTTCTAACAAAGAAAGATATGACTCTAGCGTTAAATTTTGATCATACTCTTTTGTTACATTATAAGGTGGAGAGGTTATCATTAGATGCACGCTATTGTCTGCCAACTCTCTCATACATTCAGATGTGTGACAAAAGATGCTATTTAGACACTCCAGAGGGATAGCATTCTCCTTTTTGTCCACCACGGCATTCAACCCAATAGTTGCGTATATATTGGAATTATAGAACTGTTCTGAATTGTGGTTTTCTCTTTTGGATACACCAAAAGAAGAGGTTTGTGACGATTTTCTTTTTCTTTCCATGTTACCTACCATATATTAGTTCTATAAACTTTTTGCCCTTTGTTTCAAAGGTGTCTTCTTGGTTTGCTTGTTCTAAAAGAATTCCTAGCTCTTTGTCGCTCATCATTGCGCTAAAAAATGTTTTCTATTTTCGAGAATAGATAATATATAGTTGAAAACATCTGTGTATGACGAATATGTTTTGAAGCCCATTTTGGGGGACTCTTGGAAACCATGACCGCCACAATCTGGGTATAACGAAATAAATTGTTGTATTATACCACCCGTGCAAAGGTTGTCCACTTTTGTGATGTAAGATTTGCCGATAGGAGAGTTGCCCAATATTATTATTGGAATCTCCCTGCCAAGATTGCAGGACATTCGGATATTTACCGCTTTACCAATCGCTTTTAACATGCTATCTGAACGCAGCAATGATGGGACCCCCTTGTGCTCGTTATAACGACCGAAGAATTCGAAAGATAGGTTTGTTTTGTTGTACCTGTAATTGTTGACAATACCCATCTTTATTTCAAATATGAGTACAATGTCTTCTGCTTTTTGTTGTATGCCCGGTTTTTTGCAAAAAGCCAAGTCTGCACTACTGCTACTTTGCAATCCTAACTCTTCACATTGTACCCCTGAGATAGCATATAGCCCTTTACTTTCTGCTATATCGGCGAAGAAATCCCTACACCATTTTTCGGTATATGACCCTATTAGTGCGTTGCGAGATTGCGGGGTTTTGACATCACCAATGAAATCTTTTGGAGCAAAAACCATGTGTGAACCATCTATGTCAACCGTTAGTTTTTCTAAGGTTGTTATATCCATCGCTTTTTGTAAGAAGCGAAGCTCATCTTCTATTTGCCACAATTTTTTCATGCTATATGACTTTTATATTTTGCAAAGATACAAAATAATTGGTTTAACCATATTTATACCAATGGTATTTTTACAAAAATAAAAAGTGATAGTCTTTCGACCATCGCTGTGCGTTAAACTGAAAACTGTAAACGCCCCTTACTAGCCATTACTAACCCTTAATTATGCTACGCCGCGACAAGGGCAGGAGTTCAGAAAACAGAAAACAAAAAAGCCATCGGCTGATGACCAATGGCTAATGGTAATAAGGGTTAAAACTTTTAACCCTTATATCTCAATTTGCTTTGCGAGTTCCTCTGCGCGGGCGAGGGCAAGGTCGATATGGTCAAGCACATTCTCCTTACCAATTTTGCCGAGAATGCCTGCACGGTCAATAGCCTGATAGACCTTCTTGTTTACACCCGAAAGAATAACTTTCTGTCCTGCTTTCAACGCTGCTTCGATAAAGATTTCGAGGTTGTGCAAACCCGTAGAGTCGATAAATGACACCTTGCGCATACGCACAATACGGATAGGCATTGAGTTGCGCATCGAGGTCAGCTCCTCAAACTTTGTTGCCACACCGAAGAAGAAAGGACCGTCAATCTCGTAGACCTCAACACCCTGCGGAATAGCGAGTTGAATATCGCCCTCCTCGCCGTCATGGTGTAACTCCATCTCATCTCGCAAAACCGAGATGTTCGAAGTCTCCATAATTCGGCGCACGAAGAGTACTACCGCCAAAATCAATCCCACCTCGATAGCGATTGTGAGGTCGAAGATGATTGTGAGCAACATCGTGGTAAAGAGAATTGCGATATCCGAGCGCGACTGACGACACATAGAACGGATAGTACGCCAACCACTCATATTGTACGATACCATAATCAACACGCCTGCCAAGCAAGGCATTGGAATTGCGCCAACCAAGCCTCCCAAGAAGAGCAACACGAGCAATAAAACAATGGTGTGAACAATACCTGCAACAGGGGTGCGACCTCCGTTGTTGATATTTGCCATTGTTCGTGCGATGGCTCCCGTAGCAGGAATACCGCCGAAGAATGGAACTACGATGTTAGCCAAGCCCTGCGCCATCAACTCGGTGTTGGAGTTGTGGCGTGAGCCGATAACACCGTCCGAAACCATCGCCGAGAGCAACGACTCGATAGCACCCAACATCGCAATAGTGAAGGCGGTTGGCAAGAGTGCCTGAATGGTTGTCCAAAGAGACTCTTCGCCGAGCGAAGGAATGCGGAATGAAGGCAATCCCGAAGGGAGTTCGTACAAATCACCAATAGTTGCTACGGGGTGAATACCTGTAAAGTGCTCCAAAGCCCAGCAAAATGCGGTCATAACAACGATAGCGAGCAGCGAGCCAGGAATCTTCTTCGAGATATAAGGTGTGCCTACAATAATCAAAATCGAAGCCAAACCGATGCCCAATGCCCACCAATTGGTGCTGCCGAGGTTTGCGAAATAACACTTCCATTTCTCGATAAAGTTTGCCGGAACATCCTCGATGCCGAGTCCGAGCAGGTCATTAATCTGTGTCGAGAAGATTGTCACTGCGATACCTGCGGTGAAGCCCACGATGATAGGGTAAGGCATAAACTTGATGATTGTGCCGAGTTTGAATACACCCATCAGCACCAACATAATACCCGCCATAATGGTCGCAATGGCCAAACCGCCGAGTCCGAACTGCTGGACAACGCCATAGATAATGACGATAAAAGCGCCCGTAGGACCGCCAATTTGCACGCGCGAGCCACCGAGTGCCGATACAATAAATCCGGCAATAATTGCCGTTACAAGTCCTTCTGTCGGACCTACGCCCGATGCAATACCGAATGCAATGGCGAGAGGAATCGCCACAATACCCACAATGATACCCGCCATAATATCCTTCATAAACTTTGCGCGGTCGTAGTGGCGCAAAGTGTAGAATATTTTCGGGTCAAAATCGATAGAAAATTTTGGTTTCATCACTTAATTAACCTTAATACATAACCTAAATCGGGCGCAAAGATAGTAAAAAGACGAGAGACGAGAGTTTTTTTTGAAAAAATCTATCTCTCTACTCTCTTTGCCAAACCTCCCTCCGAGGTTTCGCGATAGAGCGATGGAAGATTGTGCCCCGTTTCGTGCATCACCTCCACAACCTTATCAAACGACACAAGGTGTGAGCCGTCCGAAAGGGTTGCGTATGTGTTGGCATCGAATGCTCGGGCTGCTGCTATGGCATTGCGCTCAATACAAGGCACTTGCACCAATCCGCAAACAGGGTCGCAGGTCAAACCCAAGTGGTGCTCCAAGCCCATCTCTGCGGCATATTCGATTTGCGCTGGTGTTCCGCCAAAGAGTTGGCATGCTGCCGCTGCCGCCATGGCACACGCCACGCCAATCTCACCCTGACAACCAACCTCTGCTCCCGAAATCGAGGAGTTGGTTTTCACCACATTTCCGAATAACCCGGCAGTTGCCAATGCTCGCAAGATGCGGATACGCAAAAACTCACGAGAGGTGTTGAGGTGATACATTACCGCCGGCAAAACGCCACATGAGCCGCATGTCGGAGCCGTAACCACGATGCCTCCCGAAGCGTTCTCCTCGGCTACGGCAAGGGCATAGGCATATATCTTTGCTCGTGTTGCGAGCGAGTCGGTAAAACTCTTCGACTTTACAAAGTAGGTACTTGCCTTGCGGGCAACCTTCAATCCTCCCGGCAGTACGCCATCGTTGTTCAAACCTCGTGAAATGGTGTCGCACATCACGGTCCAGATATTATCGAGGTAGTCCCAAATCTCTTTGCCCTCGCAATCCTCGACATACTCCCAATAGGTCTTACCCTCACGGTAACACCACTCTTTAATTTCGCTGATGGTGTTCAGTGGATATATCTGTTTTTTGTCGGCAGGTGCGCTCTCTTCATTTGCCAATGCACCACCGCCAATGCTGTAAATCTCCCATTTGTTGTACGCCTCACCATTGCGCAGTGCCTCGAAAAGCATTCCGTTCGGGTGGAATGGCAATACAACATCCGCTTTCCAAACGATTTCGGTCGGAGCAACGGGTTGTAACACCGACTCTATCGCCTTGTCGGTCAAGTGACCTCGACCTGTTGCGGCGAGTGAGCCGTAGAGTGTAACTCTGAAACTCTCGGCATCGGGGCAACGCTGCAAGAATTGTTCGGCAGCGAGTTTTGGTCCCATTGTGTGGCTACTCGAAGGACCATTTCCTATCTTGTATAACTCCTTTAATGACTCCATTGTTTTTTGGGATATTTGATGCGACAAAGATAGGTAAAAAATTAATTTTTGTCCCTAAAAGTGAGGGAATATCTCCAAAATATAATGATGCCCAGCCATTGTGATAACATATTTTGACAAAATATGTTGTGTTTTTCAGAGGGAAATGCTACCTTTGCGGAGATTATGGTTGCGATAGAGGAGAAATGGGTGGCTCTGTTGCAACTGGTGCGCAATGAGGTTAGTGGGGAAAATACGATTTTTTCATTTTTTTGCGTTGCTGTTTTCGTGTATGGTAGCGCAAGGTGCCGAGGAGAAAAATCTCGGCTCTCTCTTCATGCGCACGCATGAGGCGCACGAGCAAATCAGCCTCAATGTAACCAACAATCTGCAAAATATATCTATTCGATACGAGAATAACAAGGCTGTACCTCGCTGGGATTACGCCAACAACGGCGAAGCATACACAGCCATCGTTGAAGCTGTAAAGGACCTTTCGTCAGAGGAGAGCAATATTCGTACAATAGTTATTGAGGGTGCTGCTTCGCCGGTGGGTAATGAGGAGTACAACAATCGCCTTGCCTTGCGAAGAGCCGAGGCTCTGCGTGATATTATTGCCAAGATGGAGGGTGGCGAAAAGCTGCACATCTATGTAATTTCGGCAGGCGAAGATTGGCGCACATTCAAATCTTATATCAAGAAGAACTACCATGAGCCAAATCGTGACCAAGTGATTGCGATAATCGACTCCGATATGGCAAACGACCACAAGGAGCGACAGCTGCAACAACTTGATGGCGGTAAGACTTGGCGAGTATTGGTAAGGGACTTTATGGCAACGGCACGAAATGCCGCCATGATTCATATTGTCGAGATAGATGATTTGGCTCCTAAATCCCCTTCGCTGAAATTCCAATCTGTTCTTGCTCCGATTAGGGAGGATATGCTGATATTTACAGCGAAGCCATCTGTACTTCATGAGCCAATCGAGATAGTCAAGCCTGTTGCCATATCAATCGACAAGTTGAAGATTGAGCCACAAGAAGAGCCGCAGGAGCAACCGACTCTGCAAGAGCAAACCGCCACACCACGCAAGCCTGTTGTTGCCGTGCGCTCGAATCTGCTTGTGCCGGCGTTGAATGTAGGTGTCGAGGTGCCTATCGGAACGCATTGGTCGGTGGGTGCCGACTACTACTTCCCGTGGATATGGCCTAAGCGCGACAACAAAAACTGCTTCGAGTTGTTGGCTTGGGGCGTTGAGGGGCGCTATTGGTTTGGTCGCAACCGCACGGTGCTTGACCGCCTGCAAGGTCACTCGGTAGGGGTATATGGCTATATGGGCTACTACGATTTCGAGCGCAACTACCACGGACACCAAGGCGAGTTTATGAATGTAGGAGTGGACTACACCTACGCAATGGCGGTGGGTAAGCGCAAGCAGATTCACTTGGAGTTCTCGCTCGGCGTGGGCTATATCTATTCGTTGGCTCGAAAATATACCGTTATCGAGGCGCAAGGTCCGCTTATCAGCGACAAGATAACCAAGAAGGTGGGCTTCTTCGGTCCTACGAAGGCGAATGTTTCGCTCGTAGTGCCAATTTTCCAAAAAGTTAAACCAAACGACAAACACCGAGGCGATGAGTAGGTTACGATACATACTGCTTGTTGCCGTAGTGGCTCTTCTCTCGGTGGCGTGCCAACGCCGTCCGATTGAGGAGGAGTATCTGCGTGTCTATCTCGACCTCCACATAGACCGTAACATTGTGAACTATGAGGTTGGAGAGAAGGAGCCGGGTTTGATGCGTGTGGCGTTCTTCGATGCGGTGACAAAGGAGTATTTGAGCCACGACTTTGTGTCGTCAGAGGGTGGTTACATCTTCGCTCCGTATGGAGATGTCGATATGGTGGTCTATAATCTCGAAGCGGGTGAAACATTTGTGCGCAAGGCCTATTCGTGGTTTGATATGGAGGCATATACCGATGAGATTAGCGAGTGGCAACGCAGCCGATTTACACGATATCTGCAATCTCGTGGAGATACCCGTCCTTCGTACGATGATATTCGCCTGACTCCGGGACACCTCTTTGTGGCTCGTGAAGAGAATCTGCATATCCCACGACATATCACCAATGAGGTATTTGTCATTTCTACCACTGCCAAGACGGTAGTCGAGAGTTGGTCGGTGGAGATTAATGGCGTTACAGGTATGGAGTGGGTTGGCTCGGTATCGATGATGATATCGGGACAGGTGGGGACACACTTTATCGCAACCGATAAAGATTCGACCGAGCCTGTGGCGCTCTACTTTGATGTGGTGAGCGCACAACGCCGCAGTATGGTTTTGACAACACAGTTCGAGACCTTTGGTCGTGAAACCACAAGTGGCGATACAGCGTTGTTGAGTATCCTCTTCCTCGACAGTGAGGGACACCCTTATATGAGTAATTTTGATATATCGGACCAGATGATAGACAATACGGAGAGGAAGATTGTGATAAATGCCGATATTGATATTCCGAAGCCGGAGGTCGGTGGAGGATTTGCACCGGAGGTAGATGATTGGAAAGAGTATGAGTATGATATAGATATATAGACGAGAGACGAGAGACGAGAGACGAGAGTGACAGACCCCACCGCCCTAACGGGCACCTCCCCTAACTTAGGGGAGGAAATAAAGCGGAAAACTTTTAATTAGTGAGTAGAGAGTAGTTAAAAACTTTTAGCGCACCCCAGTAAGCGAACAGAGTGAGTGCCCCCAGTAAGGGCGGAACGCCCGCCCCCAGTAACCCCCAGAAAGGGTTGCGCCGTGACAACGGTGGGAGTTTCCACAAAACTAACAGACCCCACCGCCCTAACGGGCACCTCCCCTAACTTAGGGGAGGAAATAAAGCGGAAAACTTTTAATTAGTGAGTAGAGAGTAGTTAAAAACTTTTAGCGCACCCCAGTAAGCGAACAGAGTGAGCGCCCCCAGTAAGGGCGGAACGCCCGCCCCCAGTAACCCCCAGAAAGGGTTGCGCCGTGACAAGGGTAGGAGTTTGAAAAGCGGAAAACTAAAAAACAAACATAAAACCTTAAACAAACGAGAAAAAGAGAGAACAAAAACGAGAAAACATTAACAAAAACAATTAAACAATTTTTACAAACAACAAATTTTTACTATTTTTAAACCAAATTATTTATTAACTTTCAAAAACTTTTAAGTTATGAAAAAGATGTTTTTATTTGCTGCGGCAGCGATGGTATCGTTGAGCAGTTGTGTTCAAACCGAAGAGGTTTACACTGGTGGAATGCAGGAGCTGGTTTTCAAGTCGGCTGTAACGCGTGGAATTATCCAGAGTCAGACAGACTTTAACTATCCAATTGCAGTAACTGCCGTTTGGGACGACCCGGAAGATGGTAGTGATAAGTACAAACTCCGTTTCGACAAGGCAAAGTTTGTCTACGATAACGGTCTCAGCAGTTGGCGTGGTGAGACTCCATACTACTGGCCAAATGGTGGTAATGTAGATTTCCTTGGATTCTGCCCATACCCAAATGCTGCTGACTATGCTTCCAGCATCAATGCTACAACCGGTAGAATTGAAAAACTCGTGGTTTCGTCAATTTCGAACAATATCAAGGACCAGCACGATGTCCTTTATAGCGACCTTCTTACGGTTGCTGCTCCAAAGACTGACCCTCAGTCAATGACCTTCCATCACGCATTGACTCAAATTAATATCGAGTTTGTAAAGTCGGAGTCGGCAGCTGAGGTTGTGCTCAACTCGGTAAGATTGGAGCAAGTTCCATTTGTTGGTACCTTGACCATTACCCCACACGATGGCGCAGAGAGCGATGCAGAGTGGAGCAGTGTTAATACTTTTGAAAATCGTTTCTTCTTGAAGGATCTTTTGGTTTCGGGAATTGAGGATTCCGAGTTGGCAGCAATTCTTACACACGACACTCCATACTCGCCTGTACCACTCCTTATTATCCCTATGGACCACCAGACAAGCATGGTTATTACCTATACCGTGAATGGTCACAAGGAGACTAAGACCGTTGACCTCTCGGCTTATGGTGCATGGGAGATGGGTAAGAAGTATACCTACAAGTTCAATGTTAACATCAACGAGATTCTCTTCAACTGCACAGTTGATAATTGGGAGCCGGAAGATGTTAATAGTGGCTCACAGATTGTTATCTAATCTCTAACAACTTTAATCCGTAGGGGCTTGACCGCCCCTGCGGGTACTAACGAACGGAAAACGGAAAGCTGAGAACTTTTCGTGCGACAACAAAAATGGCATTTAATGGCATTCGGGCTTTCAGCCCTGAATGGCAATCGCAGTCTAATGACTGCTGAATGGCGGGTCGGAGAAGGTTGTTATTACTCCTTGCCATTAATTGTCATTAAGAGAGCGTTAGCGAACGAATGCCATTCGTTGCCATTCGTTGCCACAAAAAAAATAAAAAGCCAATGGCCAAAGGCTAATGGCTAAAAGCAAAAAAGTTTATGCGCAAGGTATTGATAATAGTGTTGATGATGTTGGTTTTGAGTGGTTGCGACCACTCGGAGCCGATTGAGGGTCCACGCAAAATAGGTTTTGCTTCGCAGGTAGATAATCGCTCGTTTATTACGGGCATCGAAGATTTACAGAAGGAGGAGTTGAAACTCTACGGAGCATATACCCTTGATGGCGGTACTGCCCGAGTGTTCGATGCTGAGCGTCTATACTACGATGCAACACTGCCGGGTTGGGACTACGCTATTCCGCAGTATTGGATTATGAATGCATCATACCGCTTCTGTGCCGTATCACCATATAGCCTGCCTCGTACCTCATTTGATGATGAGAGTGGCGTATGTACGATTGATGACTATATGGGATATACGGGTGGTCACGATATCCTCTACGCCTCGGCAGAGCGTGACCTCAAAGATAACGAGGATTATTCGACCGTTCCGCTACACTTCCGTCACGCTTGTACCTGTGTTCAGTTCAACCTGATAAATGCTTCGAGCCAAGTGCTGAAAGATGTTCGTAATATTCGCCTTGTGGGGCTGCAAAACAGAGGAGATTTTACCTTCGACTCGAAGGGCGTTGCAAAGTGGACTTTTGACGGCACGACAATAGGCGACAGCGACTATGACCAACCTTTTGGCGGTATATGTACCTTGCCAAGCGGTGGCCTGCCGGTAAACCTGAATGTGAAATACCCACTCTATAACGAGCAGGTGTTGTTGGTTTTGCCTCAAACAGTGTACAAAACGGCGATAACGCTCCACTTGGAGTATATCAAGGAGGGCGATGCGGAGTATGCCATACGAAATATCGAACTCGGCTGGCTTGGAGGTACAACCCCTACCGAGTGGAAGGCGGGTGAGAAGTACGAATATAACCTGACAATTACCGACAACACCATCACTACCGAGGTGAGAGTGGTGGATTGGATTGACCACTTTGTTGATTTGTAGGAGAGGAGAGAATGAAGAGAGCATTTCAAATACTTTTTACACCGCTTTTTGCGCTACTTCTTGCATTGTTGTCGGTGGCGTGCAGTAACAATGACGATGTGATGGTTGGCGGTACGAAGGAGATAACTTTCAATGCCGAGCATGTGTTTCGTGGTGCATTGAACCAGACTGATATCGACAATGGCGTTGGTAGTGTTTATGTTTGTGGTGTGCAGAACAACTCCACAAAAATTTTCAACAATGTTGCCATCACGCGTGATGCCGCTACGGGAAAGTGGTTCTCCTCGACCAAGCGCAATTGGGTGGAGGGTAGCAACTATTCGTTCCACGGCTACGCCTACAATACGCTTAACGGTTTGACCATCGACAGTGGCAAAGATGGACTCGAAATAGCGGTACAACAACCTACGACCTACAACGAGGAGGCGATGATTGACTATCTGCTCTCCTATTCGTTCAAGGTGGCAGACGGAGCGATGAAGCCAATCGTGCAACTCTATCTCGAACATGCGATGTCGCTGGTGGAGATATATGTTGTGCGTGGCAATATGTTCGATGCACGACTTACGAAAATGACCTTCGAAAATATCTATACCCAAGGCTCAATGAAGTGTACATCGCAGGCGATAGCCAATTCGGGCAATCGCAATGTGTGGGAGGTGTCGTTGTCGGGTAGCAATGATGTGGTATATACATTTGAGCCTACCGCAACGGTTGTGATTGGCGATGAGCGCGAAAATACCGAGGCTCGTATGGCTATAATGTGTCTGCCGCAACAGCTGACGGCAAATGCAAAATTGACGATAGAGTACGAGGTGAACGAGAAGGTAAGTGCAGAGAGTCCGGATAACTTCGTAACGCATAAGGAGGAGTTTCAACTCTACAACTACCAGCCGGTGAACTACCAATCGGGACACCGCATTGTCTATACGGCAACGGTCGATTCGGGAGTAAACCTCGAAGGCGTGGTTGCCGAGTGGAAAGATGTCGATTATATCGAGGGAACGGTGTTGCCGGAGATTAAATAGAGGAGGTGAAAGGAGATGAGAGCGATTATCAAGAATATACTTTTGTTGTTGGTTGCGGCTGTGATGGCGGTGGGTTGTCTTAATGATAGTACCCTCGAAACATCGGCACGCAACCCTATGGAGGTGCGCCTGTGGGCAGATGTAGGCTACTCACCCAATCTGGTATATTCATCACAGTCGGCAACACGAGGCAACGCCAATTCGACAAGCGGCATCATAGATGCTGCGACCGATACGATGATGATGTTGGGAATGGCTCGTATCGATGAGTTGCATACACCGTCATATCCCGACTTCCTCAACTGTGATGAGCCGATACTTGCCGAGATGGGGCAGCCGAATGCGGCGAATAGCTATATTCGTGATATAACCTTTACAAGCTCGGCTCAATTCTTCTACAACACGACCGACTATGTCAAGTATGTGGCATGGCAACCTTGGTTGCCGAGCGAGGAGGGTTACGAATACTCTTCGAATGGAGAGGCTACAACCGTAAAGATTCCGATTACGGGCGACTCGGATATTATGTACGGAGATGTTGTGACGGGCTCGCATAGTGACGGCTTCGATGTGATGGAGTTCAACCATGCTCTCTGTATCTATCGCATCTATGTCTACTCGATGCAGGAGGAGGATGGAACACAATCGGCATCGTGGGGTGTGCTTGAAGATATGAATATCGAGGATTTGCCGACATCGTGTATCCTAACACTGCCGAAAGATGGCTCGGAGGAGTTCGGCATAGCGTATGAGGGGCGTGAAACACTATATCTCTCGGACCCGAACAACAATATCTTCTTCGATGCAGGGGATAAGATTCCTGTCGGTTTGGCAAACCGCCGTATGGTTGCGAAGTGTGTGGCGGCACCTCCTGCTGACGGAGTGCTCAATATAAGCCTCGCCACAAGCAAGGCGGAGGCTCGTCAGCGAGTATCCATCGCCCGAAACTTCAAGGCTGGCTATGCCTACGATATTGTGCTTCGCTTCTCGAATCACGGATATATCAACCCCGATGTTTCGGTGGGCGAGTGGAAACGATATGAAGATGTTATAGAGCAAGAGGTTGAGGTGGATATGTTCTACAACCTCTCGAACTACGAAACAGCCAACTCCTATATCATAAATTCGGCAAATTATGGCTATTGCTTTGATGCTACGGTCAAGGGTAACGGCGATAGCTCGTTGGTCGGAGGTGGTGACACATCGCTTGCTCCGAAGTATGTTGACATCTTGTGGGACGATACGCCGATGATTACGATTGATGGAGTGCAGCGCAAGGCTCTTACGCTCGACCTTCACGAGTTGTCGCACAACAGAGTCTTGTTCCATGTGCAGGGTAACCCTGATAATTTGGAGGATAAGCGTCTGTTGTCGGAGGGTAATGTTGTCATTGCAGCCTACGATGAGGAGGGCGGCAATATCTTGTGGACTTGGCATATCTGGCTTACAGACCGTGTTAGGACGCAGGGATATCCTAACGGCTATATTGTCCATGACAGAAACCTTGGTGCTGTATCGTCAGTGCCTGATAGTGCAAATGGTATGGACGGATTGTACTACCAGTGGGGCAGACCGACACCATTCAAGTCGGCTTCATCGGGAGTGTATGGTGCAGTGTCAAAGGTACCGAGCAACCCTGCAACGGTAGCAACAGTAGAGGAGGCGGTGGCAAATCCGACAACCCTGTATGGCAGTGGCAATACCTCGCAAAATGATTGGTTGGCAACACAAAACAATGCTCTTTGGGGCTATCAAAACGAGTATACCGACCTCGAAAAGACAATTTACGACCCTTGTCCTCCGGGATATATGGTCGCCGATATCCGTGTATGGCAGAATATTGCAGGCTACGAGAAGCCGGGTGGTTGGCATAGTGGCTCGGGTGTAAACCTATCTGTCGCATCGAACAATGTGTGGTATCCGTTCCAAGGCTCAATCGAGAGCGATGGCTCGGAGAATATATATCGCGATGTAGTACGCTTGTGGTCGAGTGTTGTCGATTTGCGCACCACAAATGAGCCATACGAATTGCAATATACGGCGAGTGGAGTGTCGAGTTGGAACGCTTACGGCAGCCAGCGTAATAGAGCTTTGCCGGTGCGTTGTGTGTCGGCGCACTCCACAGCGATTGTTACCGATTTGAGTGCTTCGCAAACGGCAAACAGTTATATGGTACATCGTGCTGGTTACTACAAATTCAAGGCGACCGTGCGAGGTAATGGTGTAGGTAGCCTGCTGCCACTCGGAGGTACGACAACCGCCGAGATAAATGGCGGTCTTTCGACTACGATTGCCCCTGCGAAGGTCGATTTGTTGTGGTGGCAGGGTGACTTCACGGAGGTTACGGGCAATGAGAGCGATATAGAGAATTTTATGCCGCTGCAACTCCTCAACAATGGTGAGCCTGACGAGGAGGGTTATGTTACCTTCTATGTCGGAAATTATCACGAGGGTAATGTCGGTCTGGCGGCGTATGATGTCGATGGTGAGATTTTGTGGTCGTGGCATATTTGGTTTACCGACAAACCCGCCGACTTGATTACGGGTAACTATACCTTGATGGATAGATTTTTGGGTGCGACAACGGCTCCAAATACAAGTGGCTCGACAATCTCGTTTGCAAACGAGACGGAACGAATGACAACCTACGGTTTCTACTATCAGTGGGGGCGTAAAGACCCTATTATGGGTGCGCCATCATATAGAGCAGGAACGGAAACGGTTAGCGGAAAACCCAAATCATCACAATATTGGGTGAAGGATTATATGACGGGTGAGTGGTCGAGCCGTACCGATATTGACACTGCCGATGCCGCAACCATACCTGTTGTAACACAGAATCCTATGACCTTCTACAAGAGTACAACGCTCTGTGGAAATACTACTTGCGGTTGGTTCCCTGCAAGTTTTGCAGATGGATATACCAATGTGGCACTTTGGGGATATGCCGTAAAGGACTACTCAATTCAGGGACAAACCTTCTCCAAGACGATGCATGACCCATGCCCTCCGGGCTACCGAACACCATTCCACCATGCTTGGGGATATTTGGTTGGAGGAACACACTACGGATATACCTACGGCGAGGGTGGCGGAAATATAAACTTCTCGAATAGTGAGGCATCGTTCGACAACTACGGAATTGTATTCAACAAAACCTATTTCGATAGGGCATGGTATCCGTTCGTGGGATATCGTTATCCGACTACGGGAGGTTATCGTGATGTAGGTGCTAACGGATATATGCTTACCGGTATGCCTATGGGACAATATAATTGCCGAACATATATCTACACTAAGACCTATTCGGGTCAAGTCGATGTAAGTGGTACAAATGGTGGCTATGGACCGGCTTATGCATTGCCGGCTCGTTGTCAGAAGGAGTAAAAGTGATAGTTATGAGGATACTATATATTATATTAATAGTAATATTCACCCTATCATCGTGCGTGGTTGCCGATGAGCAGGTCAATATAGGCAATGGTGTCGGTGATAGTGGAGGTAAAGTCGATACTTCGATAACTCCTTCGTGTGTTGTTGAGTCGCACAGTGTGTCGCGTGCCGAGAGCGCAGGCGTTGCCGTTCGTTCGTTGATAGACCAGATTACCACCAAGAGAATGGACTCCAACTTCTTGCGCCTTGACGAGGATTTAAGTTCGACAAACGATGGTCTTTACACCTTTACGGGTAACAATGAGGCGACTCCTTATGCAACTAACTGGAATAAGGCGTTACTACTCGAAGCAACCGTAATATCTTCGCCTGACAATACCGAGGGTATACACTATCGCTCCGTATTTTTAGCACCGGAGCAGTCCTACAAGTTGAATATCGTTGAGAACAACAATAATGGTGTAATAGAGAGCGATACCACCCACTTCTACCATACACGAATGGTCGGTTGGTATCCGAAAAACTGTACACTGCCTCGTAAGGAGGGTGTGCCGGCAACGGCTCAATTCGACTATTCTGGGTTTGATGCTGTGCGTTTGAACGAAACGGTCGATATTAACGGTGTTGCGACAGAGGTTGTGGCTCTGCAATTTATGGGGTTAGATGGCGAAACCGATTTGATGGTAAGTAATGTCTGCGAAGGTCAATCTTGGCATAAGTACAATGCCGACTCTCCACACCGCAGCGATATTCACCCGGTGAATAGCGGTAACATATATCGTGAGCCTTTCGGACACAACTTCACTTCGCCCGCATACTCCAACTACTTTACATATCGTCACTACCGTTCGGCAATTCGTGTTACGGCATACGCCGAGCAGAGTGAGCACAACCTGATGATGTGGGGCGATATAGAGAGTGTTATTATTCGTAACCAGCCGACCTCTTGCAAGGTGTGGTTGCCTACGCAGTTGGGAGAGTTTGGCGAGGTTTACCATTGGGGTAACTACAAAAATTTGCCTATTGTCACTACTCCGATGTTCGACAACGATAGCAACCACCCTGAGTTCTCCGAATCGGCGGTATACCCAATTTCAATGGAGGGTACTTCGCTGAAAAATGATATTTATCTTGGCTATTCGCTCGTAGAGCCTAATAGTGATGTCGAGTTGGAGATTCACACCACCTCCGGAGTCTATAATACTACGATTACGGCAGCCCACCCAGTGAAAGATGCCGATGGAAACGAGTCTATTGTCAATATCTTCGAGCCGGGTTACATCTACGATGTGAGGTTGAGCCTGCAAACAGATGGCAGTATCGGAGCAATTCTCTCAAAGGAGGGTGGTGAACACTACTATGACCTGTCGAGCCTGCACGAATTTGAGGTTGATGAGGAGATAACCGATAAGAGCATTGTTTCAACCTACAAATTGTCTAACTGCTATATTCTGGACCCAAGCGAGTTCAAGGACGGTGAGGGCAATGATATCTACGATGGTTATTGTTTCTTTGCTATGACGGTAGGAAATGGAGAATCGGGTATTCTCTCTTCGGGTGCGCAGAAGCTATATCCCGAAACGGAAACTATCAAACCTGCGACCGCCCATCTGTTGTGGGAGAGTTCGCTCGGTTTGATTTCGGATATAGAGTTGAAGTATGGTTATGTTCGCTTCAAACTTCCTGACTCATCGGCTCGTGGAAATGCTGTAATTGCGGTCTACGATAACGAGGGAGAGGTATTGTGGTCGTGGCATATATGGATTACCGACCGCCCTGCCGAGCAGTCATTCTCAATTGGCGAGCATGAAATAACCATTCTCGACCGTAACCTCGGAGCAACAGCAGCAACATGTACAGGCACAAACGATGCGCTGGCAACATACGGCTTGTACTACCAATGGGGACGTAAAGACCCGTCGATGGGACCTCCGTCATACAACTATTCTCCAATCAACCTCAATACAGCACCATACTACGACTTCTCCTCTGACGAGAAGACGGCAGCCGAGGTTACGCAGTTTGCCGAGCCGACACTGCGAGATGGTGTGGAGAATCCGATGTACCTGATTCTGCCTACGGGACAACCACTTTCATACATCTTTAACTGGACTCACCAACGTTACGACTTCCTTTGGGGCTACGATATCGCTACGGGTATGACCACTAAAACTATCTATGACCCGTGTCCGTATGGCTATCGTGTACCAAGTAGCGAACTCGGTGCTTTGTTCAGTATGGGTAGCGGTACGGCAGGAACATACGGCTATACACGCATAATCAATGGTCAGCACTTCTTCTTCCCGTATGCCGGATTCAAGGGTGTTGATGTCGGTCTGAACTCCCTTATCTCCTCATGGAAATATGTCGGTCAGAAGGGCGATTATCAATCTTCGATGTATTGCAACGATGCCGATGCTGTCAATAATGGAGGAATCAACCAATACATGCACCGTTCGCGTATCTATGTTTCGAGTGCAAACTCGTGGAACGAAACCAATGTTGGCACCTATACGGGCAATATGCACTCCGACTTCGCCAACCGCCGAACCGCTGCTTCGGTGCGCTGTGTCAAGGACGAGAAGATTGGCAGTATCTCCGCTACGCTTACCTCTTCGATGAAGTCGTTGGTGGCAGATACCCCTATTACACTCACCTATAAGGCCCACTCCTACGGTAGCGCAATCGAATATATCGAGATATTGGCGAGCTATACCGACACTGCGGGTGTCGAGCACGATAAGGTACTTCGTGAGGTCGAGCATGTGGGCGAGTATATCACCAATGGCACCGTATCCTATATTACTCCGTCAGACTATAACGATGATGGCGTGATTTTCCACCTTGTGGTGCGCAACGAACACGGTCTTATCTATACCGAGGAGATTACCTTGGTCGAGAATAGCATCGAAGCACACTTCAACCGTTGGGAGGATACCATGCAGACCGATATCACGAACAATACCCGTAACTTCGTTGTCGTGGGCGAGGAGATTCGCTACTATGTGAATGTCTCGGCGAATGCCGAGCCTTCGTCAGTGAAGATTAACGGCGTTGAGGCTACCAAGGGTGGCGAGTTTGCAGGTCCGAGTGTGTCGAATACCATCTGGTATGTAACATGGAGTCAGGCAACTAAGGGCATCTACAATATGAGCGTTGAGGTTACATCGGGTGGTAAGAGTGCAACTGTACCTATGCCGGCAGTTACGGTTTACGGTTTGACCTTGGGTACTCGCACAAACAATCCTGATACCAGCGGAGCAACGATGTACATGTTGCAGAATAACGCCTATACAAATACCTACATGACTGCAATAGATACAACCCTCTCGGCAAGTATTTTGCAGAACTATTACAGCCTCTTCACTATCGAGGCCAACAAGATTAAGAGTGAGGCTCGTGGCACCTACCTGACAGGTACAAATGGCTCGGTATCGTTTGGAGCTGGCACCAACTATACGATTGCTGCTTCGGGCAACAATATCCGAATCACCTATCGCTCAGGTTGGTACACCTACAATATGACGCAGACCTCCAATATCTCGATTGGAATGTCGTATAGTACGACCAATCGAAATTGGAATCTCTATCCGGTCACCTACGATATTCCATAAAAAGTTGTCTAACAAGGCTCTTTTGGCATCTGCCTTGTTCGGAAAATGCTCATTTACGCCGAGTAAACTCCGCTTTTCCGAACTGCGAGCAGCTTCAAAATAGCTCTTGTTATACAACTTTTGGGTGGGTGTAACCCAACAAAGAAACCGCAGAGAGCATTGCTTTCTGCGGTTTCTTATTGTCAGTAAGTAAATTCTTACTTGATACGCTCGTAGTACTCGCGAGTGCGGGTATCGACACGAATCTTGTCGCCTGTGTTGATGAACAACGGCACCTTGATAGTAGCACCTGTGTTTACGGTTGCAGGCTTCAACGAGTTTGTCGAAGCGGTATCGCCCTTGATGCCCGGCTCGGTGTAGGTAACCTCCATATCAACGATTGGAGGCAACTCTGCTGCCAACACTACATCCTTGTCGGTGTGGTACATAACCTCCACGATTTGACCGTCAGCCATAAGGTCGTAGTTGTCGATAAGCGACTTCTCGATGTTAATCTCCTCGAAAGTCTCGGTGTGCATAAAGTGAGCACCGAGGTCGTCCTCGTAGGTGAACTGGTAAGGGCGGCGCTCAACACGCACCTGCTCGATTTTGATACCTACCGAAGAGAAGGTGTTTTCGAGGACACGACCATTCTCCAAGTTCTTGAGCTTCGAACGAACGAAAGCGGGACCTTTGCCCGGCTTGCAGTGCTGGAAATCGACAACAAGGAAGGTCTTGCCGTCCATCTCGATACACATACCGATTTTGATATCAGCTGCTGTAATTGTCATAATACCTTATATTTAATATAGTTAAAAATTTTCTTTCGGGCGCAAAGATAAACATAAAAACGGAAAACGGAAAGCGGAAAACGGAAAACTTTTGTTTTTCGGTTTTCGCTTGGAGTGGGAAAACGGAACTGACGCAGCGGAGCGAGAGCAGAGTCTGCTTGCAGACTTTGCCGAGCCGCAAGGAAGAAAAGCCTGCGCAGCAGGGTTAAAGCGGAAAACGGAAAACTTTTGTTTTTAGACGAGAGACGAGAGACGAAAGACGAGAGAAATGCAGAATGCAAAATGCAAAATTATTTGTTTTTTAGTGAGTAGATAGTAGTGAAAAGCTTTCAGCGCACTCCTATAAAGCGACCAACGGGAGCGCCCCCAGTAAGGGCGGAACGCCCGCCCCCAGTAACCCCCAGAATGCCTGCGCCTTTCCCACTTTCGGAGTTCAGACAAGCGGAAAGACTTTCAGCGCTCCCCCATTAAGCGACCAACGGGAGCGCCCCCAGTAAGGGCGGAACGCCCGCCCCCAGTAACCCCCAGAATGGTTGCGCCGTGACAACGGTAGGAGTTCAGAAAACCACTAATCGCAAAAATTTTTCTAATATAATTAGGTATAACGATTTATTATGCTTACCTTTGCGCCTTGGATTGGTTAGTTTTGCGAGGAACTTATTATAACACACACAAATACAACAAATTATGAAGTACACAAAAAAAACTTTGAGGGGAGGGGAGTACACCACTCCTGAGGTGAATGTCTACTCGGTGGTTGCCGAGTCGGGCTATCAGGCTTCGCTTAGCTCGGGTGAAATCGAGGAGGCAACATTTGAAAATTGGGGAACACTCTAAAAGACTGCAATGCTATGAAGAAGATTTTTACAAAATTGATGCTTTTGGCAGTTGCAGCAACTGCATTGGCATCGTGTGCAATCGATGACACAAACGATGTAGCTACACTTCCGGGTGTAGAGGTTTCTATTAACGCTACCACTACCGATGTTTCTCGTAGTGCTTTTGGCGAGTTAAATGGTACTACCTACCCAACATTGTGGGAGGGTAACGAGGAATGGGCTATTACTGTTAACGAGAGATATGGTAAGTTGAACAACAGCGACATTACCTTCTCGGAGGACGGTAAGACAGCAAATGCAAAGCGAACATTTGATGGAGATGGCATTGCAGCGGCTGACACTTACACTCTCTATTTGGTTTCACCGTATGACGCATGTAGCAAACCGGGTGCAACATCAACCCTTACTATCAACGCTGCGCAGACTCCAAGCACAACTTCGTGCGACCCTAAGGCTCAGGTGCTTGTAGCAACAGCAACTGCTGAGGGCAATCCATACTTCGAGACAACTTTCCACCATGCTACTGCATACGGTAAGTTCTCATTTGTAAACTTGAATTTGGGTGATGCTACTGTAAACAATATCACCATTGAGTCGGAGGTTGCTTTCGTCAATAAGTTTACCTATGCTTTTGATGGTGGCACATTAACCGATGCAGGTGCATCAAAGTTGCTTACACTCGCTACTGATGCAACCGAGAACTTGTGGTTTGCTTGTGCTCCGGTTGATGTTTCGGGCAAAAAATTGACCTTTACCATCAACACCTCGAATGGTCCACTCTCAAAGGTGGTTACCATGCCTGCTAATAGCGTATTCAAGTCGGGTGTTGTTGCTCAGTTTGGTGTTGATATGAAGGACGCACAGTTTGCTGAGCAGGTTAAGTGGGAACTTGTAACCGATGCAGGTGCACTTGCTGTTGGCAGCCAAATTATTATTGCAGCACCAGAAGCAAACTATGCTCTTTCAACCAATCAAGCTAGTAATAACCGTACTGCAACAGCTATTACCAAAGATGGCAACTATCTTGCTGACCCAAGCAGTGATGTTCAGATTATTACTTTGGAGGAGGGAACAGTTGCCGGTACATTTGCATTTAATGTAGGAACGAAGGGTTATCTTTATGCATCATCAAGTTCTTCCAATAGATTGCATAGCAGCACTACAAAGAATGATAATTGTAGTTGGAAGATTACTATAGCAGATAATGGAGAAGCTACGGTTCTTGCACAAGGAACAAGTTCTCGCAACTTTATGCGATACAATGCAAACAATGGTAGCCCAATCTTTAACTGCTATGCATCAAATACTACAACTGGTACTCTGGTAGCTATCTATACATTGCCAAGCACCGACCCTGCTATTTCGGCATCGAATATCGAGGTTTCTGCTGAGGGTGGTGATGGTGTGGCTACTTACAGCGTTAAGAATATGACCGATGATGTTACAGGCAAGTCAAATACAGATTGGCTTACTGCTGTTGTTGGTGGTGGCGAGATACTTTGGGAGGCTGAGCCTAACTACACCGGTGCAGCTCGTTCGGGCGAGATTGTATTGACCTCGGCTGGCGCAGGCGTTTCGAAGACAATCACCGTTTCGCAGGCTGCCGATGTATTCGAGGTTTCGGCTACCGAGATTTCGTTGGGCGCAGATACAGATGCTACTGCTACGTTTACTGTAACATCGACACACGCATTTACTCTTACAAGTCCGGATTATGACAAGGTGGCTCTTTCGGTTGAGAGTGGCAAGGGCGAGGTTGAGGTTACTGTTACTATTTTGGTTCCAAATAGTTCGAACAGTGAAGTATCTCGTGGCAATATCGTTGTAACCCGTACCGCTGACAACGCAACCAAGAATGTTGCTGTTAAGCAGAAGGCTGCAAGCACAGGTGACGAGCCAGCAGCAAAGACCTATACATTTACTATTACCAAAGACGATTTTAATAGCACAAGTTATGCTGCCAATAACAACGAGAAGACATCGATTGCTACGGCAACTGACGGTTCTACAATGGAGGTAAAGTGGACTTCGTATCAGGTTATGAACCAAAGTAGTACAATGCAGTGGCAGAAGAGCAAAGGTTATATCTACAATTCGACAGACCTTGGTACTATCGATAATGTTGTAGTTGATTCATCGGCTGGTACATTTACTACATACAAAGGTTCTTCGGCACAGCCTACAACTAACGGAACTGGTGGATATTTCCAGATTAAAGTTGGTGGTGCTACTGGTAAGGTAAATACAATTACCGTAACCTTTACAAAATGATTAACGTCCGGCGACAGCGCCGGGGGTGAAGAGCCTGCAGCAACTGTTACTACGGCTGCCGGTATAGACCCAAGCTCGACAGAGGCAACTCTGTCGGGCTCTTTTTCAGGAGCGACAACTGCACCAACGGAGGTCGGCTTCGAGTGGGGCGAAACTGCGGCTTTGGGTAACAAGGTACAACTTGGGGCACAAGGTGCTACAAGCGGTACATTCTCAACCAAATTGAGTGGTCTGACACACAGCACCACATACTACTATCGTGCATACGCCATAGTCGCAGGAACGGAGTCTTACGCCTCGCAAACCGAAACTTTCACAGGCGAGACGCTCTCGTTCAAGACCGACTTCGATGTGCAGAAGGGCGCTTACCTCGGTTGTTTGGAGGTGCCGGCAGTGGCACTCTCCTCGACAACTGCAACGGTGAACTCGGGTGCGGCATACTACGGTCGCCAACACGAGTTCGAGACCGAGAACTCGGCTCAGCAGGTGGTGGTGATGCAGTACAACGACTACAACTCCACATCGGGTACAGCGACAGGCGATTGGTATCGCAACTACACGATGCTCTACGACAACTCGATGTACTCGCCTCGTTGGGTGGCATATTCGCTGAGCGATTGGCACTTCCCGATGTCGAGCAGTATGTCAAGACTAGGCAGTTGGGAGGCCAATCCATCGTCATCGCTCACGCAGTACAGCGGAGGTTACGAGCATAGCAACAATGACAATGCAGATACGCATGGTTTGGCATACGACCGAGGACATATGTTGGCAAATATGATGCGTAATCAATGTTCGTACAATGCGCAGAAGCAGACCTTCTTCCATACAAACCAAATCCCGCAGGTTAATTCGTTTAACCAAGGCAAGTGGGTTGCGCTCGAAAAGAAGGAGTTGGATTGGAAGTCGGAGTGCGACACGATGTATGTCGTAACAGGTCCAATTTTTGACCAAGGTTACTACTTCACGCCCGACAAGAGTGGCACGGCGATACCTGTGGCGACACGCTGTTTCAAGGCGATGATAAAGTGCAGGTGGGAGAACGGCGAGTTGAGCGAGGTCAAGGGCATCGGCTTCTTGATGGACAATGTGGCAAATGAGAACACGCAAGCATATACCGAGGCTGTAACCTCGATTGAGGAGGTGGAGAAGGCGTGCGGATTTACACTCTTTGTAAATCTTCCGCCTGAGTTCGGCTCCGCAAAGCAGAATAGTACACCGAGCAATTTTACAACAAAATGGTAAAAAAAATCGAGCGATAATCGCTCGATTTTTTTTGTTGTGGGAACTCCGAGAGTGGGAAAGGCGCAACCATTCTGGGGGTTATAGGGGCGGGCGTTCCGCCCTTACTGGGGGCGCTCCCGTTGGTCGCTTAATAGGAGTGCGCTGAAAGTTTTTCCGCTTGTCTGAACTCCCACCGTTGTCATGGCGCAACCATTCTGGGGGTTACTGGGGGCGGGCGTTCCGCCCTTACTGGGGGCGCTCCCGTTGGTCGCTTAATGGGGAGCGCTGAAAGTTTTTCGGCTTGTCTGAACTCCCACCGTTATCACGGCGCAACTATTTTGGGGGTTATAGGGGCGGGCGTTCCGCCCTTACTGGGGGCGCTCCCGTTGGTCGCTTAATGGGGTGCGCTGAAAGTTTACTCTCGTCTCTCGTCTCTCGTCTCTCGTCTAAAAAGTTTTTCTCTACTTTTTCGGTTGCAAAACGATATACGGCACAATCATCTCCTCCATCGAGATACCGCCGTGCTGGAAGGTGTCACGGTAGTAGCGGATGTGGCGATTGGCATCGTTGTTATAGACCAAAAAGTCGTTGTTGTAGGCGAAAATATAGCTCGATGTGAGGTTTGACGATGGCAACTGCACCTCCTCAGGGCGTGTAATCTCGAACACCTCCTTATGGTTGTAGGCGAGGTTACGACCAGTCTTGTAGCGGAGATTTGCCGAGGTTTCCCTATCGCCCGTAACCTTCACAGGGTTATCGACACGCACGGTGCCATGGTCGGAGGTTATAACCACCGTATGCCCACGCTCCGAGAGCATCTTCAACAGCGTAAACAACTCCGAATGCTCAAACCACGAACGGGTAAGCGAACGGAACGAGGCGTCATCCTCGGTGAGTTGGCGGATAATCTCGGTCTCGGTGCGGGCGTGCGAGAGGATATCCAAGAAATTATAGACGATAACCGAGAAATCGGCATCATAGACACGCTGAATATTGTCAATCAGCTTCCTGCCCGCCTCGGGGCGTACGAGTTTGTCGAACGACCACTTATAGCGCTTGCCCGACTGTGCAATCTGTCGTGCGAGGAACTCCTCCTCGTACTGGTTTTTACCACCCTCCTCGTTGTCGTTGAGCCACTTTTGCGGCATAAGTTTGTCTATCGCCAACGGCATCAATCCCGCAAAAATCGCATTTCGGGCGTACTGCGTAGCCGTTGGGAGTATCGAGCAGTAGAAGTCATCGGTGGCGATATCGAAGTAGCCTCGCAACATACTGCTGATTGTGCGCCATTGGTCGTAGCGGAAGTTATCGATAAGGAGCAGCGTGGTTTTGGTGTTGCTATCCACCACGGGGAAGATGTTGTTGCGCATCAGCGTATGCGACATAACAGGCGTATCCTCGTCACGGGAGTTTATCCAACCTTTATAGTTGTTGCAGACGAAGCGACCGAAGATGCGGTTTGCCTCCGCCTTTTGGTACTGCAAAATCTCACGAATAGACTCGTCACCACCCGAGAGTTCGATATCCCAATTTACGAGTTTGCGATATATGGCGCTCCACTGGCGGAAGGTCGAGGCGTTCTGCATCGACACCGCAATACGACCAAATTCGGCACGATAATCGGCGGTGGTCTGCTCGGTTACGAGTTGTTGCGAATGGACATGCTTCTTTATGAGTGGCAACATCTGCGATGGGTGTACCGGTTTGACGATATAGTCGGCAATCTTCGAGCCTATCGCCTTATCCATAATATCCTCCTCCTCGCTCTTCGTAACCATAATTACGGGTGTTGTCGGGCGGATATCTTTGATAAGCGGCAGGGTTTCGAGTCCTGTCATTCCGGGCATCATCTCATCGAGGATAATAACATCGTAGGCGACCTCGGTCGCCATATCTATCGCATCGTAGCCGTTGTTGCAGGTATCAACCTCGTACCCCTTGCCTTGAAGGAGCATAATATGCGGTTTCAGCAACTCTATTTCGTCATCTACCCAAAGAATCTTTACCATAATCTACTCGTTTTTTGCAGCAAAAACACTCTGTATTGTGGGGTACGTTTGGCGTAAATTTTCATTAACCTCCGCCTCGCTGCACCACTTGGCACAGATGATACCCTCCTCGGTTTGGGGTTTTGTGTCGGCGGTGTTGGTGTGGTTGGCGTGCAACTCAAACCAAGCCGTGCGCTTCAACTCCCACACTCCATAAACGTTGTAAGCATGGAGAGTATTGCACAAAAATCGAACAATTTTTGCACCCTCGACACCTGTCTCTTCGGCTATTTCGCGCACAGCGCACTCCTCATCGCTCTCGCCACAATCGACATGCCCCTTCGGAAGGTCCCAGCGGTTGTTGCGGTATATCATAAGGCTCTCGCCATGCTCGTTGCAGACAATGCCACCTGCTGCTTCGACATACTTGAACTCGGCAAAAAATCGCTCCGCCACCGCTTCAATTGCACGGTCGCAAACTTCGATGGTGTTGGCATTCTCGAAAATTTTGAGTATATTCGCCTTCGAAAGTTCTGACGAAGGCAGACGAACCGCCCCTTCGGTTGAGGTCGGCGTGTCGGTGAGGATAAGAGTTTTATCGGTGAAAAATATTTTTGTCTGCATTGTCGTTACACTTTTAGTTAATACAAAGGTAAGGAATTTAACGGAAAATATAGGATATGAAACAACAATTTATTGCTATGGCACTACTGCTTTCGGGCTTTGTTGGGTGTAATACCGCCCCTGAGCCTATTAAAATCGACAACGAATTGACCGCTGAGGAGGTCGCTGCGGCACGCCTTACGCCGGAGGTTATGTGGAAGATGAGCCGTATAGGTGGGCATGCCCTTTCGCCCGATGGCACAACGCTTCTCTACACGCTCACTCGTTACAATATGGAGGAGAATAGAGGCGTTACGGTGATTGTTAGTCGTGATTTGGCAACGGGCGAAGAGAAGGAGCTGACCGACACCTCCTCGAACTCGGTGTCGCCTATTTGGGGTGCAGATGGAAAGAGTATTTGGTTTGCTTCGAATCGTGGCGGAGAGATGCAGTTGTGGCAGATGCAGGCTGACGGCTCGCAACCTAAACAGGTGTCGAATATCGAGGGTGGTATCGAAGGTTTCGGCATTTCGCCCGATGAGCGACACATCTACTATACGCAGTTCGTACATGCCAAGGATATCAACTCGGCAGATGTTCACAAGGATATGGCGAAGTCGAAGGCTCGCATCTATGACGATTTGATGGTGCGCCATTGGGACTATTGGGATAGCGGAAAGTATCTCCATATTTTTGTTGCCGATTTGTTGGCAAACGGCGTAGGAACGGCTACCGATATTACGGGCGAGAAGTCGGCTTGGGATACTCCGCTTGCACCATATTTCGACCATGCCGAGATTGCGTGGAGCCCCGATGGTAAGCAACTTGCCTACACTTGCAAGCCTTTGACAGGTGCGAAGTATGCAGTATCTACCGACTCGGATATATTCATCTATGACCTCGAAAGTGGCGAAACAAAGAATATCTGCAAGGGCAATAAGGCGTTCGCATTTGTGGGCTATGATAAGTATCCCGTATGGTCGCCAAGTGGCTCGAAGATTGCCTTTCGCTCGCAGGAGCGCGCCGGAAACGAGGCGGATAAGGAGCGACTTATGATTTACGACTTGACCTCGGGTGAGGTTAAATATTTGACGAAAAACTTCGACTACCATGCTACAAATGTGGTGTGGTCGTCAGACGAAACAACCATCTACTTTATCGCCCCAATCGAGGCTACGCATCAGATATGCAGTGTTAAGGCTGATGGTACGGGCGAAGTTGAGGTGCTGACAAAGGGCGACCACGATATCAACTCGTTTGAGATTTGCGGAGGTCGTTGTGTTGGCTCGGTGATGACAATCTCGATGGCACCCGAACTCTTTGAGTTTAACCTCACGAATGGCTCGATGACAAAACTCACGGCTGTAAACGATTTCGTCTACGACAATATCAAGATGGGCGAGGTGCAGAAGCGTTGGGTTAAGACCACCGATGGTAAAAAGATGCTCACATGGGTTATTTTGCCACCTGATTTTGATGCAACCAAGAAATATCCGACTCTGCTCTATTGTCAGGGAGGTCCGCAGAGTGTTGTGTCACAATTTTGGAGTTATCGCTGGAATTTTCAGTTGATGGCGGCACAAGGTTATGTTGTCGTAGCACCAAATCGCCGAGGTGTGCCATCGTTTGGTCAGGAGTGGCTTGACCAGATTTCTGGCGACTACTCGGGACAAAATATTCGTGACTACCTCTCTGCTATTGACGATGTTGCAAAGGAGAAGTGGTGTGATAAGGAGCGATTGGGCTGCGTTGGTGCATCGTATGGCGGATACTCGGTGTTCTATCTTGCCGGACATCACCAAAAACGATTTAAGGCATTTATTGCCCACTGCGGAATATTTAACTTTGAGTCGATGTATGGGCATACCGAAGAGATGTTCTTCGTGAATAATGACTACGGCGGAGCATATTGGGACAAGAATAATAAGACGGCGATGCGTTCCTATGCAAATTCGCCACACAAGGCAGTGGATAAGTGGGATACCCCGATACTTATCTTCACGGGCGAGAAGGATTACCGTATCCCTTATACGCAGTCGCTCGAAGCATTTACGGCTGCCCGTCTGAGAGGTATTCCATCTCGTTTGGTGTCATTCGAGAACGAGGCACACCAAGTGTTCAAACCTCAAAACTCGCTGGTTTGGAACAGAGAATTCTTCGGCTGGTTGGAGAGATACTTAAAATAGATTGTTCCGAAAATGAAGAGGTGGGGTTATTCATGAAAAACCCCACCTCTTTGATTTCCCTCGATGAATTAGAAACGATATACAGCACGCACAGAGTTGCGAGTCCACTTGCCGTCCTCGCTCGAATAGTTGCCCGTATTCTCGTTGAGGTAGATGCTGTATGCTTTGCGTGCCGAAACCTCGCTTGATGACCAATAGCACTTGTTGCTTAACGGTATACCTCCATTCTTCTTTAATGCGGCATTAATGGTGCGAAGTAGCGAGTTGTCCTTCAAGAAGATTTCCAACTCCTCGATAGCAGGCATATACCATTCTCCACCTTTTCGTGTCATACACCAAACAAATGCCGGATAGTGCGATGCATATTGTAACTGCATCATAGCTTGTCGCTGATTTAATGCTCCGTTAGAGCGACTTGACGCCTTAATTGCTACAAAAGTCTCTTTATCTGCCAATACAACCCACTCCATATTGTTAGCCGGTTCTTCTAACGAGATAATCGTGCCGTGCTCACCAGTGGCATCTATGCGGAAAACGATACCCTTACGCCCTGCCTTGTCGCAGTATAGGTCGCCCACCTTGTATATCTTGCGTGCTGCTTGTGCCTCTTTCGCCTTCTCTGCTGTCTCTCGCTCAGCTTTCTCGCGTGCCAAGCGCTCCTGCTCTTGTTTTTCACGAGCAAGGCGTTCTTGTCTCTCTCGTTCTGCCTTCTCTGCCGCTTTACGTGCTGCTTTTTCAGCAGCTTCACGCTCTGCTTTTTCACGAGCCAAACGCTCGGCAGTCTGCTTAGCTATAAGTTCCTGTTCAACTCGCACCCTCTCCAAACTATCTAACTCATGCTGAATACGTTTGCGCTCATTTTCTGCACGCTCTTTCGCCTGCAAAACCCTCTGCAACGAATCTCGTTCACGAGCTGCGCGCTCCTCCGCCAACTTCGCCTTGCGGATTCGCTCTTTCTCGGCTCGTTCTGCCTCCTGGTGTTTTTGACGCTCCGCTTCGAGAGTCTTCTCCGCCTGCGCCAATGAGTCTCTCTTTGCCTGCACCAATGAGTCTCTCTTTGCCTGCACCACGGCAACCGAATCTACCACTGCAACACTCGGCTCTTCCGGCTTCACATCATTACTGCGCTGTGAAAACCAAAAACCTCCACCAAATAAGCCGGTAACAATAAGTGTTGCCAATATCCATAAGCTGATACGCAACCCTTTTCGGCGTTTTGTCGCCACATTCACATTTGGTGTTGAAGTGGTTGGCTGAGTTATAGGATTTGTGATGTTGGTCGTACTCGTCGTGTTTAACATTCGCTTGATGGTCACTGCTAACTCTTTGCAATTGGAGTCATTGCGTGCATCAAGCCAGTGCATCTGATTGAGAATTAAACGCATCGCACCAGTCAATGGAGCGTCATCAAGGCGATATGGTACAATTGGTTTGTTCTCCGTGAAGGCGAGATTTACCTCACCACGTACCCACTGCGAAGCGTTCGAGTGCGCAGAGAAGATTAACACAAACGCTCCACAACCTATAATTGCCTTGTCGATAATATCGCCGTAGTCTGCTCCGCCAGGGATATCTCGTGGAGCTATCCAACACGTGATACCGGCCGCCTCCAATGCTCTACAAACCTCCATTGCAGCGGCTGCATCGTGCGAAGAATAGCTTAAAAACACTCTTTTATTCATAGCTCTTATGTGTGGTTTCTTCGGGCGGAACTGCTTTTATCCGCCCATCATTTATTCTCGTTTTGTATTTGGTTACGAGCCTTAAAACTCGTAGAAGTAGACCTTTGCTGATTTTATCTTGCTCTCCTCAATACCGTGTAACATAACATAACCCTTGCGATTGATGTAACGCATGCCAATTCTGTCACAATGCGAGCCATTGCTATGAAGAGAGTATATTTTATCCTTGTCGAGAGCAATTTCAATTGTTCCTTCAAACTCAATCTCAATAGCACAACCTCCATCTTTTACTTTGCGGTCGGCATCAATACGAAGTGTTTGACCTTGTGCCAATGTTTGAGTGTCGAGTGTAACAACCTTTGCAGGGTTATTATCGGGATTCGGCATAAGGTTGTAGTCTGAAAGAATCATTGTAACGCCATCACGTACGGCATACACTTCACGAGGAGAGCGATAAATAGAAGCTTGAACCTCATAGCCAAGAGAGCGGAATTTGGCGATACGCTCACGAGTAAGGGCCTCACGCTGCATTGACGAAACACCTACCTTGCCGCCGAGTTGTGGCAACAACTCGAAAGCGAGGTCAGCGTTGTGTGGTCTTATGCCATAAAGAATCAAGCATTTCGAGAATTTGCGACACTCTTTCATGCCTTCGACATTGTTTGTGAAGCATATCCAGTTATCGCCCATAATCTTCTGCGCAAGGCGATACGACTCGACATACTTGGAGTGGAGCATTGGTACGATATTGTGCTTCTTACACTCTTTGAGAATCTCCTCCAAAGTGGGTATCTGCATGCGATATTCAGGGTTTGGCGATGCCAACACATAGTTTTTTCGTAACTCCTTGAAGGTGACATTTTTTACCTCTACTTTTTCGGTCAATTTCGAGTAGTCTGAGGCGTTGCGACAGGTACGATTGAGCCACTTGTCGTGCATAATTACCATCTTGCCATCTTTGGTAAGGCGGACATCAAGTTCGATACCCATATATCCGTGTTGTGCGGCACGGCCTACGGCAGGAATAGAGTTCTCGGGAACAATCTTGCTCCAACAACCACGGTGAGCAAACATCTTCGGCAACTCATGCGCATAAATATTCGCAACAAAAGTGCAAATTAAAGTACAAAGGGTTAGTATTCTCTTCATTGTGTTATGTTTAGTCGTTATCTTTCAAGAATTTTACACCATAGACAAGGTGTTCGAGTGGGCGCAAGAAGTTTCGCTTGCCATACTTTGGCGAGTAGACATAGCAGTCGATAGTCAGCAACTCGCCTTCACGCTCGTCAAAGGTGGTGTAACTCACGAACGGACCACCCATAAAATCTCGCTCTACCTCCCAGAAACCTCTCAACTCAATCCATTCACGACCATCTATCTTTACGACTTTGCGTTGTGGCAAGAAGTCTATATAACCATCGTCTTCAATATTCGGAATACGCTTTACCGTAGTCATATATGAGCCGTCAGATGGTCCAGGGATACGCTTTGCAAAGTCGTTGCGGGCCTTGACAAGCGCTTCGGTTGTGATGCTTTCCTTGCCTTTGAATGGGTGGGTGTAGATGAAAAATCCCTGACTCGCTACGGGGTATTCGTTCGATGCCCAAACGAAGTCATCACTCTCGGCGCGGAAGAGATAGCCATTCGAGATGGGCAGCTCGATATCGAACTCCTCTCGCACAATCTTCTCCAATGCTTTGGCACCCTGTTTGCGGGCATACTCTATGGTGCGGTTGCGCTCAGCTATTTCGAGCACCTGCAAAAGGCTCTCTCCATTCTGACGAAGATACTCGACCATTGCAGCGGTCGAAGGACCTTGGAAAGTGAGTACGATTTGAGGCGATGCCACCACATCATATTGTGCAAGTATCGCCGTCTCCTTCACTTCGGGCGAGCAGAGAACTTTCAAAATATTGCGATACGAAGGCAATAGGTGCTTGAAATCACGGGCTGTGATGCGTACGATATCGAACATTGGCTCTACCTGATTCAGCATCTCGACCGGTGTGCCAAGAACTGTGCGTAACTCCTCTCCGAGTGGCGACTCCCACTCGCGACCATCGCATACGACAAGTACTTCGTATGGTGAGCCTTGTGCTGTCTTCTTCGCTCCCGTAAGCGAACGGAAACTATCGCAGCCGATTGCAGAAATGAGTGTTACCGCTGCAACGAAAATCTGTATAAAAACTCTCATATATGCATGGATTTATGTTGTAAAGTTATGCATATTTTGTGCAATAGCAAAATTTTTGCAAGAAAATACCTATCTTTGCAATAGGTTTAAGGGTTTTGATAAGCGATGAAGATTACACCTCCTAAATTTATACGCAATATGTTCCCCGATTTGGTGTGGCAAATCGAGGACGAACGAGGTGTATATCTCACCTTCGATGATGGTCCGACACCCGGTATCACGGAGTGGATTTTGGCAACATTGAAGCGATACAATGCCAAGGCAACCTTCTTTGTTTTGGGGAAGAATGTAGAGATGTACCCCGACTTGTACGAAAAAATTATTGCTGATGGTCATCGTGTCGGCAACCATACCTACTCACACCAAAAGGGGTGGATAACGCCGCTTGAACGATACTTGGAGGATATAGATTTTGCCTCTGACCTGGTACAGAGCAATCTGTTCCGCCCGCCTTATGCCCGCATTACACCTTCGCAGTTGCGGGCCGTTGCAAAGCGTTACAAGATAATTATGTGGAGCATTATCTCGCGTGATTATAACCGCAAACTTACGGGCGAAATGTGTCTGAGAGGTGTGTTGCCTCATATTAAAGCTGGCTCAATAATTCTCTTTCACGATAGCGAGAAGTCGTTTGCAAATATGAGTTATGCTCTACCAAAGACATTGGAGTATATTGAGAAACTTGGTCTTAAATGTAAAGCAATAGAGTTATAATGAAGGTAGTGGTAGCAATAACGGCAGCAAGTGGTGCAATTTATGCACGACAACTCTTGGAGATGCTTATTGAGAGTGCAGAGGTGGAGCGCATTGCCGTAATTTATAGCACAAATGCTCGTGCTGTGGTGGCTCACGAGGGCGAAACGATGCCAAATTCGGATAAAATTGAGGTGTTCGAGAATGACAATATGTTCGCTTCGCCAGCAAGTGGCTCGGCTCGATGGGACGCAATGGTTGTTGTACCTTCGAGTGTCGGAACTATCGGCAGAGTTGCTTCGGGCGTGTCGCAAACTCTGATTGAGAGGGCAGCCGATGTGATGTTGAAGGAGCGCAGACGACTGATTTTCGTGGTACGAGAAACGCCATATTCGCTAATCCATTTGCGCAATATGACAACCTTGACCGAGGCAGGTGCGGTGATTTTGCCTGCAACACCTTCGTTTTACTCATTGCCACAGAGTGTTGAGGAGGTGTGTAGAACAGTCACCGAGCGCATAACGGCAATGCTTGGTCTGTCGGGTAAACGCTACGAGTGGGGAAAATAGGAGATAGGAGATAGGAGATGAAAAAGATACTACTTATACTATTGGTATTGTTGTGCGGCTCGTGTCGCCGAGGTGGTGATTTGTCTGCTCTGCAAGAGGGCGATATCCTCTTTATCGAAACCACATCGTTCCAATCGAAGTTTGTAAAACTCGGTATGATGTCGATTTGGAGCCACTGCGGAATAGCTGTCAATACACCCGATGGGGTGCAGATTATGGAGGCAGATACCACGGTACGCATATTGCCGATAGAGAAATTTATCGATAAGTCGGTCGGTGGAAAATATATCATCAAACGCCCTGCACAGCAACTTACCCAACCAATCGAGCAGGAGAAGTGGTTGGGGCGATGGTACGACTTGAAATTCAGCTTCGATAATGACTATGTCTACTGTTCGGAGTTGGTGTGGTTGATATACAAGGAGCAGGGTATAGAGTTGTGCCCTCCTATCAAGATAAACGAACACTTTATGGTGCGTTTTCCCGTGATGCAGCGAGCGTTGGAGGAGCGAGGTATCTCGCCCGAGCAGTATGCGGTTGCGCCGTGCGACCTGTTGAGAGCATTATAATACAAGCGAAAATACAAGCGAATTTCTGCGTTATACTTCGGACTTTGAACTACTCACATACGCCAAGTATGCTCCGTGTTCAAAGCCTCGCAAGCCTTGAACTTCATCTTTTATTTACGCTTGTTGGTTGTGGGCTGTTCTATATTTCTCAATTTTTAATTCCGAATTTTTAATTTTTAATTTATATTTCATATATTTGTAGTTAGAAACAAAAATTGACCTCTATGAAATATAAAAGAATTCTTCTCAAACTCAGCGGCGAGTCGTTGCAGGGTGAACAAAAGTATGGTATCTCGATGGAGCAGGCTCGCGTCTATGCTCAGCAGATTAAGGAGGCGCAGGCTCTTGGCACAGAGATTGGTATCGTAATAGGTGGTGGCAATATCTTCCGTGGATTGCAGGGCGCAAAAAAGGGCTTTGACCGTGTGAAGGGCGACCAAATGGGTATGTTGGCAACCATTATCAACTCGTTGGCTTTGCAGGCGGTGTTGGTAGATGAGGGCGTGAAGTGTAAGGTGCTGACCTCTATCCGTATGGAGCCTATCGGCGAGTACTACTCGAAAGATAAGGCGCTCGAATATCTGCGTGAAGGTTATGTCGTGATTATCGGTGGCGGAACATCAAATCCATACTTTTCGACCGATTCGGCTTCGGCACTGCGTGGTATCGAGATTGAGGCTGATGGTTTCTTCAAGGGTACCCGTGTAGATGGCGTCTATACCGCTGACCCTGAGAAGGACCCTACGGCTACGAAGTTCGATGAGATTTCGTTCGATGAGATTTATGCACGAAATTTGAAGATAATGGATATGACGGCCTTTACTCTCTGCAAGGAGAATGGCTTGAATATTATCGTTTTCGATATGGACACTCCGGGCAATCTGATGAAGGTCTTAACGGGTGAAAATATCGGAACACTTGTACATAAATAAAGGAAAACTGAAAATGGCACGAAGACATCAAAAGAAGAGCACTTTGAGTATGGTTGTAATGGCAATTCTCGCCATTGTACTCTGTGCAGCACTATTGTTTGGTGGTTCATTTACCACTAAGGCACAACAACGCCCAACCCCTGAGCAGGCAACACTCGTGAAAGATGGTCAAAAAGCCCCTGCCTTCGAGGTGGAGATGTTTGACGGTTCGACCGTAAAACTTGCCGACTTGAAGGGTAAGGTTGTGTTGTTGAATTTCTGGGCTACTTGGTGTCCTCCATGCTGTGCGGAATTGGCTCGTGTAGAGAAGGATATTATCGAGAAGTTCAAGGGCGAGCCATTTGTCTTCTTGCCTGTGTCGCGAGGCGAAAAGAGGGCTACCGTAGCCGCTTTTCGCAAAAAGATGGGCTACTCGTTTCCTATGGGCTTGGACCCCGATGGTCGTGTATATGCTGAATACGCACAGACTTATATCCCTCGCAACTTCCTTATCGACAAGCAAGGTAATGTTGTCAAGGCGAGTGTGGGCTACGATGAGGCGGAGTTTGCAGAACTCGTAAAGTTGATTGAAGAAACAATTAAAAAATAGACACTATGGATACTAAAACAATCTTGAATGATGCAACCGGTCGTATGCAGAAGGCGGTTGATTTCTTGGAGGAGACCTTGTCGAATATTCGTGCAGGTAAGGCCTCGGTAAATGTTTTGAATGGCGTTTTTGTGGATTACTACGGCTCGCAAACCCCTGTTTCGGGTGTTGCAAGTGTTACTGTGCCGGATGCAAAGACTATCCTTATCCAACCTTGGGATAAGAATATGATTCGCCTTATCGAGAAGGCTATTATCGACTCGAATATCGGTCTTACCCCATCGAACAATGGCGAGAGCATTCGCCTTTCGATGCCACCTCTCACCGAGGAGCGCCGTAAGGAGTTGGTTAAACAATCTAAGGCAGAGGCAGAGAATGCCCGCATTTCACTTCGTAATGCACGCCGTGATGCTGTCGAGGCTTTCAAGAAGGCAGTTAAAGAGGGTATGCCTGAGGACGAAGGCAAAGATGGCGAGGCTCAAATTCAGAAGATTGTTGAGAAGTTCAACAAAGCTATCGACACCGCATTTGAGAAGAAGGAGAAGGAGATTATGACCGTCTAAATCGGTATTTTAAGAAGCATTTGCTTCGTTACACTGCGATAATCGGACTGCTCACATACGCTAAGTATGCTGTGCGTCCGATTTCTTGTGTGCCTTGCAACTATCTTCTTAAAATACCGATTTTCTTGTGGGTAACTTTCTAAATCCTCACATACGCCAAGTATGCTGCGGACTCGCTTTCTCGTTTAGCGCAAAATCCCCTCACTTATTTAACAATTTTACTGTCGAGTATGCGCTGCGGATATTAGAAAGGGTTTGTCTAAAAATAACATACCAGAAGCAATCGCCTCTGGTATGTTGTTTATTATCGAAGTAATTATCTCACCTTGAAATCGGGGTCTGCCTTCTGTGGAATAGGCATCGAGCTGTAATATCCCGACTCAAACTTCTCGCGTACAGCCTTAAATGCGTTGATGGTGTACTCAACATCCTCCATCGTGTGGGCTGCGGTAGGGATAACACGCAGGATAATCTCTCCCTTTGGAATTACAGGGTAGATAACAATCGAGCAGAACACTCCATAATTTTCGCGCAAATCAACGATAAGGTTTGTACCCTCTTCGTTGCCACCCTTCATATAGACAGGGGTTACAGGCGACTGCGTAACGCCGATATCGAATCCGTTGGCTTTGAATCCCGACTGCAAAGCGCGGGTAATCTCCCACAACTTCTCCTGATACTCAGGGTGGTTGCGGATAAGTTCAAGACGCTTCAATGCTCCGATTACCATCGGCATAGGCAACGACTTTGCGTAGAGCTGTGAGCGCATATTGTAGCGGAAGAGGTTAATCAACCAACGAGGTCCCGACACGAATGCTCCGATACCTGCCATGGACTTTGCGAAGGTGTTGAACAACACATCTACGCCATCAACTACGCCAAAGTGTGCCGCTGTACCACGACCACCGGGACCCATAGTTCCAAATCCGTGAGCATCATCGACCAAAAGGCGGAACGAGAACTCCTCCTTCAACTTAACGATAACATCGAGAAATCCGAGGTCGCCCTTCATTCCGAATACACCCTCTGTGATAACCAAAACACCACCACCTTGCTCTTCGGCGAGGTCTGTTGCGTGCTTCAACTGCTTGCGCAATGACTCTTCGTTGTTGTGACCATAGACAAAACGCTTGCCCTTGTGCATACGCAAACCGTCAATAATGCAGGCATGCGCCTCTGCATCGTAGACTACAACATCGCGCGGAGTAAGCAGACAGTCGATAATCGAAATCATACCCTGATAGCCAAAGTTAAGAAGGAAGGCATCTTCCTTGCCTACAAACTCTGCTAACTCACGTTCCAACTGTTCGTGATACTTGGTTTGACCACTCATCATACGGGCACCCATAGGGGCTGCCATACCAAACTCTGCCGCACCTGCTGCATCGGCTTTACGCACCTCAGGGTGATTTGCGAGACCGAGGTAGTTGTTAAGGCTCCAATTGAGCATCATCTTACCACGAAAACGCATGTGAGGACCAATTTCGCCCTCCAACTTAGGAAATGCAAAATAACCATGTACGGCGCTCATGTACTGACCGATTGGTCCTCCTGCATTCTTTTCCAATCTATCAAAAATATCTACCATAGTTGTTTTTGTAATAATGCTGTTTAGGATTACAAATATAGATAAAAAAATCGAGGTGACTGATGCCTATTTTGGTATAAAGGTGTTGATAAAGCCCAAATTCGGTATTTTTACCTACAAATAGAATAGTAAATCAAACAAACCCCATCGACTTATTTCCCACATTTACTCTATTGGCCCTTCATACATATAATATATATAGGTATGGGCGCAGAAGAAAAAAAACAACGAATTTTTACAGATTTTTTGCCTTGGGTATTTTATTTTTCATAAAACTATTCTATCTTTGCACCGATTTTCGGACTCTACCCGTTTGAGACGATGTTTTAAGTGTCAGTCAAGTTGAGCAAGGTGGGAGCGAGAAGATGCCGTTCTTTGAGAAACGAGAAAAAAATTGTGCTAAAATTTTGTGGTTTCAAAAATTTTCGCTTACTTTGCACCTCGGTTGGTGACTATATGCCGATGTAGCTCAGTTGGCCAGAGCAGCTGATTTGTAATCAGCTGGTCGGGGGTTCGAATCCCTCCATCGGCTCTACAACTACACCAATCATCCCGGGAAGATACCAGAGTGGCCAAATGGGGCAGACTGTAAATCTGCTGGTTTTTACCTTCGGTGGTTCGAATCCATCTCTTCCCACCAAGAGCGGAGCAAGCGAGTCTTGTACCGTAAAGAAGCGGGGCGATAAGTTTCGCAAAATGATGCACAATGCGGAAGTAGCTCAGTTGATAGAGCATTAGCCTTCCAAGCTAAGGGTCGCGAGTTTGAGCCTCGTCTTCCGCTCTCGTTAATGACATTATGCAATGCACCTTTTATAACAAAGGGGCATTGCGTATGTCTACATAAGGACCTTAAATACTAACGATATAAAAGGTAAAACTTTTTAATAAACTATTAATAGATTTTTAAAGCTATGGCAAAAGAAAAATTTGAGCGTTCGAAACCGCATGTGAACATCGGTACTATCGGACACGTAGACCACGGTAAGACTACTCTTACTGCTGCTATTACCACCGTACTTGCTAAGGCAGGTCTTTCGGAGTTGCGTTCTTTCGATTCGATTGACAACGCACCAGAGGAGAAGGAGCGTGGTATCACCATTAACACTGCTCACGTTGAGTATCAGACTGCAAACCGTCACTATGCTCACGTAGACTGTCCAGGTCACGCCGACTATGTAAAGAACATGGTTACCGGTGCTGCTCAGATGGACGGTGCTATCCTCGTAGTAGCTGCTACTGATGGTCCTATGCCTCAGACTAACGAGCACGTTCTTCTTGCAAAGCAGGTAAACGTTCCTCGTATCGTTGTATTCTTGAACAAGTGCGACATGGTTGATGACCCAGAGATGCTCGACCTCGTTGAGATGGAGGTTCGTGACCTCTTGGCTAAGTACGATTTCGATGAGGAGTGCCCAATCATTCGTGGTTCTGCTCTCGGTGGTCTCAATGGCGAGCCAACTTGGGAGGAGAAGATTATGGAGCTCATGGCTGCAGTTGATGAGTATGTTCCAGTTCCACAGCGTGAGAATGAGAAGCCATTCTTGATGCCTGTTGAGGACGTATTCTCGATTACAGGTCGTGGTACCGTAGTAACTGGTCGTATCGAGACCGGTATCATCCACGTAGGTGACCCAGTTGAGATTGTAGGTTTGGGTGAGAAGTCGCTCAACTCGACTTGTACAGGTGTTGAGATGTTCCGCAAGCTCCTCGATGAGGGTGAGGCTGGTGATAACGTAGGTCTCTTGCTTCGTGGTATCGATAAGAAGGATGTTAAGCGTGGTATGGTTGTTGCTAAGCCAGGCTCAATCACTCCTCACACCAAGTTTACTGCTGAGGTTTACGTATTGAAGAAGGAAGAGGGTGGTCGTCACACTCCATTCCACAACAAGTACCGTCCTCAGTTCTACCTCCGTACTATGGACGTTACCGGTGAGGTATCGTTGCCAGAGGGTGTAGATATGGTAATGCCAGGTGACCACGTTACTATCACTGTAACTTTGATTTACCCAGTTGCGTTGAACGAGGGTCTTCGTTTCGCAATCCGTGAGGGTGGCCGTACAGTAGGTGCAGGTCAGGTATTGAAGGTTCTCGAGTAATTCTCGACTGCCACATAAACGGGAGTGGTTCGCCACTCCCTTATTTAGGAGCATAGTTCAAGGGTAGAATAGCGGTCTCCAAAACCGTTGATGGGAGTTCGAATCTCTCTGCTCCTGCCACTGCGAGGCGTTTGAGGTCGAAGACCGAAAAAGGCTCGCATTAATAAAGAAGAAAGGATAAGAAGAAATGGGATACATTAAAGATTCTTACAAGGAGCTTGTAGAGAAGGTTTCGTGGCCTTCTTTCTCTTCGTTGCAGAGTTCGACTTTGGTCGTAATGGTTGCATCGTTGATTTTTGCGTTGATAGTCTTGGCGATGGATATGTCGTTTGAGGGCTTGATGGGTGTAATTTACAAGTTCTTGGGAAATTTGTAGTATTAATCAGGGTAATCGTTATTTAAGTTATGAGCGAAAACCAAAAGCAGTGGTATGTAGTCCGTGCCATCGGTGGCAAGGAGAATAAGGTGAAGGAGTATCTCGAAGCAGAGATTCGCCGTGGTCACCTCGAAGACTATATATCGCAGGTTCTTATCCCGACTGAAAAGGTCTTTACAATCCGTAATGGTAAGAAGGTATCGAAGGAGAAGCCTTCGTATCCGGGTTACGTGCTTGTAGAGGCATTATTTGAAGGACAAATACCATATATCATTCGCAATATCCCTCACGTTCTCGGCTTCTTGGGTGAAACCCGAGAGGACGGTCGAAAACTCAACGCAATGGCGCTTCGTCCACAAGAGGTTAGCCGTATGTTGGGTCGCGTAGACGAAATGAACGAGATGGACGAGGAACAGGAGATTCCTTATGTTGTTGGCGAGGTCGTAAAGGTTACAGACGGCCCATTCTCAAGCTTCCAAGGTACTATTGAGAGTGTCAATAACGAGGCAAGGAAACTCGTGGTTTCTGTGAAGATATTTGGACGCAAGACTCCAATGGAGTTGAGCTTCACACAAGTAGAAAAAGAATAAAAACCAAGGAAAACTATGGCAAAAGAGGTTGCTGCATTTATTAAGTTGCAGATTAAAGGTGGTGCTGCCAACCCTTCTCCACCGGTAGGTCCGGCTTTGGGTTCTAAGGGAGTCAACATCATGGACTTCTGTAAGCAATTCAATGCCCGTACTCAGGACAAGGCGGGAAAGGTGCTTCCAGTCATCATCACAGTTTATAGCGATAAATCGTTTGATTTCGTCGTAAAACAGCCACCAGTAGCCGTTCAGCTTAAAGAGGCTGCAAAAGTAAAGTCTGGCTCGGCACAGCCGAACCGTTCTAAGGTTGGTCAGGTTACCTGGGAGCAGGTGGCTGAGATTGCTAAGGACAAGATGCCTGACTTGAACTGCTTCACCTTAGAGGCTGCAATGCGTATGGTTGCCGGTACTGCGCGCAGTATGGGTATCAGCGTAGTTGGTGAATTTCCTAACATGTAATTCGTTACACAGAGATGAGTAAATTGACAAAAAATCAAAAGATTGCCTACGCAAAGGTAGAGGCTAACAAGGCCTACAAACTCGGTGAGGCTGCTGCTCTTCTAAAGGAAATTACCTTTACGAAATTTGATGCTTCAGTTGATATCGATGTGCGCTTGGGCGTAGACCCTCGTAAGGCAAATCAGATGGTTCGTGGCGTAGTAACTCTTCCTCACGGAACAGGTAAGACAGTACGAGTTCTCGTATTGTGTACACCTGAGAAGGAGGCTGAGGCACAGGCTGCGGGCGCTGATTATGTAGGTCTTGACGAGTATGTTGATAAGATTAAGTCGGGTTGGACCGATGTAGATGTTATCATCTGTACTCCAAATGTAATGGGTAAGGTTGGTGCGTTGGGTCGTATTCTCGGTCCACGTGGTTTGATGCCAAACCCTAAGACCGGAACCGTTACGATGGAGGTTGGCAAGGCTGTATCGGAGGTAAAGGCCGGAAAGATTGACTTCAAGGTTGACAAGTTCGGTATTATCCACACTTCAATCGGTAAGATTTCGTTCACTCCTGAGCAAATCGAAGAGAATGCTAAGGAGGTAATGGGAATGATTCTTAAACTCAAACCGTCTGCTGCAAAGGGTACTTATGTTCGTAGTATTTATCTTTCGACTACAATGAGTCCGGGCTTGCAGATTGACCCTAAATCAGTAGAAACCAAATAATCGGGGAGGATAAACAATGACTAAGGAAGAAAAAGCACTTGTAATTGACAATATCGCTGCTCAACTTGGTGAGTATCCTCACTTCTACATCACAGACATCGAGGCTTTGAACGCTGAGCAGACTGCTCAGTTGCGCCGCAAGTGTTTCGAGAACGACATCAAGTTGGTAGTCGTAAAGAACACATTGCTCGGCAAGGCTCTCGAAAAGATGAATTTGGCAGATGCTGAGTTGCTCAAAGTGTTGCAGGGACCAACATCGGTGATGTTTGCAAACACAGGTAAGGCTCCGGCTCTCCTCATCAAGGAGTTCCGCAAGACGAGCGACAAGCCTGTATTGAAGGCAGCATCGGTAGAGGGTTGCGTATATGTTGGCGACAACCAATTGGACGCACTTTGCACCATCAAGAGCCGCGAGGAGCTCATTGGCGATATTATTTCGCTCTTGCAGTCGCCTGCTAAGAATGTCATCTCGGCATTGCAGGGTAGTGCAGGACAGAAGATTGCGGGTATCGTAAAGACACTCGAAGAAAGAAACAACTAAACAGAAATTAAAAACAAAATTTAATAAAAATTACAACTATGGCAGATGTAAAAGTATTGGCAGAGGAGTTGGTAAACTTGACTGTTAAGGAAGTAAACGAATTGGCTACTATCCTCAAAGAGGAGTACGGAATTGAGCCTGCTGCTGCAGCTGTTGCTGTTGCTGCTGCTCCTGCTGCTGCAGGTGAGGCTGCTGCAGCTGAGAAGACATCGTTCGATGTTATTTTGAAGAGCGCAGGTCAGGCTAAGCTTGGCGTAATCAAGGCTGTTAAGGACCTCGCAGGTCTTTCGCTCGGCGATGCTAAGGCTCTCGTAGATGCAGCTCCTAAGGCTGTTAAGGAGGGCGTTTCGAAGGAGGAGGCTGAGTCTATCAAGGCTGCTCTCGAGGAGGCTGGTGCTGAGGTTGAGTTGAAATAATCCGAGCGATTATTTAGCTCATACCTAAGACAACGGGTATAGTGCTTACGACTGCAGTGTAAGCGCTATACCTTTTCAGGTCTAAGGAATGGGAGTGCCGTATTGAGCTGTGCCCGTCCTAAGATTTTTTAGATACTCTCAGGGTGTAATGTGTTTACGCTGAGAGTTTTAGTGCGGAATACGCACATGCGCACACGCAAGGGGGTTGTTCCCCTATTGAGAAGCAGGGCGCATTTTTTTGAGGGGAGGATATTATTTCCTGGGTTGTTTCCTTTTGGACTGCTCCCTTTTGAGAGATAGATGCGTGATTTGAAGATGGCTTCTCGGAGTACTCATAACAAAAACAAATGGATTTCAACATGTCCACTACAACACAACAAGAAAGAATTAGTTTCTCCACAGTCCGCAACAGAGTGCCTTATCCGGATTTGTTGGAGGTACAACTCAAATCATTCAGGGATTTCTTCCAGATGGATACCACAGCGGAGAACCGCAAGAACGAGGGTCTCTATCGTGTTTTCCAGGAGAATTTCCCAATCACAGACACACGAAACAACTTCGTACTCGAATTTCTCGATTACTACATTGACCCTCCTCGTTACACCATTGAGGAGTGTTTGGAGCGTGGCTTGACTTACAGCGTACCGCTCAAAGCGAAGTTGAAGCTCTATTGTACCGATGACGAGCACGAAGACTTTGGAGTCGTTGTGCAAGATGTCTATTTCGGCACAATTCCTTACATGACGGAGCGAGGCACATTCGTCATCAATGGTGCGGAGCGAGTTATCGTATCGCAGTTGCACCGTTCACCGGGCGTATTCTTTGGTCAGAGTATCCACACCAACGGAACGAAACTCTATTCGGCTCGTATCATTCCGTTCAAGGGTTCGTGGATTGAGTTTGCATCGGACATCAACAATGTGATGTACGCTTATATCGACCGTAAGAAGAAGTTGCCTGTAACAACACTTTTGCGTGCTATCGGTTTCGAGACCGACCAGCAGATTCTCGATATCTTTGACCTTGCCGATGAGGTTAAGGTTACCAAGACAAACCTCAAAAAGGCAGTAGGTCGCAAGTTGGCGGCTCGTGTTCTTTCGACATGGGTTGAGGACTTCGTGGACGAGGATACAGGTGAGGTTGTTTCGATTGAGCGAAACAGCGTTATCGTAGACCGTGAGACCGTATTGGAGGAGAGTCATATTGAGGCAATTTTGGAGAGTGGCGCCAAGACGATTATCCTCCACAAGGAGAATCCATCGGGCGTTGATTTCTCGATTATATACAACACATTGCAGAAGGATACCTGCAACTCGGAGGTTGATGCAGTTCGCTACATCTACCGTTTGTTGCGTGCTTCGGAGGCACCGGACGACACTACGGCTCGTGATGTTATCGAGAAGTTGTTCTTCTCGGATAAGCGTTACGACTTGGGCGATGTAGGTCGTTTCCGTATCAACAAGAAGTTGGATTTGGGTATCGACCCTGCTATCCGCACACTTACTCGTGAGGATATCATCGCAATTATCAAGTACCTCATTCAGTTGATTAACTCGCGTGCCGAGTTGGACGATATCGACCACTTGTCGAACCGCCGTGTTCGTACCGTGGGTGAGCAGTTGTCAAACCAGTTCTCGATAGGTTTTGTGCGTATGGCTCGAACCATTCGTGAGCGAATGAATGTTCGTGACTCGGAGGTATTTGCTCCAATCGACTTGATTAATGCGAAGTCGTTGTCGGGTGTTATCAACTCGTTCTTCGGAACTTCGCAGTTGTCGCAGTTCATGGACCAGATTAACCCGTTGTCGGAGATTACCCACAAGCGCCGTTTGTCGGCACTCGGTCCTGGTGGTCTTTCGCGAGATAGAGCAGGTTTCGAGGTTCGAGATGTACACTATACACACTATGGTCGTTTGTGTCCAATCGAGTCACCGGAGGGTCCAAACATCGGTCTTATCTCTTCGCTCTGTGTTTATGCGAAGATTTCGGACATGGGATTCCTCGAAACACCATACCGTTCGTGCGAGAATGGAGTTGTCGATATGGACAACTCGCATATCCGCTACTACTCGGCAGAAGAGGAGGAGGGTATGGTTATCGCACAGGCAAGTGAGCCACTCACAGCCGACAATCGTTTCGTAAATGATGGCCGTATCAAGGCTCGTGAGGGTGCCGACTTCCCTGTGGTACATGGCGAGGAGGTAAACCTTGTCGATGTAGCACCTAACCAGATTGCTTCGATTGCAGCATCGTTGATTCCGTTCTTGGAGCACGATGACGCTAACCGTGCGCTGATGGGTTCGAACATGATGCGTCAGGCAGTACCTCTCGTAACTTGCGAGTCACCAATTGTTGGTACAGGTATCGAGAAGGAGATGATTTCGGATAGCCGTATCCAGATTGTAGCCGAGGGCGATGGTGTTGTTGAGTTTGCAGATGCAACCGTTATCAAAGTTAAGTACGACCGCAGCGAGGAGGAGGTTATCTGCTCGTTCGAGCCTGAGGTAACCGTTTATGAGTTGCCACGCTACCGCCGTACAAACCAGAATACTTCGGTTACATTGAAGCCTCGTGTATTGACAGGCGACCGTGTAACGAAGGGTCAGATTTTGACCGAGGGCTACTCGACACAGAATGGAGAGTTGGCATTGGGTCGCAACTTGAAGGTGGCGTTCATGCCTTGGAAGGGTTACAACTTCGAGGACGCTATCGTTATTTCGGAGCGTATCCAGCGTGAGGATATCTTCACTTCGGTACATGTTGACGAGTATATCATGGAGGTTCGTGATACCAAGCGTGGTGTCGAGGAACTTACTTCGGATATTCCGAATGTCAGCGAGGATGCAACAAAGAATCTCGATGAGAACGGTATCATTCGTATCGGTGCGAACATCAAGCCGGGCGATATCCTCATCGGTAAGATTACTCCAAAGGGTGAGAGTGACCCTTCACCTGAGGAGAAGTTGTTGCGTGCAATCTTCGGCGATAAGGCAGGAGATGTTAAGGACGCATCGTTGAAGGCTCAGCCATCGTTGTTTGGTGTGGTTGTCGATACCAAGTTGTACAGCCGTGCAAGCAAGGTGGACAAGAAGGGCCGTAATGCCGAGAAGTTGCAGTTGGAGAAGATTGACCAGAAGTTCGCAGAGCAGGTTGCTGCTTTGACCAAGGTTCTCGTATCGAAGCTTTGGACTTTGTTGCAGGGTAAGACCACAACAGGTATCAAGGACTACTTCGGAGTTGAGTTATATGCTTCGGGTGCTAAGTTCACTCAGAAGATGCTCGATGAGATTGCGAAAAAGACCATCGATGAGAAGAGTGGTATCGCAATGGGTTACTTGAATTTGGGTGACTGCAACTGGACTTCGGACGAACATCTCAACAAGTTGATTACCACTACTGTAAACAACTATACAATCGAGGTTAAGAAGGCTGACGCTAATATCAAGCGTGAGAAGTTCAACCTCACCAATGGTGATGAGATTACCCAGCCGGGAGTTATCCAGATGGCGAAGGTTTACATCGCTAAGAAGCGTAAGTTGAAGGTAGGTGATAAGATGGCAGGTCGCCACGGTAACAAGGGTATCGTAGCGAAGGTTGTCCGCGATGAGGATATGCCATTCTTGGAGGACGGTTCGATTGTGGACATCTGTTTGAACCCACTCGGTGTGCCTTCGCGTATGAACCTCGGTCAGATTTACGAGACAGTGCTCGGTTGGGCAGGTCGTGAGTTGGGCTTGAAGTTCGCAACTCCAATCTTCGATGGTGCATCGTTGGAGCAGATTAACGAATATACCGACAAGGCAGGTTTGCCACGCACAGGTCGTTGCTACCTCTACGATGGTGGTACGGGTGAGCGTTTCGACCAGCCGGCAACCGTGGGTGTTATCTACATGCTGAAACTCGGTCACATGATTGACGATAAGATGCATGCACGTTCAATCGGTCCTTACTCGCTCATCACACAGCAGCCACTTGGTGGTAAGGCACAATTTGGTGGTCAGCGATTCGGAGAGATGGAGGTTTGGGCATTGGAGGGCTTCGGTGCCGCCAACATTCTCCAAGAGATTTTGACCGTTAAGTCTGATGATGTTATGGGTCGTGCCAAGGTTTATGAGGCAATTGTCAAGGGCGATAACCTTCCAAAACCGGGTATTCCTGAGGCAATGAATGTGTTGTTGCACGAGTTGCGCGGATTGGGACTTTCGGTAACACTCGAATAATAATATAAGTAGGTATAAAAGAAAAACTGTATAAGATTATGTCAATCAACAAAGACAATTCAAAGGGCGGTTATAACCGTATCTCGGTGAGCCTTGCATCTCCTGAGGAGATTTTGGCGCAGTCGAGCGGTGAGGTCTTGAAACCCGAGACCATCAACTATCGTACCTACAAGCCGGAGCGTGACGGACTCTTCTGCGAGCGTATCTTTGGTCCTATGAAGGATTATGAGTGCCACTGCGGAAAGTATAAGCGTATTCGTTACAAGGGTATCGTCTGCGACCGATGCGGCGTAGAGGTTACCGAGAAGAAGGTGCGCCGTGAGCGTATGGGACACATCTCATTGGTTGTACCGGTAGTACATATTTGGTACTTTAAGTCGCTCCCATCGAAGATAGGATACTTGTTGGGTATTCCATCGAAGAAGTTGGAGTCGATTATCTACTATGAGCGTTATGTGGTTGTTCAGGCAGGTGCTGCTGCTGAGCAGGGCATCGAGAAGTTGCAGACCTTGGCAGAGAAGGAGTACACCGATATTTTGGCGGCTCTTCCAAAGGGTAACCAGCAACTTCCAAATGACGACCCTAACAAGTTTATTGCAATGATGGGTGCCGAGGCAATCAAGATTCTCTTGCAGGAGGTTGACCTCGATACCATGTCATATAATTTGCGTGACCGCGCATCGCGCGAGACTTCGCAGCAGCGTAAGAGCGAGTTGTTGAAGCAGCTCAATGTTGTTGAGTCGTTCCGTGCATCGCAGGGCAAGAACCGCCCTGAGTGGATGGTACTCGATGTCATTCCGGTAATTCCACCGGAGATTCGTCCGTTGGTACCACTCGATGGAGGTCGTTTCGCAACTTCGGATTTGAACGATTTGTATCGCCGTGTAATTATCCGTAACAACCGTCTTCGCCGCTTGATTGATATCAAGGCACCGGAGGTTATCCTCCGCAACGAGAAGCGTATGTTGCAGGAGGCGGTAGATTCGCTGTTCGACAACTCGCGCAAGAGCAATGCTGTAAAGAACGAGAGCAACCGACCATTGAAGTCGTTGTCCGATTCGTTGAAGGGTAAGCAGGGACGTTTCCGTCAGAACTTGCTCGGTAAGCGTGTCGATTACTCGGCTCGTTCGGTTATTGTCGTAGGTCCTGAGTTGAAGATGCACGAGATGGGTATGCCGAAGGATATGGCAGCAGAGTTGTACAAGCCATTTATCATTCGCAAACTCATTGAGCGCGGTATCGTTAAGACCGTTAAGTCGGCAAAGAAGATTATAGACCGTAAGGATTCCGTAATATGGGGCATTTTGGAGAATGTCATCAAGGGACACCCTGTATTGATGAACCGTGCTCCAACCCTTCACCGTTTGGGTATTCAGGCGTTCCAGCCTAAACTTATCGAGGGTAAGGCAATGCAGTTGCACCCACTTTCGTGTACAGCGTTCAACGCCGACTTCGATGGTGACCAGATGGCGGTCCACTTGCCACTCGGCAATGCTGCAATCTTGGAGGCACAGTTGCTTATGCTCGGTTCGCACAATGTCTTGAACCCTGCAAATGGTGCTCCTATTACCGTACCTTCGCAGGATATGGTCCTCGGTTTGTACTATATCACCAAGGCTCGTCCGGGTGTTAAGGGTGAGGGCTTGGCATTTTATGGTCCTGAGGAGGCAATTATCGCCTACAACGAGGGACGTGCAGATATCCACGCTACTGTTAAGTGCCGTGTGCGTGACCTCGATGAGAATGGCAACCCTGTAACCGTATTGAAGGAGACTACTATCGGTCGTATCCTCGTAAATCAGGTTGTTCCTGAGGAGGTTGGATATGTTAATACCTTGCTTACGAAGAAGTCGCTCCGTGATATTATCTCGGTAGTGATGAAGAAGGCGGGTGCCGATAAGGTTGCGAAGTTCCTCGATGATATCAAGAATATGGGATACCAGATGGCATTCAAGGGCGGATTGTCGTTCAACTTGGAGGCTGTTATTATTCCTGAGTCGAAGGAGAAGCTCGTTCAGGAGGGATACGAGAAGGCAGATGCCATTATCGATGACTATAACATGGGTCTTATCACCAACAACGAGCGTTACAACCAGATTATCGATGTTTGGACAAGCGTAAACAACAAACTTACCAAGGAGGTGGTTGATACCTTGACCAAGAACGATGACGGATTCAACCCTGTATATATGATGCTTGATTCGGGAGCCCGTGGTTCTCGTGAGCAGATTCGTCAGCTCTCGGGTATGCGTGGTCTGATGGCTAAACCACAGAAATCAGGTGTTGAGGGCGGTCAGCAGGTTATCGAGAACCCTATCTTGTCGAACTTTAAGGAGGGACTTTCGGTGTTGGAGTACTTTATCTCTACCCACGGTGCTCGTAAGGGTTTGGCGGATACAGCGTTGAAGACTGCCGATGCAGGATATTTGACTCGTCGTTTGGTAGACGTTGCACAAGACGTTATCGTTAATGAGGAGGATTGTGGTACATTGCGTGGTTTGACCGCTACTGCTATCAAGCGTAACGATGATGTTGTACAGACTCTCTACGACCGTATCTTGGGCCGTACCGCATTGAACGATGTTATCGACCCTGTTTCGGGAGAGGTATATTGTAAGGCTGGTGACGAGATTACCGAGGCTATTGCCGAGGCTATCGAGAAGTCGCCAATCGAGTCTGTGGATATCCGTTCGGTACTCACTTGTGTATCGCGTCATGGTGTTTGTGCGAAGTGTTACGGTCGTAACCTCGCTACGGCACGTCCGGTACAGAAGGGTGAGGTTGTCGGCGTTATTGCAGCACAGTCTATTGGTGAGCCGGGTACACAGCTTACACTCCGTACATTCCACGTTGGTGGTGTTGCGGGTGGCTCTACCGTTGAGACAAATGTTGTTTCGAAGTACGAAGGTCGCCTCGAAATTGACGAGTTGCGTACTGTTAAGGGCAAGAATGCTCAGGGTGAGGCTATCAACATCGTAGTTTCTCGTCAGTCGGAGTTGCGCATTGTAGACCCTAAGACCGATATTACTCTCTATACTCACGCATTGCCATACGGCTCGACTATTTTCAAGGCTGATGGTGACACCGTTGTTAAGGGTGACTTAATTTGTGAGTGGGACCCATACAACGCAGTTGTTGTTGCGGAGACCGATGGTAAGGCTCTCTATGAGAATGTCATCGAGGGCGTAACCTATCGTGAGGAACGTGACGAGCAGACCGGTTTGGCTGAGCGTGTAATTATCGAGTCGAAGGACCGTACGAAGAACCCTGTTATCAAGGTTCTCGATAAGAATGGCGAGGAGGTTAAGGCATACAACTTGCCTGTAAATGCCCATGTCGCAGTTAAGGATAATGCAAAGATTCATGTCGGCGATATCATCATCAAGATTCCTCGTGTTGTAGGTAAGAGCGGAGGCGATATCACGGGAGGTCTTCCACGAGTTACCGAGTTGTTCGAGGCTCGTAACCCTTCGAATCCTGCAATTGTTTCGGAGATTGACGGTGAGGTAACATTCGGCAAGATTAAGCGTGGTAATCGTGAGATTGTCGTTACTGCAAAGGACGGCGAGGTTAAGCGTTACCTCGTGCCACTGTCGCGCCAGATTATCGTTCAGGAGAACGATTACGTTCGTGCAGGTATGGCATTGTCTGATGGTGCTATCACTCCAAGCGATATCCTCCGTATCCTCGGACCTACCAAGGTTCAGGAGTACATCGTAAATGAGGTACAGGAGGTTTACCGTATGCAGGGTGTGAAGATTAACGACAAGCACTTCGAGGTTATTGTTCGTCAGATGATGAACAAGGTTCAGATTGAGGACCCGGGAGATTCTCGTTTCTTCGAGAACCAGATTGTCGATAAGTGGGAGTTTATGGATGTGAACGATGAGTTGTACGATAAGGTTGTAGTAACCGATGCGGGCGATTCTGCAAATGTTCACCCTGGACAGATTATCTCGATGCGTAAGTTGCGTGATGAGAACTCATCGTTGAAGCGCCGCGATATGAAGTTGGTTGAGACTCGTCCAATTGTTTCGGCAACCTCGAATCAGGTACTCCAAGGTATCACCCGTGCAGCATTGCAGACTTCGAGCTTCATCTCTGCTGCATCGTTCCAGGAGACCACTAAGGTCTTGAACGAGGCTGCAATTCAGGCGAAGAGCGACCCATTGGCAAACTTGAAGGAGAATGTCATCTGCGGTCACCTTATCCCTGGTGGTACAGGTCTTCGTGAGTACGACAATCTTGTTGTAGGTCTGAAATCAGATTTGGAATTTATGATATCAAACAAGCAGTAATCTGCTAATCGTTGAAAAAAGAGGGGGCTTCGTTGAAAAAGTCCTCTCTTTTCTTTTTGTAGGTGTATAATTGCCTAAAAATTTGTAAATTTGTCGGGTAAAGTTAAATCAGCGATGGTGGACAATAGCGAAAAATGGAATAGAGAGTCAAAGAAATTTGAGCAGTATATCAGATTAGAGAAGGGGTTGTCTAAGAATACGGTTGAGGCGTATATGCGTGACTACACCTCGTTTGCTCACTTTATCCTTCGACAATACGATGTTGCCCCAACGCAGGTTGAACAACACATGGTTGAGCGATACTTGGCACACCTCTTCGAGGAGTGTAACCATGCCAAGGCCTCACAGGCGAGAGAGTTGAGTGGGGTAAAGAGTTTCTACAACTACCTGCTTATGCACGATAAAATCGAACAGTCGCCTACTGAGTTAATCTCTACACCAAAGCGCACTCGTCATTTGCCGGAGGTGCTGACAATCGAGGAGGTGGAGCAGATTATCGACTCGATACCTCTCGACACCACGAAGGGCAAGCGTGATAGGGCGATGTTGGAGTTGCTCTATTCGTGCGGATTGCGTGTGTCGGAACTCATAACACTGCGCCTCTCGGACCTCTTTTTCGGGGAGGGTTATATCCGTGTTATGGGTAAGGGTAGTAAACAGCGTCTGGTGCCTATCGGCAATGTTGCCCGAGAACGCATCATGATATATATGGACGAGCGCAAAGTCAAGGATAGCAAGAACAAGGATATTCTCTTCTTGAATAATCGTGGCGATAAATTGACCCGTATTATGGTCTTTACGATTATTCGTCAGGCGGTAGAGCGTGTGGGCATCAAAAAGACCGTAAGCCCTCATACTTTCCGTCATTCGTTCGCAACACATCTGCTGACAGGCGGTGCAAGTATTCGTCAAGTGCAGGAGATGCTCGGACACGAGAGTATCGAAACAACAGAGGTCTATACCCACCTCGATACTTCTCGCCTTCGAGAAACAGTCGAGAAAATTACCATATAACAGAGCTATGTCGCAGGTGATGAAGGGGTACAAGGCCCGTGGAGTAGTGCTTTCGACCGTGAAGTATGGCGATAGTGGAATGGTAGTACAGATGCTCACCGACCGCTATGGTCGCCAGAGCTATATGGTGCAGGGTGTGCGCTCCTCTTGTGGGCGAGGCTCCAAAATGGCACTCTTTCAACCTCTCTTTGTGCTATCGTTTGAGGGTTTAGAGCCGTTGCATGGCGACCTTCACAAGATGCGTGAGGTGCAGAACGATATAGTCTTTAAGTCGGTGCCTTACGATATCCGTAAATCTACTATGGCACTCTTTATGGCGGAGGTACTCTATCGCTTGGTGGGGGAGAGTGAGGCTAATGAACCACTATTCGACTTCGTCTATAACTCCGTTAAGGCTCTTGATGAGGTAGAGGAGGGGGTGGCAAACTTCCATCTCTGGTTTTTGGCAAATCTGAGTCGCTATCTCGGCTACTTCCCAGGCAATGAGCATCAAAAAGGTTCGTGGTTTGATATGCGTGAGGGGTTGTATGTGGGAACGATGCCACTGCATGACTATACTATGAATCCCACCGAGGCGGAACTATTGCGTGACCTTACCGAGTGCGACTTGGCGTGCCTTGGCGAGATACCTCTCAATCGTGAGCAGCGTGTAACCATGCTCTCCCGACTTGTCGAATACTACTCCATACATCTCGAAGCAATTCGTTCGGTGAGGTCAATATCTATTCTGCAAGAAGTCTTCTAAAAATCGTTCTGATTGGTAAATTTCGCACAAGCCTACGGACTCCAAATTCCTCACATACCTTTTAGTATGCTGCGGATTTGTCGCCTTGCCTTGCACGAAATTTCCTCAATCATTTACGATTTTTGGCGGTTAGCGGTTAGCTTTCTATTGAGTCGTGAAAGCTTTTCGCGCATCCTATTGCCCCTATTGCCCCTATTACCCCTATCATTATTGCGCCGTGATAACTTTCGGAGTCCCCAAAACCAAAAGCTGACCGCTGATTGCTGAAAATTGCGTAATTGTTTGGTAGTGTGAGAAATAATATTTATCTTTGCAGGCTCGAAAATGAGTTTTTGTCGCAAGACAATTTACATTTTAACAACCGCCAATAGTGCTAACAGGTTGGTGCTGATGGGGTTACGGCTTCGCAGAAGAAGGGTTTTGCATGGGTTGCAAGTGCTAATATGAGGCTTGCGGATAGAGCGAAAAACCGTTTTCAGAGTCGGAAAGCGAGGGGGATACTTGGATACGAAAGGTCGAAGTTTCTGCCTTTCGGTTGTGAAAG
>SUZE01000005.1:0-34999 GCA_015060075.1 Rikenellaceae bacterium | reverse complement strand
AATTTAATTTTTAACTTTTAATTCTTTACAGTTATGACAGATCCAATTGCGGATTTTTTGACGAGAATTAGAAACGCAGTGAAAGCCAACCACAAGGTGGTTGTAGCTCCTGGCTCAAAAATTAAAGAGGCCATCACTCGAATTCTCTTCGAGCAGGGTTATATCCTTGCTTACAAGTTTGACAAGGATGAGAAGGGTCACCCAATCATCAAGATTGCATTGAAGTGGAACGACAAGACAAACGCTATCAAGGATTTGAAGCGTGTATCTCGTCCTGGTTTGCGTCAGTACTCTTCGGTTGCTGACATGCCACGCGTGTTGAACGGCCTCGGAACTGCAATCGTATCGACATCAAAGGGTATCATGACAGGCGCACAGGCTGTTAAGGAGAATGTTGGTGGCGAGGTATTGTGCTACATTTATTAATCATTAAAAAACCAAAACAAAATGTCAAGAATTGGTAAATTACCTGTAATCTTACCTGCCGGTGTTGAGGTAACAATCGCAGCGGACAACACGGTAAGCGTGAAAGGGCCACTTGGGACACTGAGCCAGAAGGTTGACTCAGATATTACTGTTGAGGTCGGTACAGCTATCTCGAAGGAGAGCGGTGCGGAGGTTCCTGCAGTGATTGTCACTCGCCCTACAAACCAACCGCGTCATCGCTCTTTGCACGGTCTTTATCGTGCGCTCATCAACAATATGGTTGTTGGTGTATCGAAGGGCTACGAGATTAAGCAAGAGTTGGTAGGTGTCGGTTTCAAAGCAGAGGTTAAGGGCGATGTTCTCGAAATGAGCCTCGGCTATTCGCACGACACATATTTGAAACTTCCAAAGGAGGTAACAGCAACTGCAGTAACCGAGAAGAAGGGTGCTCCTATCGTAACATTGAAGAGTGCAGACAAGCAGCTCATCGGTCAGGTAGCAGCAAAACTTCGCTCGTTGCGTAAGCCTGAGCCATATAAGGGCAAGGGTATCAAGTTCGTAGGCGAGGTAATTCGTCGTAAGGCTGGTAAGTCTGCAAATGCTAAATAATAAAGGAGGAAAAAGTTATGGCTTTGAATAAGATTGAAAGAAGAGAGAGAATCAAGATGCGCATACGCAAGGTCGTAAGCGGTACATCTGAGCGTCCTCGTATGACTGTATTCCGTAGCAACAAGCAGATTTATGTACAGTTTATCGATGACCTTGCTGGTGTAACTTTGGCAACAGCTTCTTCGTTGGAGTTGGCTGCTGAGACAGCAGGAAAGAACAAGTGTGAGGTTGCAGCATTGGTTGGTGCTTTGGCAGCAAAGAAGGCTATCGAGAAGGGTATCTCGGCAGTAGCTTTCGACCGTAACGGCTACCTCTATCACGGACGAGTAAAAATGTTGGCAGACGCTGCTCGTGAGGGCGGACTTAAATTCTAAGAAGCGATATGGCAAATACAAATGTAAAGAAAGTAAACACAGGCGACCTCGGCGAGTTGAAAGAGCGTCTCGTTGGTATCAACCGTGTAACAAAGGTTACAAAGGGTGGTCGTACATTCAGCTTCTCTGCAATTGTTGTAGTAGGTAACGAGAACGGTGTTGTAGGCTATGGCCTCGGTAAGGCATCGGAGGTTGCTGCCGCTATCGCAAAGGGAACAGAGGATGCAAAGAAGAACTTGGTTCGTATTCCTGTAATCAACGGTACCATTCCTCACAAGCAGGAGATGCGTTTCGGTGGTTCGGAGGTTATGATTCGTCCGGCAGCTCCCGGTACAGGTATCATCGCCGGTGGTGCGATGCGTGCCGTATTGGAGTCGGTAGGTGTTAAGAACGTGCTTGCAAAGAGCAAGGGCTCATCTAACCCACACAACCTCGTTAAGGCTACCGTAGGTGCACTCTGCGAGTTGCGTGACGCATACACAGTGGCACAGACTCGTGGTATCTCACTCAAACAAGTGTTTAACGGTTAATTTTTAGGGAAGAACTATGGCAACATTGAAAATTACACAGATTAAGAGCCGTATCGGTTCGACTGCACAGCAGTGCAAGAACCTCGATGCACTCGGACTTCACAGAATTAACCACACTGTAACTCACAGTGATTCGGCTATCATCTTGGGTATGTTGAACAAGGTGAAGCACTTGGTAAAGGTTGAGGTAGTAGAGGAGAAGGCTCCTGCAAAGAAGGCTGTAAAGGCTGAGGCTCCTGCTGTTGAGGCAGAGGTAGCAGAGGCTCCAAAGGCTGAGAAGAAGGCTCCTGCAAAGAAAGCCCCTGCAAAGAAGGCTGAGGCAGCAGAGAAGGCTCCTGCAAAGAAGCCTGCCGCAAAGAAAGTAACAAAGACAAAGAAGGAGGAATAGTAAATGGAACTCAATAATCTTAAACCCGCAAAGGGTTCGACACACCACGATAAGCGTGTAGGCCGTGGTGCAGGTTCGGGACACGGAGGCTATTCGACTCGTGGTAACAAGGGTGCACAGTCTCGTTCCGGATATTCGCAGAAGTTGGGCTTCGAGGGCGGTCAGATGCCATTGCAGCGCCGTCTTCCTAAGTTCGGTTTCACGAACTTGAAAAGAGTAGAGTTTAAGCCAATTAACCTCTCGACTCTCGATGCTCTCGCAGCAAAGAGCGGTGTTAATGAGGTAAATATCGACACATTGGTAGCAGCCGGTTTCGTATCGGGTAACGACCGTGTGAAGATTCTTGGTAATGGTGCATTGACTGTTGCATTGACCGTGACAGCTCACGCTTTCTCGAAGAGCGCAGAGGCTGCTATCGTTGCAGCAGGTGGTAGCATTGTAAAATTGTAGTAAACAGGCTAAAACCTAATTTTTATGAAAAGTTATCTGATTGTTGGTATCATTCTCTTGGTTATCGTAGCCTTGATGTTTACCAATAAGAAGTTTTTAGAGACAATCAAGAATATATTCAAAATCGAGGAGTTGCGTAAGCGTCTTGGTTACACTGCTCTCTTGATTTTGGTATATCGCTTGGGTTGTTATGTGGTAATTCCGGGTATCGACCCTAACCTTTTGGGTGAGGGTTCGGGCTTGGCAAACCAGATGGACAGCAATAACCTTTTGGGTTTGCTTAACGTATTCTCTGGTGGTGCATTTGCCAATGCCGCAATCTTTGCACTCGGTGTTATGCCGTACATTACCGCTTCGATTATCATTCAGCTGCTCGGCATGATGGTTCCTGCCGTTCAGAAGGTGATGAAGGAGGGTGAGAGCGGACGCCGCAAGATGAACCAGTGGACACGCCTTTTGACCATCGCAGTGCTTGCGTTGCAGGGACCAGCCTATGTGGCAAACCTCTACAACCAGCTCCCTGGTGAGGCATTTGTCTTCGGTTCGAGCGTGTTGTTCACCATCTACGCAACCGTTATCCTCATCGCAGGTACCATGTTTGTAATGTGGCTCGGCGAGAAGATTACCGACAAGGGTCTTGGTAACGGTGTGTCGTTGATTATCATGATTGGTATCGTGGCTCGTTTGCCACACGCCTTGCTTGCTGAGTTGAGTGCTCGTTTGAACACTTCGACCGGTTCACTCATCATGATTATCGTGGAGTTGATTCTGCTCTTCTTGGTATTTATGGCAACCATTGCAGTAGTACAGGCAGTCCGCAAGGTACCTGTACAGTATGCGAAGCGTATCATCGGCAACAAGCAGTACGGTGGTGTTCGTCAGTACATTCCTTTGAAGATGAATGCGGCAAATGTAATGCCTATCATCTTCGCTCAGGCACTGATGTTTATCCCTATGTTGTTTGCCAATGTAGCACCTAAGTTTGCCGGCGCATTTGCCGACATGACAGGTGTTTGGTACAACTTTACGCTCGCAGTGTTGGTAATCGCATTTACATTCTTCTATACTGCGATTATCATCAACCCTCAGCAGATGGCTGACGATATGAAGCGCAATGGCGGCTTTATCCCTGGCGTTAAGCCTGGTAAGGCAACCGTGCAGTATATCGACACCATTCTGACTCGAATTACTCTTCCTGGCTCTATCTTCCTTGCTATCGTGTCGATTTTGCCGGCACTTGCGATGAAGTTCTTGGGCATTCAGCAGGCGTTTGCATACTTCTTCGGAGGTACTTCGTTGCTGATTATGGTAGGAGTGGTTCTTGACACTCTACAGCAGATAGAGAGCCACCTTTTGAATCGTCACTATGACGGTCTTATGAAGACCGGACGCATTCAGGGTCGCCACTAAAAAGCCAATACATCGAGTTCGAAGATGATATATCTGAAAACAGAAGAAGAGATAGAGTTGCTCCGTGAGAACAACCTTTTGGTGAGCAAGACGCTTGCCGAGGTTGGTCGCCACATCAAACCGGGCGTAACCACGAAGCAGTTGGATAGAATCATTGAAGATTTTATCCGTTCACACGGTGCAACTCCGGCTTTTCTTGGATACCAAGGCTACCCTGCCTCGGCTTGTATTTCGATAAACGAGCAGGTGGTACACGGTATCCCTTCGGACAACATCGTAATAAAAGAGGGCGATATAGTATCGGTCGATGTAGGTACATTTATGAAGGGGTTTGTGGGTGATTCGGCATATACGTTTGCCGTAGGAGAGGTGTCGGCGGAGGCTCGACAACTCATGGAGGTCACCAAAGAGGCTCTTTATAGAGGTACAGCACAGGCGAAGGCCGGAAATCGCATAGGCGATATTTCGGCAGCCGTGCAAGACTACGCTGAGAGTTTCGGTTATGGCGTAGTGCGCGAATTGGAAGGACACGGACTGGGTCGAAAGATGCACGAAGAGCCGGGGGTGCCCAATTACGGTTTGCGAGGCAGAGGTCCTTTGTTGAAGGAGGGCATGGTAATCTGCATAGAACCGATGATTACGATGGGAACGAGAGCGGTAGTGTTCGAGCGTGACGGTTGGACTGTCAGGACTCGTGACAGAAAGCCTGCGGCACACTACGAGTTTGCTGTGGCAATCCGCAAAGATGGTCCCGATGTGCTTACAGATTTTAGTATTATCGAAAATTCACTTGGGTAGAGGGTTTAACGAGATGCGGAGAGTTTAATAAGGAGGCGCATAGCGCAACATGAAGCACTTGTTAAGACGTAATACCTGTTAAAAAAAGCGAAAACTCAAAGATGGCAAAACAGACTGCTATTGAAAGGGACGGAACTGTAACCGAGGCGTTGTCGAATGCAATGTTTCGAGTAGAGTTGGATAACGGACACGTTATCACCGCCCACATCTCCGGAAAGATGCGTCAGCACTACATCAAAATCCTTCCGGGAGATAAAGTAAAAGTGGAGATGACTCCTTATGATTTGAGTAAGGGTCGTATATCCTTTAGGTACAAATAACAAAAGATTGCTTGAAAAATTATGAAAGTAAAAGCATCAATCAAGAAAAGAAGCGAGGATTGCAAGATTGTAAGACGCAAGGGTAAGCTCTATGTTATCTGCAAGAAGAATCCTAAGTTCAAAATGCGCCAAGGGTAAATAAAAACGATTAACAAAACAAGAAAAAGAGAAAATTTATGGCACGTATAGTCGGTGTAGATTTACCAAAGAATAAGCGAGGCGAGATAGGCTTGACCTACATTTATGGTATTGGTCGTAGCACAGCTCAGAAAATCCTCGACAAGTGTGGCATCAGCTACGACACAAAGGTAGATGAGTGGACAGATGAGCAGGTCGGAGCAATCCGTGCCGCTATCGCCGAGATGGATATCAAGGTTGAGGGTGAGGCTCGTTCGCTCGTACAGTTGAACATTAAGCGATTGATGGATATCGGTTGCTACCGTGGAATCCGTCATCGTATCGGTCTTCCGGTTCGTGGACAGAGCACCAAGAACAACGCTCGTACACGCAAGGGTAAGAAGAAGACCGTTGCAAATAAGAAGAAGGCAACTAAGTAATAGTGAAGAATTATGGCAAAGAAAACACAATCAGTTAAGAAGAAGGTTGTTAAGGTTGGTGCGAATGGCATGGCTTTCGTACACTCTACCTTCAACAATGTCATCATTACCATCACTAACGAGGTTGGTGAGGTTATCAGCTGGTCATCGGCCGGTAAGATGGGCTTCCGTGGTTCGAAGAAGAACACCCCTTATGCAGCGCAGACCGCAGCAGCAGATTGCGCAAAGGTTGCCTTTGATATGGGATTGCGTAAGGTTAAGGTTTATGTGAAGGGTCCGGGTCAGGGTCGTGAGAGTGCAGTTCGTACTATTCACGGTGCAGGTATCGAGGTTACCGAGATTATCGATGTAACTCCACTGCCACACAATGGTTGCCGTGCTCCTAACCGCCGCCGTGTATAATTTAGAGGTAGGCGAATAAAGAGAATCACTGAAAAACTTAATCAAACAAAAAAAGTAAAGAACAATGGGAAAGTATATAGGACCAAAAACGAAAATCGCCCGCCGCTTTGGTGAGGCAATTTATGGTGCTGACAAGTCTCTCGACAAGCGCAATGTACCACCGGGACAGCACGGTCTTGCACGCAAGCGTAAGAAGGTGTCGGAGTATGGTACACAGTTGAGCGAGAAGCAGAAGGCAAAGTACACCTACGGTTTGTTGGAGAAGCAGTTTGCTCGTACTTACGAGGCTGCGGCTCGTATGGGTGGTATCACCGGTGAGAACTTGTTGAAATTGTTGGAGTGCCGTTTGGACAATGTAGTATATCGTCTTGGTATCGCTCCAACTCGTGCAGCAGCTCGTCAGCTCGTTTCGCACCGTCATATCTGTGTTAATGGTAATGTAGTGAACATTCCATCGTATTCGTTGCGTGTAGGCGATGTAGTATCGGTACGTGAGAAGTCGAAGACTTTGGAGGTTATCACCGAGTCATTGCTCGGCACAAACCACAGCCGTTATGCATGGTTGGAGTGGGACGGAGCATCGATGAGCGGTAAGTTCTTGGCTCGTCCTGAGCGTGAGGAGATTCCTGAGAATATCAAGGAGCAGTTCATTGTCGAGTTGTACTCTAAATAGTAACAATTAACACACAATAGATTATGGCAATTTTAGCATTTCAAAGACCCGAGAAGGTAATCGTAGTAGAATCGACCGCATCGTTCGGAAAGTTTGAGTTCCGTCCGTTGGAGCCAGGCTATGCGATGACTATCGGTAATGCTTTGCGCCGAGTATTGCTCTCTTCGTTGGAGGGATATGCAATCACAACCGTAAAGGTTGACGGCGTTGACCACGAGTTTGCCGCTATTCCGGGCGTAATGGAGGATATGTTGAATATCATCTTGAATCTCAAACAGATTCGCTTCATTCGCACCGTCGAGAATCAGGATTTCGAGAAGGCTACTATCAATGTAGCAGGCGTAACCGAACTCACAGCAGGTTACATCTCGAACTTCTTGAGCTCGTTCAAGGTTCTCAATCCGGAGTTGGTAATTTGCCACCTCGCACCTGGTACTAAGATGCAGCTCACTATTACCATTGGTAAGGGCCGTGGATATGTACCTGCTGAGGAGAATGCACCGGAGAATGCAGAGTTTGGTTTGTTGCCAATCGATTCGATTCACACTCCAATCGTGAATGTAAAGTATTCGCGTGAGGACTATCGTGTCGAGCAGCGTACCGACTATGAGAAGTTGAACCTTGAGATTACAACTGATGGCTCTATCAAGCCGAAGGAGGCTTTGAAGGAGGCTGCGAAGATTTTGATTCAGCATTTCATGCTCTTCTCAGACGAGAAGATGACTATCAACCTTGACGAGGTATCTTCGGAGGCCGAGTTGAATGAGCCTGAGTTGCACATGCGACAACTGCTCAAAACCAAGTTGGTGGACAAGGATTTGAGTGTTCGAGCTCTCAACTGCCTCAAAGCAGCAGATGTAGAGACCATTGGTGATTTGGTAAAGCTCAATCGCAATGACCTTCTCAAATTCCGTAACTTTGGTAAGAAGTCGCTCACAGAGCTTGATGCACTGTTGGCTTCGCTCGACTTGAAGTTCGGAATGGATGTATCAATTTACAAACTTGATAAAGAATAATTATGAGACACAATAAGAATTTCAACCATCTTGGCCGTCAGGCGGGACACCGTAAGGCGATGTTGTCGAACATGGCTTCGTCCCTTATTCTCCACAAGCGCATCGAGACCACAGTGGCAAAGGCAAAGGCTGTTCGTCAGTTCATTGAGCCACTCGTAACTCGTTCGAAGGAGGATACAACCCACTCGCGCCGTATCGTATTCTCGTACCTCAAACAGAAGGAGGCAGTTACAGAGTTGTTCCGTACTATCGCTCCAAAGATTGCAGAGCGTCCGGGCGGTTACACCCGTATTTTGAAGACCGGATTCCGTTTGGGTGACGGAGCTGATATGTGTATTATCGAGTTCGTTGATTTCAACGAGGCATATACACTCGGCGTAACTCCTGCTGCTGCACCTGCAGCTGAGGCTAAGCCAAAGACTCGCCGTTCGCGTGCGAAGAAGGCTACCGATGCAGTTGAGGACGCAACCGTAGTAAAGGCTCCAAAGGCAAAGGCTCCAAAGGCTGCTGCAACTAAGGCTTCTGCTGCGAAGGTTGCGAAGAAGACTAATGTCGGCAAAAAAATGTAAAAATGTGGTAAAAACTGCCTAAAAAGGCTTTTACTGCGTTACAATCGAGAGCCATTTGCTCACATACGCTTAAGTATGCTGCGCAATGGCTCTTTTCTTGTGCCTTGTAAAATCTCTTTTTATACAATTTTTCCTCACATTTTCTTGTGGCAATACGCTAAGTATGCTGCGGGGTGGGTTTCTTGTTTGCCTTGCTCTCGTCTCTCGTCTCTCGTCTCTCGTCTTGTCTATTGCCTCATTTTTTGCAAAATCAAAAATTGATTACTATCTTTGTAGAAAGAAACCAAACTAACATACTATGAAAAGAGTAATTTTTGCACTTTTGGCAGTGGCATTTATGCTGGGTGCATCGTTCGAAGCGAAGGCGTGGGGTACTGTGGCACATCATGCTGCGGTATATATGGCGGAGCAGAATCTTACGCCTACAACCAAGAAGGAGATTCACAAGTATCTCCCTCACACCCTTACTTATTATGCTACATGGATGGACCACTATCGTTGTACTGTTCCGTATGAGCCACTTGATTGGTGGCACAATGTAGCGGTAGACGAGAAGAACAACATTGTCGAACTTGATGGTCGCAGCGGATATGTACAAGCTACGCGAATAATCAAGGAGATGCAGGACTACAAGAACCTTTCCGATTCGTTAATATCGCTTAATATCAAACTTTTGACACATATTATTGTGGACCTCCATTGCCCTTCGCACAATCGCTATTTGGCGCCGCCATTCGATTGGAAGAAGCCTAAGTGGGCACCCGGCTACTCGCAGGGTTTGAAATTTAAGTACAAGGGTAAAAAACAGGGATATCATGGTTTCTGGGACAACTCGCCGGCACTCTTCCACAAAGGTTGGCACTGCGAGAAGTTCAACCAGGAGTTAGGCAACCTAAGTAAGAAGGAGGCGAAGAAGGTCTGCAAGGGAACGCTCACAGATTGGGTTAAGCAGAGCGTGAAGGATAACCGAGCATCGTTCAAATATATTGTTCCGGGGGAGGATTTTGCGAAGATTCCGAAGGAGCAACACGATGAGATGGTTGCACTCGCCGACCAGCAGTTGCAATATGCGGCATATCGCTTGGCCTTCGTGCTGAATAATATCTTCGACCCGGCAAAAGGGAAAAAGAGATAATAATATCGGCAGACTTTCAAGTCTGCCGATATTGTTTTAGAGTCATTGTCTATTCGTGATGGTAAGGCTCGCCTTTGATAATGGTGAAGGCGCGATAGAGTTGCTCAGTGAAGATGGCTCGGACAATCTGGTGCGAGAAGGTCATCTTCGAGAGCGATATTTTCGAGTTGGCCCGTGCATAGACCTCTTCCGAGAAGCCGTAAGGACCACCAATCATCAACACCAAGCGGCGCACACCGCTATTCATTCGCTTCTGCAACCACTGCGCAAAGGCGACACTGCGCATCTCCTCGCCTGCTTCATCGAGCAGTACAACATAATCGGCTGCGGTAATACCATTCAACAACAACTCTCCTTCGGCACTCTTCTGTTGTTGTTCGGAGAGGTTTTTGGTGTTGCGTAGGTCGGGCAGATATGTTATTGAGAATTTGGCATAGTGATTTATGCGCTTTGAGTACATCTGTACCAGCGCATCAACCTCACGCATATCAGTTTTTCCAACTACAATGAGTTCAAGATTCATGATTTTTTAATTCTCAATTCTCAATTCTCAATTTGAATATCACTGTTCCACTCCCCATCTGCCGAGGTGCAGATTACGGCTCGCTCCTTCTCAACGCTCTTCAACCATTGATAAGCTTTATACATGTTGTAGCCATTGCCTGCCTGGTCGCCACCGAGAGAGTAGGCAATAATGCAGGAGTGATTTCGGGTGCGATAATACATCGCTTTGATGCGGGCGAGGTATTCGCCTGCGAGCGTTGGGTTGTTCGATGGAGTACCCCCTATTTTGCGATTTTGCGACTGCTCCACAGGGTTTATATTTGCTCGCTCGATAACATACATACCCAATCCATCGCAGATGTCGTAAAACCACTCGGGTTGCGGATTGTCGGGAAGTAAGGTGTTTACGCCCTTTGTGCGCAGAGCCTTTATCTCAGCGAGAGCCTCGGCGTAGTTTGTACGGGCGTTGTATTGCGCCGACTTTACAGCGATAGGCTTGCCATTGCGGAGTATTTTGCCATCTGCAAAGGTTGTAGAGCCTGCACCGAGTCGGAACGAGATATATTCGCGAGGTTTGCCGTCACGCTTGGTGTAGAGTGTCAAGCGATATAATTTCGGATTTGAGGAGCTCCACAAATAACGACTCTCCTCGCCGAGCGAGGTGCGAATTTGCAGCGTGTCGATACTGCGACCTGCCACCGGAAACTCTCGTACGGCATAATCTATCAACTTGTTGTCGGGCGAGTAGATATCGTAACCCACCTGCACAATCTCCTCGAAGTTGAAATCGTTGCGCACGAGGATATCGAGTTCGAGCGCAAGGCTCTTGCCGTTGGCGCTCTGCACGATACGGGCATCGTAGTCGTAGATATGTTTGCGATGTTGAGCAAAGATGTACGAACCTCGGAACTGCTCCACGAGGTTGCTTTTCGAGCCACTATTCAACTCTATGCACTCCGAACGGCGCAGTAACAGCAGAATCTCGTTCTTGCCCTGACGCAGATATGGCGAGAGGAGAAAGTCCGCTGGGGTATACGAATCCTCGACCGAGGCGACTAACTGCTCATTCACTACGAGGTCGTACGCCTTGATGGTGTTCTGAATGTGGATATAGACATTGTAGTCGCTCCAAGCGGTAGGGAGGTCTACGGTTTGACCTACGACCTCCACCTTGCCCACCGCTTCGATTGTTTTGGGGGCAAAACGAATATGGTGTTCGGTCTTGGAGTGGTCGTTTTTGAGTGCCGCTTCGCGAAGGTCGAAAACGGAAAATTCGGTACGATAGACCTGCTGTGCCGAAAGGGTTGCGCACGCCGTCAATGCGAGTATAATGATTGTAAATCTCTTCATAGTAATCGTAAGTTGAAAAACTTTTGACAAATATGGCAAAAAAACCGCCAAAAAACAAGAGGCTGTCAAATAAAAACATTGCAGAGAATCTCTTCCCCGCAATGTTGTCTCAAAAACCTATAACCTATATGTTATTAAATCGAAATATCCAAAATCTCGAACTTGATAACGCCGGCAGGTACGGAGACCTCTACCACCTCGCCCTTCTTCTTGCCGAGCAATGCCTTGGCAATAGGTGTGCCGATAGCCAACTTACCCTCACGGAGGTTCGCCTCGTTCTCCGATACGATGGTATAGGTGACCTCACGCTTGTTGTTGTGGTTGAGGAGTTTTACCTTGCTCAAAATCTGTACCTTGTCCTTTTGAATCTTGCTCTCGTCAATAACTCGTGAGTTGTTGAGTGTAGCCTCCAACTGTGCTATACGCATTTCGAGCAAGCCTTGTGCCTCTCGTGCCGCATCATACTCGGCATTCTCCGACAAGTCGCCTTTGTCGCGAGCCTCTGCAATAGCAGCAGCAGCGGCAGGACGCTCTACGGAGCGCATGTGGTCGAGTTCATCTTTCAACTTTTTGTAACCCTCGGCTGTGAGGTAATTAATCTGTGCCATAGTTCTGTATAATCTTTTTATTCGTTTACAATTTTTTAGAGCAACAAAAAAATAAAGAATTTCAATCCTCGCAAAGACTGAAACCCTAATGTTTGTGCCACAAAGGTACAAATAAAATTCATAATTCAAAACTCAAAATGTAAAAACTTTTAGTTTTAACTGAGAGTTGAGAGAATATAGGACCAATAGGAGTAATGGGACCAAACGGAAAGCGGAAAACTGATAACTAAAAAACTTTCAGCGCACTCCTATTAAGCGACCAACGGGAGCGAGTCCTATTTAGTCCTATTCAATCCTATCATCACTTGTGCCTTGACCACGCTCGGAGTTCGGGAAACTGCTGACCGCTACTTTATCTGCTGTGCGAACTCTTTTTTGCCCACAAATATCTCCTCGCAAACTACGCCAAACGGGTCGGTAGTGCGCACTCGGATAACCGATGTTGGCGATGTGCGTTGAACTCGAAATAGGTGTTGGCAATTGTTGCGTGACATACGAGGCTTTTTGCGGCTATGTTTCAGTGAAAGAGTCGCCGAGGTCGCAACATAAAGTGGGTCTGCTTGATATATTTGGCGCACTCGCAGAGGTCTGTTATCCTCAAAAACCTCCAACTTTGCCCCCTTCTCTTGTCCCCACCAATTGATATAGATATATTTGGCAAAATCCTTAGTGTCGTAGTTAATGAAGGTCTTTGGATACTCTCGCACCAAGTTCTGAATATCGAGATTATTACGATAGTACTCGCCGACACTTGCCATATCGTAGATACGGAACGGTTTTCGCTCTCCATTCTCCGAGCGATGATGCCACGATATCTTATCGCCTTCAACATCAAACACCTCAAACCCTGCCGGAGTACCTGCGTTGTTGATAGACAACTCAAAGCCATTGTAACCGCTCTTCCACCTGTCGCCGGAAGTTGATGCTATGGCATGCTCCACAATGTTGGCGATATCCTTCGATTTCGATACTCTTCGGTCCATCGAACCGGAGGTCACAAAGTGTACATTTCGGAACGCCTTGAAGCAGTTTGTGAGCGAATCGACCTGTTCAGGTTTGGAGAATCGCTTCGATATGCGCCCTTTGTTGTTTACTGTAAAAGCGTTGTGATGCATACATACCACTATCGGCTTATCTCTATTCTCAATTAGCGATAGGTCTTTGCGCAGCCAATCGAGCTGGTCGGAGGTAACGAAACGGTCGTAGTTGCGTCTGCCGACAATCTCGGTCGGGTACTTTCCTTTGCCCGCCTCATTGCGGAATACGGTATTGTCGAGTACAATGTAGTGGATATCTCCGATATTTATAGAGAAGTATTTCGGGCCACACGAATAGATATATTGTCGCTCCGCCTTATAGTCGGTAAGACCTGTTCCCGGCACGGCTCCATCGTTATCCTGGTCGCCCATTACGGTATAGAGCATGGTGGGATAGCGCAGTGTTCCCATAATCGAAACGGCATCACTGATATCAAACTCACGAGAGTACCATGACGGGCAGTTGCTGATGTCACCCAGCAGAATCGTATAGACGGCTGTTGAGTCGTCTACTTCTTCGGCTATTTTGTCTACGGCAGGTATTGTTTTGCGTTTGAATTGCAGAAGGTCATCGTTCGAGTTGTGCAGAAAGAGATTCGACAAGAACAGAATACGATGGCTCTTTTGGTTGCGCTTTACGAGGTGAAAATCGTGCTGCTCGGCGACCTCTCGCTTTTTGCGTAACAACGACCAAAATTGTGGAAATATACGCTTTTTGCATGCCGGCTCATAACCCGATGGGGTGATTACGAAGACCGTATTTTGAAACTTGTTGGAGGCGATGGCATATCGCCCCAAGGAGTCGGTCTTGACGATGTGTACACCATCGGAAACGGGAATATCGGCAAGAGGTTTACCCTCGCAAAGAACATGCCCGAAGATTGTTATCGAATCACGTTGTTGTATTTTCGATACTCTCTTTGCCTCGACCGAAAAGGTCAATGCTGTAAATGCCAATATTAGAAGGACGTTACGCACTGCTTCAAAAGACTTTTAACTTCTCGAATAGACTACTTGTTTGGTATCGTAAAACTCCTCCTCGAAGAACTCCGAGATATAGTATCGTTCCCATTGACGGCGACTTGCCTGCAACTCCTCGGTTAAATCTCCGCCTTTGAGGTAGAGAATACCATTCGGTAACGAGCCTTTTTCGCCTTTGCGAACCATACCTCGCACCCAACCCACGAAGGTCGGCATATCGGTTACAGCGCGTGATACGATATAGTCGAACTGCTCTTTCAACTGCTCGACACGACCATTTACGGTGCGGATATTTTTGATACCTACCGCCTCGCAAACACCCTCCACAACACGAATTTTCTTGCCTATCGAGTCGCAGGCGGTAAATTGTACACTCGGGAACATTATTGCCAACGGAACCGATGGAAAACCACCGCCACAACCGACATCAAGAACTTGCGCACCATCGGCAAAGTGGCACACTTTGGCAATGGCGAGCGAGTGGAGAATATGGTGCAGGTAGATATGCTCCATATCTTTGCGTGATACCACATTTATCTTGGCATTCCACTCGGCGTATACCTCACCAAGTCGTGCAAATTGCTCTCGTTGTTGCTCCGACAGGTTCGGAAAATATTTTTCGATAAGTGCTACACTATCCATTGTCGTTCTGTTTTTCGTTATGCTCCTCGCCTTCGGTAATAAGACGGCACATCATGTTGCGTACTCGGAAGATGCGGGTTTTTACTGTGCCGAGTTTCATGTCGAGTTTTTCGGCAATCTCCTCGTAACTATATTCGTCAATAAATCGCAACTCAAAGAGTTGGCGGTAGTCCTCGGGCAACATCGAGATATATCGCTCGATTTGCGCCCGCTGTTGCGCGTTTATGATGTAATCTTCGGGCGTTGGTGTCGATACCTGTGTCGATTCTCCACTTTCGAGTGGAAGATTTTGCGGATTCAGCGCATTGCTCTTGCGAGTGCGGCTGAAATCGACAAATGTATTGCGGGCTATGGTGTATATCCACGCCCCAAAGTCATATTTCGGGTTATAGAGTCCGATTTTGAGGTACGCCTTCATGAAGGCCTCCTGCATCAAGTCATCGACATCATCACTGTTGCCCGTAAATTTCAGAAGTGTAGCATAAATCATCTCGCTATGACGGGTAAAGAGCGTATCGAAGGCGGTGCTATCGCCCTCACGAACCATTTGCACGAGCGTACGGTCGTCATATATGTTATGCTCTTTGGTCATATTAGAGCCAAGATTTCTTGTACTTTTTGTGCGAAGATAGAGCGATGGCAAATCGCAATGCCGGCTCAATGATGTCGTAGATAAAGTGGAGGGCAATCACGCCACCTTCGCCGAGTCGGCGGGCATTGCGAACAACCACAAACATCACGATAAAGTATCTCAAAAGGGCAACAATCAACGCTGCAACCATAAACTCCCACGGCATAAGAACAACGGCTGTAAGTATAGAGGCGAAAAAGAGCGTGCGGATTGACAACTCTGCTATTGATGCTGCCATCGTACCCTTCGGATAGTAACGATGTGTGGTGTGTAGCAACTTTGTTCTGCGCCACCACCAACTCCAACCGCCCCAAGTGCGCTCCGTACATGTTGCTCGTGGCGATAACACTACGCTGACATTATCCCGTGTGGCAATCTGCTGTACGAAGAGGTCGTTTTCGCCAACATTCATGTTGAGATGGTTGAAACCACGAACGTCAAAATAGAGACTCTTCTTAAATCCGAGAGCATTGCGTGAAGCGGAGTATGCCTTGTTGCGAATTGCTGACGAGAGCCAAGCAATCGAGTCGTTGAATTGATACTCTCGGAATACGAAATTGGCAAATCCACTCTGTTGTGCTATGCCACAGTAACCGAGAACAATGTCGCCATACATAAATCCTTTGGCGAGGAGTGAGAGCCAACGCTCCGATGCCGGTGTCGCATCTGACGAGGTGGTTATTACGAAGTCGTATTTTGCACTCTTTATGCCCACATTTAGCGCAATCTTTGTCGATACGGGATAGTGGGGCGAGTAGTCGATATGTACGGGTGTAAGGTGTGGATAGAGCCTTTGCAACGACTTGATATCGGCAAAAAAGTCGTCACTATTGCCGACATATACCACGACAACCTCAAACTCGGCATAGTCTTGTGTGAGCAACGAGGTGAGGGAAGTGTCGATATAGTTTGCATCTTCGGCAAAGAGGGGAACGACTATCGATATTGCAGGCTCTTTGTCACGAATCTGCTTTTTGTTCATCAGGCGGAACGATGCAATTTTGCCATAAATGCCGAGATGAAGCGAAATTTGGACAATGAACAGCACGAGAATTGTGACTCCGAGGGCGATGCCAAAACCGCCGTAAGCCATTAATGCACTGTAAATTATATCGTATATTTTCTCCATCTTGTCAGGTCGTGTTGTCAATTATTTTGCAAACTTACGCAAAATTTCGTGAAAATTAGTAATTTTGCACAAGATTATGAAGTTTACTTTACAACATAGAGATATAGCAACTAACGCCCGTGCGGGAGAAATCGTCACGGACCACGGCGTTATTCAGACTCCGATATTTATGCCCGTAGGTACTGCGGCGGCGATGAAGGGCATCTTTCATCGTGATATCAAAGATGAGGCAAAGGCGCAGATTATCTTGGCAAACACCTACCACCTCTACCTCCGCCCCGGCATGAAGATTTTGGAGGAGGCGGGCGGTGTGCATCGATTCTCGACTTGGGATAAGCCGATGCTGACCGATAGCGGAGGTTTTCAGGTCTTCTCGCTTGCGGCGTGCAGAAAGTTGAAGGAGGAGGGTTGTCACTTTCAGTCGCATATTGACGGTTCTCGCCACCTCTTCACCCCTGAAAGCGTTATCGATACCGAGCGCACCATAGGTGCCGATATTATGATGGCGTTTGACGAGTGTCCTCCCGGCGATGCTCCGAAGGAGTATGCGGCGAAGTCGTTGGCGCTGACCGAGCGTTGGCTGGATAGATGCTTTAATCAATACCACAAAACCACGCCAAAATATGGTCACTATCAATCGCTATTTCCGATAGTGCAGGGTTGCGGATATCCCGACCTTCGTGCGAAGGCTGCCGAGAATGTCTTGCAGTACAACGCCGATGGCTATGCCATTGGAGGTTTGGCGGTTGGAGAGCCTACGGAGGTTATGTATGCGATGATTGAGGTTGTCAATGCCATACTACCGCAGGATAAACCTCGTTATTTGATGGGTGTCGGTACGCCGATAAATATCTTGGAGGGAATTTCGAGAGGTGTGGATATGTTCGACTGCGTAATGCCTACCCGCAACGGTCGCAACGGGCAGTTGTTTACGAGCGAGGGCACAATCAATATCCGCAACAAGAAGTGGGAGAACGACTTTTCGCCTATTGACCCTAACGGCACAACCTTCGTGGACCACCAATACTCGAAGGCGTATCTCCACCACTTAGTGGTGTGTGGTGAGATGTTGGCAGCGCAGATTGCATCGTTGCACAATACGGGCTTCTACTTATGGTTAGTTGGCGAAGCCCGCAAGCACATTATCGCAGGTGACTTCGCACAATGGAAAGCCATAATGGTCGAAAAACTCGGCAGAAGACTGTAATAAACGGAAAACTGACGCAGCGGAGCGAGAGCAGAGGGCGAACTTGTTTGCACTATGCCGAGCCGCAAGGAAGAAAAGCCTGCGAAGCAGGATTAACGGAAAACTAATTTTGCATTTTGCATTTTGCATTCTGCATTTAAGATATGATGGAGCCGCAATATAAGACAGGTCGTAGTTGGTGGCCGGGATTGAAGATTCTCGACCGCTACATTATTCGTAAGTTCCTCGGAACTTATCTATTTGCTATTGCGATGATTATTATCGTGGTGGTGATATTCGACTATGTCGAGAAGATTGACGGCTTTACACAGACGCATGCTCCGTTCAAGAGTATCATGTTGGACTACTACTTGAACTTTGTGCCATTCTTCATAAATCAGTTTAGTGCGCTCTTTACCTTTATTGCCTGTATCTTCTTCACCTCGAAGTTGGCATATCAGACCGAGATTATTGCGATGTTGTCGGGAGGTATGAGTTTCCGCCGATTGATGTGGCCATACTTTATCGGAGCGTTGGTGATTACCATATTGTCGCTCGGATTGAGTTTATGGGTTATCCCTATCTCGCAGCGCACCTGTGTCGCATTTGAACAGCAGTATATCCCTCGCCGACAGCGATTCCAATACGATAGACACATCTACCGCCAAATTGAGCCCGGAACATTTGCCTATATTCGAGGTTTCAGCAAGAACTCCTCACAGGCTTCATTTGTGGCTCTCGAAAAGTACGAGGGTAGCTTTATGCGCTCGACATTGGAGGCTTCGGAGGTTAAGTTCGATGGCGAAACCAAACGCTGGACGGCGCAACGATACATCACCCGCCACTTTGACGATAATGGACACGAGACATTCGAGCAACATCGCAATCTCGACACACTGCTGAACCTCGATATCGTGGAGTTGGGCAACTTGCAGGCGTTGATTAAAACGATGAATATCGTAGAGTTGAACGACTTTATCGACCAACAGCGAGCCAAAGGCTCCGACTCGATACGACACCTCGAAGTCGAGCATCATACTCGCTATGCCTATCCGCTTGGAACATTTATTCTGACACTTATCGGAGTGTCGCTCTCCTCTCGCAAGGTGCGAGGAGGTACGGGCTTGCATATTGGTATCGGCATTGCGTTGTGTTTCTCCTACATCATGCTCAATCGCGTGTTCGAGGAGTTTGCCAAGGGGGGCTCTCTGCCACCTATGTTGGCGGTGTGGTTGCCGAATATTATCTACGCCATAATTGCAATATATCTCTATCGCAAAGCACCGAAATAGTATGACCATTGAGCATATAGCCGAAAAGTTGTCGCATGGAGAGCGCATAGATGCCCCCGAAGCCAAACTCTTATGGGAGAAGGCTCCGTTGTGGCTGTTGGCTCGTTTGGCGACCGAGGTGAAGGAGCGCAAGAGTGGAGATAAGGTTTTTTACAACAAAAATTTCCATCTCGAACCGACCAATATCTGCCTTTTCGAGTGCCGTTTCTGCTCTTATCGCCGCCGTAAGGGTGAGGCGGGGGCTTGGGACTACTCTATGGAGGAGGTTTTGGAGCAGGTCGAAAAGCGCAAGGCAAGCGGTGCAACGGAGGTGCATATTGTAGGAGGTGTTCACCCCGATAGGGATTTGTACTACTATGCCGAGATGATTCGCCGTATCAAGGAGATTATGCCCGAGGTGTGCGTCAAGGCTTTTACAGCGGTGGAGCTACACTATATGATTCGCAAGGCGGGCTTGACGATTGAGGAGGGTTTGCAGTTGCTGAAAGAGGCGGGCATGGAATCAATCCCCGGTGGCGGAGCCGAGATTTTCGATGAGAAAGTCAGGGCTGAAATTTGCCCGCAAAAATGCTCTTCGGTGGAGTGGCTCGATATGCACGAGAGGGCTCACAAGTTGGGCTTTGACTCGAATGCAACGATGCTCTACGGACACATTGAAAACATTGACCATCGCATCGACCACCTTCTGCGTCTGCGTGATTTGCAGGACAGAACGGGCGGCTTCAACGCCTTTATTCCGCTGAAATTTCGTAGTGCAAACAACGGCTTGACAGAGTTGGGCGAAACCTCGGTTGTAGATGATATGCGTACATTGGCAATGAGCCGTTTGATACTTGACAATGTGCCACATATTAAGGCGTATTGGGTGATGTATGGCAAGGAGGTGGCGGAGATGGCTCTGTCATTTGGCGCAGACGATATTGACGGCACAATCGAAGATTCGACAAAGATATATTCGATGGCAGGGGCGGCTGACGAGCGACCACGCCTGACGATTGGAGAGATTGAGAAGATGTGCGCATCGGCAGGCTACCATGCCGTAGAGCGAGATACACACTATAATGAGTTAAACGGAAAACGGAAAACTGAAAACGGAAAACTATGAAAAGTTTTTGGACTTGGTTGAAACGACATACGATTTTGTACCACTTGGCGATGATAGCCTTGCTCTTTTTGGGTTTGGCAGTAGTAGCATTTATCGCTATGGCATTCGGTACACGACACAGCGCACGCCGTACAGTGCCTGACTTTGTGGGGTTGCAACTGAATGATGCGGAGTATTTCGCAGGTCGCCGTGACCTCGAAATCATCATCAACGACTCGCTTCATGTGTCTGCATATCCTGGTGGTGTAGTGCTCGACCAATTGCCAAAGGGTGGTGTGGTCGTGAAGCCCGGTCGCAAGGTCTATGTTACGATAAACTCCTCACGTCAGCGTATGGTGGCAGTGCCGTATGTGGCAGGTCGCTCGTTGCGTCAGGCGAAAAATATGCTCGAAACGGCAGGCTTGACTATCGACCACCTCGAATATGCCGATGATATCGCCACAAATTATGTTCTTGCCGAATTTATTAATGGCGAGGAGGTCCTCGAAGAGAGCGAGTTGCAGGCAGAGATGGGCAGTGGGGTAGTTTTGCGTGTGGGCGTTTCGGCTACCGATACTGCAACAGCTGCTCCGCAGGTTCTTGGCCGTTCGTTGTTCGAGGCGAAAAGCCGACTTTGGGAGTCGGGATTGAATATTGGTGAGATTATCTTTGATGAGGGAATGCCGGCGTTGGAGCGCAATCGTGCCAAGGTATATCGTCAGTCGATACTGCCAACCGAGGCGGTGGCGTATGGTGCGCGAGTATCGTTGCATCTTACGCTCGATGCCGTGAAGGTTGATAGTGCGATAGTTCAGCAGGAGCGCCGTGTTGAGGAGGCTTTGAAGGCTAAAATGGCAGCGGACTCCATCGCCAAGGCGGAGCAGCGACTGCTCGACTCAATAGCAAATACCGAGAAGTCGCAACCGCAACAAACACCGCAGGCACAAGACGATTTCTTCTTTTAACGGATAGGTATGGCAGACGAGAAGTACATAAACGAGGAGTTAGACGAGGATATCGAGGTCGATTTCGAGGGTGATGACGAGGAGTCGGGCGTGGGTGTTATGCCTCGCCGCTTCCTTTCTGACCAGAAACCCGATGAAAACGGCTTGTACGAGCATTACGCCATAACTGTCGATAAGGGGCAATCGATGATGCGTTTGGATAAGTTTTTGACTACGCATATCGAAAATTGCTCGCGCAACCGTATCCAAAATGCCATAGACGATGGCGGTGTTTTCGTGAACGAAAAACCGCAAAAGGCATCGTACAAGGTAAAACCTTACGACCATATCTCGATGCGCTTGGCATTCCCTCGCTATGAGGTGACGCTCACGCCTGAGGATATTCCAATCGACATTATGTACGAGGACGATGATGTTATCGTGGTGAATAAGGAGGCGGGAATGTGCGTGCACCCCGGACACGGTAACTACTGCGGAACGCTTGTTAATGCGCTCACTTTTCACTTGAAGGACAACCCGATGTTCCAGCAGGGCAACGAACGTGCCGGCTTGGTGCACCGAATTGATAAGAACACTTCGGGCATTCTTGTTGTCGGCAAGAACGAGCAGGCTTGCCAACACCTCTCGCACCAATTCTTCCTACATTCCACTCAACGCCGCTATATTGCGCTCGTTTGGGGAAACTTGGCAGATGACGAGGGGACAATTACGGGGCACATTGGTCGCAACCCGAAAAATCGCCATCAGATGTATGTCTTTGCCGATGGCTCGGAGGGCAAACATGCCGTTACGCACTACAAGGTGCTGAAACGCTACGGATATGTAACTTTGGTGGAGTGCCGTCTTGAAACGGGCAGAACGCACCAGATTCGTGTTCATATGCAGTATATCGGTCACCCACTCTTCAACGATGAACGATATGGTGGCGACAAGATATTGAAGGGTACGACCTTCTCGAAGTATAAGCAGTTTATCGAAAACTGCTTCGAGACAATGCCACGCCATGCCCTTCACGCCCGCTTGCTCGGCTTTGAACACCCAACAACGGGCGAATATAAAGAGTTTACGCTCGACCTTCCTGCCGACTTTAAGGCGGTATTGGAGAAGTGGGATAACTACGCTCGAAATGCGCAGAACGCATTTTCGGAGTAAATGCAGAATTGAGAATGCAGAATTGCGCCGCAGGCCTAAACTAAAAATACTTTTAATTGTCAATTATCAATTGTCAATTGTCAATTTTTTTTTTGAAAAAACTATGGGTTTTCTGCCAACAACCGTCAAGGAGATGCGTCAGCTTGGGTGGGACTATGTCGATATAGTCCTCTTTTCGGGTGATGCCTATATCGACCACCCGTCATTCGGTACGGCGGTGGTGTCGCGACTCTTCGAGGACGAGGGGTTGCGTGTGGCGGTTGTGCCGCAGCCAAATTGGCGTGATGACCTGCGCGATTTCAAGAAGTTCGGCGCTCCACGCCTCTGCTTCTGCGTTACGGCAGGCGTGATGGACTCGATGGTAAACCACTACACCGCCAACAAGCGACTACGCTCAAACGATGCCTACACCGCAGGCGGAGTAGCAGGTTTCCGCCCCGACTATGCCGTTACGACCTACACGAAAATTCTGAAAAAACTATTTCCGAATACCCCCGTTTTGATTGGCGGTATCGAGTCATCGTTGCGCCGACTTACTCACTACGACTATTGGCAGGACACTTTGAAACCCTCTATCCTGGTCGAGAGTGGAGCCGACTTTCTCCTCTACGGAATGGGAGAGAAGGTTATCCGCGAGGTGGCTCGTGCAATGCGCAACGGCTATAATGCAAAACTTTTGCATACCCTGCGTCAGGTGGGCTTTGTGGCAGATAAGAAGTTTGTCGAGGCTCTGCCGAGTGAGAAAACGATAATGCTACACTCCTTCGAGCAGTGCCGAAATGATAAACGAGCCTTTGGCGAAAACTTCACAAAGGAGGAGATAGAGAGCAACCGCCTCGAAAGCGGAAATATCCTCGTTGAGCGCACGGGCAACGACTATGTTGTGATAAATCCGATGCACTTGGCACTTTCGAGTGAGGAGTTGGATTCGGCATTCGACCTGCCATATATGCGTGCACCGCACCCACGCTACAAGGGGCGTGGCGATATCCCTGCATGGGAGATGATTAAGCACTCGGTAAATATCCATCGTGGTTGCTTTGGAGGTTGCTCGTTCTGTACCATTTCGGCGCATCAAGGAAAGTTTATCTCCTCACGTAGCGAGGGTTCGATTATGCGCGAAGTTAAGGCTGTAACCGAGATGCCCGACTTTCATGGCACGATTACCGATATTGGCGGTCCTTCGGCAAATATGTATGGCTTGGGTGGCAAGAATAGGGCGTTGTGCGCCAAGTGTATGCGTCCATCGTGCCTTCACCCGAAGGTCTGCCCTAATCTCAATAACGACCACCGCCCACTGCTCGATTTGTACCGCAAAATTCGCACCTTCAAAGGGGTAAAACACGCCTATATCGGCAGCGGTATTCGTTACGACTTGTTCGACAATTCGGACTATCTGCATGAGGTTGTGGTGCATCACACATCGGGACGATTGAAGGTCGCCCCCGAACATACCGAAGATAGCGTTTTGAAGTTGATGCGCAAACCATCATTCTCGTTGTTTGAGGAGTTAAATCGTAACTTTAACAAGATTTGTCGTGAAAATGGGTTGCGCTATCAGTTGATACCGTACTTTATCTCCTCGCATCCGGGGTGTCGTGAGGCGGATATGAGGGCATTGTCGCAGAAGGTACTCGGCAAGTTGCACTTCACTTTGGAGCAGGTGCAGGATTTGACACCAACACCAATGACACTCTCCTCGGTGATGTTCTACACGGGCGAAAATCCTTATACGGGCGAGAGGGTATATGTTGCTCGCTCGCAAGACGATAAGCGAAAACAAAAACACTATTTTTTCAAGAAACAACACTAAAACACTAAATAGTATGAAGAAGATTTTTATTTTATTGAGTATTGTAATGCTCGTATCGGGATGTGGTGATAAAGAAGACCAAGCACCTCCAACTCCACCTGCATCGAAGTATCAGAAGTATGCCAAGGAGAACGAAATCAAGATTATGAGTTTCAATGTTCGCACCTCTGCAATGGACAAAGGCACTCCGAACCATTGGGATAACCGCAAAGATGCGTGTATTGCTCTTATTAAGGACCATAGACCGAGCATCATTGGTTTGCAAGAGGCGGTATATAGCGCACAGTGGGTGTGGATTAAAGAACAATTGAGGAGTGAGGGCTACGATGGTTATGGTGTAAATCGCCAAACCGGCAAGGAGTCGGGTTCTGGTGAGTGCCCGGGAATCCTTTACGACAAGAGAGTTATAAAGAAGATAGAGGTTGGTACATTTTGGCTTTCCGAAACTCCTGATACTCCTTCGAAGGGGTGGGGTGCAAACTATTTCCGAACAGCCACTTGGGGTTTGTTTGAACACATTCAGACAGGAAAGCAGTTCTTCTATATCAATACGCACCTCGACCACGAATCTGAGATGGCGCAGATTGAAGGTATGAAACTCATATCTAAAAAGTTCGAGGAGTATAAGGGCAAAATGCCTCTCTTCCTTACAGGGGACCTCAATATTGACTCTTACCATAAAGCTCTTGATACGATAGATGGCTATATGAAGAATGCCCGAAGCTATGCTAATCGTAAAGACAACTATGGCACAACAAATGGCTTCGAGTCCGACACAAAGACCAAACAGATTGACCACATATATTACAACAAGGAGCTCAAAAATCCGGTGGAGTATCGCACAATCAAAGATACATACAACAATGTGAAGTTCGTTTCGGACCACTATCCTATCTATGCTATTATCAAGTTACAATAAAGTAAAATGAAAAAACAGTTATTGCTGATCTTATCACTGTGTTTTGTCGCTTGTAACAACACCGATTTAACACAATGCGACTGCTTCGACAAGGCTGTAGCAGTTTGGAGTGAAGGTCGTGAAACCGAAAAGAATCTTACCTTGTCATTCCGTGAGGTGATAGAGGTGGGTTGCGCAAAGGAGGCTGTAATTCGCCTTACGGCATCTTGCGACTATCGTCTGCTTGTAAATGGCAAGTTTGTGGCGCATGGACCATGTGTTGCGGCACACGACTTTTATCGTATTGATGCTTACAACTTGAAGCCATATTTGCGTTGGGGCAAAAATGTTGTTGCTATCGAGGTAGCAGGCTATAACTGCCCAAGTTACTATCTGCTTGACCAACCATCATTTCTGCAAGCAGAGATAGAGGTTGATGGCGATATCGTTGCTGCTACGGGCAAAGATTTTGAGGCGTATGCCCTCGGTCAGCGTGTTGCCGATGTGCCGAAGTTCTCTTTCCAACGACCATATACAGAAGCGTATGTTTTGGATAGCCACTACAACGATTGGGCGACTAACAAAGATTGGAAATCGGCGATACAGCCAGAGAAACTTGTTGAGCAGGGTGAAAAGACACTGCTCGCTCGTGGTGTTGCATATCCCGATTACCGTCTGCATAGGGCGCAACTTATCGATGGCAAAAACCTCTATAAATTTGCAACCAATAGTAGCGGTTTCCTCCGTACGAAGGTTGTGGTTACGGAGCCTACACGACTTACTCTCCGTTTTGATGAGATTTTGGGTGAAGATGGCCGTGTGATGAAGCGCCGTTTGAGATGGCAATCATACCTCATTTATGACTTGCAGGCGGGCGAGTACGAGTTGGAGACATTTGAGCCATATACAATGCAGTATGTCGAGGTCTTTACCGAGGGTGGTACGGCAGAGGTTGAGGAGCTCTCGATGCGTGACTACTGCAACTCCGACTGCTATCGTGCCAAGTTCGAGTCGAGCAATCCGGATTTGGACTTTATCTTCGAGGCGGCACGAGAGACCTACCGACAAAATGCTATCGATATCTACATGGACTGTCCGTCACGAGAGCGTGCGGGTTGGTTGTGCGATAGTTACTTCTCGGGCCGTGTAGAGTTTGCTTTATCGGGCAAAAGTCGTATAGAACGCAATTTTATCGAAAATTTCTTGCTTCCGACCGAGTTTAAGGATATTGACAAGGGAATGTTGCCGATGTGCTATCCTGCCGACCACCGTAACCATAACTATATCCCGAATTGGGCTATGTGGTTTGTCTTGGAGTTGGAGGAGTATTTGGAGCGTACGGGTGATAGAGCAACTATCGACCTCGCTCGCACACGCATATACGAGTTGATAGAGTTCTTCAAGCCGTATATCAACGAAGATGGTCTTCTCGAAAAGTTGCCTAAATGGGTGTTTGTAGAGTATTCGTATGCCAATAAGTTGGTGCAGGATGTCAGCTATCCATCGAATATGCTCTATGCCGAGATGCTCGATGTTGTATCGCGCCTCTACGATGATAAATCGCTGGCAGAGCAGGCTGCTGCAATTCGCAAGGAGATATTGCGCCAATCGTTCGATGGCGAGTACTTTGTGGATAATGCTGTGCGCAATAAGAGGGGCAAATTGGAGTTGAGTGGTGAGCATACTGAGGTATGTCAATACTATGCCTTTCTCTTTGGTGTGGCATCGCCTGAGAGCCACCCAGCATTGTGGGCTCGTCTGCGTGATGAAGTTGTGCCGGGTAGAGTGGAGAAGGGATTATATCCCGACCTACACCCAATCAACGCCTTCATTGGAAGTTATCTTCGATTGGAGTTGCTGTCGAAACATGGGTTGTCGAAGCAGATTCTTGACGAGTCTATCGCTACATATAAGGCGATGGCTGACCGTACAGGAACACTGTGGGAGAGCCTTAAACCGAAGGCAAGTTGCAACCACTGCTTCGCCTCACATCTGACAAATGTACTCTATCGTGATGTGTTGGGTGTCTATGAGGTGTTGCCATGTGAGCGCAAAGTGCGCCTGCGTTTTATTGATAGCGGTTTGGAGTGGTGCAAAGGCTCGATTCCTGTCGGTGACGAGAAGATTGATGCGGAGTGGCGATACAGCGATGGAAAATTTGACGTTAAAATATCGCTGCCGGATGGATTTACATACGAGATTATCCCAACAGAGTGTTGTGTAGAGATACGATAGTTTATCGGTTTTTTGACAATGATGGTTTCGTTATATTTTTGTAATCGAACAAATTTTATTATATTTGTAGAGCGAAGTAGTACACTTTTAACCGATTTAATATAATTGAGCTATGAAAAAAGGTTTGATTGTAACAGCTGTGGTGGTTGTAGTTGCGCTTGTTGCGGGCTACTTGGTTGCCAATCGTGCACCAAAGGCTGATTTGCCACTCAATGATGCCGTAGTGGAGATTTTTAACGATGGCGGTTGTATGGCTTGCCATTCGGCAAATCCTGACCTCCCATTCTATTTTGATTTGCCTGTTGTCGGCAATATCGTGATGACAGATGTCAATGAGGGCTATCGTGCATTCGATATGGAGCCGATGATGAAGGTCTTGACTTCGGGTGAGGGCGAACTGTCGCCCGTAGATGTGGCGAAGGTCGAGAAGGTTGCGCTGGATAAGCGTATGCCTATGGCAAAGTACTATCTTGTTCATTGGGGAAGCCAAATGACAAATGCCAAGCGAGATATCATTCTCGAATGGGCTACGGCGTATCGTATCGCCCACTACAACGATGGTCTCACGGGAGAGCGTGCCGGTGAGCCTATTCGTCCGATTGACTTGTCACTGCCTGTTGATGAGGCAAAGGCTGAGTTGGGATTTTTGCTCTTCCACGACACACGACTTTCGGTTGATAATACCGTATCGTGCGCATCTTGCCATGGTTTGAATACCGCAGGTGTTGATAATAAACAATACTCGGAGGGAGTTGAAGGACAACTCGGAGGAGTGAATGCTCCAACCGTATATAATGCGGTATACAACTTTGTGCAGTTCTGGGACGGTCGTGCCACAACCCTTGCCGAGCAGGCAGCAGGACCTCCGGTAAATCCTGTCGAGATGGCATCGCCAAACTTCGACCAGATTATCGCAAAGTTGAAGCGTGACCGCAAGATGGTGCGTGCATTCAAGGCTCTCTATCCCGAGGGTATCACCGAGGCAACAATTACAGATGCTATCGAGCAGTTTGAGCGCACGCTTATTACACCAAATTCTCGATTCGACAAATATCTTCGTGGCGACAATTCGGCAATTACTGCTGAGGAGTTAGCAGGTTACGAGTTATTCAAGGAGTATAGTTGTGCAACATGCCATGTCGGACAAAATCTCGGAGGTGAGTCGTATGAGCTGATGGGCTTGCGCAAGCACTACTTTGCAGACCGAGGATTGGAACTTACCGAGGAGGATAATGGTCGCTATAAGCAGACCAAAGAGGAGCGTGACCGCCATCGTTTCAAGGTGCCGGGATTGCGCAATGTTGCTCTTACCTACCCATACTATCACGATGGTACTCGTGCGACATTAAAGGAGGCGGTTTGCGATATGGGAACATACCAGTCGGGTGTAGCTTTGACCGATGAAGAGGAGGATAAGATTATGGCATTCCTCAATACCTTGACAGGAGAGTATCAGGGGAAGCTTTTGACTAATGATAATATGCAAAAATAGTATTTTATAGTTTGAATATGGATAATAGATATGTGCGTCCGGAGTTGTATCCGATATACGTAGAAGTAGAATATGGTTTTTCGCATAGTAGTACATTAGACGAAATGCATGAAACAACAGGAAATTGGGAGTAGTTATGAAATGCAGAATTTTTATGATTACCGCATTGGTCGCATTGGCTATTTGCGGTTGTTCGGATAGTGATGATTTTGTTGTGCCATCACAAGGCGGTACTTCGCTAACCATTGAATTGGAGTCGGGAAGAACCTACTTGGGTGAGTCTGTTGATGGTATACGCCCTGTCTATTGGTCGAGTGGTGACTGTATTAAGGCGAATGACTTGACCTCTTCCGAGGCAAAAATTGATGAAGAGAATGCGCAAGTTGCGGTATTTGAGTTTGGGACCAAATTGACATATCCTTGCAATGTTCTCTATCCGTCAACAATCTACAAAAATGCTACAACGGTCACCTTGCCGAGCATTCAAAATGCCGCAGTTAATGGTACAATTGCTACCAATACTCTTCCGATGGCAACATGTGTTAATGAGGAGGGTTCAAGACTTAAATTACATCATCTTACCGGTGTTATCCATTTGCAGTTGAGGGCGTGTGATGATGAGTGGAGCGACAAAGTTCGTATAATAGAGTTTTGGGGTGGTAGCGAAGACCCCGAAAGTTCGAATGTATCCCATGAGCAGGTGTCGGGAGATTTTACGATTGATTATGAAACTGCAACACTGACATCCACTTCCAGTGAGAAGTCTGCGCAGAAAGTCTGCGTGTTGGTTACAGGAGAGTTGTCTACGGATAGACTTACCGATGTGTTTATTGTTGTTCCGGCACAAGAGTATAAAGATGGCTTTACTGTGCGTGTGATGAACGAGGATGGACAATATCTTGATAAGACGAAACCTTCGAGCCAGAGCGTAGCGAAGGGTGAGATTATTAAGATGCCGGAGATTCAATTTATTCCGACAAATACGAAGATTGGTGTTGAAATACCGAGTGGACAATAATTATATTGCAAAAAATAAACAATCAAATAGATATATCAAATCAGTATGAAGAGAATCTTTATAATTGTAGTGACACTTTTGACTGCTGTGTCAGTTGTGTCGGCACAAACGGCAAAAACCGTTATTATTCCTCGCCCGATGGAGGTGAAAGCTGCTAAGGGTGCATATACCGTGACAGCAAAGACCATAGTTGGTGTAGCAACCGCAGAGTTGGTTCGTCCGGCAGAGTTGTTCGCTGATTATGTAGCGAAGGATTTGGGTGCTGTACTTGATGTTAAGGAGGGCGACAAGGGTGGTATCTTACTCTCACTCGATACTTCACTCGGAAAAGAGGAGTATACTCTCGATATTGCGTCAAAGGGTGTGAAGATTGTTGGTGGTACGCCACAAGCCGTATTCTATGGTTTGCAGAGCCTTCGCCAGTTGGTGTCGGCAGGCGAGGTGACAAAGAAGGGTATTAAGTTGGAGGGTGTTTCAATTAAAGACAAGCCTCTGATTGGTCATCGTGGTGCGATGCTTGATGTTGGTCGTTACTTCTTTACTGTTGCCGAGGTTAAGCGATTTATCGATATTGCAGCAATTCACAAAATAAATATTTTCCATTGGCACTTGACCGAAGACCAGGGTTGGAGAGTTGAGATTAAGAAGTATCCAAATCTTACGAAAATCGGCTCGAAGCGTAAGGAGACTATTATTGGTCGAAATAGCGTGTCGAAGACCTATGATGGTACACCTCATGGTGGCTATTACACACAGGCGGAGATTAAGGACATTGTGAAGTATGCAGCTGAGCGTTATATCGAGGTTGTTCCAGAGATTGATATGCCGGGACATATGGTTGCGGCGTTGGCATCATACCCACACCTTGGTTGTCGTGACGAGAAGTTCGAGGTGCGCACACGTTGGGGCATTAGCAAAGATGTGCTTTGCGTAGGTAAGGAGACATCGTTCGAGTTTATCGAAGGTGTTTTGTCGGAGATTATTTCGCTCTTCCCATCGAAGTATATCCATATTGGTGGTGACGAGTGTCCTCGTCTTCGTTGGTCGGAGTGTCCTCACTGTCAGAAACGTATTCAGGATGAGGGCTTGAAGGACGAAAACGAGTTGCAGAGTTACTTTATGCATCGAATAGAAAAGTTCCTTGCGCAACACGACCGCCGAATCATAGGCTGGGACGAGATTATCAAGGGTGGTATCAACAAGAGTGCAACCATTATGCTATGGAATGACAGGAATCGTTCGAAGGTTACATCACTTGGTAATGATGTTATCCTTACCCCTAAATACTACTGCTATATGGACTATTATCAAACTACTCGTCCATTCTCTAATAAGGAGGGCTTGTTGTTCCGTGATAATCGTATTTTGACTCTTCGCAAGGCTTATAGCTTAGACCCTTACGAAGGATTACAGCCGTCCGAGTATGGTCGTATCAAGGGTGTGCAGGCGAACTTGTGGACAGAGTATGTTCCAACCTTCCATCGTGCACAGGAGAAGTTACTCCCTCGTTTGGCGGCTACGGCAGAGGCTGCATGGACCATTGGAGCGAAAGATTTTGATGACTTTGCCCGCCGTTTGAGCCACTTGCGTAAACTCTACGATAAGGAGGGTATTCACTACGCTACCTACTTCTTTGATGGTGTAGACGAGTTAGCGGAGTAGGATAGTATATTTAACAAGAGAGGGCGTGTCCACCACTTTGGAACACGCCCTCTCTTGCTTTTGTTACTTATTTAGCAGCCTTTCGACTCTTCGTTGTTTGCACGATTTGCGTTTTGCGGTCGGGTCAAAAATCTTATAACCTATTGAAACACCAATTTTAGATGGTAGCCACTCTGCCGAACCGTTGAATGGGTCGGGATATTTTGGCTCTTTCTGGTGGCGAGGGAAGAGATTTATATCTCCATTTGCAAAGTAGTCGTTATACCAACTCCACATACGGTCGAATGCAAAAAATGCATCTACAACCCAACGCTCCTTAAAGGTGTGGGTGTAGCCGATGCCGATACCGACCATCAAACCGAAGCCTCGACCAAATCCTTGTTCAAATGAGATTATTTTCCCATTCTGAAATAGGTATGGGCGTGTCAGGTCGAATGCCTGCATTCCGGCGTTAGCACTTACGTAGAAGCCACGTGCTTCGGGTTTAATATAGAAACGATACTCGGTCTGCAAAATACCGCACTGAGCGTGAATATCGTTGCGCTCTCCCCACTTTATTGTTTTGTAGGGCGAAAACATCGGGTCAATTGAGATTGAAGAGTGTGGTCCGACAACAAATTCGAGTTGAGGATTTATAACGCCTACTACGGCATATAACGCATTTAACTTGGCGTAAATCTGTGCTTGCGCCACCTTTGGCACAAACAATGCCGATACCAATAGTAGTAATCCGAGAACTCTATTCTTCATTAGTTTGGTCTTTTCTACCGCAAATATACAAATAAAAGTTGAAAGTTGGTGGATTGATGATGCTAATAGCAAAAAGCAAGGGGCTCAATTGACTGAGTCCCTTGCTTTTTATAAATAATATGTATTAGTAAATAAATTCGTCTTCTACGGTACCGAAGTCCGATAGTTGCGAACTTGCGTTGTAACCATTCTCGGCTACAACCTCATAAATATTAACCTCAGGAGCAGAATAGCTCAAAATCATATTTTTCTTCATAATAAAAATTCAATTTTAATCAATTATACACTTCTGTTCCTATTTATTGGTTTGCAGACGGAACTGCTGGTTTCTCCGAAAGCCACTCGCAACCATCACCTGTTGCAACCTCCTCGGTTACAGCAGCATTATAGATGTAGTTAAACCAGTTGCTTGCAGTGACATCAGTGTAGGTAGGGGTAGTAACCGTGATAGGGTCACCACCATTAGCGTCCTCCTCCTCGGTTGTAGTTGCTGCGAAAGCAATCCTACCACCAATCTTACAGTTACTAGCCTTGGTAGCGTCAGCACGAGCGATACCCTCAATCATACCAACCTTACCTGCGAAACCGATAGCCTTGATATCGGAATGTTGTTTATGTCCCGAGTACGAAATATTTGCATTTGTTGTATTGCAATGAGCCATAATACCAGCTATATTGATATTTGTAAATCGGGTGCTAAGGTTAACCTCGATATCTCCAATATTCACACAATCCTTAATATAAGTTGTATCACCATAAATCTTTTGAGCCGATGCTACAATACCAGCGATACAAATTTGGGCAGCATCACCAGCAACAGCTTTATTTACGGTTATTTTACCCGAATTTTCCAAACCTGCTACTTGGAAATAATCATCACTTTTACGACTGTAACCATAGCCAATACATCCTCCTAAAAAGAGCTGATTTCCCTTCTCTTGTTGGTTGAGAGTGATATTACCAGTATTTACACAATCATTCACAACAGAGCAGTAAAGATCTCCCCAAATACCACCTATACGGAAGCGCTTTGTCTCGAATGTTGACTCTACAGAGATATTTCCCTCATTATTACAATTCTTGGTTTCGAGTGAATACGAATTAGACTGACCAAACACTCCTCCAACATTGTGGTGATAGTTTGCATTTGCTGCTCGCAGATAGATATCACCGGAGTTGTCACAATTGGAGATAGAACCAGATACTTTGTAACCACCTACACCTCCAATAAACATATCAGGATTTGATGATACAGTACCGTAGAATATAGCATCACTGCCATATATAACCGTACCACTATTGTCAAAATTATCAATTCCGACTCCTTTGCCTTCATTCATTTCGCCAAATACGCCTCCCATGCGCAAATTATACGCACTCTTTGTTTCGTCATACAAATATAGATAATTTCCACCAGCATTCATTGTCAATGTGTTCGTATTAAGCCAGTTGCTGATTGATAAAGCCGAGCTATTACCTTGGGTGAAATATCCAGCAACACCTCCTGCATAAATAGAGCGATTGATATTCTGACCCTCGATAGTTACGGTTCCGTTATTGGTTAGATTTGAGAGGTCAAGATTATCGCCCGTGGTCTTCAAACTACCAAAAACACCTCCGATATAAGAATTCTCGCGACAGTTTGTGTTCGAGTAGATTGCACCTCCATTTGTACAATTATTGATAGAGGTTGCAACTTGTGCGAATTGACAACCAAATATGCCTCCAATAAAACAGTTCTTGGTGTAGTTATCGTAGTGACTTACAGCTCCTGTATTATTGCATAGGGTTATTGTCATATTTGTCCAGTTAGAGCCGACAATACCTCCAACATAAGAGTTTCTGTTTGTCTGACCTGTACCCTCATCTTTTGCAACAGAGAGATTACCACTGTTTGTACAAGAGGTGTAAGTTATGGTGTATTCCCCTCCCGATGTACCAGACATAGCGCAAATACCTCCAAGGAAAGTAGTGCTGTTATACTTCTCGGTGACAACTGTCGCCTTGTTTTCTACATTTGTGAACGAGGCGCCCTCTTGAGCCCAAGCCACTACACCTGCAACAAAAGTATATTTATAATCACTCGATGTTGCATCCCAATTTACGCTACCGGATATAACACAATTCGAAATTGGACCACCTGCAATACATGCCAATCCTCCCAAAGACATTGCTTCTGATGTTGCATCATAGTACTTTGCATCGTGTGTTGCGATATCTACATTCAAATCCAAATTCTTGATAGTCGCAGTGGTTGTGCCGAATAGAGGGGCGCTCAAACCAACAATTTTACAACCTGCATCTTTGTTACCATCGAAAATCTTCGAGAAGCCCTCGATTGGAGTCCACTCAACATCTGTCATATCGATAGTAGCCATAAGCTTTGCTCCAACAAATGGGAAGCTAGCGGCATTCTTTGCGAATGTCAACATATCTGCAACTGTGTAGATTTCGAACCAATCACTTGCAGGATCATTCTCCTCGAATGTAAGCTCGGCGAACTCACGAACAGTAGCAGCCTTGATAGCACGCTCACCATTACTATTGAAGAAGAGCGTCATCTTCTTTGCATCGGTGGTTGTGAGAACCAAGGTGATAGCACCATGCTCACCCGCAGGAAGTGCTACGTAGATTGGAGTAGCTGCTTCGGTCAAAGGCAAGCCCTCCTCAAAAGTTACAGTAATGGTGTTCGAGGCGTCCTCATGAGCAGTCAAAGCACCTGTCTGGCAATTTACATCGAAGTTACCGGCAATCTTGCCCTCGGCAACTACTGCAATGTTATTCAAAACCTCGCCGTTACCTTTAACAGCCAAACGAAGAACACCTACGAGTGGGGTCAAGGTTACAGCCTCACCATTTGCTGCATAGCCGTAGAGTACCATCGCCTTAGGGTCGATGTTACCTGCAACATAC
>SUZE01000038.1 GCA_015060075.1 Rikenellaceae bacterium | reverse complement strand
GTGGCAAAGATTTTCGGCTTTAATTACCGCACCCGGAGGTGTGGCGGACTTACAGCAGCGAGGACTGTCCGGGATTTTCACCCGATTCCCTTTTCATCGAAACCCTCTAATTCGAGTAGTTCCGAACCTTTGCTACTGCAAATATAGGAAGTTTTTTCTTTGGTTGTTACATAGCCACATAAATTTTTCGTGAAAAATCAAATTTTATGGTATAAATGCTTTGATTTACTAAAAATAGACTATTTTTGTAGTGGCTTTGCAAAATATGCGAGAGCCGAACATATTGTTGATATTTATTGACAGTTCTTCCGTACTAAAACTTGGCAGTTTAAGTGTTTTTTCGAAGTGCTGCAATGAGATGTCCACAAGAGATGTTTTGTACACAATGTTGTGTTTTGGCGCAACATGTGTTTGTATACATCTGGCGTGGGCTATCTGTGTTGCTTATTCGAAAGACGGGTGGCCAAGACCTTAGTGCGGGATAAGTAAATTCAGTAGCCTGCGCTTTTTTATGAGTTCTATTGGAAATACCGATTTATGGGAACGTCATTTGGTGGCATTCTTTGCCTCTCGTACGGTTACCCCCGAAACCGAAAGTAGGTGCATTGCTTGGGCAGAATCGATATGCGGAACCGACTCCGTTGTTATAAGCGGTTTCCACTCGCCACTCGAAAAGAGCGTTCTTAAAGTCCTACTCGAACATAAACACCCCGTTGCACTCTGTCTTGGACGTACTATGTACAAGCGTATTCCTGCGGAGTATCAAGAGGCTGTTGATGAGGGGCGAATGTTGATAGTTTCGTTGCGCAATAATTGTCGCCATAGCAACGATTCCGCCGAAACCCGTAATTGGAATGTAGCAAGATTTGCAGACGAGATATTTATGTCGCCTTTCGACAGAAATAGTCTGCTATCGACAATGTATTACACATACACTCATTATAGCAAAACTCCGATAACAATTTTGTAAATTTGTTAGTGAAAAGCGAGGCAAAAACCTCGCTTTTTTCGTGAAAAATAGCCCCCAACCACCGACTAATGGCTAAAAGCCATAAATAAAATTAAAATTTCTCTCGTCTTTCGTCTCTCGTCTCTCGTCTTTTTATTATCTTTGCCGTTTAGTAGGAGAAGAAACAATTAAAACATACTTTTATGTCAAAGGATTTTAAGAGATATCTTATCACTTCGGCACTGCCGTATGCCAATGGTCCGGTACATATTGGACACCTTGCAGGCGTATATATTCCGTCCGACATCTACACTCGCTACCTCCGTTTGCGTGGTCGTGATGTGATTTCGGTTTGCGGAAGCGATGAGCACGGAGTGCCTATCACAATCAAGGCAAAGAAGGAGGGTATAACTCCACAGCAGGTCGTAGACCGTTACCACGCCATCATCAAAGAGTCGTTCGAGAAGCTCGGCATATCGTTCGATATCTACTCGCGCACCTCTTCGCCCGTACATGCAGAGACCGCTTCGGCGTTCTTCCGCAAGTTGTACGATGAGGGCAAGTTTGTAGAGCAGACGAGCGAGCAGTTCTACGATGAGGAGGCTAAATCGTTCCTCGCAGACCGCTATATCGTAGGTACTTGCCCTAAATGTGGGGCAGAGGGCGCATACGGCGACCAGTGCGAGGTGTGTGGCTCAACCCTCTCGCCTGACGAGTTGGTAAATCCTCGCTCAACACTCTCGGGTGCAACCCCTGTAAAGCGCGAAACAAAGCATTGGTACCTGCCACTCGACCAATACGAGCAGATGCTCCGTGAGTGGATTTTGGAGGGACACAAGGAGTGGAAATCGAATGTCTACGGACAGTGCAAGAGCTGGCTTGATGGTGGTTTGATGCCTCGTGCCGTAAGCCGTGACCTCGATTGGGGTATTCCTGTTCCGGTTGAGGGTGCAGAGGGCAAAGTTTTGTATGTGTGGTTCGATGCGCCAATCGGCTATATATCTGCTACAAAGGAACTTACACCAGATTGGGAGAAGTATTGGAAGAGCGAAGACACCAAGCTCGTTCACTTTATCGGCAAGGACAACATCGTATTTCACTGCATCGTCTTCCCTTCGATGTTGAAGGCGCATGGCGAGTACATCCTGCCTGAGAATGTGCCAAGCAACGAGTTCTTGAACTTGGAGGGTAACAAGATTTCGACCTCGAAGAATTGGGCAGTTTGGTTGCACGAGTATCTCGAAGATTTCCCGGGCAAGGAGGATGTTTTGCGTTATGCTCTCTGCGCTACTGCGCCTGAGACCAAGGATAACGACTTCACTTGGAAGGACTATCAGGCTCGCAACAACAACGAGTTGGTTGCCGTTCTCGGAAACTTCGTAAATCGTGCGTTGGTGCTTACCAAGAAGTACTATGATGGTGAGGTGCCTGCATGTGGAGAACTCACTGATTATGACCGAGATACAATCGCCGAGTTGTCGTCAATCAAGGCTTCGTTGGAGTCGAACATTGAGAACTATCGTTTCCGTGAGGCGTTGAAAGATGCGATGAATTTTGCCCGCATTGGTAATAAGTATCTCGCTGACTCGGAGCCTTGGAAGTTGATTAAGACCGATGCCGAGCGAGTTAAGACAATCTTGAATATCGCATTGCAGATTACTGCTAATATCGCTATTGCTATCGAGCCGTTTATGCCATTCTCGGCAGCCAAGATTTTGAATATGTTGGCGTGCGAGAAGTTCGGCTGGGAGCGTCTTGGTGCTATGGATTTGCTCGCTGCGGGACACCATATCGGCGAGCCATCGCTCTTGTTTGAGAAAATCGAAGACGATGTGATACAGAAGCAGTTAGACCGCCTCGAAGAGATTGCAAAGCAAAATAAAGCCGCTGAGGTTAAGGCTGAGCCACAGAAGGCGGAGTGTTCGTTTGATGATTTCCAGAAGATGGATATTCGAGTTTCGACTATCTTGGAGGCCGAGAAGTTGCCAAAGACCAAGAAACTCTTGAAATTGACCATCGACACAGGTATCGACAAGCGCACAATCGTTTCGGGTATTGCCGAGCACTTCTCGCCGGAGGAGTTGGTTGGACAGCAGGTTTTGGTGCTTGTAAACCTTGCTCCTCGTGACTTTAAGGGCATCACCTCGCAGGGTATGATTCTTATGGCGGAGGACGCTACGGGCGCTTTGCGCTTGTTGCAGCCAAACGAAAAGACCAATGCTGGTGCAATGGTGGGGTAGTCCCGAGTATTTGTTAGATGGGTATTGTTTTCGATACCCATCTGATATATAGAACAATCTTTTTGGCGGTGTGTTCCTCGTGGAACAATTGTGTAATAGATTGAAAAATAGAAAGATGGAGAAGAATTGGGACGAACTGAGTTTCGATTTTAATTCGACCGGTGGAGAGAATCTTCGCCGATACTATAAAGACGGCAAGTGGTCTGAGCCCGAATATACCACAAGTGAGTATATTCCCGTACACATGTGTTCCGCTTGCTTGAACTATGGCTTGCAGGCTTTTGAGGGTATCAAGGCGTTTCGTGGCGTTGATGGTAAGGTACGAATTTTTCGCCCATACGCTCACGCAGCACGAATGGCTTCGGGTGCGCAAAAGCTCTGTCTGCCAATGGTTTCGGCAGATGAATTTGTTGGGGCGTGCGTAGATATTGTGCGCAGAAATCTCGAATTTTTGCCGCCATACGAGTCGCAGGCTGCACTCTATATTCGCCCTGTGTTGTTTGGAACTCGCCCTCGTTTGACGGTGCGACCTTCGGGAGAGGCTGGTTTTTGTGTCTTTGCAACCCCTGTTGGTCCATATTTCAAAGATGGTATAAAACCGATTGACGCTATCGTAAATCGCAACCAAGACCGTTCTGCGCCACTTGGTACAGGCGATGTAAAGGTGGGTGGAAACTACGCATCGAGTATGCTTTCGTATGAGGAGGCGCACGAAATGGGGTATAGTGCAGTGCTTTACACCGAGTCTATCGAACATCGCTATATCGAGGAGTGTGGTGCAGCGAACTTTATAGCAATAAAAGGTAATACCTATATTACTCCGAAATCTCCTTCGGTTTTACCTTCGATAACTAACGATTCGTTGATGCAACTCGCTGAGGATAAGGGTTTTGAGGTGGAGCGGCGACCTGTTGATGTTGCAGAGTTGCGAGAGTTTGATGAGTGTGGCGCTTGCGGCACGGGAGCAATAATAACCCCACTTGGCAACGTCTTCGACCCCGATTCGGGTGAGAAGATTCACTATGGCGATGAGGTTGGTCCGGTGTTGTTGGACCTCTACAAATCGCTCCAAGATGTGCAATACGGCAGAGTTCCCGATATTCATAATTGGTGTGTTGTGGTCGAATAAAGTGTTGATTATAAGCGTAATAAGAAAGGATTGTTCCACGAGGAACAATCCTTTTTGTTTCTATTTGTTGCTCTTTGTTCCACGTGGAACTACCTTCCAAACTTCACCAATAACACATTTACATCGGCAGGCGAAACACCCGGAATACGCGATGCCTGACCAATGGTGGCAGGGCGTATGCGGTTGAGTTTTTGGCGTGCCTCGATGGTTAGCGACTGCATGGAGTTGTAGTCGAAGCCCTCGGGAATAGCTATATTTTCGAGGCGATGTAGCTTTTCGGCAACTTGACGCTCGCGCTCAATATAGCCCGAATACTTAATTTCAATCTCCGCCTCCTCAATATCTTGTGCTGTGATGTTGTTCTCTCGGACAAATTTTTCGAGCTTTGGCAAAGCCTCGACCAGACCTGCGAGGGTTAAATCGTTGCGTAAAGCGAGGTCAAAAATCTTCTTGCCCTGCGAAATTTCGGGCAAACTGAGCGAAATTAAATAGTTCTGAATTTCCGATATTTTTGCGCTTTGCTGACGAGTGTACGAAATAAGCGAATCTACGCGCGAAATTTTTTCGTTGAATTTTTGGTAGCGAGTGTCGGAAATCAACCCCAATTTGTGACCAAGTGGAGTGAGTCGGCGGTCGGCATTGTCTTGTCGAAGCAAAATTCGATACTCGGCACGCGATGTGAACATGCGGTATGGCTCATCGACACCCTTAACTACCAAGTCGTCAATCAAGACTCCGATATACGCCTCATCTCGCTGCAAAACTATCGGCTCGGCACCCTCAACACGCAACGAAGCGTTGATACCTGCCAACAGACCTTGTGCTGCCGCCTCTTCGTAGCCTGTTGTGCCATTTACCTGCCCCGCAAAGTACAGATTATCAATGAGTTTGCTCTCCAACGAGTGCTTTAACTGCGTTGGCGGGAAGTAGTCGTACTCGATAGCGTAGCCAGTACGGTATGCGTGAACATTCTCCAACCCCCTAATCTGGTGAAGGGCAGAGAGTTGCACCTCGTAAGGCAACGAAGACGAGAAGCCATTGAGGTAGTATTCGTTGGTGGTGCGACCTTCGGGTTCGAGGAAGAGCTGGTGCTGCTCCTTGTCGGCAAAGGTGCGCAACTTATCCTCAATGCTCGGGCAGTAGCGCGGACCTATGCCCTTGATTGTGCCGTTGAAGAGTGGCGAATCCTCAAATCCCGTGCGGAGCGTGTCGTGAACCTCCTGCGAGGTGTAGACCAAATAGCACGGCAGCTGCTCTCGTACAGCCTCCGTTTCGTCTGAGAATGAGAATTTCGATGGGTTTTCATCGCCCGGCTGCTGCTCCAAAATCGAGAAATCGATGGTGCGAGCATCAAGACGAGCCGGTGTTCCTGTTTTCATTCTACCGACCTCAACGCCTTGACGCACAAGGCTTTCCGTTACTCCGTACGATGCCGCATCGCCTGCACGACCTCCGCCTGCGTTATTGCGACCGCAGTGCATCAAACCAGAGAGGAATGTTCCTGCGGTGAGGACTATTGCTTTCGCCCTGAACTTCACGCCCATCTGCGTTTTTACCCCCTTTGCGCGCGGTTTTTCGCCCTCGGTGTCAAAGAGTATCTCCGTAACCGAGTCCTGCCAAATAAAGAGGTTTTCGCGGTTTTCGAGGCGGTGTCGCCATTCGGCAGAGAAGGCCGCCTTGTCGCACTGCGCTCGTGGGCTCCACATAGCGGCGCCTTTCGAACGGTTGAGCATACGGAACTGTATGGTTGTCAGGTCGGTAACGATGCCTGTTTCGCCACCGAGAGCGTCAATCTCTCGCACGATTTGTCCCTTTGCCACGCCACCTATTGCGGGGTTGCACGACATCGAGGCGAACTTGGTCATATCCATCGTTATGAGGAGCGTACGACACCCCCTGCGAGCCGCCGCCGAAGCAGCCTCACAACCAGCGTGACCAGCACCTATTATTATGACATCGTATGCCTGAATCATTATAGTTTATTGTTTGTAATCTGCTCTAACAGAGCCAAATACTTATCCTCCTTCTTGTGCATCTGCTTCTCCGCGCGAGGTGTTTTGTCCTTCTGACCGCAGAGGTGCAAAACGCCGTGAACTATCACTCGCAACATCTCCTGTCGTGCCGTTGCGCCATACAAGCGGGCATTATCCCTCACCGTTTCGATATCGATAAATATATCGCCGGCGATATAGCCCTCTTTGAGGTCGCTATCGTCAAAAGTGATAATATCGGTAAAGTAGTCGTGCCCCAAAAACTCGATGTTCATCGCACGATGACGCTCCGCCGAGCAGAAAACATAGTTTATCTCGGCAATCTCGTAGCCACCCTCCTGCTGTGCCACCTCACGCAACCAGCGGCGCATAAGTCGCTTTTGTGGCAGGCGGTAGCCGCACGAATCTGTGTAGAAGTTGATATCCATAGTGCAAAGGTAATAAAAAACGGAAAACGGAGAGCGGAAAACGGAAAACTTTTGGTTTTTCGGTTTCCGCTTGTAGTGGGAAAACGGAACCGCAAACAAGTTTGCCGAGGTGCAACAAGCAGAAAGTATAGAAACTCGCAAATAAAAAAACAGGCGAGAATCTCACGATTGTCGCCTGCTCCGAAACTTATTGCGAGAAAAAATGGCATTTAATGACATTCGGGCTTTCAGCCCTGAATGGCAAAGAATGACAATCACTCTCGCTATTGGTTTAATAAAAATACAAGGGAGATTCCCACAGTCGCTACGCTCCTTCGGAATGACGATTCTTTTCATAACAACCTTTACTAACGACCTCCGCAGGTTTGAGCAGACCGAGAGAGGCTGTTGCAATCGTAGATTGTTGGGTTTGGCAGAAAATGACTGAAAATTTATTTTCAAAGTCAATTATCTGACAAAGACAATTATTTGCGACAGCAAACAACAGCCGAAAGCAGATAAGTCTGCCACACCGCCACAGGTTGAAAGGAGAGAAACTCGCAAACAGACAAAAAAATAAGAGGGCGTTTCACAACGACCTCTTACCTCGAAACTCATTGCGAGTTTCTCTACTAACCCAAACTTAAATAAATGAAGAAACCTCACTGCGGTGTGCAGTTATCACCGCAGCTGATAGATTGTTGT
>SUZE01000023.1 GCA_015060075.1 Rikenellaceae bacterium | reverse complement strand
TGCTTGGTGATTTTTGTAGGCATGGCAGGCTCAATGGAGGGCACAACACAGGCGGTGATTACTCCGCAGACAATTGTTAAGATAGATTTGGCAGAGAATATCACCGAGGCGCCAACCAAAAATCCTATGGCGGGCTTCGACTTCGCCACAATGACAATGGCAAAGAGCACCCATCTGTTGAAGGTGTTGCAGAGCATTGAGGCTGCGAAGGGCGATGCCCGAGTGAAGGGTATCTACCTCAACTTCACAGGTTTGGGCGGTATAACAACCGGAGCCATGGAGGAGATGCGCTCGGCGCTCATCGACTTCAAGCAGAGTGGAAAATTTGTGGTTGCCTACAACGAAACCTATTCGCAAGGCTCTTACTACCTCGCATCGGTGGCTGATAAAATTTATCTCCACCCAGAGGGTGGTTTTTCGTGGGTTGGACTTGCACAAACAGGTCTTTTTATGAAGGGTGCGCTCGACAAACTCGGCTTGAAGGCTGAGGCTTTCCGCCCTACGGCTTGCAAATATAAGAGTGCCGTTGAGCCATATATCCGCAAGAACTTCTCGCCCGAGAATCGTGCACAGTCGCAGATGATGGTCGATGATATGTGGGCAGTTTTGGTTGGCTCGATTGCCGAGAGCCGCAACCTCGATGCGAAGAAACTGATGCGTCTTGCCGACAAGTTGGAGGTGTCGCAACCCGAAGACGCCTTGAAGCACGGCTTGGTCGATGCCCTTATCTACGAAGACGAGATGGAGGCAAAGTTTGCCGAGTATGGCGTTGAGAAGGGCGCAGATGGCAAGTTTAACATTATCTCGCTCGGCGACTATATGACTCTCGCTCCCGTTATGCCGAAGTTTGGCGCACCTTCTATCGGTGTCGTCTATGCCGAAGGTCAGGTATTCGATGGCGAGGGCGAAGATGATAATGTTTATAGCGTAAATGTGTCGAAAACCCTCCGCAAGGCGCGTGAGGATAAGGATATTAAGGCTGTTGTCTTCCGTGTGAACTCTCCGGGCGGAAGCGCTTTGGCAAGTGATGTTATCTGGCGTGAGGTGGAGCTGCTCCGCAAGGAGAAGCCGGTGATTGTTTCGATGGGCTCGTATGCTGCAAGTGGTGGCTACTATATCTCGGCAGGTGCTGACGCTATCGTTGCCGACCGCCTCACTTTGACCGGCTCAATCGGCGTATTCGGAATGTTGCTCGAAGGCGAGGATATGCTCAACAAGAAGCTCGGCCTGACCACCGATGTTGTGAAGACCGGCGCAGCGGCCGATTTTGGCGCAAATGTTATGGGCGTGGGCGTTCGCAAAATTACCGACTTGGAGCGCAAAACCTTGCTTCGCTCGGTGGATAAGGTTTACGACACATTTACTACCAAGGTTGCCAACGGTCGTAACCTGCCAATGGATAAAGTTTTGGAGTTGGCGCAGGGTAGAGTATGGTCGGGTACTCGTGCCGTGTCGCTCGGCTTGGCAGATGCAAATGGTGGCTTGCGTGAGGCTATTGCCATTGCAGCAGATAAGGCGGGTGTTGTGGATAACTTCCGCGTTACCGAGGTGTTGGAGGATTTGTCGCCAATGGCGCAGATGATGCAGCAGTTGAATATGCAGGCAAAGGCGTATTTGTTCGATGCCGAGACCTTGGAGGTTGCCGAGTACTACAACTCATTGAAGCGTGAGTTGGCGCGCGAGGGCGTGCAGGCGTACTGCCCGTATAGCTTTGCTATAAATTAAGAATTAAGAGTTGAGAATTAAGAATTAAAATTATTTTCCCCGAGCAGAGAGATTTGCTCGGGGATTTTTGTGGGAGAGAATGACAAAGAATGGCATTAAAAAAGCGACTCCACAATTTTGTGAAGTCGCTCGAAAAATTGCGATTGACTTTGTCAATCAAACTCTTCCCACTCTAAATCCTTGTTGCGCAATCCTAATATAGCAGCAATAAGAGATATGATTATTCCACCACACAAAAGTATCTTGCCAACACAGCAATTCCAAATAATACCCCCAATAGCTAACATTACAACGCCTATTAAGAAGACTATCAGATACTTCTTGTTATCTTTTATTAAACACCACCAATCTTTAATATTCATTGCTTTTCCTATTATAAAGTTGCCTGTGGATATGCAGAATCAAAAATCTCCACCTCATTGCCATTTTGTAAATCAAGTATAGAATTTTTTCCTTCTATATTCAAATCATAAGACTTATTACTTTTATGACAATGTGCAATCCAATTCTCTTTATTTGGGTGAGTTATCTCCACCTTTATCGGATTGTTGGGGCTACTACTTAAAGTCATATCTGCATAACACGCTGTTTGCGATACCTCTTTAAAATTCGTTGTAAGAATTCTAATATTTGTGAGTATTGCTGTATCCATATCTATTCTTTTTAAGGTTGGTGGCGATTAAACCACCAACCAGTTAAGTTATTTATTCTTGGAAGTTATAGGGTTGTACATACGATTTATATTTACTCCAATTTGTTTGTGACAACACACTATGCTCGTATGTAGTGTAAGAGATGTACTGATTGTAGGAATCCCGTGGTACAAATATTTTTAGATTAGAATGCAAATAAAAAGAGGCTTTATCCGAATAAAGCAAATAATCACTCGAGTAGCTACTTTTTGCTTCATAATAATAGAATATAGTTGGAGGGATTGTTGCTTTACAATAAACATTCTTCAACTGAGCACCACTATCATAAAATGCGGCTTTCTCTATCGTAAATACGCTATTAGGAATATCGACCGTTACCAAATTACTGCACTCCTCGAATGCGCTCGTACCAATTGTTACTACGCCCTCGGAAATAGTTACATTTTCTATGTTGTCGCAATTATAAAAAGCAAATGGGGCAATAGAAGACACGCTTTGAGGTATCACCAAATTAGTCGCTAATTCACCATTGATATATAGATTAGAACCTAATTGAGATGGGTGAGACTCTGTTCCATCAAAACTATTTTGACACCAAGCGGTTATATCTGATATTCTAACAGTATCTATGTTGCACGAATAAAAACAATTTGCTTTAAACGATATAATACTTCTACCAAATGCCACGCTTTTAAGTGAGGAACAACCATAGAAAGCGTACTCTCCAATCAAAGTAACACCATTACCAATTGTTATACTTGTCAATGAGGTGCAACTTTCGAACGCTCTATTTTCAATCAAAATGATATTATCAGGAATGAATATATTTGTTATGGAACTATTTGAAAATGCATATTCTCCAATTGAAGTCATTTGATTTGGAATAGTTATATTGGTTAAATTCTTTGTCCCCTTGAAAGCATAAGTACCAATAGAGGTTATTTGTTCAGGGATTTTAACTTTCCACAACGCAGTACAACCATTAAAAGCGTTTGCAGGAATTTCTGTTATTCCTGTAAAGTATTTCAGTTCAGTAAATGCAATGATATCGGTATTGCCCTTAAATTTCGTTCCAATAGTTTCTACCGCTGCTGCTTCGGCATAGGAGAGTTCGCCATCGTTGTTGGTGTCCCAATTCTTGCAGCAGATTGCCTTTACTTGCAAGTCCTCAAATTGGATATTCTCCTTATCGTGCTTTGGCAAAGTAATCATTGTGCCGTCTGCCAGGTTGAAATAGACATATTCGTCATCTTGGGTTACACTCTTGAAGATGCTATCACCGTCCTCGCCATCAGCGCCATCACTACCGTCTGCACCATCGTTGCCATCTTGTCCGTCTTTTCCATCTTCGCCCGTTGCCTTGCCAAGTTGCACCCAAGTTGCGCCATTGTCATAAGACACATACCAATAGTCATTCTCGATTTTGAGTTGCGGAGTGATACCGTCTTTGCCGTCAGCACCATTCGCTCCGTCTTTACCATCTTGTCCGTGGTAGATTGTAATGGTGTCGCTGTAAGCAAATGAAATGGTATATCCGATAACCTCGCCATTGCTACGCACCTCAGAAACATTGGTTACATAGTCACGCTTTTCGAGCGCATCAACGAGAGTCTGCAACGCTTCAATGTTAGTGTTCATCTGCTTGCACAACTCTTCGAGGGCAGAGATGCGCTGCTCGTGGTCTTTAATCGACTGACCATACTCATCGAGTTTGCTCCAAAGAGCCGAATCATCAAATTGGCACGATGTAAGCGCCAAAGTCGTTGCAAGAACGACTGAAAGTAAAATCTTTTTCATAACAGTAAATTATTAAAGTGTTAAACAATATGTGTTTGCGCTGTTATGACAATAAGAAAGTGTGAGGTTGATTTTCGTCTATTTACAAAGAGGTTCTGACAAAACCTTGACTAAAATAAACGCTACAATGCCTCACACCTGTATATAGCAATACATTGGCATAGAGCATACCAATAGCATATATACAAGAAATGAGTGTTGCCCGTTATCCCTTAGTCAATTGAAACTGTCAGATTTCTTTGTAAGGACTTCGAAAAACACTTTCTATATGTCTGCAATCCGAGGACTGCAATGCAAATTTAGAAATAATTTTCCATAGTTGCGTTATCGTGGGGGAATTTTTGCTAAATTTGCAGTAGGAAAAGAGCTTTGGCACAAGAGATAGAGAATTTAGGGAGAATAGGGAATATAAGGAGTTTAGTGATGCGCCAATCCTTAAATTCACTAAACTCACTAATTTCACTAAAAAAACAATAAGGGAGATTGCCACGAGCCTTTCGGCTCTCGCAATGACGATACATAAGTTATTATGAGAAACAAAATTAAAGAGCTTCTTCACGGTGTTTTTCATCCCGAATTGGAGCAGGATATTGTAACAGCAGGAATTTTTGAGGGTGCCGAGATTGAGGGGGAGAAGGTCGTTGTGTCGCTTATCTTCCGCAAGGCGCGTGACCCGTTTGCCGTAAAAATCAAGAGCCGAGTAGAGCAGACCATCGCTGCGGCTTACCCCGACTACAAGGTCGTTGTCGTTATCAAAGAGGGCGAGAAGAGTGCCAAGCGAGCAGCCAAAAATGCCGCTATCGAGGAGATGCACAACTTCTCGACCACCGCAAATATCAAACATATTGTAGCCGTCGCTTCGGGCAAGGGTGGAGTGGGCAAATCGACCGTTACCGCAAACCTCGCCGTAGCGTTGGCAAAGGAGGGTTACAAAGTCGGTGTTCTCGATGCCGATATCTACGGCCCTTCGCAGTCGAAGATGTTCGGTGTGGAGGATTATCTGCCCGATGCAATACAAGTTGACGGTCGCGACTATATCGTACCTGCCGAGGTGGGGGGAATAAAGCTGATTTCGATAGCGATGTTTATCCGCAAGAACGATGCTCTGTTGTGGCGTGGCACCATGGCAAACAGCGCATTACGCCAACTTATCCACCAAACCGAGTGGGGAAATTTAGATTTTTTATTAATTGACCTTCCTCCGGGTACGGGCGACATACATTTGTCAATAATTAACGAATTGCGTATTGGCGGAGCGATTATTGTTTCAACTCCTCAGCAAGTGGCTGTGGCAGATGTAGTTCGTGGTGTTGAGATGTTCCGAAATCCGAATGTAAACATACCGGTTTTAGGGGTTGTGGAGAATATGGCGTGGTTTACGCCTGCCGAATTGCCGAACAACCGTTACTACATTTTCGGCAAGGGTGGCGCAGCACGATACGCCGAGAGCGTAGGAGTTGATTTATTGGGCGAAGTACCTATAATTCAAGACATTATGCAGGGTGCTGACGATGGAGTACCGGCAGTAAACACTGTTCCGCAGGTTGCGGAGGTGTATCAACAAGTGGCGAGAAAAGTTGTTGATAAGATGGAAGAAATGTGTTGATAAGGGGTGGAAAACTTTTGATAAGTTGTAATAACTTTTGAGGTTTTCAAAATTCACCCGACTTATTAAAAATTGTTGTTATTTTTATTTGAATTATTTTAATTAAAATTGTTCAAAAATAACAATGTTAAAATGTTAAAACCAATTATAAACATTTGTTGAAAAGTGGGGGCGAAATTGGCTCTATCAGGGTGTTAGCGCAGAGGTTTATAAAATTTTTCAAAAACGGAGGTTAGTAACTTTTTTCGGAAAAAAGATATCAACACTTTCAACAGCTATTATTGTTGTTGTTTAGATTTATATTAATTCATTATTTAATTAAATTTATAAAACAAATAATAAAAAATGGGTGTGGAAAAACTTGTCCAAAGAATCGAAGAGTTGAAGCGCGAGAAAGGCGTTGTAATTTTGGCGCACTACTATACTCGCCCGGAGGTGCAACAGGTGGCAGATTTCTTGGGCGACTCGTTGGCGTTGTCGGTCAAGGCACGCGATATTGAGGCAAAAACTATCCTCTTTGCCGGAGTTCACTTTATGGGCGAAACTGCAAAGGTCCTCTCGCCCGAGAAAAAGGTGCTTATCCCTAACCCTGAGGCGACCTGCTCGCTCGCCGAGTCGTGCAATGCCGAGGAGTTTGCTGCGTTCAAGGCGCAACACCCCGAAGCTCTCGTTGTGTCGTATGTGAATACAACGGTGGGTGTGAAGGCTCTGACAGATATATGTTGCACCTCGTCAAATGCCTTGCAGGTGGTAGAGTCCATTCCGCGCGAGCAACCGATAATCTTCGCTCCCGATAAAAATCTCGGTTCCTATATCAAAAAGATTACAGGGCGCGAGAATATGATTTTGTGGAACGGCGCTTGCCATGTTCACGAAAAGTTCTCAAAAGAGGGTATTTTAATCCTTAAAAAGGCGCACCCTGAGGCAAAAGTTGTTGTTCACCCCGAATGTAGGGGAGAGGTCGCCGATTTAGCGGACTATTGCGGCTCTACGGCGGGTATTTTGTCATACTGCGGAGAGAGCGATTGCGATACTTTTATCGTAGTTACCGAGCCGGGTATCTTGGCAGAGATGGAGAAGAGGTATCCGCAGAAAAAGTTTATCCCTGCGCCATCTATCGAGGGTAAGGCATGCAACGAGTGCGAGTATATGAAGATGATAACGCTCGAAAGTATTATCGCCTGCCTCGAAAACGAGTCACCAACGATTGAACTCGATGAGGTGACCAGACAAAAGGCTTCGAAATCTATTGAGGCGATGGTAAAAGTTGGATAGAATATTAACCTAATTTAACCTAATTAAAGAAAATAGAGCAATGAAGAGATTTCTAACTATTTTGATGTTTGTAGTTTTTCTGTGCGCTGATGTTGTGGCGCAGAAACTGCCTGGTGAGGATGGCAGAACTCCGGCGTTAGAGTTTGCCTACTTCCCACATCGCCAATACACCTTTGTATGGCGCAATTGGAGTGTTGTGGAGAAGGGTAAATTGGCTGCAATTCTTGGTACTTCGGTGGAGAAGGTAGAGGAGTTGGCTACCTCTATGGGTCTATCTAAAAAACAGACTATCGAGAAAGAGTGGGCGACCAAACAGGGTTATATTACCATTCTTCGCCGAAATTGGCATCTTCTCCCATACGAGCAGATTATGCAGTTGTTGGGAATGAGTCGCGAGGAGTTGAAATTTCATCTTATAGAGGACGATTTTCTCTATGATAAACTCGGTAAGATTAAACCTTACTGCACGCAATTGCGCTATGTTGAACCTACTGCCGAAATGCGTGAGCGTGCCAAGGAGATAGCGAAAGAGATAAAGGGATTAGGAATAAATCCTTTTGTTACAGAAGAACCTCGATTTGAGTTTATACGCGAATTTGAAGAGGTTAAAGGTCCTGCAATACAGCCACAGAAAGATGAAAGTGGATTTGATTTGAAGATTGTATATCCCTATTTTGCAAACTATGGAGATGCTCTGCTCGATAAGGATATGACAACCTATCCCGAGGAGATGTTCCGCCGTTTGGCAGAGGTTGGCGTGAATGGAATATGGATTCATGTGGTTTTGCGCACATTGGTAGAACCTGATGATAAGGGATTTCCGGGAGATAGTCGTGCCGCAGAGCGAATCGAAGGGTTGAAGCGTTTGGTTGAGCGAGCAGCAAAATATGGAGTAAAGGTTTTTCTCTATATGAACGAACCTCGTGGAATGGATCCGGAGTGGTTCGATTCTACGCCGGAGCGTAAGGCGTATGGAGGATATACCATAAAAGGTATTAAGTCATTCTGCCCTTCAAATCCGGAGGTGTTGAATTGGCTTACTCGTTCGTTGGAGAGAGTTTTCTCGCAAGTTAAGGGATTGGGAGGAATTTTTACGATTACAGCATCGGAAAACTTCACTAATTGTACTTCTCGTTATAAGTACTACAAAAGATGTCCTCATTGCGGCAGTGGCTCGTATGCCAAGTTGCAAGCAGCCATCAACACTGCCATGGAGCGAGGAGTTCACAAGGTTGCTCCCGAAGCAGAGGTTATTGTTTGGGATTGGAAATGGCCTGATAACGAGTGTAAGGAGATAATAGAAAATCTCCCTAAAAATGTTAGATATATGTGTGTTAGCGAGTGGGGTATGCCAATCAACCGTGGAGGAGTGAAGTCGAAGATTAACGAATACTCGATGTCGGTTGTGGGTCCGGGTGAGCGAGCAATCCGAAATTGGGGATATGCCAAGGCAGCCGGATTGAAATGTATGGCAAAAGTACAGGTAAATTCCACTTGGGAGATGTCTATTACCCCATCTATACCGGTACTTGACCTTGTGGCACAACATGCCGAAAATCTATCGAAAGAGGGCGTGGATGGAGTATTTTTGAGTTGGAGTTTGGGTGGTTATCCAACTGAAAATATGAAGTTGTTCCAATCGTTCGATAAAAAGAGTACAGCGAATGAAGCGGTTGAGAAGTTGGCGCGCGAAGAGTATGGAGAAGAGGTAGGAAAACTTGTTCGTGAGGCTTGGCGTGAGTGCTCGGCAACATACCCTGAGTATCCGTTCAATATTTCGGCAATATATAATGGACCTCATCATGTTGGACCTTCCAATATATTTTACACTACACCTACCAATTACGATGCTACAATGGTTGGAATACCTTACGACACCTACGACCGTTGGCGTATAATATATCCTATCGATGTATGGTATGGTCAAATGTCAAAGAGTGCCGAAGGTTTCGAGAAGGGTGTCTCTCTTCTCAAAAAAGCATACAAAATAGCAAAAGGAGATGTTAAAAAGCGTGTTTGGGAGCAGTTAAATCGTACAGAGGCTATCCGCATACACCTTCAATCTTCGGCAGAGCAAGGACGCTTCTTTGAGGCTCGTAATCTCTATTTGAAAGAGAAAGATAGTGCGAAAAAAGCAGAGTATAAAGAGATTATGCGTAAGGCTTGCGAGGCGGAGATTAAACTAATTAAGGATATGATGCCTGTTATGTCTGCCGATTCAAAGATTGCTTACGAATCTTCAAATCACTACTTCTACATTCCGAGCGACCTTGGAGAGGCGTATTTGAGTATTAATTACGCCTTGCGACAACTTACAGAGTAGGGTTGTTATACGATTTTGAATGATAGAGCGTATCCAAAAAAATAGTTGGATACGCTCTATTATTTTAGGGAAGATACACTTTAATGTTGTAAAAAATTTGAACTGCACCTCTGTAAGCGAGCGAAGTGAGCGCCCCCTGTTCAATCCTGTAATCACCTGCACCGTGAAAGGGTAGGGAGTACGCAATGACGAAAAAGCGAAAGCGCCACTTTACTAACCCTTACAACCTAAAATCTTCAATAATAATCGAGTTTGTACAACCGCCTATGACCTTGTTTTGAGCATCATCAAGCAGGTTGAATGTTGCAGTGTGTGTGCCATCTTCATTGGCGATGATAGTCATTGTGCCTGCCGTTATAGGAGCTTTTGCTGCCTCCATATTTGTTGTGGCAAGGCGGGTGTACCACGAATAGGCATCATAGTTCTCTTCATCTACAACACCTCGCAAAAGTCCGTTCTCTTGAAAGATATTGCTTGTGGCGGCGAAAGTTCCGGTGGGGATAACGAGTTCTGTTGAGGATACCATAACCTCAATACAGAGTTGCTCTTTCTTCTCGAACTCCATAAAGTAGAATTGCCACATATATAGCCCTATATCGTAGTAGTCGCCAAAGCAGTCGGCATATACAAGCGATGTGTCATCTCCAAAACTCAGTGTCAAATCCTCGGTAAGTGTTGAGAGCGCATTTTCGGGGCGTGGAGGGGTTGTGTTGGCGACTGTATTTGCATGGTTGCATGCACACATCGCAACCACAGTACAGGTTACAAGTAGTAATCGCTTCATAAAAAACAACTATTCTTTTTCCGATGAAAAAGGCAGGCAACTCTCGCTACCTGCCTTTCATAAATTATTGTAAAATCAAAAACCGTGTTTTACTTCTTCAAAACCATTGTAGGCTTAACCTTGCGAGGAGTAGGTTGCTTTTTCGCGTGGGCAAACTTAGGCAACTTTGGTTGGTTGTTAGCCGAAACCTTGAAAACAGATGCGCCGGCTACATCAGAGTAAATTTCTACCTCCGAAACACATGTTCCATCAATTGTGTTACCCTTATCGTCTTTGAGGTTAAACGCTACAGAATAAGATTCTCCATCCTGTGCAATAGTAACCGAGCCGCTCTTAATTGGGGCAAGGGCGAGACCTTCCTCTGTTTCCATATCTATTTGTGCATACCACGAGAAGTATGATTCGCCGTAAGCATCAACATATCCAGGGAAAACAAGTTGCGACTTGCTGATATCGTTTGATACAGAGAATGTTCCAAGAGGGAGCGTTTCGGCATTGCTTGTAGGAGCGAGAAGTTCCAACATAACAGTGTGTCCACTTTCTAAATCATAGAGATAAAGCACCCAATCGTCCTTACCAAGTACATAGTAATCACCAAAATGCTCAGCAATCAAATATGGCACATTGAAAGGAACAGTCAAATTGCCGGTCAAAGTCGAATACTCTCCTGGAATTGCGGCAGCACCAAACGAATTGGTGTTATCAACGCTGTCATTTCCACATTGAATATGATACTGCTTGCCCTCTGCGGTTATTAACACAGCATCAATAAGATTGTCCGAAACGGAAACAACGCCGCTTTCAAAATATACGACCTCTGCTCCATCTTCGCTCTCTGTGTCTTCACCTACGAGAACAAGATATGAGTATTCTGCGCCGACTGTACCAGCCGTTGCGCTGTTTTCCACATCAAAAGTATATACACCGTTAGGAATCTTGAATGAAACGCTGTAATTTGAAGATGGAGTTGTCGAATAAAGGTCAAGGAAAAAATACTGTGAGTTAGGCCAAATAGCGAGAATGTCACCTGTTACAATGTCGTAAACATTTGGCTGATTCGACAAAACAAGACCATAGTTGAAAACATCCTCAGATGCACTATATTGGTTACCGTAGTAGATGCCCGAAACCTCGTTGAGGATATAGTCAGCATCGTGTTCAGTACAAGGCTTAACAGGATTGTTCCCCCCCCCATTGTCTGGGTCGTTCGGATTACAGCCAACAAGTGCAACGGCTGCCAAAAGTGCAAGTGCAAAAAACTTTTTCATAACAAATAAAAATTAATAAATTAATAAAAATATGTGTGATTTTTTTCTGTTTTTTCAGCAACAACAAGTGCGAAATTATACATATTTTACATATTGTAACAATATTTTTTGCAAAAAATCACAGCTCAATGAGTTTTGCCTTTTAATTGAAACCGATTTGGGAAATTATGCATAAAATCGTAAGATAAAGCGCTGACAAAACTTACAAATTGTAACCAAGTCGTGAAAATAAACAAAAATAGACGGGATATGTCGTTGATATTTAGCAAGATATGGGAATTATAATTTTAATTTTTTGGGGTCGGCGGTTGGTTTTTTAGTTATTGCGGACGCAGAGCGTGGTCACAGCGCAGGTGATTATGGGATTAAATAGGATTTGCACCCGCTGGTCGCCCAATAGGAGAGCGCAGAATGTTTTTACTCCTCATTCCTTGCCCTCTCAGACCTCCTTTGCTTATGCCGAAAAACAAAAGTTTTGGCGGAAAATGAGAATAAAATTTGCAGATTGGATAAAAGTTTGTATATTTGCACTCCGAAAGGGAGAGAAATGGTCTGATGGCCGAGTGGCTAGGCAGAGGTCTGCAAAACCTCGTACAGCGGTTCGAATCCGCTTCAGACCTCATGAGAGCCAGCCTAACAGATTTTGTTAGGCTGGCTCTTTTTGCGGATTCTCACCGAAGGTTACCTCCTGCGTGTATCTCCGCACCGCCAAAAATGGCGATTGCAGGCTTTTCTGTTACATGCATTTTGCATTTATCATGTGTCTTATCTAAAATTCTTAATACTTAATTCTTAATTCTCAATTTTATTCGCTATCTTTGCGAATTGAGTGCGCATATGCGTACGCACGCACACGAAGAGAGCAAATTCAAAAATAACAATATAAGTATATGGAGTACAATTTCAAAGAGATTGAAAGTAAGTGGCAAAAGGAGTGGCAGGAGCGAGGTATCTACAAGGTTGAGGTAGACAACTCCCGCCCGAAGTTCTATGTGTTGGATATGTTCCCATACCCATCGGGAGCAGGTCTGCATGTGGGACACCCACTCGGATATATCGCCTCGGATATCTACTCGCGCTACAAGCGATTGTGTGGTTACAATGTTTTGCATCCTATGGGCTACGATGCCTTTGGCTTGCCTGCCGAGCAGTATGCTATCCAAACAGGTCAGCACCCTGCCGTAACCACCGAGCAGAATATTGCCCGCTACCGTGAGCAGTTGGACAAAATAGGATTCTCCTACGATTGGAGCCGTGAGGTACGCACTTGCGAGCCCGAATACTACAAATGGACACAGTGGGCATTTCTTAAAATGTTCGCCCATTACTATAACAACGCTACCCAAAAGGCAGAGCCTATCGCAGACCTCGTAGCGCACTTCGAGAAGCACGGCACCGAGGGAGTTGATGCGGCTTGCACCACAGAGTTGCACTTTACCGCAGAGGAGTGGAGCGCAAAGAGCGAGGCAGAGAGGGAGCAGGTGTTGCAAAACTATCGCCTTGCCTTCCGTGCCGATACAATGGTGAACTGGTGTCCACAGTTGGGTACCGTACTCGCAAACGATGAGGTGAAAGATGGTCTGTCTGTTCGTGGCGGATTCCCTGTCGAGCAGAAGCGAATGAAGCAGTGGCTGTTGCGTGTTACGGCTTATGCACAGCGTATGCTCGATGGACTCGACCAGCTTGAATGGAGCGAGTCGCTCAAAGAGATTCAGCGCAATTGGATAGGTCGCTCGGAGGGTGCGCAGGTATTCTTCGATGCAGAGATGGCAAATGGCGAAACCCGCAAATTGGAGATTTTCACTACTCGCCCCGACACAATCTTTGGTGTAACATTTATGGTTGTTGCTCCGGAGCACGAGTGGATTGCAGATATGACCACTGCTGAGCAGAAGGAGGCGGTTGAGGCGTATATTGAGCAGACCAAGAAGCGCAGCGAGCGTGAGCGTATTGCCGAAACAAAGCGCGTAAGCGGAGTATTCACCGGCTCGTATGCGACAAATCCATTCACTGGCAAGCGTATTCCGATTTACGCTTCGGACTATGTGTTGGCGGGCTACGGAACGGGCGCAATTATGGCTGTTCCTGCGCACGACTCTCGTGATTATGCCTTTGCTCGTCACTTTGGTTTAGATATCGTGCCTGTGGTTGAGGGTGGAAACCTCGAAGAGTCTTCGTACGATGCAAAGGAGGGCTGCCTCATAAACTCCGACTTCCTCAATGGCAAAGATGTTAAGGTTGCCATTGTTGAGATGTTCGAGGAGGTGGAGAATCGAGGTCTTGGTAAGCGACTTGTAAACTATCGTTTGCGTGACGCTATATTCTCGCGCCAACGCTATTGGGGAGAGCCGTTCCCAATTCGTTACAAGGGCGATATGGCACTCCCGCTTGACGAGAGCGAGTTGCCGCTGACCTTGCCGCCAATCGAGAACTTCGGACCTACCGAGCAGGGCGAGCCACCATTGGCACGCATTGAGGGTTGGGAGTATGAACTCTCGACAATGCCGGGCTTTGCAGGTTCTTCGGCATACTACCTCCGCTATATGGACCCACACAACTCGGAGGCTCTCGTTTCGAAGGAGGCTAACGACTATTGGCGCAGCGTAGATTTGTATGTCGGCGGTATCGAGCACGCTACGGGACACTTGATGTACTCGCGTTTCTGGAATATGTTCCTCTACGACCTCGGCTATGTTTGCGAGAGCGAGCCGTTCCGCAAGTTGGTAAATCAGGGTATGATTCAAGGTCGTTCGAACTTTGTATATCGTGTGGTTGGCACAAACAAGTTTGTGTCGCTCAACCTCCGCAATGAGTACGAAACACAGGAGATTCATGTCGATGTAAACATTGTGAAAAATGATATTCTCGACCTCGATGCCTTCCGCGCTTGGCGTCCGGAGTTTGCCGATGCAGAGTTTATCCTCGAAAATGGACAATATATCTGCGGTTGGGCAGTTGAGAAGATGTCGAAGTCGATGTTTAATGTTGTAAATCCGGACTATATTGTCGAGCAGTATGGCGCAGATACGCTCCGTATGTACGAGATGTTCCTCGGACCATTGGAGCAGTCGAAGCCTTGGGATACCAACGGCATTGATGGCGTTCACAAGTTCTTGCGCCGCTATTGGCGACTGTTCCACACCCGCACGGGCGAGTGGGCGGTGACCGATGAGAAGGCCACCGACAAGGAGTTGAAAACCTTGCACAAGACTATAAAGAAGATTAGAGAGGATATCGAAAACTTCTCGTTCAACACCTCGGTTGCAGCGTTTATGATTTGCATTAACGAGTTGGGAGAGTGCCACAAGCGCGAAATTTTGGAGCCGCTTACAATACTTCTCAACCCATTTGCTCCGCATATCACTGAGCAGTTGTGGTCGATGTTGGGACACAAGGATAGCGTGTGTGATGCTTCGTACCCTCTATGCGAGGAGAAGTACTTGGTGGAGAGCGCATTCGAGTATCCTGTGATGATTAACGGCAAACTCCGCTTCAAGCAGGAGTACCCACTCACAACCTCGCCAGCCGATATTCAGGCGGATATCGTAACGAAGGAGGAGGCTCAAAAGTGGTTGGAGGGTGCTGCTCCGAAGAAGATTATCGTTGTTCCGGGCAAAATTATCAACATTGTAAAATAGCATATATTACGATTATGAAACGAATTTTGAGTTTTGCACTCCTGTTCGCAGTTGTGTTTGGAGCATCGGCACAGCAGACCTTTGTGGAGATTCCGTGCAATGCCGATAAGATTATCAAGCATTGGAACAATAGCAATGCTCCTCACTCCAACGAGATTACCGCAGACGAGGCTCGAAACAAGAGTGGACATATCAGTAATGTGTCGCAGACTGTATTCTACCTCTATAAGGCTGATGCCGAGAAGGCGACAGGACAGGCCGTCGTGATACTTCCGGGTGGGGGATACAGAAATGTATGTATCGAGCGCGAGGGCTTTGCCATTGCCGAGTATTTCAAGAGTATCGGCGTTACGGCGTTGGTTGTGAAATATCGCCTTCCAAACTTCGGACACAAAGAGGTTCCGCTTGAAGATGCACAGGCTGGTTTGGCATACTTGCGTAAGAATGCCAAAAAGTTGGGCGTAGATTCTGCGAAGGTGGGCATCTGTGGCTCGTCAGCGGGAGGACATCTTGCTGCCTACACATCAACATTCACCGAAGATGCAAAGAAGCCTGCATTTACCGTATTGTTCTATCCTGTTATTTCGGGTACCGGATGTATGACTCATCACGGAACATTCTTGCACTTGTTAGGCAAAGCGCATCCACTCGCTTTGCGAGAGCAATACTCGTTGGAAAACCAAGTTACAGCGACTACACCGCCAACAATTTTACTGTTGAGCGATAATGACGGCACCGTGCCGCCAATTAGTTCGTTGCTTTATTATCAAGCATTGAAGTATCACGGCGTGAAGGCATCTATGCACATCTATCCTGAGGGCGGACACGGTTGGGTTTGTCGTAAGGGTTTTCGCTATGAGAAGGAGTGGCAAGAGGCTCTTAACAAGTGGTTAAAGCTATTGAATAAAAAGAAGTAAAGGAGAGTTAAACTATGAAAAAACTTATCTTGACTATGGCTATTTTAGGCGCATCGCTTCTCTCGGCAGAGGCGCAGGAGAAGACGAGAACACCGCTATTTGAAGACGAGAAGATTGTTATTTGGAGCAACGACAAAGCCCCTCACTCGAACGGTTTAACTGGCAAGGCATACGAAGCTTCTAAACATCGCCTTGTGAACACTACCGAGGCGGTGATGTATATCTACCATGCCGATAAAGCGAAGGCTACGGGACAGTCGGTGGTAATCTGCCCGGGTGGTGGCTACGGCAAACTCTCGATGGACCAGGAGGGCTATCTTATGGCGCAGTGGCTCGCCAAGAACGGCATTACAGGTGTTGTTCTCGAATACCGCTTGCCAAATGGACACAAGGAGGTGCCACTCGAAGATGCGGTTGAGGCTATTCGTATCGTGCGTAAAAAGGCGAAAAAGTGGGGTTTAGACCCTGCAAAGGTGGGCATTATGGGCTTTTCGGCAGGAGGACACCTCGCTGCAAGCGCATCGAACATTCCGGCAGTTGAGGATAGACCGAACTACTCGATTTTGTTCTATCCGGTATTGACAGCGGGCGACTTCAATACGCATAAAGGCTCGTTCCGCAATCTGCTCGGCAAGAAGCACACCGAAGCCGAGGCAGACGAGTGGGCGATGGATAAGATTGCAAGCGAGCAAACCCCTCCAACAATACTGATTTTGAGCGATGACGATACCACCGTACCGGCAGCAGGAGCAGCATTATACTATGCAGCATTGCACTATCATGGCGTTAAGGCGGCGATGTATGTCTTCCCTGAGGGCGGACACGGTTGGGGTAACTACGACAGATTCTCGTACCAGAAGGAGTGGCAACATCTGTTGCTCCGTTGGTTGAGCGAGTTGAAATAATGATTCACAAAATTTACAAAATATATTTATGGCAGATAGTTCAATCTTGATGCGTCTTGATGGTCTGAAAATCAAGTACGAGGAGTTGGGACAAAAACTCACCGACCCCGAAGTGATTGCAGATGTCAAGTCGTTTGTTCAGTACAACAAGGAGTACAAGGAGTTGGAGCCTATTATCGAGACCTCCGAAAAGTTCCGCAAGGCAATTCAGGCGCTTGCTGATGCAAAGGATATCCTCGCCAACGAGAAGGACGAGGAGTTCCGTGAGATGGCACGCATGGAGATAGCCGAGTTGGAGCCAGCAATTGAGCAGATGGAGGAGGGGATAAAGATTCTCCTTATCCCGAAAGACCCTCAGGACGGCAAAAATGCGGTACTCGAAATTCGTGGTGGTACGGGTGGTGACGAGGCGGCATTGTTTGCTGGCGATTTGTTCCGTATGTATACCAAGTATATCGAGTCGAAGGGTTGGCGTTACGAGGTAACCTCTTTCTCGGAGGGTGTTGTCGGTGGCTACAAGGAGGTTATCCTCAAAGTTACAGGCGACAGCGTATATGGTACTCTCAAATATGAGTCGGGTGTACACCGCGTACAGCGTGTGCCACAGACCGAGACACAAGGTCGTGTACATACCTCGGCTGCATCGGTAGCCGTTTTGCCTGAGGCTGACGAGTTCGATGTTGAGGTGTCGTGGAACGATATTCGCAAGGATATCTTCTGTGCTTCGGGACCGGGTGGTCAGTCGGTAAATACTACCTACTCGGCAATTCGACTTACCCACATTCCGACAGGTATCGTGGTGCAGTGTCAGGACCAGAAGTCGCAGATTAAGAATACCGAGAAGGCGTTTGAGGAGTTGCGTACCCGTATCTTCAACCTCGAATATCAGAAGTACCTCGATGAGATTGCATCGAAGCGTAAGACGCTCGTTTCGACAGGCGACCGTTCGGCAAAGATTCGTACCTACAACTATCCGCAGGGCCGAATTACCGACCACCGCATCAACTATACGATTTACAACTTGTCGGCATTTATGGACGGTGATATTCAGGATTGCATCGACCACCTTATCGTTGCCGAGAATGCGGAGCGTTTGAAGGAGCAGGAGTTGGGATAAACTTTGTTTATCTAATTGACAATTGAAGAATTGACAATTGACAATTAAGGGTTTTTATATTATCATTCTGCATTTTGCATTCTGCATTCTGCATTTTGTGTCTGCCACAGCGCAGACACAAACGCCTTTGTATATCGTAAATGGCGTGGAGATGGAGAGTGTGAAGCATATTCCCGAGAAGAATATCGAGCACATCGACCACCTCGAAGCCAACGAGGCGACCGTAGCAAAATATGGCGAGAGGGCGAACAATGGGGTTATTATCGTTACTCTGCGCTACGACAAGGAGGCGCAATTTTTAGGTGATAAACCACTTGCCGACTATGTTTCGGAGCGAGTGAAATGGAACGAGAGTTGGGGTGTGGCAAGATATGTGGCTCGCTATACGATTGGGGCAGATGGCTCGTTTAGGCTCGGCACGGAACTCGAATCCACCGACCACCAATTTCGCAAACGAGTATTAAGGGTTTTGCAGTCGCTCCCTGCGTGGCAACCCGCAACCAAGCAAGGCAAGGCGGTCGAGAGCGAGTATGTTTTGGCGGTGCAACTCCCAAAAGGCAAGGCGATGCCGAAAGAGCCGTATATCGTGATTAGATAAATTGACAATTGACGAATTGACAATTAAAGGACTTTTTTAATAATGAACGATACTCCACACATAACATTAGCCCAATTACAAGGCAGAATATCCATTGCTCTGGCAGACGCATTGCCGTTGCCGGTGTGGGTGAGTGCGGAGGTTGCCGATATTAAAATTAACGCTTCGGGACACTGCTACATTGAACTTATCGAGAAGAACGAAAAGACAGGGGCAACCGAGGCACAAGCGAGGGCTACGATTTGGCGTTCGCAGGTGATGAGCACCATCGGTCGTTTCGAGCAGGAGAGCGGACAACGCCTTGCAAAGGGTATGAAGATTCTCTTTAAGGCGACCGTCCAGCACCACGCAGTCTATGGTATGTCGTTGCAGATTCAGCAGATTGACGCTCTGCATACCATAGGCGATATGGAACGCCGCCGACAGCAGACCATCGAGCAACTCCAAAAGGAGGGGGTATGGGATATGAATCGTTCTCTGCCGATGCCGTTGGTGGTACAGCGTGTGGCGGTGATTTCGAGCGCTACGGCTGCGGGTTATCGCGACTTTATGAAGGAGTTGGAGCGCAGTGCCTACCGCATCGAAACAGAGTTGTTCGAGGCTACAATGCAGGGCGAGAGGTGCGATGAGAGCATTGTGGCGGCGTTGTATGCCGTTGCCGAGCGAAGCGATGAGTTCGATGCCGTAGCAATAATTCGTGGTGGTGGCTCTACTGGCGATTTGGAGTGTTACAACTCCTATCTGCTCGCCTTTGCCGTAACGCAGTTTCCGTTGCCCGTGCTGACGGGTATCGGACACGACAAGGATACAAGCGTTACCGACATGGTAGCACATACGCCACTGAAAACACCTACGGCTGTGGCGGCGTGGATAGACCAGCGAGTAACCGATTTTGATGGAGCGTTGGAGTACTGCGCCATTTCGTTGCGCGATATTTGTCGTCAGGCGACACATTCGGCAACACTCCGCTTGGAGCAGTTCTCGGCAGATGTGCGACACTTGGCGGAGCGAATACTGCAAAGCGAAAAGCATCGCTTGGAGGGCATTGCAACGGTGGTGGCAAATTTCGCCCCTGAGCGCATTTTTCGACTCGGTTATGCCATAGCCCGCAAGGAGGGAAAAGCATTGCAAAGCGTTGAAGATGTAGGTGTTGGAGATGGAATCGAAGTCGCTTTGGCAGACGGAGTTATCAACGCCAAAGTCGTTGAAAAACGGAAAACTAATTAAGGCTGATACTATGGAGATGTCGTACAAAGAGGCGATAGCGGAGATTGAGCAGATTTTGAAGTCACTCAGAGAGGAGCAGAACAGCATCGACACATTGTCGGAGCGAGTGGCACGAGCAACCGAGTTGATTGCTCTCTGCCGCGAGAAATTGCGCAAAGCAGAAAACGATGTAAACAAAATTATTGAGGAGTAGAAAACAGATAATTCTTAATTTATGAGGTCATTCATCAAGTGGTCGCTAAACCATCTGCCTCGCACCTTCTTGCAGAGGATTGCAGGGTGGGGTGTGCCGATTCTCGGCTTGTGGTATGCCGGCAGAGGGCGCAAATGCCCTATCTGTGACAAGCAGGTGCGCGAGTTTCTGCCATACGGCTACAGTGTTTCTCGCCGTGATGCCCTATGCCCACGATGCCTTGCGTTGGAGCGACACCGCCTGTTGTGGCTCTACATCGAGCGTGAAACCGACCTCTTGAATGGCTACCCTACACTGCTTCATATCGCCCCGGAGGTGGCGCTGAAACACCAATTTGAAAAGCACTACGGCGAGGAGCATGCCGACAACTACCTCACCGCCGACTTGGAGAGCCCATTGGCGAAGTTGCACTTCGATATTCAGGATATTCCCCTCGAAGACGAAAGTGTCGATGTGGTGATTTGCAACCATATCCTTGAACATGTTGAAGATGATAGGAAGGCTCTGCGAGAGTTGCACCGCATACTCCGCAAAGGGGGTTGGGGCGTGGTGCTTGTGCCACAAGATTACAACCGAGAGCAGACATTTGAAGATAGCTCGATAACCACACCCGAAGAGCGTGCACGGGTGTTCGGGCAGTATGACCACCGCCGCATCTATGGTCGCGACTATGCCGACCGCTTGCGAGAGTGCGGTTTCGAGGTGGAGGAGATAGAGTATGAAAAGCGACTCTCCGAAGAGGAGCGAAAACAATACGCAACAGCAGGAGAGCGTTTGTACATTATTAGACGAGAGACGAAAGACGAGAGACGAGAGTATGGAGTTATTTGAAAGGTATAGCAAATTGAGAGAGGCTGTAAAAAATCAGTTCTCGACCACCACACAGGAGTTGGTGGATAAGGCACTTGTATTCGCTGCGGAGCAAATGGAGGGTTTGATACGCTACGATGGAAGCCCGATGTTGGACCATGCCGTAGAGGTGGCACACATTGTCGCTACCGAAGTTGGTCTTGGACGAAATTCTACCCTTGCATCAATTCTCCACGATGTGGTGCGCATCGAGGCGAAACGAGATGATGACGAGGCGCTTGAAACCCTGCTCGAAACAATCCGCAAGGAGTTTGGCGAGGAGGTTATAGGTGTGGTTATGGGTTTGACAAATATCTCGGAACTCAAACTAAACACCCAATCCGACCAGGCTTCGGACTTCCGCGATATGATTGTGTCATATTCGGAGGACCCTCGTGTCATTTTGATAAAACTCGCCGACCGCTTGGAGGTGATGCGTTCGATAGCGATGTTCCCCGAGGAGAAGCGACAGAAGAAGGCGTGGGAGTCGATGAATCTCTACGCACAGATTGCCCACAAACTCGGTCTGTACAATATCAAGAGCGAGTTGGAGGACCTCTCGTTGGCGCAACTCGAACCTGCTGACCACAAGCATATTACAGATAAGTTGCGTGAAGGCGAGCAGGAGCGTTTGAACTTTATTGAGCGTTTTGTCGAGCCTATTCGCAAGGGACTTGATGCGGCAGGTATAAAGTACCACATCAAGAGCCGAACAAAATCTGTTTACTCCATTTGGAACAAGATGCGCAAGCAGAAGGTGCCTTTCGAGGGTGTTTACGACATCTTCGCTATTCGTATTATCATCGATTGCCCCGAAAATCTCGAAAAGGCGCAGTGCTGGTTGGCGTACTCGATTGTGAGCGACTTCTACACGCCGAACACCGACCGTATGCGCGATTGGATTTCGATTCCGAAGTCGAATGGTTACGAGTCGTTGCACACTACCGTTGCTGCGGGCGATGGCAAGTGGGTGGAGATACAGATTCGTACCGAGCGAATGGACAATATCGCCGAGTTGGGTATCGCAGCACATTGGCGATACAAGGGTGTAAATCAGGGTGCGCAGACCAGCGAGAAGTGGTTGCAGCGTCTGCGCGAAACGATGAGCGAAACCAAAGAGGATATTGCCGAGCGTTTCGATGCAAAACCCGCTTCGGGCGAGATTTTCGTCTATACCCCGAATGGCGATATTCGCAAATTGCCCGAAGGGGCGACCGTTCTCGACTTCGCTTTCGATATCCACTCCAACCTCGGTTGTACCTGCTCGGGTGGCAAGGTAAATGGTCGCGCCGTGCCTATTCGTGAGTTGCTACGCAATGGCGACATTGTCGAGATTTTGACGCAGAAAAACCAGCAACCAAAAGCGGATTGGTTGAACTTTGTTGTAACTCAAAAGGCAAAGCAGAAAATCAAGTCGGTAATCCGCGAGGAGCAGGCGAAGAGCGCAAATCTCGGTCGCGAGGAGTTGGAGCGCAAGTTGAAAAACTGGAAGATAACCAAGAGCATAGATGAGGTTGTTGCCTACCTCTGCAAATACTACAAGCAGCGCACCGGCACAGCACTCTACGAACTTATTGCCGAGGAGAAGATAGACCTTGCCGTAGTTAAAGAGATACTATCGAAGTGGCTTTCGGGTGAGGCTGACGAGGAGCGCCGTGCTGCGGAGGCCGAGGCTGAGGCTCGCCGCCGAGCCACCACATCAACACCTGCAAAGCAGTCGAGTGATGCGTTGGTTATTGACGAGAGTATCAACAACATTGTATATAAACTCGCCAAGTGTTGTAACCCGATTAAGGGAGATGATATTTTTGGCTTTGTAACAATAAATACGGGTATCACCATTCATCGTACCGATTGCCCGAATGCCAAGCGTATGCGTGAGCAGTATCCGTATCGTGTGATGGAGGCAAAATGGCGAGAGAATGCGCAGGGGGCATTCCGTGTTACGATAGCGATACATGCCAACGACTCGGCAGGATTGGTAAATCAGATTACCGAGGTCGTAAGTCGTGATATGAAGTTGAATATCCGTTCGATAAATCTCAACTCACGAGGTGATGGTACAGGTGTTGGCACTATCAGCGTGGAGGTGCCTTCGGTGGGAGTTGTGGATATGCTTATCCACGCCATAATGCGCATTAAGGGTATTCAGCGTGCATACAGAGTAAAAAACTAACTCAAAATATAATTACAACTATGAAAAATCTTACAAAGCTTTTTATTTTCGCTGTTGCAACACTTGTTGCAACATCTTGCACAGAATCGAAACGTAGTGGAAATCCCATTTTTGAAGGGTGGTATGCAGACCCAGAGGGGGTGATTTTTGGCGATACCTATTGGGTCTACCCAACTTGGTCAAAGCCATTTCCCGAGCAGTTGCACTTTGATGCATTCTCTTCGAAGGACCTTGTGACATGGACCAAACATGAGCGCATTATTGATAATACGGAGATTAAGTGGCTCAATAGTGCATTGTGGGCTCCATCAATCATCGAGAAAGATGGCAAATACTATCTGATGTTCTCGTGCAACAATGTCAAGCAGGGCGAAGAGGGTGGTATTGGTGTAGCAGTTGCCGACAATCCGGCAGGACCATTCAAGGATTTGCTCGGCAAACCGCTTATCAATGATATCATCAATGGCGCACAGCCTATTGACCAATTTGTGTTCAAGGATACCGATGGTACATACTATATGTATTATGGTGGTTGGAAGCATTGTAATGTCTGCAAGTTGAATGACGACTTTACGGGTTTTGTGCCATTCGAAGATGGTGAACTATTTAAGGAGATTACCCCGGGCGAGTATGTTGAGGGTCCGTTTATGTTTATCCGTGACGGAAAGTACTACTTTATGTGGTCGGAGGGCAAGTGGCGCCAGGCAAACTATCGTGTAGCATATGCCATTGCCGACAACCCACTTGGTCCATTCGAGTCGCGTGGTGTGATTTTGCAGACCGATGAGGCGATTGGCACGGGAGCCGGACACCACTCTGTAATGCACAATCCACGAAGTGGAAAGTATTATATCGTCTATCATCGTCATCCTATCGGCTCGACCGATGGAGATGACCGCCGTACCTGTATTGACGAGTTGCGATTCGATAATGAGGGCAATATTCTTCCTGTGAAGATGACCTTCGAGGGTGTGGAGGCTGACCCGTTACAGTAGTAGCATTGACAAAAACGAGCAGAGGCGACCGTACACAACGGTCGCCTCTTGCCTTAGGAAGGGAAGTCCTATTTTGTAAATTGCATTACCCAATCGAGTCGCTCGGTGTTGAATGCTTCGCGACACAAATCCTCACGGCTGCCGACATGGATAACATCCTCTCGAATCTTTCCACCGGCATCTCGCACCCAATCTGCAAAGGTGTCGAGCATATCCGATGTTGCGTAGATGTCGCTTTTGCCCTTAACCGAGAGTACGGGTGTTTTCGCCACCTTTTCAGCCGAGATGGAGTCGTCAGGGTCTGCCGCCACAACCATAGCCGCAGCGAACATATCCGGATTCTCCGATAACATTCTCCAAACGCCACCTGCACCAGCCGGTTTGTTGGCGTCAGAATAGCCGCAAATATATACCTGTGAAGGGTCAATGTTTGAGTGTTTCTTGATGTAGTCGTCAAGCATAGCCTTCAACAATTCAGCCATTGTTAGGCGAGAGAATGTCTTTGGATTCTCGTCCCAATCATAGCCGGTAGGGCACTGTGGCGCCAACATGGTAGCCTTTGTGTTGCTGGAATAGAGATAGTGCCACACCTTAATCATTGCGTCTTGATGCAGTTGTGCCTTGTTATCCGAACCGTTTGCATATTGACCATGCAACACCACCACGAGTGGTGATTTGCCCGATAGGTCGGAGCGAAATTCGCACTCTTGATATTTAATGGTTTTTTCCTCGTTGGCATAAGTTCCCGCCTCAAAAAATTGGTCAATCATTGAAGGGGTAGACGGCGTGTTGTCTTTGTCCTGCGTACACTGTACCGAGAAAATCGCAACAACCAATGCGATAGTCCAAAGTCTAAATTTCGTATTCATATAAGCAAAGTTTTAAGTTTCACCTTTGCTTATTAAGACACGAACTTTATCAAAAGGTTAAAAGGAGTATTGTTTTTTGCAAAGAAATACTACAATCCAACAACCAAACTGCGAGAGCCTATATTCAACATTGTCACCAATTCTGACATAGAGGCGTTATAACTCATGGCTATATATGGAGGTTTGGAGATATGCGTACGAGAAGTGCCGATATATGGGTGAATTTGTTCGGGCAAAATACTCGACATATCCATTAACAGATGGGCGTGGTGTATCTCGATAGGCACTTCGTATGTGCTTGGAAACACGATAGACTCATGATTGCTTTCGCTCGAAATGTGAATATTCATAAAGAGCGTATTTCCGTCTGAGGTGCCGGTTTTGCGCAGACGAAGGGCGGCACTTCTCAACATATCGTAGTTTGCATCCGAAGCCTCTCCGTCAGTAATGTTGAATACCAATGGCGGAAAACTATCCTTGTTCTCCTCATTCGAGCACCACTCCTCAACAAGGGCCGTTACACAGTTTATCATCTTGCACATCGGCGTTGCTCCACCTGAAACAGGTTTTACCCATTGTGAAACGGTGTTATTAAATAGGTGAACTCCCAATCTGAGGGTTTTGTAATCGATGTCATATTTAACCTTCTCCACCTTCTGCTCAGCAAGGGTTGTTATCGGGTAGAACTTTATCTCCCGACCAAAAAGAGGGTACACTTCATCTCCTGAGTACCCAATCAGTGCAATATCATAGTAGTGACGGTAGTTTCCATCTCGGCATGAGCGCATAATCAACTCATCAATCAAATCGCCGGTAACGATTGACACCATCTCCGCTTTCGATAGCGTACCTCCCTTCAACTGTATGAGTCCTCCCATCGAACACGATTGGTCGATAGCGATAACTATTGCTGCCCTATGGCGGCGTGTAATCTCTTGTGAATACATACTTTCAATCTCCTTAGACTTTCTCTATATGACCATCTCGGTGTATGATAAATTTGCCATCTTCTCTGATGATTTGTGATTTTCCGTTGCGGAACGGCTTTATATTGCGACCTCGACCACAGGTTATTGTAATTGCGCCGGTCGAATCTATAAAGTGCCAAACATCTCCAACCTGCACTAACGCTAACCCCTCACTAAATTCGAAGGCCAAGTCATAAATTGGCGGTATCACAAAACGTCCATCTACCGCAAAGCCCCAATATCCATTGTAGTATTCGAGCGACAACTTCTCCGGTGAGTCTGTTGCTTGCGGAGCAGACTCCAACAAACTCTTTAATTGAGGCAACGCTATATTGGGCGAACGAAGGAGTCGTGCAATTCGATAGTGCCGTATATCTCCATGTTCGGCGAACAACCTCTCAATGCGCTCCAACATCGAATCTCGCCCCTCAATCGCAAGGTGTGGATTAATTAACAGATAGTCGTTGAAGGGGAGCTCTTTCCCAAGTGTACCATCTAAGGACAGAGCCGCCAATACGGTTGTGATAAGGGCTATCGGGTAGTCGTCAATATCTCGACCGAAGTTGTGCCGATTGCGTAGTGGGTGTTGAAACTGTTGTGTTCCAATCTCCACACAATCATCAGGTGTGAACCCCTCGCAATACATTGCATCAAAGTCTATAAGATGAAGTCCATCCGGAGAGAAGATGATATTTTCTGGCTTCAAATCACCATGCGCCCAGCGCTCGTTTAACAACGACAAAGCAAACTCCTCAAACATCTGCGACAACGCCTGCATCTTTGATGGCTTGGTGCACACCTTTTCGATTTTGCACTGCAACGAAACCCCTTCATACCAATCGCACAATACAACATCTGCCAAACCGCTATCCGAATCACTTGCATTTATGAGCAACTCTTTCGGATAGTATCTGTCGCCATATATGGCCCTTAGATTATGATGTTGGCGCATATATACACGCATAGCCATCTTGCGACCTTTGCACATTACTTCGAATACAATGACAGAGTTGCCAATCGAACAGCGCAATTTGTCGTTGTTGCCATCTTCGAATAGTGGATACACCGACTCGTTGCCAAGACTTCTCGACATTATATCCAAGTGTTTTACAGCGAGTATGTATTGCGAAACGGAGGCTATCATACAGCAATCAAAAATCCAAACACTCAAAACGATATGAGCCACCTATTTACAAGTGGCTCATATCGCTAAAACTCTCTGTTATTACTCAGCTAATTGTTTTGCCGCTTCGTTGATAGCCTTGTTGGTCTCGGCGAGGAACGTAATCCAATCGTACGAAACATCGTTGAGGTTCAGCTGGCGCATCTCGGCGAGTTTTGCCTCAATAGGAGCAAGAGCCTCATTTCCGGCGTGCTTTGCACGAAGAGCGTGTACCTTCTCGAAGAGCTCTACGCCATCAATCAAACGCTCGAAACGAACCGAAGAGCGTGCGCCCGGATATACGATGTAAGTATCACCCGAAGCCCAATAGCGGAATCGAGAGTCATACTCAGGACGAGCAGGCCATGAGTTGTAAGCCCAACGCAACATGCCATCGTAGTCGTGAGCAACAGCGTATACGCTGAGCAACTCAGATTCGTACGGCTGAGAGTTGGTAAATGCGTTAGGGAAGAGAGTACTACAACATACATAGAATGTCGAAACATCGCCCTTGGCGCGGCGTGCTGCAATCTCCTCTGGTGCCATCACAGAGTGACGCTGACCTACGCAAACGTCACGCATATTAGCGTAGCGCTTGTACGAGTCGTGGTTGTCTGCCATTGCGAAGCCCAACTCAGGAGCATACTTCTTAATCATTGCCGCAGCAACGTCCATATCCTCAGGTTTGCGCTCGTCAATTGCCATGTTGGTAATGTGCAACCAACCCTTCTCTTTGAGGTGCTGTGAGAAATCTTTGAGGAACGGACCCCAAACCTTCTCATACTTATCCTCCTGTGGTGTGGTGTTAATCTTGCGATTGCGATTATCCTTTGCATCGGAGCGCATATCCTGATAATCGAGAGTACATTTGCCCCAAGGCAACATACCGTAGCAGTTAATCTGCTTATCGATGCCGAGCGACATCATAAACTCCACCCACTTGTCGAAACGAGAGTAGTCGTATTTCCACTCGTCATTGTCGTAGAGATACCAATATATCATCGGCTCATAGTCGTCAAAACACTGATACTGCCATGGGTCGCGGTTGAGAGTTGCAGTGATAACCTTTTGTCCTGCATCTGCCAACATCTGCATCAATGGGCGCATTGCCTCATAATGCTCCTCACTCCACAACTCAACGCCCTCTGCACGAGCCACAGCCGATGGGTGTTGCCACAAGTCGAGGTGGTACGACCACTCGCTTGGTTCTGCCAACACCTGATTTACAACCTCTACCTCCAATGGGAGGGTTACCGAGCCGCAACCGCAGTGTGAAACCTTAACCTTTGCCTTATATACGCCCGCTTTTGCATCTTGTGGGATATTCACGGTAATCCAAATTGGACGAGCAGTGTTGGCCTCAACATCAAGACAATCGAGGTTGTCGAGCATATCAGCCTGCAAAATTGCAGGGTGTCCGTTAGGACGGCCGCACAGGCAGTCACGAGAAGAGGCGTCACCGAGGGTGTAGCGCACGAAGCGAGCCTCGGCAATCGAAGCCGGCAACTTTGCATCTTCCGACTTGAAGTCCGAAATTTCGCACTCTACGCACTTCAAATCTTTGGCGGTCCAGAGTACGATTTGAGCCGAAACCTTCTCACCACGCCAACCTGTGGTTGCGTAGCACTCGCTCAAATTCTGAGGTACTTCGCTGCGTGAGTATACCAAGTCGGGTGTTCCCCAAGTGGCATTCAAGCCACATTTAACATCGTTCCAAGCAGCCTTTGCCTCCTCGGTAAGTGGGGTAGGGTCGGCAGCCTCTTTGAATGTTTCAACTGTTTTGCAGGTGCAACCTACCAATGCAACAACTGCAAATGCCGAAATAAACGAAAAAATCTTCTTCATCTTTTTATGTTTTTTGGTTGATAAATTTATAATCTACACAAAGGTAGTAAAGAATTGTTGTTTTGCAAAATAAAAAAACGGCGAATAGTGATTTTACACACCGTTCGCCGATATAGAGTCTATTTTAGGGAAAATTAGAAGTTTACAACCTCCACTTTTTTGCCTACCGATAGTTGTTTTGGTGCTACACTGCTTGTCGAAGCGTCAGCAGGTGCAAGTTCTGAAATACCGTTGAATGCCGGAATATCGCCCTTCAACGAGTAATACTTGCCATTGATATATGGTGCCAACATCATCGCCACAAACTTCGGATAACCCGGCTGATTTACACCGTAGCGCTCAATAGCACGATAGCCATTATCGATAACGCCCGCAATGGCAATAGCATAGTTGCCATTCTCTGCGAGTCCGTAGTATTTACCATCTCTATCCACACCGAGGAGGTGAATTTCGCCCTCCCTGCCATCGCTAAACTTGTAGTTTTTCTCCACAACTTGTGCCGAGAAGATGATGTCGTTTCGCTCGACAGAGTACTCTCCGACAATCGAGAACGGAAGCCCCATAAGACCGGTTAAATAGATTTGTCTGTTGGCAATCTTTCGAGAGATTGTGATATTGTTCGACTGATTATTGTCGCCCTTGAACACCCAATTTCCGAGCCACTCCGAGTAGAGGGCGGTTGGAGTCTCCTCCTCAATCACAAACGGCTTCGATGCGGCGTAAAGACCACTCAACTCTCCTTCGGGAGTGATGCCGATGGCAATCGAGATATACTCTCCCGGGTAGGGGTCACCTAACGAAACCATTGTGGTGCCACTGTCGAGCAAGTCGGCAAGCACATACGAAGTGTCATATTCCGCATTGTACTCTTTGAGATAGTCGAGCATATCCTGTATAAGCAACTCGCCGAACGCCTCCAACTTCGAGGTTTGGAACTCGTCAGCATACACGGTTACTACGGTGTATGGGTTATTGTCGGTGCTTATTACGGCAACGGTGTGTTTGTGATTTTCGCCATTAATCTCTGCTGCACCTGCATAGGCAATGCTCCATGAAGGATTTTTCTTCATGTTGGAATCCTCTCCCGCCGAATCACTGCCATTTTCACACGCCGTAACGGCTATGGTAGCAATTGCCACCACAGCCATACGGAGAATGTTTTTCAGAAAGTTCATAGGCTACTATTTGTAATTCTTGTAGAAACATACTGCGCCAAACGAGCCATTAGTACAGTAGAATGTAGGTGATGAAGATGCCTTATTGTTATACTGCATGTGGTTGCGAGTATTCTCGCCCTGTGCAATAACCGTTGCTGCACCATCACTTGCGATTTCAATGGTAAACTTACCATTGTCGTCAAGAGTTGAAGTCACCTTCATATAGTTACTTGATGAGCTCGAAGCATAGATATACTTATTTGCACCATCTCCAAGCGTGCCTTTGAACGAATAGAGTCCGTTAGCATCGATTTCGAGAGCATATACTTGTACCGAGCTACTTACGTTTTCGAGGGCTCCACCCACTTTGGTAATAGCGGTAGATGAGCGAGTGTTACCAGACGAACCTGTGTTAATCGCATAATCCAAACCCGTAGCAGCAATGATTATCTCATCGCCGGCTGCGAGGTCGTTCACATCGGTTACAAGCCACCAACCCTTCTTCAATGCAGGATTAACATCTTGCATAACAGAAATCGTAGTAGATACTTCCAAAGGCGAGCCAGCCGAGAATGTCAAGTTTGCCTTGCGTGAGCCACCTGTGGTATTCTCACCAAAAGTTACAACAGCAGTTGCTGTACCATCGCCATTATCAGTGAAGTTGTAAGTGTTGATTGGGTTGTCATCGGTTGCAACCTCACCACTACTGATAGTAGTAGGCGCAACGATATGGCCATTCTTTACTACATTAACATTGATAGTTACATCGCCACCCAAATACTCAACCGAGCCACTTGCTGTTGCAGCAATGCTATAATGTCCCTTGTAGATAGAAGGGTATGTGCTGTTTCCGCCAAGACCAACTGTTGTACCTGCAACAACAGTAGTGAGTGAAATAACATCACCAACCTTGATATCAATATTGCCTTTTACATACGCACCTGCCTCAGTTTTAAGATACTGTACCTGAGCAGTATTTCCATTCTCATCTGCAAGCTTAAACTTGCCCGATGTCGAACTTGGAATCTCTTTTATAATACCGATAAGTTTGTATACGGTATCTACATCCTGACCCTTCGTCGCAAACTCTACGATAGAAATCTCCTCTGGTGCCCCCTTCTGTTTGATATTAAACTCACCCAACTCTAAGGTTTTACCCTCTCGGGTTGCTTTAAGGGTTACTATTGCATCACGAGCATCTGTAGATGTATTACGCTGTGAGGTGTAGGTAAGAACGTTTAACTCTGTGTTATAAACCACTTCGAGCCAATCGGCATTGTCGCTAACCACAATTGTCCAGTCGCCAACATAGTTGAATACAACCTCCTCGATAGTTTTTGCAGACTCTTCACCATCCTCTGCGATTGTAACAAACTCATCGCTACCAACATTAATAGCTACGTTCGCATCAACAGTAGGAATCGCACCCTCGGCACCTTCGAGACGGTAGATGCAAACAGCCTGGTTTGCACTTGTTCCGCTATAAAAATACTTCGAAGAGTTGTAGTATCTAATCATACAATCCTTATAGTCACCCTCTACATTCTTTATGGTGGCATCACCATTTGTTCCATCAATGCTAATATTGAAAGAGGTACTGCTATTCATATAAGGTTGATTGATAAGATAACGAGAAGTTTTATTATTTGATACCAAGAACTTCTTACGAGCCTCATCGTAGAACGAGAAGGTGTTGTCGGCTACGCCTGTTACCAAAATAAGTTGCTGGACATTCTCGTTGCCAATCAAATAGTTGGCAAGTTTGGTGATGTCGGTAGCGTCACGACGAGTGTTTTCCGCAGTTTCTGACGCATTGCTATACAACTTGGTGCTCAATGCTTTGTCGTAATCTTTTGCAACAATAGCCACAATATCACCCTCTTTGAGTGTCGAAGTATCACGAACAAGCTTCCACTTGTCTGCTACTCCGGCATCGGTCATATTTACACCAAAGCGCGAAACCTTACCAGCCTCGAATACAAGCGACTTATCGGCAGGAATCTCGCCCTGCTTGATGAAAACCTGCTTGTTGGTGAGAACAGCTACGCTGTAAGTGTCGCCCGCAGCAAGCTCTGTGGGTAATACAGTGAAATATACCTTTGTAGCCGAAGTTGTGGCAACCGATACGGTGCTAACACCCTCTTTTACGGTGAACTCGTGTGGATTTTCGAGGTCGGCAGTGATTGTTCCAGCCAAGGCCTTGCCATTAGCGGTGAACTCCACGCACTCGACTACCTCGTCAGCGGCAAGAGTGAGGTTGTTGATAGACATCTCTACAACCGCAGCCAAACGAGTGAAGCGCATAGGTTGTGCCTCGGTTGGCTGTACATCGGTTTCTACCGGCATCGACACCATAAGGTCAGCATTAGGGTCGTAAGAGCCTGCTACTGCGCTCTGCTCCGATGGCAAAGCAAGAACGGCTGCGTTGATGTTGTCTGCCGAATCAAAACCTGCCTTTGGATATACGGCAACATATTTATACTCCTCCTTGCCTGCGTTGAGCGCAAACTCGGCATCGATATTTGCCTTGCCATCAACCTT
>SUZE01000004.1:61286-117792 GCA_015060075.1 Rikenellaceae bacterium | reverse complement strand
TATAGTTTGTGTATTGATTACATCCAAAGATAATTAATTATTTCTCAATCTTTTGGATTACAAACATAGGGACTGTATATTACATTGACCTTATCTCCGAGATAGAGCGAATGGGGGATTACATTATCAACATCTCCCAAGCCCTATAAGACTGTTTTGAACGGTGAATTTTGCACCGTACTTCGATAAGCGAGTTCCTCACATACGATTAGTATGCTGCGGACTCGCTTTCTTGTTTGGCACAAAATTCCCTCGTTCAAAACAATCTTATAATTGCCTTGCAACCACCTCCTTAAAATCAATTTTACTATTTGGAAATTATGCTACGCAGTGGGTTTCTTGTACGCCTTGTATTTGCCTCCTTAGAATCGATTTTTATTGTTGTGAAATAGTATACGAAAACAGAGAGGACTATGCACTCTCAATCCTCAACGCTTAATTCTTAATTTGTTAATGGGGGGCTACATCACTCTGCGAAAGATTGCGAGAGGGTAGCGGCGCACGGGGCGAAGCCACAACCATATTTTTGCAAAGAAGAGATGTAGAGCCGAGCAATCAACTACACCGTAAATCTTATCCGGAGAAACACGCTCTGTTCCTATGTAGTTGCCATCGCCGAGCAGCGTAACCATGTCATCGTCTACTTCGATAATACGATGCACTACAAAGGCATGTCCTGCATCTGCCATCACAACATTATATTTGCGGATATCCTCCTTCTTTACAGGGCGCAGTGTTATGGTTGAGCCGCTACGAAAAAAAGGCAACATGCTCTCTCCATTCACGCTGATACGTACGCTCTTACCTTCGAGAAGGGTGTCACGCACAATCGAAAAGAGTTCACGATTGGATATGGAACGAGTAGTGTTCATTCTCTATTTGTTGAAGATTGTCGAGTAAGATAACTCTGCTGCTGCCGCATCGGGCAGGCACTCCAAATGGTATATCGGTGTGCAAGAGATTATATCCGAAACGGTGTTGCAGATGTGGTCTTGCAAAGTATTGTCGTAAGCGAATGCAGGCGGACACGATGGCAATACGGCACCAATCGCTGCGAGTGCAGGCAAGCGGCGAATCTTATTATATGGAGCCTGCGAGAGTCGCATCAGGGCTCTTACCGGTACACACTTATTGACATAGCAAGGGGTCTTCCCACTCCAAGGTGAGCCAAATACGATGCACTTACCATCAATCATACGAATTATAGGGCTGTCGTCATTCAGCAGTTTTGCACCCTCGATATTCTCACGCCACAGACGAGTGTGAGTACTCTTTCCTGTTCCCGACTCGCCAAGGCAGAGAATACCCTCGTCATTCTTGACCACAACAGAGGAGTGTATCGCAATAGCCCCAAGTGGCGCTATAATTATACCGAACATAATCCATATACCGAAACGAACAAGCGAAGGGTCAGCCTCCTCATAACAGCCGAAGTTGCTCTCTACGATATTCGAGCTGTCTTCCTTTACGAGTAGGTAGACTTTATCCTTGCTCTCCATCTTGAAACGATACCCCGTAGCGTATCGTGCCAGCTCTCCCGTAGCGTGACTCTGGTCGAAGTCGAAGGTGTCAATAACCTTCGTGGTGGCGTATGCAGACTCCCCTATATTGCTGCCCATGCGCAAAACCATTGTTGGTTTTGCTGTTGCGTTGTGCTCAACTTCAAATGGTTTGAAGCCAAGCAGGCCACAAGCGGCGATATCATTGTGAGGGCCTTCGGTACGGAGTAAAAATTTTGCTATGCTGTAATCCATGTCAATAGTTATATTTTGTCGAGTGTTATGATGCGGTCGCAGTAACTCAACGAACTTTCACGGTGAGCCACAACCACGATTGTCAGATTTGTGTTCGATGCGGAGAGGTGTTCAATTGCATGATTAATGCTCTGCTCCGTAGCATTGTCGAGTGAGGAGGTCGCCTCATCAAAGAAGAGTATGTCTGCCTGCTTGTAGAGCGCACGTGCAATACCGATACGCTGTCGCTGACCTCCCGATAGGAGTGCACCACATTCACCTATGCGGGTGTGAATGCCCTTTGGTAGTGAAGCAATGAACTCCGATAGTGATGCGGCTTCGATAGAACACTCTATCTGTGCCATGTCAATTTCGCTCTCCTCGCAACCGAGTGCAATGTTGGCAAGAATAGTGCTGTCGGAGAGAAACGTGCTCTGCGATACATAGCCGATGCTGTTCTGCCACTTGCGCACAAGGTCGCCACGCAACTCCTTGCCATCTACAAGGATAAGACCTTCGGTCGGAGCATAGAGTCCGAGCAGAATGTTGAGCAGGGTAGTCTTTCCTGCTCCCGATTCACCATTTATACCGACCTTTTCGCCCTTGCCAATCGTGAGCGACAGGTTACTTATGGTGTCGTGTGCGCTATCGTTAAAGCGGAATGAGAGGTTTTGTACCTCGATTTTATCGCCGAAATCTATGCGCTCGGAGGTGCTTGTAGTCTTCTTAACCTCTACATCACGAGCCTTCATCAGGATATCAATGGTGTAGCGATTATAGCGGAGTGCGCTCCATGCGCTCATAATATTGCGTGCCGAAGGCAGAAGTCGCAAACCAGCAACGGCAAATACTCCGAAGAGAATCTTCATATCTGCCGACTCCAAACCCGTGCCAAGACATAACAATAGAGCCATTCCTACGGCTAAACCCGTTTCGGTGAGGTTTTGAGGAAGCATCGAGATTGTTGCATTCTTGCGCCCAACCGTGATAATGGAGCCCAACTCTTTGTCAAAGAGCGAGAGCTGATGCTCGAAGGCATTGTTTATCTCGATATCGGCGTAACCTCGGAATGTTTCGATAACATCTCTGTATTTGCGGCGTTGAGCCTCGTTCTCGACATTGCCGTAGTGGTCAAGACGGTAGCGCATAAGTGCGAAATAGAGCCATGCCACAGGGATAAATACCGCCACAGCAAGCAATGCTCCGAGTGGTGAGTATATCGCTATCGAGAGGAAAATCATCACCAGAAGCAGTATTTCACTTGCGATGGTAGCTATTGGGCGCAAAACTCCCGTAATAAAGGTGTAGCAGACAACATTTACATTGCGTGACAATACGGCGGAGTTCTCCGCTTTGACAAATTGCAATCCTTGCTCGAAATATCCGATAAAGAGTTGTCGTGATAGGTGGCGATATAGAGAGTATATATAGTCACGTTCCACACGATAGAGCAGCAGATTGATAAGATTTTTCGCTACGATAAAGAGTACTACCGCTACTGCTACTGCAACCACAAATTGCTGGTCGGAGTTGAATCCTAAACCATCATATATGCTTTGCAGAATGGTGTTTGAGTGGATACTCTCCGAGTCGAGAATCAGGTATAATACCGGTAACAATGCCGCCAAACCGACAAAGTTTAATAGCGCTCGTACAAAGATGGTGATGCTTACGCCCACCCCTTTTGTGCGGAACTGATTGGGTATTATGTCGAAAAATCTGAGTTTCATCTTGCAAAGTTAGGAAAAATTAGGGATTAAGAATTAAGAATTGAGAATTATTTTTTCTGCGCCCGAAAAAAATAGTTCGTTTTCGGTTTTGAATTTATTTTGCTATCTTTGCACAAACGAAAAACTTAGAAAGATTATGAAGCGATTTATTTTTGTTGCAGCACTATTGTTGTCTGTATTTACATTCAATTCCTGTGAGGAGGACAAGTGGGGTTTCGATAACAAAGTCGTATTTTCGGCTGCCGGCGGAGAGGAGGATGTTGATGGTGACGCATCTATTTACGCACTCTCAATCGGAACTTACAATGGCAACGAAAAATCTGCTACCGAAATAGCAGGTCTAATGACGGTTACATACGATTGGCTTACGGCTACTGCGGTGAAGGGTTCGGACGAAATTCACCTCATTGCACAGCCCAACAGAACCGGTAAGCAACGCAAATTGTATGTTTACGGTGCGGTAAATAACCGTTTTATCGATATTACTGTAATTCAAAAGAAATAGGTATCATGGAGATTAAAAGTACATTCGACCACATGAATATAAATGTTACCGACTTGGAGCGTAGCATGGTCTTTTATGAGAAGGCTCTCGGCTTGAAGGAGGTAAAGCGTAAAGAGGCAGAAGATGGCTCTTTCGTGCTAGTCTATTTGGGTGATGACAGCGGTCATTTCTTTTTGGAACTCACTTGGTTGCGCGACAAGGAGGGTAATTACGAATTAGGCGACAACGAAACTCACCTCTGTCTGCGTGTAGAGGGCGACTACGATGCTATTCGTGAGTATCATCGTGAAATGGGTTGCATCTGCTACGAAAACCACAAAATGGGATTGTACTTTATAAATGACCCTGATGATTATTGGATTGAGGTTTTGCCAAAGAAGCACTAAACAATATGGATAGAGAGATTGAATTGGCGATAGAAGTGTTGCGCAAAGGGGGAATTATCCTTTACCCGACCGACACGGTTTGGGGCATCGGTTGCGATGCAACAAACGAGGATGCTGTGGCAAAGATTTATGCTTTGAAACGCAGCGAGGATAAACATGCTATGCTTGTATTGTGCCGTGATGCCGATATGGTTGTGCGATATGTGGACAAGGCTCCGGGCATCGCTTTCGAGGTTATGGCGATGGCAACAAAACCTTTGACACTTATTCTACCCGGTGCTACGGGATTGGCAAAAAATCTTATTCCAGAGGCGAAAACCCTTGGTGTAAGAGTTCCCGACCACGAATTTTGCTACAAGTTGCTCCGTAAATTTGGACGACCTATCGTCTCGACATCGGCAAATATATCGGGAGAGCCTACTCCGAGAAGTGTTCGTGACATATCAAAAGAGATTATCGAAGGTGTCGATTTTATGGTAAACCCACGCTTCCAAGGTCGCCCTACCGGACAGCCAAGTTCGATTATTGCCTTTGGCGAAGGTGGTGAGGTGAAGATTATTCGTGAGTAATCTCCTCGGCGGTCCTCTCTGCACGAGGTGTCGATAAAATCACACACAACATACCCGAAAATATCAGGACCGCACCGACAATATTGGTGCGGTCTATTGTACTCTGCCCACGCATTACTGCCAGAATTGTAGCAACAATGGGTTGAATATAGCGATAAACTGCTGTATGAGTGGCGGTAAGATGCTCCGAGCCGATATACAACAGATACATCGGCAATGCCGAGCCAAAGAGCAGAATATAACCTACCTCACCCCATTCCATAGTGGATAGTTCCAGGTGGGATATTGTCGATACCTCCTGAATAAGCAAAGGTAAAGCAAGTACTGCACCTATCAGATAGTACCAGCCCATCACCACCATTGTTCCATGACGGCGCAATACGGGGGCAATCAAAACCGTATTTACCGCAATAGCAACCACTGCACATAACACTAAGGCATTTCCGTAGCCTTCACCACCATCGCCGACCAAGACCCGCCCTCTATCGAACATAATCACCGCAACGCCCAATAAGGCTACAAATACGCCTATTTTCTCACCCCGTTTCGCCTTGCGGGCATGGGCTATAACAGAGGTAATAAGTGTGAAAATAGGTCCTATTGTGGCGATTGTGGAGGCGTCTATTGGGTTGGTGTAGGAGGCCCCCATCATCAACATATACCACCACCCGAATATCACGAGCAGTGCAACGATAAATATCGAGCCGAAATCGTCAAGTGTCAGACGGAAGAAACCTCGTTGCAACATCGCCGCAGGGGTAAATAGAGCCATCGAAAAGAGGAGCTGCATCGCAAACATCTGTTCGTAATGCACCGCCCCCTGCAAAAGCGATACATAGACCGAAAACGAAACTCCAAAGAGAATATTCGCCACCGCAAGTGCGATATTATAGCGCAACGCTCCCATAACCCTATCCCTCGTGCAAAAGATAAGCCAGAAAAGCGGAAAGCGGAGAAGGGAAAACGGAAAACGGAAAACGGAAAACGGAAAAACTTAAAGCGCTTCCTTACTAGCCCTTAATTCTGTTGCGCCTTGACCACCCTCAAAGTTCGCTTTCATAGCGCTTAATGGAGCGAAGCGACAAGCCCCCTCACAGGAGGGGGTTTGGGGGTGGGTAACACACGGTGGAGTGGCGCAGCCACCCACCTCCACAAAAAGATAGACGGAACATTCCGTCTATCTTTTTGTGGAGGTGGCGAGAGTCGAACTCGCGTCCAAACAAGGAGCCCGAAGGCTTTCTACACGCTTAGTTGTCACTTAATCCTTCTCTCATAGCCCGGCAGACAACCGCCAAACCATAAGCCCAGCCCCTAAATTTCGCACGATAACCGAGGCGCATATCGCACTATCTTCAAATGATTGATACCCCGTATGAAGAGCCGTTATGAAGCGGAACGCCCCTTCGGGATACTCGTTGATGGACAAGCCTTGTGTCCTTCAATTAAGCCAATTTTCCTTGAAAATTAGGCAGCGAGTGCATAGCTATTATTGCCATTTGTAGTTTGAGTGTTGCAGATTTACGAGCGCCCACACAATGCTCGGCGTGCTTACCAACAAACTCTACCTGCTGTCAAAACCGGTCACCCCCGATTTTAAGTGAGTGTGTAGTAACTACGCCACAAAGATAGTGCAAATAAAATTAAGAATTGAGAATTAAGAATTAAAAATTAGTTTTTTTCTTGACTCCGACAAAAGTTTTCCGTTTTCCCTTCTCCGTTTTCCGTTTTTTTTGTATCTTTACGCAGATTTATGGAGATTGAAAAAGATGGATAAAAAAGTTGTTGCAAAGTTACAAGGAGTAGGAATATATCACGCTGACAATCCGAATATTACACTTACACCACGAACTCGTGAGCGAGCAGGCGAAAAGGTGCTCGAAAACCTCGACTTGGAGGTTAAGGCAGGCGATGTGGTCTATCTTATCGGAAGAGTCGGCAGCGGAAAGTCGTCTTTGCTCAAAACTCTATATGGCGAATTACCATTGGTTGAGGGTATGGGCGAAATTGCAGGATTTGACCTGACACGCCTGAAACAGCGCAAAATTCCATATCTGCGCCGTAAGGTCGGCATGGTGTTTCAGGAGTTGGTTCTACTTTCCGACCGAAATGTTCACGATAACCTGCTATGCGCACTGCAAGCCACAGGCTGGAAGAGCAAAGGGGCAATCGAGCATCGCATTGGGGAGGTCTTGACGCTTGTAGGCTTGGAGAGCAAAGCTGAGAAGATGCCATTCGAGTTGTCGGGCGGCGAGCGACAGCGACTTGTGATTGCACGGGCTCTGCTCAACTCACCAGAGGTGATTTTGGCAGACGAGCCGACAGTAAACTTAGACCCTCTGACAGCAGAGGGGATTGTGCGACTTTTTCACAATATTGCGGAGAAGGGAACGGCTGTGATTATGTCCACACATAACACCTCACTTATAGAGAATTACCCATCTCGAACGTTGCTTTTTGCACACGGAAAAGTGAACGAAGTCGATATTCATGAACTAATTGGTGCTAAATCTTCGATTTAGAGTTGGAAGTTTCAGAAAAAAGTGTTACATTTGCACGATATTTAGGACAAAGTATTTCAAAAGATATATATGACTAACGAAACAGAAATTTTGAAGAAGGGGCAGGAAGAGGAGTATTCTGCGTCCAATATCCAAGTCTTGGAGGGTTTGGAGGCAGTGCGCAAGCGTCCTGCCATGTACATCGGAGATGTCGGAGAGAAGGGTTTGCATCACCTTGTATATGAGGTTGTAGATAACTCTATTGACGAGGCATTGGCCGGCTATTGTACCGACATTTATGTAACTATCAACGAAGATAACTCCATCACAGTTCGTGATAATGGTCGTGGTATCCCTACCGACTTCCACGAGAAGGAGGGTAAGTCGGCGTTGGAGGTCGTTTTAACCGTTCTCCACGCCGGAGGTAAGTTCGATAAGGGTAGTTACAAGGTGTCGGGTGGTTTGCATGGTGTAGGTGTATCGTGCGTGAATGCACTCTCAACTCTTCTCATTGCGGAAATTCATCGTGGTGGTAAGATTTACAAGCAGACTTATAGCCAAGGTCACCCAACATCGAAGGTTGAGATTGTGGGCGACTGCGAGGACCGTGGTACTATCGTAACCTTCAAGCCTGATGCATCAATCTTTACGCTCACAACAACATATCGTTACGAGATTCTATCGGCTCGTTTGCGTGAGTTGGCGTTCCTCAATAAGGGTATCGCCCTCACCATTACCGATATGCGTGACAAGAACGAGCAAGGGGAGCCTCGCTCGGAGCGTTTCTATTCGGAGAATGGCTTGCAGGAGTTTGTACAGTACCTCGACAAGACTCGTGGTGAGAAGATTATCGACTCAATTATCTACCTCGATACAGAGAAGAATGGAGTTCCTGTGGAGGTTGCCATGCAGTACAACAACTCCTTCTCGGAGAATGTTCATTCGTATGTAAACAATATCAACACTATTGAGGGTGGTACTCACCTTACCGGTTTCCGCCGTGCTTTGACTCGTACTTTGAAGCGTTATGCCGATGAGTCGGGAATGTTGTCGAAGTTGAAGTTTGAGATTAGCGGTGACGACTTCCGTGAGGGTTTGACCGCAGTTATCTCGGTAAAGGTTGCAGAGCCTCAGTTCGAAGGACAGACCAAGACCAAGTTGGGTAATGATGAGGTTTCAGCTGCCGTAGATGGTGCATTGTCGGAGGCTTTGACTAACTATTTGGAGGAGAATCCGAAAGACGCAAAGGCTATCGTACAGAAGGTTATCCTCGCTGCTACGGCTCGCCACGCAGCTCGTCAGGCTCGTGAGTCGGTACAGCGCAAGAGCCCTCTTTCGGGTGTAGGTCTTCCGGGTAAGTTGGCAGACTGCTCTTCGCGCGACCGTTCGATTGCCGAGATTTTCTTCGTGGAGGGAGATTCGGCAGGTGGTACCGCTAAGCAGGGACGTGACCGTAACTTCCAGGCTATTATGCCATTGCGTGGTAAGATTTTGAATGTCGAGAAGGCCCTCGAACACAAGATGTGGGATAACGAGGAGATTAAGAATATGTTTATCGCCTTGGGTGTTACAATCGGTACTGAGGAGGACTCGAAGGCTTTGAACCTCGAAAAGTTGCGCTACGACAAGGTTATCATCATGACCGATGCCGATGTCGATGGTGCACACATTTCGACACTTATGCTTACATTCTTCTTCCGCAAGATGAAGGAGTTGGTGGAGAATGGTCATGTCTACATCGCAACCCCACCATTGTACCGTGTTTACAAGGGCAATAAGGAGTTCTATTGTTGGACCGAGGAGGAGCGAGAAAACCATATTGCAGAGATTGGCAAGGGTGCCCAGGTACAGCGTTACAAAGGTCTTGGAGAGATGAGCCATCAGCAGTTGTGGGATACCACAATGAACCCTGAAACTCGTCTGTTGCGCCAGGTAACGATTGAGAATGCTGCCGAGGCAGACCGAATTTTCTCGATGTTGATGGGTGACGAGGTTGCTCCACGCCGAGAGTTTATCGAGGAGAACGCTTCGTACGCTAATATTGATGCATAAAACAAACGGAAAACGGAGAGCGGAAAACGGAAAACTATTCCAATTTCTCTCTCCGTTTTTATAAATTCAGTTTTCCGCTTTCAGTTTTCAGTTTTCCGTTATGAAAGATGTTGTAGTAATTGGTGTTGCAGGAGGTACAGGCTCCGGTAAGAGTACTCTTGTAAAGCGTTTGCAGGAGGCATTCAAGAATGACGATGTGGCGACTATATGTCACGATTTCTACTATAAGGCGCACCCTGAACTTACCTATGAGGAGCGCACTAAACTCAACTATGACCACCCTGATGCTTTCGACACTTGGCTTATGGTTGAGCATATCAAGGCGTTGAAAGAGGGTAAGAGTGTAGAGTGCCCAACCTACTCATTTGTGGAGCATAATCGTGCCGAACAGACCTTGAAGGTTGAGCCTTCAAAGGTAGTTATCGTTGATGGTATCCTTATCTTCGAGAACGAGGAGTTGCGCAACATTATGGATATAAAGGTATATGTTGATACAGACGCTGATATTCGTCTGGCACGCCGTATCTTGCGAGATGTTCGTGAGCGTGGTCGCTCGATGGAGTCTGTAATTTCACAGTACACCACCACAGTAAAGCCTATGCACGAGCAGTTTGTCGAGCCATCGAAGCGCTATGCCGATGTTATTATTCCGGAAGGAGGTTTCAACTCGGTGGCGGTGTCGATGCTTATTCAAAATATACGCTCGATAGTGGAAAAATAGTAGAAAAGCTGATTAAGCAAAATAGAGATGTCAAATCTGACATCTCTATTTTCTATTACATATCGTATTATAGTCGCAGTACTTGCAAGCGGAGTCATCTCGGCATTGATGGAACGGAATGGCACGATTAAACATCTCACGCAGAGAGTTTTGCACCTCTATCTCAAACTCCTCGGCACACTCCGAATAGGACTCCAAAGTACGACTTTTACGGTCGATGGTTTCGACAAAACAAGGCGAATAATCCTCTCGCACCATTGAGCCTACATAGTACAATTCAGGTCGCACATCTCGCCCCTTATCGTGCGAGAGCATCATCGAATAGAGTAGCGTATTTATGATGTTCGACTCTCGTTTTGTCGCTATCGGCTCACCATGAAAGAGCGACTCGATACCATTGTAGTTCAGGCGAGGTTTTCCTGTCTTGTAGTCAATAACTCGAAGCATGCCATTATTGAGCGAGTCTATGCGGTCGGCACGACCTGCCAGCTTAACCGTAAAGTGCTTACCTTCAACCTCTATCGGCATATCTAATGCCACATCGCTCTCGGTTTCGGCAACGACAAATTCGTGGTTACGGATATCGTAGTTCAATAGATTTTTGCCGAGATATTCTCGCACAATATTGCGAATTATCTGCAACTCGCCACCGAGTTCGGGCAACACACCATCTTCATTTCCGAAATAGACCTTTGCGATTGCCAAATCGACACACCTCTCAATCTCACCTTTCTCACGCAGTTCGGCAAGGCGTACCGCAGGCTCGGCATCGCCTTGAATCTGGGAGTAGAGCAAATCTGCCGACTCATGGAAGATATTTCCGAAGGTCATATTATCGACCGACTCCTCCAACTCATCTTCGGGACGCAGGCGCTCCACCACATTGAAATAGAACTTCAACGGACACTTAACGTATGTGGAAAAGGCTGTTGGCGAGAGGGTTTTATCTCGTGTAAAACGCAACAATTTCTCAAAGACCTCATAACTCTTTTCCACTTCGATAACACCACTATCCGATAGCGACACCTCGACACCAACATTCGTATAGTTGATATCGAAATCGGTTTCGTACTCCATCTGTCGTATATATCGGCTTGGCTCGCCCGTACTCTTGTCGTCTGCTGCCGAGGAGTAGAGCATATAGAGATTTTCGGCACGCTCCGCCAATCGGTAGAAGTAGTAGGCATAGACACCCTCGTGGTGTTCGGCAGTCGGGATATCGAAGCCATAGCGCAATCCGTACGGCAGGAACGATTTGTCGGTAGCACGATTGCCGGGGAAGTTATTGTCGGTCATTGAGAGCAGGATAACATTCTTGAAATCGAGGTTTCGCGTTTCGAGAATACCCATAATCTGCAACCCCTCCAAAGGCTCACCCGTAAATGGCACTCGCTCCGCCTGCAAGTGTCGGCGTACCAACGAGCGAAATATAGAGTCAGATACCTCTATATCACATTCTGTAATAACATTTTGCAGTTTTGTAAGCGCATCGCTTATCACCATCAAAAATTCTGCACGGAAAGCGCTCTCCCCGCCCTCGCCAGTAGCCGCAGCGATAGCATCAATTACCTCCAAAAGATACTCCGACTGCTCTTGCCACCCCTCCGTTTTTCGGAAAATTTGTTGCAAAAGAGGAGTTATAGCAACCATTGATTGCGGAACTTGAAAGATTCGATGTTTTACGATATCGGCTCGCAACTCGGCGTACTTCGAGGTCGAGATATCGGCTATATATGGGTGTGTCAGCAGACCATCAACATCAACATAGTAGAATGTTGTCTTGCCCTGTGCATCAAGGCGAGCGTGCTTCTGTAACTCCAACAGTCGCTCCACGAAGGAGTATGCCAAGGTGTTGCGCAACGGATAGCCCATCGTAACATTTATCGCAGGCACCTCCACCTCCTTACCACCTCGCATCACCCGCTTAACCTTAAACTCTTCGGGCAAAGCATAGAGGAGAGGAAGTAGCAAATTTTCATCGGTAAGCACTACTGCAGTATCCTTGTCAAGGCGACCACCATTCTTCTCTGCAATATCCTTTAATATCTCGACGACACATTGACACTGAGCGATATTAGAGGAAGTTGACTGCACATTTATAGATTTTATATTGTGGAAGTTATCGTGCGAAATACCCTCCTCCTCTGCAAACTGCGACAAGTTTTCACGGATAAACATTCCTGCCTCCTGAAACTTATTGTCGGTATAGTAGCGGTCGTAATCCCAATAAAACTCGGCGTAGCCATTGGCTTGCATCGCCTTTAAGACTCTCTGCTCACATTTTGACAGGGCATTGAAACCGATAAAAATAAATCTTTCGCCACTTGGCAAAGCCACATCACCTCGTTCCAATTTATCAACCGCCTCACGGTATATCATGCCTGTATAACCTATATTCAGCGCACGCAGTTGCGCACGGAACTCCTCGTATATAGCACCCAGCGACCGCCACACTTTCAGAAAACGACTCTTGGCAACTGAGCCCTCCTCGACCACACCTTTATTGTCGCCCGTAATGGTACGCCAAAAGCGATTTATCATCTCGATTTGCTCTGTCGAGAGATAGCTCATATCCGCCTCCAACTCCTTCAAATCGCCGATATTGGCGAATAGTTGCGAGGCATCGACCATATATTTATCTACCATATCGAAGTCCGATACCAGAACTTCGCCCCAATGGTAGAACTCGTCAAAATTCTCCTCGTGATATCGAGTATAGACCTTGTGCAACTCCGCTACAAGGCGCAATCTATCGCCCTTGCGAAGCCCCGACATACGGCACATCAAATCATCTATCGAGATGTAGTTAGGCTCCCAGATAGGTCGTTGCGCCACTTTCGACAGCGCCTCGGCAAAAAACAATCGGGCTCGTTTCGATGGCAAAACAAGGTTCTGCGATGATATATCATCGCCATACTTCTCGTAGAGTCGGAGTGCAACCTCCTCAATAAAGGTAGCCATAATTACCGTTTCTCCCCGATTGTAATTGTGTAATCGTGTGATTTTATAGTCGTGTAACTAGTTGATATTGATGATATCACCACCAAATATTGCGGTATGGTCACGCAAGATTATAGGGTGACCCTTGTAGAGTAACTTTGCACCTGTCGAAGTCGTTGCATCCAATCTCTCCGATACCACAATACGTACCTCAGCCGAATGCGAAGCATCAACAATAGTTGCTACGGTCGAAAGGGCGCTGCAATTAACCTTTGCAGTCGAAACACGCATCGTAAGGTACTTTGTTGAGCCATTTATAGTCAATCGGCTGATACCCGTACACTCCACCGCCAAATCGAGAGTATTGACATCGAGTGACGCTATTGCACCTCCCGACACGTTTATATCGAACATTGTACCCTCAATACGGTTCTCGAACTCCGCCTTAGCATGAGCAATCTTCACCTCTCGTAAGGTGTTGTAGTAGATGGTTACATCGGTAACAGAAGTACGCTTCGGGTCCGACTTCTCGCTAACAACAAGCACGCCCTTCTTGTCTACCTCGAATTTGAATTTAGAGGTTATATTACCCTTTGTATCGTAGGTAATACGGCACTCTTCGTCTGTTGCCACCTTCTTGAACACCACATTCAACGGAGCATCAACCTTGATACTGTTAAACGGCATAAGCCAATCGGTCTTCGGAATCGAAACAACTTGCTCGGTAGTCGTAGTTGTCGCCGTAGTTGCAGTAGCAGGCGTTGTATTTTGTGCTGCAACGGCAAGTGTCGCCATCGCAAATATCGACATAAGCAATAATCTCTTCATAAGCCTAATATATATAATTAGGTATGCAAGTTACAACTTTTTTCGGGAATAGCCAATTTTTTCATCTTTAATTAGTAACTTTACGAAAATTTTTTAAGCAGATGAGTGTCTCAATAGCCAAAAATCGAGCCGTAATAGTGCCTGCAAGTGCCGGTTCGGGCAAAACCTACCGCATCGCACACGAGTACATCTATGATGTTCTGCGTGACCGCTACGATGAGGAGGGACACCCCTATTTTGACCGTTCGTTCTACAAACGTATACTTGCTGTAACATTTACGAACAAGGCTACCGAGGAGATGAAGTCACGTATCTTGACCGAGATTCATCTGCTTGCATCGGGAGCAAAGAGCGACCATCTTGCAGAACTTATCAACGAAACAGGACTTGATGAAGCTACCCTGCGTAAACGAGCAAAGATAGTTCGTTCGCTTATTCTGCACGACTATTCGCACTTCACGGTGCTTACAAACGACACATTCTTCCAGCGCATACTTAGAGCCTTCGTGCGAGAGTTGGGTATCGATATGAACTTTACCACGGAGTTGGATACTGCGCCCGTACTTGCCAAGAGTGTGGAGGCTCTTATCGAAGATATTACCAAGAATAAGGAGTTGCGCAAGTGGTTGGAGGAGCTGACCGAAGAGCGCATTAGTGATGGAGAGAGATGGGATATTCGCAGTGCCATAACAGCCCTCAACGGAGAGTTATTCAAAGAGTCAACCAAGGAGATTATCGCAAAGAGTAGAGATAAGGAGTCACTAAAAAAGGCTATTCACGACTTCTCTTTGATTGTCGCAGAGAGGCGTAAAGCCTTTATGGCAAAGGGCGAGAGGGCACTCAAAACAATCTCGGAGCGTGGTTTTTCGCACGATAATTTCAAGTTGAAATTCACAAAGATATTTGACAAAGTTGCCGCCGGAACTCTCGACAAGATAACCGATGCTACACTGAAACACCTCTCCGACTCTCCCGAAGAGTGGTTTAACAAGGGAAAGGCAACGTCCGACCTTATTGCACTTGCCACAGAGTTGCAGGAGATATTCAACGATATATATAGCGACCACCTCAACCTCAAAACACTCGAAAACACGCATTGCATTCTCGCACGCAACTATCGAGGTTTTGCCCTACTGCACGATTTGCAGTCAAGGATTGAAGAGGTGTGCCGTGAGGAGAACTCTATGCTCCTATCCGAGACAAAACACGCCATCGCAGGCTTTATATCGGAGTCGGAGGCGCCGTTCATATACGAAAAGGTTGGTAACTACTTCGATAAGTTTATGATTGACGAGTTCCAGGATACCTCCGCCAAGGAGTGGAACAACTTTTTGCCTCTGTTACGCAATGCAATATCGCAATCAACAGACACTTCGGTACTTATCGTTGGCGATGTCAAGCAGTCAATCTATCGTTGGCGTGGAGGAGATTGGCGCATATTGGGTGGTGAAGTGGCGGAAAACCTACCCGATAGCGAACGAATACCATTGAAAAATAATTGGCGCAGTCTGCCTAATATTGTAGAGTTTAACAATTCTCTATTCTCATCAGTGGTAGAGCGAGAGAATGAGCGATTGAACTCGCAACTCGACAATGCAGACAAGGCACGGCGAATCTCGCAAGAGTGTAAGGAGGAGTTGTACGACACTCTGAAAAGAGCATACGCCGACCATGAGCAGACATCTCGCCGCAAACACTCCAACAACGGGTATATCTCCATTATTGCCCCGATAGAGAGTGGGGCGGAGTTGGTAGGAAAGGACGGTATGCCACTCTACATCGAGCGCATAAAGGCGATTTTGGAGCGTGGTTACCTGCCTCGTGACATCACTATTTTGGTACGCAAGAATAGCGAGAGTATGGAAATAGCCGAGGAGTTGCTCTACTATCGTGACCAATTCCCGAAGGAGTTGTGGTTTGAGATTACAACCGAAGAGGCGTTGAGTCTGACAGCATCGTCTGCCGTAAAACTCATTATTGCAGTGATGCGTCTTGCCATTAATCGCAACGACACGACCTCACTCGTTCAATACAACCACCTCTGCAACAACGACCATTTCGGCGCCACACTCAGCGAAGAGGAACATGCCTTCCTCGACTCGATACGCATGATGTCGCCCGAAGAGGCATTCAACCATATCACAATTCGATATGCCGAGGTTTTGAAGGGAGAAGCCGCTTATGTATTGGCACTACACGAACATATCACTCGTTTCTCGGCAGGAAAAGTTGCTGATATTGCACTCTTCGACAAGTGGTGGCGTGAGAAGGGTGACGGATTATCGGTGCGTGTTGAGCGTAGCGAGCGAGCCATCGAAATTCTCACCATACACAAGGCGAAAGGCTTGGAGAACAAAGTTATCGTAATGCCTCGCTGTTCGTGGTCGTTGGAGCCTCTTGATTCGAGCGGTTATGTCTCAAATATTGTCTGGACAAAGCCTGCTCCAAGCGAACATCTCAACGATATCGGCGAGTTCCCCGTATCGTTCAACCGTTCGGTTGGGGAGTCGTTGTTCGCTGATGGCTATTTTCGTGAAACGGTATACACCTGTGTTGATGCATTGAATATGCTCTATGTAGCAACCACTCGTGCTAAGGAGCAACTACACCTTTTCCTACCGAACAAAAGGCGAGGCAACACCATTGACTCAATGTTGCTTGACATTTATGCAGAGTGCATGCAGAAGACTGAAAACCTTGGCTATCAATACTATGAAATAGGCACATTTGATACTCCGGAGCCTACGCACAAAGAGCGAGAGGGGGCAAAAAATATCGTTATCAAGGAGTATAGTGCATCGCCCGTAACGCTAAAACTACGAACTTCAACATCTCGCTACTTTGCAGATGAATCGACCGAATTAACCCCTCGTAGTATGGGAATAAGGCTCCATCGTGCATTTGAGAGTGCCGAAACTCGTGACGACATCTTTGGCACACTTGACGAAATGGCGATAGATGGAGGGCTAAACCGTGAGGAGGTTGCATCTTTGAAGGCGCAGGTTACCGACACACTTGACAACTCTGTTGCGGGTGAATGGTTTGATGGCAGTTGGCAGGAGTTGCACCGTGAACGTAATATTTTGCGTCCGAACGCCACATCAAAACGCCCCGACCGAGTGATGACACGAGGTGGTGAGGCTGTGGTGATAGACTACAAATTTGGCGAGGAGAACAACGCCTACCATCGACAGATTTCCGAATATATCGAGATTTTGGAACAGATGGGATACACCTCCGTCAAGGGTTATATCTGGTATGTTCCAACCGGAAAGATTGTCCAAATTGAGAAATAGTGGTTGATTATTGAGTATTTAGTACTATCTTTGCGTTATGAAAAGATTTATTGCACTTTTGAAGACTTGGGCGCAGAAGTTGCGCAACTATATTTCGCCCGTATTCTTGGTACTTTTGGCGGTATCGTTTACACTTTGGTATATCTCAAAACTGAACTACACCTACACCACCGACTTTAATATAAAGGTTAAGGTCAATGGTGAGCGTTTGGTTGTGCCGTGCGTAGTTGAGGGTAAGGGGACAACCCTCTTTGGCTATGGCTTCTATGCTTCGCGCCGTGCAACTATTCCGTTGGAGGAACTCAACTACGACATTATCGAGGAGCCTGCAACACCGGAGGAGGGTATGCCGACAGATACGCTTGCCAAGGAGTATAAGGTGCGTATCTCGCCTATCTCAATGCAAGATGCTATTTCGGTGCGTTTCAGTGACTTAAAGATAGTATCAGTCGGCGATTTTGATGATATTCCACTCTCTCAGAAATGATTAAAGTAGCCATTTGCGGAGGTATAGGCAGCGGCAAAAGTACCGTCTGCCGAATGTTCGCAGAGCGTGGTGTTGCGCTCTACGACTCGGATTCTCGCGCCAAGGCGTTGATGAACGAGTCAGAGGAGTTGCGCAGGGCTCTTGTTGCCGAATTTGGCGAGGAGTGCTACACTGATGGTGCGCTCAATCGCCCATATCTTGCAAGCCGAGTTTTCGGCTCGGAGGAGCAACTCGCAAAACTAAACTCTATTGTTCACCCTGCCGTAAAGGCAGATTTTCTGCGTTGGGCAGAGGAGCAGGAGGGCGACTACTGCATTTTGGAGTCGGCTATTTTGTTCGAGTCGGGCTTTGATGCGGTGGTGGATAAGACGGTGGCGGTGTTGGCGCCTCTGCCGTTGCGTATAGAGCGAGCAATGGCGCGTGATGGCGCAAGCCGTGAGCAAATAGAGACTCGTGTCAAGGCGCAGATGAGCGATGACGAGTTGGTTGCGCGAGCCGACTTTGCGATAGTGAATATCCACCTCGAAGATGTCGAAAAAGATGTTGCGGAGTTGGCGTATCGCTTCAAGATGATGAACAATGAGCAATCTCGATAATATATTGTGGCAGAGTGGCGTTATGGCGATTGTGAACGCCACGTCCGACTCGTTTTATGCCTACTCTCGCACGCAGTCGCACAAGGCTGTGGCGGAGCGAGTTGAGAGGGCGTTGAACGAGGGTGCTGTGATATTGGATATTGGCGGTTACTCCTCACGCCCCGATGCCGAAGATGTATCGGTCGAGGAGGAGTGGCAGAGGGTAGAAATGGCACTGTCGGCTGCTCGTGAGGTGTCGGGCGATGCGCCTGTTTCGATAGATACCTTTCGTGCCGAGATTATCCGCCGAGCCACCGACCGCTTTGGCGAGGTTATCGTAAATGATATTATGGCAGGGCAGGGCGACAAGGAGATGCTTGCAACAGTGGCGGAGCGCAAACTGCCCTATATTGCGATGCACATGCGAGGAACACCGCAGACGATGCAGCGACAGACTGAATACAACGATGTTGTTGCCGAGGTTGCGAAGGAGTTGCAGGAGCGATTATCGGCAATCGACAAGGCGGGTGTGGAGCGCAGTCGTGTGGTGTTAGACCCCGGCTTTGGCTTTGCCAAGACGGTGGAGCAGAATTACAAACTCCTTGCAGGGTTGCACCGCTTGAAGGAGTTAGGGCAACCGTTGTTGGTGGGCGTATCTCGCAAGTCGATGATTTACAAGCCTCTCGGCATAACCCCCGATGAGGCGTTGTCGGCTACGCAGGTGGTACATTGGGAGGCGTTGCGACAGGGTGCGACACTGCTCCGAGTGCACGACATAAAAGAGGCGGTGCAGACGATAAAACTTTACGAAAAATTCAACCAAAATGATAAAGGTTTCTAATATCGAGAAGTCGTTTGGCGACTTGAAGGTGCTGCGAGGTGTTTCGCTTGAAGTCGAGAAGGGCGAGATTGTTTCGATTGTCGGTGCGAGTGGCGCAGGCAAAACAACCCTTTTGCAGATTATCGGCACACTCCTCCCTGCCGATGGTGGTGAGGTGGAGATTAACGGCACAAAACTCTTTGCGCTCAACGAGAAGCGTACGGCAGAGTTCCGCAATCGCCATATAGGTTTTGTCTTTCAGTTTCACAACCTCCTGCCTGAATTTTCAGCTCTCGAAAATGTGATGATGCCGGCACTTATTGGCGGAGCAAAGCGCAAGGAGGCGAAGCAGAGGGCTTTGGAGCTGCTTTCGGCAGTCGGTTTGTCGGAGCGAGCAGAGCATAAACCGGCACAACTGTCGGGCGGTGAGCAACAGCGAGTTGCCATTGCGAGGGCGTTGATGAACAAACCTTCGGTGCTGCTTGCCGATGAGCCTACGGGCAACCTCGACACCCACAACCGCGATGAGATTCAGCGATTGCTGTTCGAGGTGCGTGAGAAGTTTGGACAGACGATAGTTATGGTTACTCACGATGAGCGATTGGCGGAAATGGCTGACCGCAAAATAGTTATGAGCGATGGAGCGATACTCTAACCTTTCGCACGAGGAGTTGCACGAACTGCTCGAAACTCTGCACGACCGCTACAACCGCCCCGAATTTATCGAGGCAGACCCTATAAGTATTCCCCACTCGTTTGAGCGTCAGGAGGATAGAGAGATTGCGGGCTTTCTCGCAGCGACTATTGCGTGGGGCAATCGCAAGGCGATAGTCAAGAGCGCACGCCGTATGGTCGAGATGATGGATTACGCACCTTTCGACTTTACGATGAACGCCTCGGAGGAGGATTTACAACCGCTTTTGCGCTATGTTCATCGCACCTTCAATGGTCAGGACTTTACCGATTTTATTTTGGGTTTGCGCCACCTCTGCGGTAAGTGGGGTAGTGTTGGCGAGGCGGTGCAGGGACTCTATGAGCGCGAAGGCTCAATTCAGAGAGTACTTGCCGAGTTGCGCCGAGAGTTTTTCGAGGTGGAGCATTGCCCACACTGCGAGAAGCACCTCTCCTCAATTGCGAAGGGCGCATCGTGCAAACGACTCAATATGTATTTTCGTTGGTTTGTGCGCCGAGATAACCGAGGTGTCGATTTCGGAGCATGGCAACGCATACCGACCTCGGCTTTGTACTTGCCGTTAGATGTTCATACGGGCAATATGGGGCGAGCCTTGGGCTTGCTCACTCGCAACTCCAACGATTGGAAAGCAGTCGAAGAGATAACATCCGCCCTCCGCAATCACGATGCCGATGACCCCGTCAAATACGACTTTGCGTTGTTTGGGGCAGGCATCGAAGGCTTCCTGAAATAGCAAGGCTATTTCAAATTGAGAATTGACAATTAAAGGTATTACCGAGCAGAAATTTCTACTCGGCTTAACTTTGCTATTCATTATTGAGCTTATTTAAAAGCATTTGTAATGCATCTTCTGTCATCATACAAGAATGCAAAAAATCATCAGTTTCTTGTATTTTAAGTATTCTTATTGATGGAGTATTTGGGAATATTAAAGAAGATACTTTGAGTGTTTTACCTTCATGGTCAGTAATTGTCGTACCTTCTATTGTATTTTCCTTACACAACTTTAACAAAAGTGTAACAGATTTTATAGCATTATCTTTTCCCTTTCCCAAATTAATAAAAACAGGTGTGAGTTCATGCATTTTTTTAATGCCAAGCGAAATGGCGGTACAATGAACACTTAATACATAAGTTTCATTGTGTTTAAACATTTCAAAACTATCGTGCACTGCCGCTATTACATTACTAGTATCTGAATTGTCTTTAACTCCTAACTGCGCATAACTTATATTACATACACATAGCGCCATAAAACTTAATAAAATCTTTTTCATATAGATGTGTTTTTCGCCCACCAACCCCGAATGTGCGGTTTATATAAAAAGAAAGTGTGAGGTTGATATCGTTTATCTTGTGATAGGTATTTGGCGTAACCCGAAAACAAATAAACAACTCCCCACACTTGAATAGTATGGGGTACACACCAAGAATGGTGCAATAGCCATAACTAAACAAGAGATGAGTGTAATTGCTTCCTTGTTTTCTTAAAATCGCCAAATTTTATCACAAAGGTTGCGAAAACACTTTCTATATGTACGCAATCCGAAGACTGCACCACAAATTTAGAAATTATTTTTATTTTCTGCAAAAGGGCGTGCGATTTAATTTTTAAGGGCGAGTAATGGCAAGTAAAGGCTAGTAAGGTTCGCACGCATTTTTCTGCGCCTCCCTTAATGGCCCTTAATAGCCGTTACTAGCCCTTAGTAGCCGTTACTATTTGGCGCAAACAAAAAAGTTTTCCGTTTTCCGCTTTCCGTTTTCCGTTTTTTGCTAATTTTGCAAATGCTAATGGCTAAAAGCCAATGGCTAATAGCAAAATTTATGTCCGGTTTTCGTTTTAAGCAATTCTCTGTCGAGCAAGACGATGTGGCGATGAAGGTCGGCACAGATGGCGTATTGCTCGGTGCGTGGGCGGAGTGCGAGGGGGCAAGGCGCATTCTCGACATCGGCACGGGCACAGGCGTTATCGCCCTGCAAATGGCGCAACGCAGCCCTACGGCGCAGGTGAAGGCGGTCGAGATTGACGAAACCGCAGCCAAAAGAGCCAGAGCAAATTTCGACAACTCCCCTTGGGCGGAGCGTCTTGAAGTGGCACAGACCGCTGTGCAGGAGTTCTCCCCAGCCGAAAAATTCGACCTTATAATCTCCAATCCGCCATATTTTATCGACTCGTTGCTACCGCCCGATGCGAAGCGTTCTACTGCTCGCCATACCCACGATTTGACCTTTGAGGAGTTGGATAAGGCGGTCTGCCGATTGCTTGCCGAAAACGGCAAATTTGCGCTGATTTTGCCCGTAACGGAGTTTGAAAAATACCTGTCGCTTACGCAGTTGCATCTTGTGCGCCGTTGCGATGTCTGCCCGATAGAGGGCGGTGCTGCAAAGCGTGTTATGGGCGAGTTTGCAAAGCAGAAACCAACCGAAATAGCGCACGAAAATATCGCTATCGAGCGAGGGCGGCGAGGCGACTACACCGATGAATACCGAGCCTTGACAAAAGATTTTTACCTTAAATTTTGATAATCATACGAAAAACACCTATCTTCGTAACATTAAATAGAGCGATTATGAAGAAGATTTTTGCAATTTTAGCCCTTGTAGGCATCGCCACAACGGCCTTCGCACAAAATACAATAAAGGCAGGCTTGTACGACAAGCAGGGCAATACGGTAGTTGCCGAGGCAGAGCCTGTGGTGGTAAATGTAACCTTGCGAGTTGCTACCGAGCACTTTAAGCCGGGCGTATATGCCCGCTATGCGCAGAAATATCTCGGCAAGCGAGCAACCCTCTCGGAGTACTCTACGGTGGAGTTGGTCGATGGTCGTTTGGCTCTCGGTGCGGCAGAGAAGGTCGCTCCGAAGGTGGAGCAAGAGCCTTATACCTTGCCACTCCCTTTGAACAGGGTGTCGGCTACGGTGCAGACCACCGAGGAGCAGGCTGCGGCTACGGCAGAGATGATATTCTCGTTGCGCCGTCATCGCCTTGACCTTATTACGGGCGAGGCAGGCGAGAATGTCTTTGGCGCAGGTTTGAAGGCCGCCTTGGAGGAGATTGCACGAATGGAGAAGGAGTGTCTTGATATGTTCTACGGTGCAAAAACAACCTCTGAAACAGTGCGTACTTTCAATATCGCAATTACCCCTGACAAGAACGAGTATATGGTTTGCCGTTTCAGCGATAAGGCGGGAGTTGTCGAGGCCGATGACTTGTCGGGTATGCCTATCGTTGTGAAGGTTGAGACCGAGAAACACAAGGAGTATCCGCAGTTGCAACCGCTTGGACCAAAGGATAAAGTGTCGGCAGAGTATCTTATCGTTCCGCAGTCGAAGTGTTCGCTTGTGGGCGAGACAAAATTGCTAGATGAGATTTCGTTTGCCTCGGCACTCTACGCAAAGAGCGTGACTGCACGCCCAATCAAATAGTATGTTTGAGCAGAAAAAACGCCTGCTACTATTTCGTCTTCGCAAGGAGATGAATGGTGCTGCGCTCGATACGATGCGCTATTTCGGTGCTGACTACGAGCGTAACTATGGCGTGCAGATATACGCCATTCGCAACCTCGCACGAGAGATTGGCACCGACCACGAATTGGCGGAGTACTTCTATACGCAAAATATCCGCGAGGTGCGCCTTGTGGCGTTGTGGATTGCCGATGCAGAGAGGGTTGCAGCTCCCGACTTTGACTTTTGGGCTTCGGGAATTATCAACTCCGAGGTTGCCGAGCAGGCATCGCATGCGCTGTTGAGCCGTATTGCAGATGTCGCAGAGTTATTGCAGAGGTGGAGTAGTTCGGATAATGCCCTGCTTGCCTATTGCGCCCTGCTCTCGGCGGCTCGCAACGGCGGGGTAGAGAGTGCAACGGTAGTCAATGCGATAGTGCAAGCCGTTACAACATTTTCGGACAATCGCCTTGTGGCGCAGGGCGCAACGGCGCTGACTATAAATCTCCCCGATGAGGCGATAAAAAATCTTCTGCAAAATCTCCCAAACAATCCAACCTCCCAACTACTGAAAGATGAAGTTGCTTGGCGATTGTAGCTACAAAATATGACCTCCGTAGAAAATCTCTACGGAGGTCACTGCTAACATAGGGTTTTTTATATCAGTTATTCAACTGTCGAATTAGATTTTCCGTTAAGGCTTGCATCGTAGATGACATAATCGATATTTGTACCTTCCTGGAACTTGGTTTCGGTATATTCGTTGCCGAACTGGTCACGAGCCACAACCATAATGTCAGCCTCGGCATCAGCATCTGATAAAGTGTATTTCCATAAAGTATGGCACTCGTGATATTGACCGGTTAGACCTAAGCCTAAATGGCCCAACAATGCACCGATAGTCCAGAAATCTCGTCCCGAATCGGTTACTGTTGCGTCTGGTCGTTTAGGGTCCTCGTATGTGTATGAACCAACTAACTCATCGTAAGTCGGTGTTTTAGCATAAGATTCAAGCGAGGTCATAGTGCCAATTTTAGTTGTTCTATTACCCGTTGATTTGTTGTATTTCCACACTTCAATTGTCCAAGTATGAGGGTCAGAACAGAATACATTTGCAAGGATTGTATTGCTATTGTATGGGAATTGATAATAACCTTTGGTGCCGTTCTTGTTGGCATCACCCTCCGGAATAGCTGCACCCGTAATATCGCCTCCACGATGCAAACGAATCTGATAATTTTCATCGTTCATACCGTACGGAAAACCTTTGTGGTACCACTTTGTGAATGCGCCATTCTTAACGATAAGCACTTCGTGCCCCATTGGCGCACCATCGCAACACAAGTTTACATTGTCACCCCAGCCTGTTGCATGCGCCGCAGTAATACTTTGCTCAAAGATGTTGCGCTGAGGTGTCGCTTTTGTATAGTCGTAGCATTTGCGGTAGTGTAGATGCCCCGACAAAATATGAGCCTCTTCGAACTCGTTGAGCAGAGTGAGTACATCCTGTACATGGGCTCCGTTCTTACTGTTAAATATAGGAATATGCACACAGAATATCACCATCTTATTCTTTGGTACCAATGCTAAATCCTGCTCTATCCACTCATACTGCCTGTCGGTAAATTTCATCTCAACATAGTCGCCACCAGGAGTATAATTATACATATACTGTGTGTTTCGCAGGGTTACAATATGAGCATCACCACGATTGAATGAATAGTTTACAGGTCCGAAAGCCTCCTCGAATGGACGCTGAATCTTCAAATTAAATGTGCTGTTGCGCTCGTCTGGGAATACTAAGTTGGACTCGTTAAAATCACTATTGTCATGATTGCCAAATACTGCAAATACAGGGATTCCGGTATTTGTTGCAGATAGAGCCTCTTGTATCTCTACAAATAGCTTTTCTCGGAGACCATTTGTGTTACTGATAATATCTCCCAAAGCAATACCATAACAAGGCATGCCAATCTTAGTTGTGTAATTCTTTATTTCAGATGAAGCCTGCAACTTGAAACGTTCAGTGCTTTCAGAGGAGTTTACCTGTGGGTCGGCAATAGCGAAGATTGCAAACTCCTCCTCCGGACCATTAGGCAACTTCTCGAACTCGAAATCGTACTGATATTTGTTTACCTCGTACTTCTGGAAGAAGCCCGGTCGGCCCAAATCGTCAATCGGAACCTTTACATCAGCGGGCAACGAACAATAGATATACCAAGTCTCAGGGGTTACGCCACTCATCTCGTAATAGCCGTTTACATCGGTTTTAACCACCTGGAAACCATCACTCATTGCTACGCCTGCAATTGGCGAGCCATCGGTATAGCGAACATAACCTTTGATATTCTCGTAGAAGATTTCAAACTCGTCTGCTACTGCCTCGAATGATGTCAAAACGGTGGTAGTCTTTGGAGCGTATGTTACAGTCTTAAACTCTCGCACAACGCCCTTCGAGAGCGAGGTGCTTGGTGTCCAGGTTGCCACCATCTTTTCTCCGCCTTTCTCGATAAACTCGATTGTGCAAGCTCCAATTTCTACGGCAGGGAGAACGATATGTAAAACGCTCTCGGTTGAAGATGAAAGGGTGAAATTTGCAGGGAGGGTGTATGTCACAACATTGCCGACACTCTCGGTCGCCGTGATTGCTGCATTTTGACAATCAACATTATACTCGCCTGCAACACTATTCTCGGCTGTTAAAACAACCTTTTCCAATGCTGCACCATCGAATTTTGCCTTCACAGGCACACGCAAAACGCTTGCGAGGTGCTTCAATGCGATAGTCTTGCTCTTCTTCTCGGCATATCCGCACATTGGCACACAATTAGGTGCAAACGTACCTTCGGTATATACCTGCTCGGCAGGGAACTCTACAACCGCCTGCTCGGCAGAAGTTGATTCGCAATATGGGTAGGTGATGTGGTAAGGGTACTCCGGTGAAGGGTTTACTACAAATTTAGCACGACTATTGTCGTCTACATCAATACAAACCTTTTCGGATAGAGAGCCATTTACAACGATTTTATCCCCTTCGCTCCAATAGATTGGATAGGTATCGCCCACCTTTCCGCCCAACGAGGTGCGGGTTTGTGGCAATGAAATGGTCAAAGTCGTACCATCGCCCACATTAACTGCGTTGTCGGAGGTATTGTCCGTCTGGCAACCAACGGCAAAGAAGCCTACTGCGGCTAAAACAAGTAAGAGCTTTTTCATGTCGATAATAATTCGCTTTATTGAGAATAGTGGCACAAAGGTACAAAAAAATATCAGAATTTTTAATTCTGGGAATATAAAAAATAAAAAACAACCCCCGAACTCGAAGGTTGTTACTTGTAAACAAAATGACGTCACTATTTAGCGGTGGCTTTTAAGACGATTTTAGGATTTTTGTACCCAACTTCCCACATGTTGGTTACAGAGAATGTTATATCCTTGTCTTGGCCATCTTTGTTCTTCGAAACGGATATTGTGATAGTCTGGAATGCAGGTAATTCGTAGACTCTCTTGCCAACACGAATCTTATAGTCCAACGAAGTGGTATTTGTCAAGGCGTATGTTGCAGCACCTTTCTTACCACGAGAGAGGAACTTGTAACTTACCGAAGCCTTGAAGAAGTCCTGCAATAATTTGGCATCACCTGCGATATTACCTGCGCTATATGCCAAGGTATGCCCCTTCTCCAATGCCTTGCGAATAGCCTTTGAGGTGTTCTCCTTCGCAAAAATAAGAGTCATAGTGCGGAAGTATCCGTTTTGACGATAGTGGTTAGTTCGGTTGTGGATATCCGTACAACCAAGCATGTATAGATTCCAATCCACGCAACGCTGCATAGCCTTAGGATAGAACCAATAACCATTCATAATCTCTACGCCATCAATCAACTTCTCGTCGAATGCCTTCTGCTCGAACTCGGTGATATCGCACGTCTTACGGCTCCAACCCGGGTGGTTCTGGGTGATAAGCGCACCTTGCTTTTTTGCGTTACGCAACGACTGTAATGGGTCGGTATCGTAGATGGCGTTGTTGTCGGTTGTGAAGAGTGCGTTGAAGTGCCCGATGGTCTTAGGCTCACGGGTAATCTCACAAGCAGGGATAATCAGCAGTGCATCGCCATACGCCTTTGCCGCCTTCTGTGCAAGTTTGGTAGGGAGATTTAAATCTGCCAAAATGCCCTGCTCCGTAGCAGCTTTACGGATAACGTTCGAATTTACAGCCTTCTTAACCTCTCCTCCGGTGTAACCCTTCAAGAATTTGAGCATATTAGGCTCATGTCGGCGATACTCTACATGGTCGGTCATCGCAAATATATCCAAACCATCAAACCATGCCTCCTTTACACGCTCTTCGGGTGTGAGTTCTGCATCAGAGTATATGGAGTGGGTGTGAAGGTCTGCTTTGTAGACGTTCAGACCATTGACTTGTGGAAGAATAATCTCCGTACGGCGCTGAGCATTCTGAACGAATGTTATGGTCTCCGGAATCTTCTTTTGCGCTGCGGCATCGGCAAAGCATAGACCTGCCAATGCCAAAATTAAAAATACTCTTTTCATCTTCTTATTTTATTTATCAAGTTCAAGAGTGATTGTAGGGTTCTTGAAATCTACGTGCCACATATTGTCCACACGGAATTTAGGCTCATCGTACTCGCCTGTCTTCTTATTCTTGCCGATGACTACTTGCAACGACTTGAACGGCTCTAACTCATATACGGTTCTGCCACGGCGCAAGCGATAGGTGATAGAGGACATATTTGTAAGCATATAGGTGCGCTGTCCCTTCTTTGCGTTCTCCTTAACCATTTTGCAGGTTACGGCTGCATTTAAGAAGTCGCTGAGCAACTGCTGTTCGCCTGCCAAATAACCACAAACATATACGAGAGTACGGTCCTCCAACAATGCATTCTTAATCGATTTCTCGTTCAACTTCTTTGCAAATACGAGAGTCATTGTGCGGTAGCAGTTGTGGGTGCCAAAGCGGTACGAGGTCAATACATGCTCGTCTGTATTACCAAACATTGTAAGCTGCTCCTCAATGCAACGGCGTACCATAAGAGGGTAGAAGTTTTCGCCATTGGCAACCTCTACACCATCAATCAAGCCCTGCTCGTATAACTTCTTGTGACTCTCGCTCTTATCGGTAGTGCCACGGCGATACGATGGGTGGTTGTGGATAACGAAACCGCCCTGCTTCTTGACATTCTTCAATGCAACAAAGAGGTCCGGATTGTAAACCTTGTTGATGTCTTTGAGGAAGAGGCAGTTGAAGTGTCCGAACTCTTTTGGCTCACGAGCCATCTCGCAACCCTTAATGACAAGCATAGGGACTCCCATCTGCTTTGCAGCCGAAGCCGCCTCCTTGTGAATAGCGTTGAAGTCGGCAGGAGCAGTGCCTAACTCCTTTGCACTCTTATACTCAAAAGGAGTGCCGCCATTTTGTGGAGCAGCAACCTTTGCAGCCCTCTTAATGCCACTTACTCCCTCGTAGTGGTCGGTAATGGCGATGATATCCAAACCGTCGTACCACGCCTCCAATACACGTCCTTGTGGGTTTACTCGACCATCAGAATAAGAGGTGTGAATGTGAAAATCTGCCTTGTAAATGTTGTAGCCATTTACCTGCGGAAGGATAATCTCCTTGCGCTCGGTTGCCTGACGACCAAATGGTCGGTAGGTGTGAGGAATTTTTTTCTGCGCATCAGCAGTGAATACGCACAAACTTGCAAATAGCAAGAGAATAAAACTCTTTTTCATAGAATAGATGTTTTAGGTTTATTATTTATTATTGTTTTTTATCAATCTTAATCTCGATAGTAGGGTGTTGGTAGTCTGCGCACCACATATTTTCAACACGGCAAACCGGTTTCAAAAGTTTGCCTGTCTTCTTATCCTTTCCAAAAGGTATAGTAAGGGTTTTGAATGGCTCCAAGACGTGAACTGTGCCACCTACACGCAAACGATATGGGTATGAAGATATATTTGTAAAGGTGTAGGTACGACTATCGCCCTTTGAACTCTCCTTGACGAATTGGCACTCGATAGAGGCATTCAAAAACTCCGAAAGCCACTCCTTTTCACCAATCAAATCGCCACCCGAGTAGACGATGGTGCGGCGGTTCAACAACGCATCTTTGACCATCTCTTCGGTGCACTCCTTCGCAAAGATAATGGTGTGTGTACGGAAACAACCATTAACTGTGTAGCGGTGCGCAGTAAAGCCGTGAGCATCGGTATTGCCTACCATAAAGTACTTTCGCTCGATGCAACGATTTACCATTTGTGGATAGTAACGGAAACCGTTAGCGACCTCAATGCCGTCAATCAAACCCGACTTGTGCACGTCCTCGTGCCACTCCTTCTCGTATCTTGATACATCGCCCGGGTGGTTGTGAAATATAAGACCTCCTTGCTCCTTAACCTTTTTGAAAGCCTCTTTCAGCTCGAAAGCATAGACGCTGTTGAGGTCCTTCACGAAGATTGCGTTGTAGTGTCCCAACTTCTCTTTGTTGCGTGCCATCTCGCAACCTTTAATAATCAACATACCATAGTTATGACGAATGTTGGAGGCAGCAGCCTCCTTATGGATAGCGTTGAAATCGACTTTAAGACCTGGGTCAATGCCGTCTTTCGGCATCTTGCTCGAGCCGGGAACAATATAGCGTGTAGGCTTTTTGTTTTTGTTGTAAGGTGCTACAACCTTAAAAAACTTCTTTACACCACCGTGACTTTCGTAGTGGTCGGTGATGGCGAGAATGTCCATTCCCTCGTACCAAGCCTCCATTACTCTGCCCGATGGATTCACACAACCATCAGAGTAGGAGGTGTGAACATGAAGGTCCGCCTTGTAGCAGTTGTAACCCTTTACCTGCGGAGTGATAATCTCGGTGCGGCGGTTCCACGACTCTTTGCATGTGTTGTGTGAACTTGGAATCTTCTTCTGTGCAGTGGCAGTAGCGAGGAGTCCAATTGCTCCCAAAATCAGTAATAAGTGTTTCATGATTTTATTTCTAAGATTGTCTATTTGTCGAATTTGAGAGTTACCTCTGGGTGTTGGTAGTCTATATGCCACATATTATCTATCACAAATGTAGGAGCAGAGAACCCTCCGTCACCTACTCGCATATCCACAATGATAGTGCTGAATGGCTCTAACGTGTGAACGGTATTCTTTTGACGCAGTTTGTAGGTCAAAGAGGTTGTGTTTGTTATGCAATATTGCTGATATTTCGCCCCTTTTTTCGAACTGACACCCATATTCTGTACATTAAGCGATGCGTTCAATAGCTCCGCAAGCCACTTCTCTTCGCCCATCAAATCACCACCCGAATAGACGATGGTGCGGCGGTTCAAAAGAGCCTCTTTAATTGCCTCTTCGGTACGCTCCTTAGCGAGAATAATGGTCATTGTGCGGAAGAATCCCATATCCTTGTATTGTCCTGATGTTGGGCGGTGAGTGTCGGTGTTGCCAACCATAAAGAGATTCTCCTCCACACAACGGCGAATCATCTTAGGATAGAATTTTGTGCCATTGACAATCTCCACGCCATCAAATAACTTCTCGGCATATACCTCCGCCTGCCACTCGCTCTTGTCGGTGGTGTTGCGACGGTATCCAGGATGGTTGTGAATTACAAGGCCGCCCTGCTTGTGAACATTGCGCAGAGTCTCCTTTGTGTCAATGTTGTAGATTGCATTAACATCCTTCAAGAAAAGAGCATTGAAGTGTCCTTGTGTCTGTGGCTTGCGCGAAATCTCGGAACCCTTGATGAGCAAGAGAGGATAACCCTCCTTCTTTACATACTCCTCGGCTTCGGCAAATGTAGCATTGTGGTTACTGCGAATGCCCGGGTCGGTGCCGTCTTTCATAAGGCGTACCGAACCTGCATGGTAGTACTTGTGCGGTTTGCCATCGGGATTGTGCGGAGCAAGAGCTCGCAACATATACTTCTCGTAGTTGCGGGCTTCGAGGTGGTCGGTAATGGCGATGATATCCAAACCATCGTACCAAGCCTCACGCACACGCTGACGAGGAGTAATATCACCGTCCGAGTAGATGGTGTGAACATGAAGGTCTGCCTTGTAGCAGTTGTAACCTTTCACTTGTGGCAGAATAATCTCCGTGCGGCGATAAATCTGCTCATTGCAAGTCTTGTGAACATCAGGAATTTTCTTCTCGTTCTGCGCCTCTACACCAAAGATACAACAGCCGAGAATAGTCAGCAGAGTGAAAAATCTTTTCATAGTTTCGTGGTTTTATTTTAGCTTTTTATCAATCTCTATTTCGATATTCGGGTGCTTGTAGTCTATATGCCACATATTCTCCACACGGAACTTCGGTGGAAGCATCTCTCCGCTATTCTTATCCTTTCCGAAGGAGATTGTTATGGTTTCGAATGGCTCCAATTCGTGAATGGTCTTGCCTTGACGAAGTCTGTAAGGGAAAGAGGTCATGTTGGTGAGTGTATAGGTGCGCTCACCCTTCTTCTTGTTCTCCATTACCTGTTGGCAATGGATTGAAGCGTTGAGGAAGTCGCTGAGCAACTGCTCCTCGCCAATTACGCAACCACCAGAATATACGAGTGTGCGACAGTCGAGAATCGCCTCCTTGATAGCCTTTTCGGTGCACTCCTTTGCAAAAACGAGTGTCATAGTGCGGAATACGTTACGAGAGCCAAAACGATATGTCGTGAAGCGGTGCTCGTCAGTATTTCCGAACATAGCCAACTTCTCCTCGATGCATCGGCGCACCATGCGTGGATAAAAGTTGTAGCCGTTGGCAACTTCCACGCCCTTGATTAAACCTTCTCCGTATACCATCTTGTCCCACTCGCTCTTGTCGGTTGAACCTTTTGGTCGCTTGTATGACGGGTGGTTGTGGATAACGATACCTCCCTGCTCGCGAACTTTACGGAACGAGTCCTCCAAGTTGTAGCTATATAGCGTATTGAGGTCTTTTACAAAGAGGGCATTGAAGTGACCCTTGTCGTTGGTGTTGCGACCAAACTCGCAACCCTTGATGAGTAACAGATTGTATCCTGCCCAACGGTTTTCGCTTACAGCCTCCTGATGTATGGCGTTGAAGTCCGCCATAACGCCCGGGTCAGAGCCATCTTTCGGCTTCGAGTATGGTGCAGCATAAAGGCTCCTCTTAGGTTTGCCGTCTTCACTGTACTTCGCAAGTACTTTCAAAAGATTTTTCTCGTTTTCGCGGGCCTCGTAGTGGTCGGTAATGGCGAGAATATCCAAACCATCACTCCAAGCCTCCATAACGCGTCCTTTCGGACTGATACGAGCGTCCGAGTACATTGTGTGGGTGTGGAAATCACCCTTGTAGATGTTGTAGCCATTCACTTGTGGCAGAATAATCTCGGTACGCTCCGAGCCGATTTTAGGACAAGTCTGCACCCTGTGTGGCACTTTGTCTTGTGCGCTTTGCGCATTGGTGTTGATGATGCCACCGCCCAGAAGGGCAAGAATCAAAAGAATCTTTGTCATGGTTGTATAGTTAGTTTTAGTTGTTGCGTTTTGGTAAAATATCTGTGATATTTTTATCACCACCTACAAAGATACAAAAAATGCCCGAAAGTTAAATACTTCCGAGCATTTTTTTTGCTGAAATATCTCGAACTACCAGTTCAAAATCTTGCGGAAATCGTAAGCCTCAGGGTTAGCGACATACTGCTTTGCAGCCTCGTAGTCAGCCTCAGTAATGTAGTGCATTACATTGTTGATAACCTGCTGAATCTTATCCGACTCGATATTTACAAGACGTGGCGGAATCTTTCCGGTTGTAGGGTCCTGCAAATCCTTCAAGTAGAGTGGTGATACGAAACCGTCCTGCGAAATGTAAACCATACAGCCGGTCTTACCCTCCGAGAAGAGCTTGTAAACACCCATACCGAGTTCCGAGCAGTAAACCAAGTCGTATGCGATAGGAGTCTGGCAACGTACCTCGTAGCCAATCTCAACAGGGCGCGACTTAACCTTCAAGCCCAACTCCTTAACCTTCTTCTCCAACATCTCGTTGAAGATGTGAGCCTTCGACACCTTACCCAACTCCGGGTGACCGTGGTCATCGTATGTGAAGTGAACGCCCGATTTTGCAATCTCCTCGTCAGAAAGAGCGTGGAATACACCCTCCGAAATCATTGCAACACCATACTCAACGCCCATCAACTTACGCTTGATAATCGAAGATACAACCAAGTTTACAATCTTCTCAACGGTAATCTCGGTCTTGTTGAACATCTCCGGAATAACAATCATAGGGTAGTGGCAAGCCGAGCCGATACCGAATGCGAGGTGACCTGCCGAACGGCCCATTGCTGCAACTACAAACCAGTTAGCCGAGGTGCGAGCATCGTTGTAAACTGCACGACCGATAACGGTACCACCCTCCTTTGCCGACTGATAACCGAATGTTGGCGAACCTGCCGGAAGTGGAAGGTCGTTGTCGATAGTCTTTGGTACGTGGATGTTAGCGATAGGGTACTGCTTAGCCTCCAAGAACTTAGCGATGCGGTTAGCAGTCGAAGCGGTGTCGTCACCACCAACAGTTACGAGCAACTTGATGTTGTTCTCGGTGAAGAACGAGAGGTTAAAATTGTTCTCGAAATCTGCATCGGTTGGCTTGAAACGGCTCATAGTGAGGTACGAACCACCTTGATTGAAGATGAAGTCTGCCTTGAAGAAATCCAAGTCCTCGTGGCGAGGGTTTGGATTGAACAAACCAGAATAACCATGGTGCAAACCGATAACTCGATAACCCTTTGCAAGGAAAGTCTTGGCAACGCTACCTACAACGGTATTCATACCCGGTGCAGGACCGCCACCTGTAAGAATTGCAATAGCTTCTTTCATAGCGTTTTATAGTTTTGAATTAGAAAAATACCAAATTTCAGCCCAAAGATACAACAAAAAACTGAAAACTGGAAACTGAAAGCGGAAAACTTTTTTCAAGTGAGTAGTGAGTAGTTAAAAACTTAAAGCGCTCCCCATTAAGCGAATGAAGTGAGCGCCCCCATAAAGGGCGGAACGCCCGCTCCCCATAAAGCAGTCGCAGACTGCGCCCCCAGAAATCGTTTGCGCCTTGACGAGGGTAGGAGTTCGGAAAACTAAAAACCCTTTCAATTAAAACGACAACTTTTGTTGAGGGTTGTTGTAGATATTTACGATGAGAGAGAGGCTCTTGACGGCTCGGCGTACGGTGTAGGCAGTGCCGCCCTTCGCTCCTGTGAAATAGGCAATTACTGCCGAAGAGTTGTCTACAAGGTAGTTGTTGCGTAGTGCGTAGACATTTGCAGAGTAGTTAGTAGCAAGCGTGATAACTTCATCGGCTTCGGTTATGATGTGGTTGTAGAGGGCTTGTTGCTCGATTGAGAACTTGCGTTGCATATCCCCAAACGGTACAACTGACACAATTCGCAACCCTTTCAGTTCATTGCGTAGCGATAGTGCACACTCTGCTGCTGCGAGGTCAAATCCCATCGCCATACCGCACAAAAAAGTGCGATAACCACGCACATACAACTCCCTGACAGCAGCCTTCAACTCCTCGTTGCGACTACCATCGTAGGTGCGATGTCCTGTAAAGCAGGCAGTTGTTTCTCTCTTGTAGGCGATAATTTTAACTTTTTTGTTGTACAAATTTATAAAAAAATTGTATATTTGTAGTCAAAACAACACCTAATTATTATAATGTTATGAAAAGACTATTTTTGATTCTTGCAGTAGCCGTATTTGCAGCTTCATCTGCGATGGCACAGGCTGTACACAAGCCAACTATCGGTAAGACCGAGATTAAACTCTACAATCAGCCTGCTCACCGTACCGAGATTATCTTGCCTCAGGTGAAGGGCTACAACATCTACAAGGGCGATTTTCACGTTCACACCATCTACTCTGATGGCGAGGTTACTCCTCGTGAGCGTGTTCGCGAGGCGTGGTACGACGGTTTGGATATCATCGCTATCACCGACCACCTCGAACTCCGTTCGTATGAGAAGTTTATGTTGCGTGCTCACGCTCCGTACAACCCTGACGGCAAGCCATACGAGTATATTCGTGGTGGCGCAGGCAACAAGAAGGACCCTACTACTCCAATCTACTGCGACCTCGATGCAACCTACGATGAGGCTCTTTCGTATGTAGAGAAGGAGGAGATTCCTATTATGGTAGTTCGTGGTACAGAGATTTGGCGTAACGCACGCACCACAGGCGAGTACAACGCTTTCTTCTTGAAGGATATTACCGATGTTGCTAAACCTGATATTATCGAGAGCCTTAAAGAGGCTAAAAGTCAGGGTGCTATCATTATTCACAACCACCCGGGTTGGCGCCGTAAGACTATGGACAAGAGCGAGGACCAAGTGAAGATTTACGAGCAGAAGTTGATTGATGGTATCGAGGTTGTAAATGGCTTGAATCTCTATCCAAAGATGATTGACCGTTGCGTAGACGAAAATCTTACAATCTTCGCTAACACCGACTGTCACCGTACATCGGCTCAGTATTTCCCTCGTGGTGGCGAGATTTTCCGTACAATGACCTTTATCCTCGCAAAGGAGTGCACCGAGAAGGCTATTAAGGATGCGCTTTTGAAGCGCCGTACTATCGGTTATTCGCACAACCACCTTATTGGTGAGCAGATGTGGCTTGAAGAGTTCCTTAATGCTGCCGTTGAGTGCAAGGTTGTTGCCGTAAACGAGAAGAAGGAACATCGTGCTTTTCAACTTACAAATCACTGCTCAGTTCCATTTATTCTTCGCCGTGGTAAGACTATCTACACGCTCAACCCATTCCAGTCATTGCGTGTAAACTTTGGCAAGAACAAGGAGAGCGGTAAGTACAACAACCCTACGTTCCAGATTGATAATATGTGGACCGTAGGCGACAAGCACCCTAAGATGGTTATCGAAATCGACAAATAATAGTTTGTCAATCAATAAAATAGGGAACTCTCGATATCGTTTCGGAGTTCCCTATTTTTTTGTTACTGTTCTATTGCAGTGCTCTCGTTATAACCAACCGTTGTTTGATGCGAGAGAACTTCGTACCATAACCACAAAACTCTTTGTTACCTCGGTAGGGTATGGCTTTGAACTATTATATGACGAACCTCCTACGTACATGGTCACATTTACGATTGCAGTGCCACTCTTGGTACATGTAACATTCAATTTTCCGTCACTGTATGAGACATTACTCCAACCTACGGCTGCCATATCCTCTGCCGAAACCTCTGCCTTCGAGAAGTGCATATTTGCAATGCCACTACCGAAATATTGGCTCAAATCTATCTTTGAACTTTGACCTGCGATAAGCGTTACGTACGGAGTGCCATCAACTTGCAACAGAAGTTTGTAGGCGTCAATATAACCTGCACCCATCTTACCCTTGTAGTCGGAATAATATATGTCAAGAGATGTGTTGTCAGTGAACTCTAAATATATGCTACCGGTCAAGTATGAGTTTATGTCGTTTGTTGCCGAGAGTAGCATCGAACGGAACTCGTCAGCCGTATATCGTTTGCCCAACTTTTGAGCATAAGACAATCCGAGTGCTGCAACACCCGACACATGTGGGCAAGCCTGCGATGTTCCCTGCATCATCGCATATCCACTCAAACCTGAGCTGGAAAAGTCGCTTGGTACGGTCGAAAGAATCTCTCCTGTGCAAGGGGTGTCGTCATAACGAGAGTAGAGCGATGAACCACCGGGTGCAGATATATCTGTACCATAGTTATAGTTGGTGTAGTATGCTGGTTTGAGAGCGCAATTTATCGAAGCCACCGAGATACAAGGCTCGTAAGCACTTGGATATCCTGGTAGAGCATAGGTTTCGTTGCCGGCAGCGAAGATAGCCAAACCACCAGCAATAGGACCATCTGCTGTACCACCGTTAGCAATAAAATAGTCAATGGCAGCTGCCTCGACAGATGCGTAGTACTTATATTCGCTATCGTTTGTTATGTCACCACCTTCATAGCCCCAACTACACTGCAAGATGTGCGCTCCTCGGTCGGCTGCATACTGAATTGCACGAGCGGTATTCGATGCCGAAGCAACATTTTCGCCACTGAAAATCTGTGCCGAGAAGACCTTTACTCCATCTCTGTTGCCACTGCCACCTGCGATACTGCTGATGCCGATGCCGTTGTTGTTTACTGCCGAAACAATACCCGCAACATGGGTTCCGTGTCCGGTATCTCCTTCCTTGTTGTACGAGATTGTACTACTGCTTGTTACAAAATTATAGCCGTAGATGTCATCTTTGTAGCCGTTTCCGTCATCGTCTTTATTCGATGTGCCATTCAATTCGGCACTATTTACAGCGTAGTTATCTACCAAATCCTCGTGCGAATACATTACACCTTCATCAACCACAGCAACCACAATTGAAGGGTCGCCCTTGCACAATCTCCACGCAGGTACGGCATTTACATCTGCATCAACAATTGGAGCGCTCAGTCCTAAATCTTTATAATATGAGATTTGAGATTTTGAGCCTTGGTTGTCGAGTCCCCAAAGGTACGCCTTGTATGGGTCGTTGAACGGAATATCGCTGACAAGTGAGCCGTAAGCACGAGTTTGTGCTGTTGCTCGTGATGTTACGGTAGGCTGCTTTGGTTTCAACCTCTTGATTTTGCGGGAGAACTCCACATACTCTATCTCGCTAACCTTCGCCAAATCGGCTGCTACGTCATCGAGATTATTGCTCTTATCAAATTTGATTACATACCATAGATGCATGCCTGAGGCATGGACTTTATCTCTGTTCTTGTCGGTAACCATGAAGAGTTGCTCTACGGCATAACCTCCGACATTGTCAAGTATAGCATCAACACCGTTGATACCTGTGCGTGTTGCACCTGTGCGTGTTGCGCACTCCGCCAAGCGGCTCTCTGCGCTTGTGTTAAAGCGCACCAACAACTCTCCCTCTTGTGCACTGGTGGAACTATTTATAATCTTCTCTGACTTCTCACCCGTTGCAACGAAGGCGTTTTGCTCCTCCAAGTCTGCGGTGCAGGAGGTCGCTACGAAAAGTAACACTACTACATAAATAAACCTTTTCATACGCTTCTATATTTTTATAAAGGTTTAACATCTGATTTTGTGGCAAGGCGAGTGATGCCAAGCGTAGATATCGAAGGCAGTGCCGATGGCTCATATATCGAAATCTCGTTCGTATTGCTTGTATTGATAAGCACGAGTTCGTTATGTTCGTTGTTGCTATACGAGTAGCTGTTTGCCCACAATGTACCATCATCGTACACTCCCGAGAGAGTCGAAGATTTTGCATCTGCCGTATATACTCCGCTATATATCGTGTAGGTTGGCGAGTTGCTGCGTTGATAGAGTAGGAATGTGCCATCTTCGTTGAATTGCATGTAGATATCGGTGTCAGATGGTCTGCCACAATAACTCTTTATATGCCAACTACCAACAACGCTGGCACTTGCGTATTGCTCAACGCTGACTATTGTCGTAGCCTGCGATAATACTGATTCTCCGCCAATTACCGCCATCTTGCTCGCTTCAAAGTCTATGTAAAAGTTGCGAGCTACGGTTGTTGCAGGGATAGTTACGAGAACAATAGCATTGCCTATGCCTGTCAGTGTATTGAAGCTAATATCTCGTTGGTCGCACGAGATTGCCCACGAAGCATTCGAGTATATTGAGAGCTCGAACACTCCACCCTCCAAGGTTGTTGAGATGGTTTCGGGTTTGACCGAAATCTCCGCTTCGGCTGTATTGTCGGGTGTGCCAGGTCCGACAGGGGTATCTTCGGAGTAACAACCCGTCAGCAGTAATGCCACGATAGAAAAGAGTGTAAAAATCTTCTTCATAGTCTGCAATTATTTGTGATAACTATCACAAATATAGTAACTAATATTCTATTTTGCAAAAAAAGAGTATTTGACACACGTTGCACATCAACAAAAAAAAGCAACCGCAAAGGTTGCTTTTTTTTACTTCTGCCACTTCATTGTGAAGTTGCGTAACTTGTTGATTGCCCAGCGTGGCAACATATCGCAGATTGGGATAAATGCCCTGCACCACCAATCGGGTACGATGCACTGCTTCTTGCGCCACAATGCTCGCAGACCTCTTCTTGCGCAGTACGATGGGGTAGAGAGGGCGTGCAGTTTCAAACCGATGCCCTGCCACTTCTTTGTCAAGCCGTAGAGGTCGGTGGCAATACCCGCAGGGCAGACTGCCGTAACCCATACATTCTTGTATCGCATCTCTTTGGCGTATGCCACCGAGAAGGATTTCAGATAAGCCTTCGATGCGCTATACAGAGCCAATCCTGGGAATGGCATCCACACCGAGAACGATGACATATTCAATATGTAACCTCCGCCACGCTCCGCCATATCGTTGCCGAAGAGTTGGCACAAGAGGGTGTTGGTGATATCGTGCAGAGTGATTGTTCGCACAATGCGCTCGGCAGGGGTGTTCGAGATGTCGCAGAATGAGAACATACCTGCGTTATTTATCAGCACATCAACGATATATCCCTCCGCCTTGCACCAATTAAAAAGTGTGTCGGCTGCATCGGTAGTTGCCAAATCCATAGCCTTGACAACGACCTTTACACCATGTTTTTCCTCAATCTCGTGAGCCACCTCCTGCAAAGTTACCTCGGTGCGGCTTACGATAATAAGGTTGTAGCCGAGGTCTGCCAACTGCTCGGCATACTGACGACCAATACCTATCGATGCTCCCGTTACAAGGGCAAGTTTGCTGCCCCTCTGTACCTCTCCTTTACGCATACAGATTATCTACTTTTTTATTCTTATATTGACTTTATAGTATGATATACCTTCTCCATAAAGAGCTCGTAATCATTCATAATAATAGTGCCATTGTCGGCGAGCCCTTTATAGTCGTGTGTTGAATGAGATATTTTCAGTTTATCTATTTTATTACTATAAAAAGCTCTGTATGATTTTTTGGTATCAGTTGTATTCGGAATTTCGGGGTCAATATGTGCAACGCAAATTAAGGTTTTATTAGGGGTATGCAAGAAGATGTCAGTATTATCAGCTGATAACTTGCAGTATTTGCTCATATTGTGGTCTGTGAGTTCCTCCCATTTTTTCAACTCTCCACCTTTCTTGTAATACGGTAATTTATCAAGAATTATAAATATTTGAAAGTATGGGCAATTTGCAGTGCGGATATTTGCAGTCTCGCCTAACATATTCTCAAAATAGTTGTTGGAATTTTGAGAATAGTTTTGCATTACAAACTTTACGCCTATACCAACTATTGGCTTTTTAGTCTTAACTTCCTCGATTGTTATATCAACCATCTTGTCAATATAACGACCGCTAATCTTTTTCTCTTTACCGTCCTTATAACCTTGTGAATGAACTTTATAACCTTCACCTAATCGCTCTGCTATATCAGAAGCAATTGCTCCGTGTAAAGGCTTTAATTTAGCTGTGCTACGAGATGTACCACTCTTAATAAACTCCTTGAAAGAGATCAGGACTTTGTCTAGAAATTGTTGGTTTGATAACATGTCTATTGGTTTTTTCTTTATGCGAAAGTTTGTAGTTAATAAATTGCTCTATGTCTTTGGTGTTAAAAGTGTAATATCCGCCACTCTTATATTTTTTCAACAATTTAACATAGTTGATAAATTCATCTGACACCACAATACCTCTGATATCTTGCAGGGAAATATTGAAGTTCGTTGTAATGTATAGTCCGCTATATATACCCTCACCGCTGACTAATTCCACTAATTTGATGTCTTCTTTTGTTCTGACTAATGCATTTATAGATAGCTTTGGTCTATAAACATCTGACAATGCTTGTGTTCTGCCAAAGAGATACCACCCAGCATATTCAGCTCGACCTTTTAATAAAGCCTTTTTTTGTTCAATGAAATATCTTCTTACATTTTCATTCTCAAATATAATATCTTCTGAAAGCGGTTTGCCTTTTTTGTCGTATGGGAAGATACATTTATACCATTTTCCTGTTGAAGCCTTAATAACATTTATTGTTATAGGTGATTCAGGAATGTTATCTCCAATAAAAACGGCATCAGCCAATGTTGCAAAACCATTTTTTACAGAAACATATCTGTTGCATGTGGTACTCTTTATTTTGGATAGAGTCGCAAGACTTTCTTTGCTACCTAAATAGAAATAAGAATCAATATAAATGTCTTGTAAGTCTAAATTTTCGACAAAATAACTACTTTTGGTGTTTGCATTGTAAGAGTAGTAATTAAACTTGCTATTACAATGCGATTTCTTAAAGTGAGATATTAATGTGTAAGTGGTGATTTTATCGAATGCCTGAAAATGCCCTAAATCTATAAGAGTAACAAGATTTTGATGATGTATAATATACCGTCTTAAATTATCTGCGGCAACACTATTGAGCCAAGAACTAGGCGTGATATAGCACAACTGACCATTAGCTTTTAGCATATTAAAACCAATCTCAAAGAAGACGAGATATAGGTCGGTCATACCGCCATTTGCAAATTGATATGCTTTAACGCTTTCGTATGAAGATTCTAGGTTATGAACTCTTACATACGGAGGGTTACCCACAACATAATCCATCTGTTGGTTGTATTTTGATACAGAAAGTGTGTCTGCGCACAAAATATCCCAATTTACATCAGTTATGCCATATTGACTAACAAGGGTGTTTAGATTTGTAATACACTTGTTACGCTCAGACTCGTTGATTTCGATACCGTGAATATAAGTTTGTAGGTGTTCTCTTAACTCTTCTACTTCCCCATTGAATAACTCGCAATACCTTTTTGCAATCTCAACGAGAAATGCTCCATCGCCACAACTATTATCAATAATATGTTTGCCTATGACATTCGCGTAGGTATTATAGCTGGTACAATCTAAAATTTGTTTTACCAGATATTTAGGAGTATATACTCTTCCGTATGCTTTCGAGTCGGTCATAGTCAAACTAATTCGAGTGTAAAGTTACGAATTTTATTGGATATAACAAACGAAATAAGTCTGATAAATTACATAAAGAAAGCGAGAATAAAATCTCGCTTTCTGTTCGTATATTAGTCGATTTTTGCGAGTTCCTTCCACACCTTGTCAGGAATAGGCTCCTTGCAGTTGTGGCAACACTGCATATCCTTCGAGTACATACGCGCAATACAGTAGTCGCGATGGTCGCAACCCGAACGAGTCGAAATATCGCCCTCCTTCATCTTGTTCACAAACGCAGGGTCGTTAATCAAACAACGAGCCATCTGTACCATCTCGAAGCCAGCGTCCAAGACCTTCTCGATACCCTCACGTGATACGATACCGCCCACATATACGAGTGGTCCCTTCAACTCAGCGCGAAACTTCTTGGCATTCTCCAAGAAGAAGCACTCCTCGAACTTGTAGTCCTTAATCATCCAATGACCGAACAAATCGACCACAATCTTCTGCAACCACTCGTTCCAGCCCATGTAGTAACTCATAGTCTTTGTAGGGATACGACCACGCATAACCGCCATTGGCGCACGCGAAACAAAGCCTGACGAGAGTACGATGCCGTTTACATTGAACTTCTCAATCTCCTTCGCAATCTCGATGCTCTCAGGTATCTGAATACCACTCTTGAAGCCATCTTCCATATTGTGCTTAACGAGTACGGCGGTGCCTGTCTTGTGTGCAGCCTCCATAACCTCCTCCAAGCACATCTTCATAAAGCGCATACGGTTCTCCAACGAGCCACCAAACTCATCACGGCGGCGATTGGTCCAAGGCGAGAGGAACTGCGAAATGAGGTAGCCGTGTCCTGCGTGTACCTCCACGCTATCAAAGCCCGACTCGTGTGCAAGATGCACCGCCTTTCCGAAATCCTTTGCCGTCTCCGCAATCTCCTTGTGCGTCATTCGGCGGTGGAAGGTAGGGGAGTAGAGGTTAAAGCCATTCGATGCCGATACGGGGAAACTACCTGCCGTAGACCAGTGAGTCATATTTCCGCAGTGTCCAATCTGAATACCTGCGGCTGCACCCTCGGCGTGAATTGCATCGGTGATATCCTTCAACGGCTCGATAACCTCGTCACGCAGCCACAACTGCGAGTTGAACGATACGCCGCTACGGTTGATTGATGCGTAGGCGAGGGTAGTCATGCCGACACCGCCCTTTGCCACGCTGACATGGTAGTCCTTCAATTTTTGGGTTGGATTGAAATCCTTACCCATCGACTCAAACGCTGCCGAACGAATTGTACGGTTGCGAAGAGTTACTTTGTCGTTGAGTTTGTAAGGTGTAAAGAGTTTCGACTCTTTGAGGTCCTTCTTCTCTGCCATATTATTTTGCTTTGTGTTTTAGTTTTCTGAACTCTTAACCTCGTCAAGGCGCAGCTATTCATGGGGGAGCAGTCTGCGACTGCTTTATGGGGGCGGGCGTTCCGCCCTTTATGGGGGGCGCTCACTCCGTTCGCTTTATGGGGTGCGCTTTCAGTTTTCCGTTTTCCGTTTAGTAGATAAATGGAATGATTCGTTTGCGGTTGAGTTTTGTGAACTCCTCGCCAAACTCCTCCTCGTAGCGCTTGCGAAGGTCGCCTGCACGAGGTGCCAAGTTCGCAAATGTCCACCACGCAAATACAACGCCCGCTACCGACCACGATGCGATGGCGTAGCCTACCCACTCCATAAACTCGCCAAAGTAGTTTGCCGAAGATACATAGCGGAACATACCGCCGTGTGGAATGTAGTGCTTCTTGTCGCCAGGCTTGCGCAGGTGGCGAATGATGTAGTCCGAATGGAGGTTGGTGATGAAACCAAACAACCATACGCCAACACCGATGTAGATATAAGGCTTGCAGAACCAATCTGCGTAGTAGTCAGGGAAATATGTCGGCACGATAAAGAACAACCAACCGCCCTGCATCAATGCGTTAAGGGTGTTGAATGTCATTCCCATCAGCATAATCGATACGGGCATCTTCGAGTTGCCACGCAGCAACAATGGGAAGATGAACGAGCGTTGGAAGTAGTGGATTTGGATAATCGAGAAGAGTGCCAACGGTGCCAATTCGGTGGTCATTCCGCCCAAGTACCAAAGTATCCACATCGCCACAAATACGGGAGCCTCCATCAATACCCACGCCACCTTGTTTGGCACGGGGAAGCCGAATTTCGGGTTGTAGAGGTAGCCGTAACCAGCCTTTACGAAGTGCAGCGCAACAAAGACAACAAGTGCTGTTGCCGCCATCACAGCCAAGAAAATGTTGTAAGTAGAGAGTGCTATCATACTCGTTTGGGTATTAAAATCTCGCAAATTTATAAATTTTTATTTATAAAATGCGATATTGAGCAGAAAAACAACACTTTTGGCGAAAAAAAAGAGGCATTAGAGGCGTGAACACCTCTAATGCCTCTAACGCTTGCTAACAGCTTCCGCAACTCCTAAACATTGAACAAGAAATGCATTATATCGCCATCTTCTACGATGTACTCTTTGCCTTCGATACCGATTTTGCCTGCATCACGACACGCCTTCTCCGAGCCAAGAGCCACATAATCAGCATATTTGATAACCTCGGCACGGATAAATCCCTTCTCGAAGTCGGTGTGGATAACACCTGCTGCCTGCGGAGCCTTTGTGCCCTTGCGGTAGGTCCAAGCACGTGACTCGTCAGCTCCCGTAGTGAAGAATGTTTCGAGTTCGAGCAACTTGTAAGCCGCTTTAATCAAACGATTTACGCCCGACTCCTCCAATCCCATATCCTCCAAGAACATCTGACGCTCCTCGTAGGTTTCGAGTTCGGCAATATCCGCCTCGGTAGCCGCCGCCACGATAAGCATCTCGGCATTCTCGTTTGCGATAGCCGCCTTCACCGCTTCGGTGTGCGCATTGCCCGATACAGCACTCGCCTCATCAACATTGCAGACATAGAGTACAGGCTTGTCGGTCAAGAGGTTAAGGTCGCCCATAACCTTGCGCTCTTCCTTGTCGAGTTCGAGCGTGCGGGCGCACAATCCCTGCTCCAAAACCTCCTTGTAACGCACGAGGATATCGTACTGACGCTTTGCCAACTTGTCGCCACCTGTCTGAGCCTGCTTTGCCACCTTTGCTATGCGGTTCTCGACCGTTTCGAGGTCTTTGAGCTGCAACTCCGTATCGATAATGCCCTTGTCGCGTACGGGGTCCACCGTGCCATCGACATGGGTGATATTCTCGTTGTCGAAGCAACGCAAAACGTGAATAATTGCGTTGGTATTGCGGATATTCGCAAGGAACTTATTACCAAGACCTTCGCCCTTCGATGCGCCCTTTACCAAACCTGCGATATCGACAATCTCGATAGTGGTGGGGATAACACGCTTTGGGTTGTCAATCTCCGCCAACTTGACGAGTCGCTCGTCAGGTACGGTGATAATGCCGACATTCGGCTCGATAGTACAGAAAGGGAAGTTTGCCGATTGCGCCTTTGCATTCGACAGACAGTTGAAAAGTGTCGATTTACCAACATTCGGGAGTCCGACAATACCACATTGTAAAGCCATAAGTTTCTACATTTTTCTTAATTGACAATTGACGAATTGACAATTGACAATTAAAGGTATTTATTTTTAATTTTTAATTTTTAATCGTACAGTTCGTTTAGTATTCGTGCCAATCGCAAACCGCCCGAAAGCAGTTGCTTCTCGATTACAGGTGCGTAGTATGCGATGTAGTCGTACGACACCTTGCTCTTTTCTGGTGTCGCCTTGTAAATCTCGGTCGCTATGGCGTGGCTCTCGTTGAGCCAATCCGTTGCTGTGCCCTTTGACAACTCGGCTTTGCGCTCTGCGGTGCAGTAGCGGTTGAGTTGCTGCTCCCACTCGGTATAACTCCACTTGTGAGCCGCCTCGACAAGTGCCGTATCCCACAACGAGTGCAATTTCGTATCCTTGTTGAAGAACTTGACAATCACCTCGTTGCCACCTCTGTCGCTCAGATGACCTGCGTGCATCGGGCAGTGAATATCGCCTACGAGGTGAATCAACATTCTAAGGCGCACATTCTCCTGCTCCGCCGAGAGTTTGCCACTTTTAATCTCGGCAACGATGCCGTTTATGGCGGTTACGACATCGCCCTTCTCGTTCTTGGGCATGGTGTCGTAGGTGCAACCCTCGTCTACATTGGCGTAGTGCCAGGTCTTGGTGTAGCGATATTGGTCGCTGTAACTTGCATTGTCGAGCCAATTGGCGTAATAGACCAACGAGTGGTCGCCCAACTTTTTGACCACCTTCTGATACGCTTCGGGCGTTAGGTTACACTCGGCAATATACGCCACTACATCGTGTCCCTTCTGCCCCCAACCAAAAGAGGTCAAGTGCGTCAGTAACGCAAGAGCTATGATTAGAAACTTTTTCATAAATAGTTTTCCGTTTTCCGTTTTCCGCTTTCCGTTTTATTGGTTCATCGTAGCGAGGAACTCCTCGTTCGTTCGAGTGAGTGTCATCTGCTTTTCGAGGAACTCCATAGCCTCCACAGGTGTCATATCGGAGAGGTACTTGCGGAGTACCCAGGTGCGTTGCATCTTCTCGCGAGAGAGGAGCAAGTCCTCACGGCGAGTGCTCGATGCCACGACATCGACAGCAGGGTAGATACGCTTGTTGGCGATACGGCGGTCGAGTTGCAACTCCATATTTCCCGTACCCTTGAACTCCTCGAAGATAACCTCGTCCATCTTTGAGCCCGTTTCGATAAGGGCGGTAGCGATGATGGTAAGTGAGCCCTTCTCCTCGGTATTTCGTGCAGCACCGAAGAAACGCTTTGGCTTGTGCAAGGCGTTTGCATCGACACCTCCCGACAATACCTTACCCGATGCAGGTTGTACGGAGTTGTAGGCACGAGCCAAACGGGTAATTGAGTCTAAAAGGATTACGACATCGTGTCCGCACTCAACCATACGCTTTGCCTTTTCGAGAACCATCTCTGCAACCTTGACATGGCGTGAAGCCTGCTCGTCAAAGGTCGAAGAAACGACTTCGGCTTTGACATGGCGAGCCATCTCGGTAACCTCCTCAGGTCGCTCGTCAATGAGGAGTACAATCATATAAACCTCAGGGTGATTGTCTGCTATGGCGTTTGCAAGGCTCTGCAAAATCATCGTCTTACCTGTCTTAGGCTGTGCCACGATAAGGGCACGCTGACCTTTACCGATAGGGGAGAATAAATCGACAATACGGTTGGTCATCGAGTTGTGACCTTCGCCCGTAAGGTTAAACTTCTCGCTTGGGAAGAGTGGCGTGAGATACTCGAACTGCACTCTGTCGCGAATAAAATTAGGGTCCAAACCATTGACTTTTGTCACTTTTACGAGAGGGAAGTATCGCTCACCCTCCTTTGGTGGTCGGATAACACCTGCTACGGTATCACCTGCCTTCAAGCCGAAGAGTTTAATCTGCGATGGCGATACATATATATCATCGGGTGAGTTCAGATAGTTGTAGTCTGCCGAGCGCAAGAAACCGTAACCATCGGGAATAACCTCCAAAACACCCTCGCCATAGACCTCTGCGGTGAAGTCATCTTTGGTGATTGGTCTTTCGCTCTTCTCCTCAGGTTGAGCCTCTGTTGTTTTTTGCTCAACATCTGTCGGCTCTGGCAAAGCCGTTGCCTCAGTCTGTGTCGCTACCTCTACGGTTGCACTCTTTGGCTTGCGACCACGCTTCTTTGGCTGTGGAGCAACCTCCTCTATATTCTCCTCTGTAACCGTTGTTGAAGGAGCCTCTGTCGCAACTTCAACTTTCTCTTTCTTCTCTACAACTACGGGAGTAGTCTTTACTGCCTCGACCTTGACTGAGCCGAGACGGGCACGCTTGCGCTTTTGCGGAGCAGGAGCGACCTCTGCAACCTCCTCGTTAGAGTTGCTCTGCTCGCCCTCTGCGCCAATAGATGAGATGCGGGCAATTAACTCCTTCTTCGATAATTTTTCCTCTGTGATGCCGAGCACCTTTGCAATTTCACGCAACTCGGCAACGCTCTTGCCTTGGATAGCAATTAAATCCTCCATAAATATCAATTTTGCGATTTATCATCAGCCGAACGACCGATGGTTATACGAGCAAGTCGGTATTAGTCTTTGCCGATGCCTCAAATAACGATGCAAATATAGTGCTTTTATTGCAAACTCAAAATAAATTCGCCCTATTTTAATTGTTTTTATCACTTAAAAAACATAATTTTGTGCTAAATAAACCCAATAATACATAAGCATGAAGAGAACTATCACATTGTTGGTCGTGGTTTTATCGCTCGCAACGGCAAATGATGCCATGGCTTGGGGGCGTTGGGCTCACAATTTTATAACTTACACTGCGGACAAACACCTCAATCCCGAAGTAAAGACGAAGGTTGAAAAGTATCTCGGCTCGCCGATGATAGAGCATTGCTGTTGGATGGACGAGATTCGCCGCCCGATACGCCGAAAGAACCACCCTGACCATGCAAAAATGCAAGCCTATCGCCCTTCGTTGCGTTGGCACCATATGGTCGTAGACGAGAAGTTCAGAGTTAGCGATAAACGCTCATCGAAGGGTAGCGGTGATATGTTGCCCAACTTGGAGAAGTGTATTGAGAACTTGCGTAACTATCGCAATATGACCGATTCGGCTGTGGCTATCAATCTCAAATATGTGATACACATGATGCAGGATATGCACTGCCCGTCACATATTTACTATACTGAGTTCCCCGACTGCTTCGAGCCTACGGTTAAGGGCGGTAGAAAGCGTGACCAGATGACGATTTATTACGAGGGCAAGAAAACATCGTATCACGCTGTATGGGACGGTGAGTCGTTGTTGGTTTTGTATCCCGAATTTGGCGAGGATTACGAACTTTTCCGTAAGATGTTGGACAAATATTCGGCAAGGCAACGCTCTAAAATTTGTGCCGGAACTTTGAACGATTGGGCTTCGGACGCAGGTAAGCGTTGTCACCCGATATACGATAAGATTCAACCTGGCGACCATATTGACAAGAAGTTTATTATCGGCTATCGCAAAATATCGGAGGGACAGGCGATGCGCTCTGCTTACCGTTTGGCTCACATACTGAATACAACACTCAAATAGTATATTATGAAGAGGTTTTTTATACTATTAATGACGGTGTTACTCTTTTGCGTGCAGGAGAGTTATGCTTGGGGCGGTTGGGCGCATAAACTTATCGCCATTATAGCTGAAACACATCTTACGCCCGAAGCAAGAGAGAAGACCGAAAAATATCTCGGCTCGCCAATCTACGACCACGCAAGTTGGATGGACCGAGTGCCCGTGTGGACCAAAAACCATATCCCCGGTTGGGAGCAGACTTCATGGTGGCACATGTGTACAGTGGATAGGGTTGGCAAGAATAAGTTTGCAATTAGCGACAAACGCGCTTCGTCAGGCGATGGCGATTTATACCCAAATCTCGTGCAGTGTGTCGAAAATTTGAAAAATCATCGCAACTTGACCGATTCGGCTGTGGTGGTTAACCTCAAATGTGTGGTCCACATGGTGGGTGATATGCACTGCCCATGCCATATCTTCTATACCGAGTTTGAGGATTGCTTTCCTCGCAAAGTCAATGGAAAGAAGTATCGCCGTCACGACCAGATGTATATCTATTACAATGGCAAGAAAACCACCAACCATCGTGTGTGGGACGGAATGTCCATAAAGGAGATATGGCCTGAGTATGGCTCTGACTACGAAAAGTTCCGTGTGGCTCTCGATACAGCAACACCGAAGAAGCGGGCAAAGATGTGCAAGGGCTCTATTGAGGAGTGGGTGTTGCAGAATGCAAAAGATTGTCGTTATATCTATGACGACATAACACCAAACTGTAAGATAGACCGCCAATATCTGCTCGATAATCAGAGATTGTCAAAACGGCAGTGCCTGCGTGCAGCCTACCGATTAGCATACATATTAAATGAATGTATGAAATAAAATAGTAAACGACCTCCGCAAAAGAGGTCGTTTATTGTTTTATGGGATTATCTACTCCTGCTCCGAGAATAGATGTCGTGCCAATTCGCCGATGGTCGTTATTCGGGCAATTTCGATGCCCTTTATCTTCTTGCTCGGCAACGAGGCGTAGCCCGAAACAACAATCTTCTTAAATCCCAAGCGTGCTGCCTCGCTGATGCGTTGCTCGGTGCGTGGTGCAGGGCGCACCTCTCCCGAAAGTCCAATCTCGCCCGCAAGAGCCAACCCATCGTTTATCGGGCGGTCGAAGTATGACGACAACACCGCCGCCACAACTGCCAAGTCCAATCCCGTATCCGACACCTTGAAGCCACCTGCAAAATTCAAGAAAACATCTTTCTGAAACATTTTCAGTCCGACACGCTTCTCCAAAATCGCCAACAACATATTCATTCGGCGTGAGTCGTAACCCGTAGCGTTGCGTTGCGGTGTTCCGTAGGCAGCCTGACTAACCAACGCCTGCACCTCCAAAAGATATGGGCGAATACCATCAATAGTAGCCGCTACGGCAATGCCCGACAATGGCTCGTCATAGTGCGACAGAAGCACCTCCGAAGGGTTTTCAACCGAGCGCAACCCCTTTTCGAGCATCTCGAATACGCCAATCTCGAAGGTCGCACCGAAGCGGTTTTTGATACCTCGCAAGATGCGGTAGGTGTTGTTTCCATCGCCTTCGAACTGCAACACCACATCGACAATATGCTCCAACACCTTCGGGCCTGCAATCGTTCCCTCCTTGGTGATATGACCTATAATAAATACGGGCGTACCGCTGCCCTTTGCGTATTTCAAGAGCGTAGAGGCGCACTCACGAATCTGCGACACACTACCTGCTGAGGCATCGACCAAGTCGGTGTAGATGGTCTGAATCGAATCGACAACCACCATATCGGGCTTTATCGCCTCGCATTGAGCGATGATATTTTCGAGTAGCGTTTCGGTATAGACCACGCACTCCTCGTTGTGAATACCGAGTCGCTCGGCTCGCATCTTGATTTGCTCTGCCGACTCCTCGCCCGATACATAGAGGGTGCGCAAACCATTGTCTGCCAAGGCGAGTTGCAGGGCAAGAGTCGATTTTCCGATACCCGGCTCTCCGCCTACAAGGATAATCGAGCCCGGCACCAAACCGCCACCCAACACACGATTAACCTCGCTCTGACCGATATCGATGCGCTTTGTTTCGCCCGTCTTGATATCTTGTACTCGTTGCGGCTTTGCCTTTGGTACAGCCAATGATGTTACCGCTGCGGCAACCGAAGAGCCCTTCTTCGCCACAACCAACTCGTCAAAGGTGTTCCACGCACCGCACGAAGGGCACTTACCCAACCACTTCGGAGCATCGTACCCGCACTCCCGACACACATACGCCTTCTTTGCCTCTGCCATAACTTTTTATTTTGGGCTATTAGCCGTTAGCCATTAGCTTGTTTAATTTTTGTGGCAATGAATGACATTCGCTCGCAATGCTCACTGAATGGCAATGCTCACTTTGTTCGCTGAATGGCATTGAATGACAAAAATTTTGTGAAAACCTTGTGCGCCTGCCATTAAGCAGTCATTAGACTGCGCTACCATTCTAATGCCATTAAGGGCGTAGCCCGAATGCCATTATTCTTTGCGCCACTAATTTCTGCAAAATTAAAAATTTTTGCGCACAATTCCGCAACTCTCGAAAATAATTTCTAAATTTGTGGTGCAGGCATAATACGAAGAAACTATGGATTTCAAGGATTCTATCAAAAAATTCTCAGAGCGCATCATTGCTTATAAAGACCTATTGCATAATGAAGAGCAGACAAAAGATACTTTAATTAAGCCATTTGTCGACTTAATGGGCTTTGATTGCTCTAATCCATTGGAGGTTAAATCAGAAGTACATTGTGATGTGGGTATAAAGAAAGGCGAGAAGGTCGATTACTGCATATTAAACGATGGAGAGCCCATTATTTTGATAGAATGCAAGCGCTGTGGTGAGAACTTATCTACTCACTACAACCAGCTATTCCGATATTTCAGTGTATCCGAAGCAAAATTTGCTATCTTGACAAATGGCATTACATATCAATTCTTTACAGACCTTGTAAAACCAAATATCATGGATAAAGAGCCATTTATAGAGATTGATTTTACAAATATAGAAGATTGGCAAATAGATGCAATTCAGAAATTTCGCAGGTCAGTCTTCGATGCCGAGTGTATTTGGAATTCTGCAAGAAAACGCAAAGATATGGAAGAGTTGACAACTAAATTAAAGAACACAATAAAAAGTGAACTCGATGCTCCATCTGATGATTTGACTAGTTTTTTTATAGAAAAAGTTTGCGATAAAGAACTTTCGCAAGAACTCTTTGTACATTTTTCAGATGTAGTAAAACGATACATTGTAGATTTGACTGCAAGCAAACCGGCTGTTATTACAACTCGCTCTAACAATATTGACAACCATCGAAAGAGTTCTACAACATACTCTGGTAAAGACTATTCACAATATGCTATTAATGGTAAAGGTTGTTATGGTAAATGTCCTCTTCCAAAGGAAGTCGTTAAAGAATATCTCAAACATCATAATATCTTATCCGTAAAGCAATTACAGGATGTTTTCTCAGATGATTTGCAAGGTAGTAGTTTGGGAGTTATACGGGCAAAGATCGAAGATAAAAACATTAAAAGATATTATAAAATAGAAGATAATCAAGTGGGGATTATTTATATATGTAAAGATTGGTATCCTTGGACTATTACCAATTTCATCTCCTATGTAAATAGCAACATCGAAGGTATAACCATTACTAAAATAGAGTAATAGATGAAAAAGGATGTTACAGAAGGTATTACCATTTTATTGGTTATAGGTTTTGTAGTGTATATTATCGAAGAGCACATCTCTGATATATTGATATTTTTTGGAATCATTATATTGTGTGTATTGCTTTTTATTATTTTTAGGAGTGTTGCGAAAGCGGAAAAACGACAACAAGAATTAGCCGAAGAGGAAGAAGCTCGAAAAAGATATCAAAAGAAGATTAAATCCACACAATCTAAAATAGACAAAGCATTGAATGGGTTAATTGCCGAATATGGTAAGCCCGATAGAGTTATACGCCCAGAAGACAAATCTATTTATGGCTATTTTGTTCTATTTATTGAGCATAAGTTGCTATATATAAACGATGTAAAATTTAATTTCTCGGATATCGCCTCGTATAAGCTAGTTGATAATTGCCAAATAGAAAAAGGTGATATAGTTGGTGGTGTAACAACTCATTCGGAAGATGTATTTACGAGGAGTATGGCGGGCAAATTTTTTGGAGGAAAGACAGGCGCAATAATAGGAGGAACTACGGCTACTAGACACTCATCAATACACCTACAACAAAATAATGATGCGCTAATTCATGATTATACTCTTTTGGTTAATTTGAAAGGTATTAACCGAGACGGTATAGAAATGCATTTAGGTAATGATTGGCGATTAGCAGCAGAATTGGAACACCTATTCGACCAAATAATCAAAGAGAGCAACCCTTCCATGCCATAGGTATCGAAAACGATACCCGACACACAAGAAGAACGCACCCACACAAACGCAGGTATCGAAAACGATACCTAGCAGTAGGGAGTGGCATTTAATGACATGCGGGCTTTCAGCCCTGAATGGCATAGAATGGCATTTAATGGCAGCGCAGTCCAAAGGACTGCTTAATGGCAAAAGGAAATTTAGTAAGATTGGGGAACTTAATGAATTTAGCGACATACTCCTTAAACTCCCATAAAAACAACTATCGCCGAGCAACTAAATTGCTCGGCGATACCATTAATTCTCAATTCTCAATTCTCACCGCTGCGATTAAGCCGAGGGCAGAGGCTGTTTGCAGACTATGCCGAGGCGGAGCAGTGAAGACCGAAGGTCAATTCTCAATTTACAAACTACTTAAACAGTTTGTAAATATCATTTCCGTTTGCAAACAGCACCAACGCAAGAATCAGTATCATACCGATATACTGTGCGACCTCCAAGACCTTTTCGCTCACTTTGCGGCCCGTAAGCATCTCCCAGAAGGTGAATATCATATGTCCGCCATCGAGTCCGGGGATAGGAATGATATTCATCACCGCCAAGATAATCGACAAGAACGCCGTCATCGACCAGAACTGATGCCAATCCCACTCCGAAGGGAAGATATTGCCGATAGCGATAAAGCCGCCCACATGCTTGTACAAGCCCGTATCAGGTTTTACGATAAGCACAAGCTGGTCCCAATAGTTCTTAATTGTCTTGGCGGTCAGTCGTGCGCCCGCAGGGATAGCCTCGAAGAAGTTGTACTCCTCGGTGCGTACCTTAAAGAAGTTCTCGGTAACAACGCCCAACTTACCCTCGGCATTTACAGGCAGAGCCAACGACAAGGTGTCTGCGCCACGCAAAACCTTAATATCGGCAGTTGTGCCTGCCAACTTCGCAAGGCGGTCGGCATAGTGGTTGAAATATGGCAACGACTCCTCGCCAATACCGATAATGCGGTCGCCCCTCTGCAAGCCCGCCTCGGCAACTGCCGCATTTGCGATACTATCTACCACAAACGGAATAAGCGGCGAGTAAAGACGCTCCTTCTCGAAGGTGTTCTCTTTGCGCATAATGTTGAGTATCTCGTTGTCAAGCACGAACTTATGCTCTGCGCCCTCGCGAATAACCTCCACCTCGCAATTCTCCTTCGCAAGAAGAATTTTGCCGAGAATAGAGTTGATATTCTCCACCTTCTCGCCACCGATGGTTACGATGCGGTCACCATCTTGGAAGCCCAACTGCTCGGCACTCTGGCTGAACTCGTAGCCGTAAATCATATCCTCATTCGAGATATACTGCGAGCCATACGAGAACGAGATGCCGCAGTAGATGAAAAAGGCGAGGATAACATTCATTGTAACGCCTGCAATAAGCACCAAAAAACGTTGCCAAGCGGGTTTTGCGCGATACTCCCAAGGTTGTGGTGCCGATGCCAACTGCTCCTTATCCATGCTCTCATCGACCATTCCTGCAATCTTGCAGTAACCGCCGAGAGGCAACCAACCGAGACCATACTCCGTATCGCCCCACTTCTTCTTCCATAGCGAGAAGCCTGCATCGAAGAAGATGTAGAACTTCTCGACACGAATCTTGAAGATGCGTGCCATAATAAAGTGTCCGAACTCATGCACCGCAACAAGCAGTGTCAAGCTCATAAAAAACTGTAAAACCTTGATTAAAATTTCCATATTATTTTTCTGTTATAATTTCAAATACCTTAATTCTGCATTCTGCATTCTGCATTTAACGCACTTGTTGCGTTATCTAACGGTTATGTGGTAGCAATATTGCTTTCGTTCAATCTTCACATAGCATCGCCCCGCCTTACGGAGTTCGTGCAGTGTTTGTGCCAATGCCAAGCGCAGTTCGTAGTTGTTGCGAGGTTTGACCTTATCTGGTTCAAATCGCACATACGAAATATCTATCGTTGTGGCGTTGCAGTGGCACGATGCGGTCGATGCGTTGCCATTTACCCCTCTCAACTTCTTTACATCCTCCTCGGTGCGGAGTACGCTCGTAACGATAAATTTCGCCTTCGACTGCGTCTTCTCCTGAAAGGAGTCGGCTATATCCTCCAATAACTTCTCAACTTTCGGCACTACATAGGGCGAGGAGTAGGTCAATTCTCGGACCACATACTTGGGGTTGGTTTCGATGCGCACCAACTTATCCTTTCGGCGCAACTCTCTGTATCGCTCCTCAATCTCGGCTCTCGACTTGAATGGCGCAAGCCCATTCGCCAAAGCCGCCGCCTTTTGCTTATCCTGCATATCGTTGAAAGTTCGCTCGTAGGCACTTGGCTTGCCGGGTACGGGTTTGTAGTTGTCGTCCCTCGAAACAAGGCAAAAGAGCAGTATCGCACCACACAGCGGCACCAACTGCAAAGTTGCACTGTGGGCAACAACTCTCGCAAAACCTCTCTTTCTGTGCGCAAATATCGCTACACCGACCAAGTATGCCGCAATGGCGATGTAGAGAAATATCCAAAGAACAAGCGGAATATTGAAATATAGATAGGCGTAATACAACGCCCACGCCAGCACACCCAAACAGACAAGTGTCACAAGGTAGTAGGCAAGGCGAACGGCAAATCTCTCTATATATCTACTCTCAAACATCGTTACAACTTCAAGAACTCCTTTGCCAATCGCCTCGACTCGGCATCAATTGTGGCGTAGTCCGA
>SUZE01000004.1:0-61186 GCA_015060075.1 Rikenellaceae bacterium | reverse complement strand
CCAATGCGCCTCGATAACCTCGAAACCCTTATTTACGAGCGTTGCCGAATCGATGGTAATTTTTGCGCCCATATCCCAACGAGGGTGTTGTAGTGCCTGCTCGGCGGTAATATCTGCCAACCTCTCCTTTGGTATATCGCGCAAGGCTCCTCCACTGCAAGTGATGATGAGTCGGCGCAATGGCGAGTTCTCGCCAATAAGACACTGAAAAATAGCCGAGTGCTCCGAGTCTATCGGCAAAATAGGTGCCTTATTTGCTATTGCCATCGGCATAATAGTAGCACCTCCCACAACCAGAGTCTCTTTGTTCGCCAAGGCGATGCGCTTGTGCGCCTCGATAGCACGAGCCGTAGGTATCAAGCCCGCATAACCAACCAACGCATTAACCACTGTGTCGCAGTTTCCCGCAGCGGCAACCGCAGCGATGGAGTCATCGCCTGCAAAGACCTTTATCGGATAGTTCGCCAGAGCCTCGCTGAGAGGTTTGTAGTATTGTTCATCGCCAATAACCACCGTATCTGCATCGAAGGCGACAGCCTGCTCTGCCAAGCGTTGCCAATTCTTGTGCGCAGTGAGCGATGCGACCTCAAAGCGGTTGGGATTTTCCCGTACAATATCGAGCGTTTGTTCTCCTATTGAGCCTGTCGAACCAAGTATCGAAAGTCGTTGTTTCTCCATCGGTTTTCTTGTTTAGAAAATAATATAGAGTTCGGGATTTACCGCCTTGCCATCGCGCCAAAGTTCAAATTCGAGCATCGACAACTCCTCTTTGTTGTCGCTACCGGCATAACCTATTGCCTGTGCGCTTTGCACACGCTCACCCTTTGAGAGAAGTACTCCGGAGAGGTGGCGATATACCGATAAATAGTTATCCTTGTGCTGAATTACTACACTATATCCCACTTCGGGTGACCAATCACTCAAAACCACTACGCCGTCAGCAATCGCCGACACCTGCGCATCTCGTGTGCCGTTTATGCGAACACCGAGCAATCCCTTTGTGTTAAAGCGTTCGGAAATGAGTCCATACATTGGCGACACCGCATTCAGCGAGTTTTGTATTGCCGATTTAGGCTTTGCCTCGTTAAGGCGATAACGCTCGTCATTTTCGATTTTTTTGCGCAAAAGCGAATCCGCCTTCGATGGCGCAACAAAAGATTTGTTTCGCTGCAATGAATCGTTCTTCACCGACTGCATAGCAGGTGTTTTGCCACTAACGACAAGTATTCTGTTCTCGTTGTAGGTGAGCATGTCGTTCATTTTGCGCTCTAACGAGTCTATGCGAACGATACTGCGAATAAGCATCTCGCGAGAACGACCTGCATTGGTGCGATAACCCGGCATAAGGTCGAGTATAGGAGTATAGGCGACAAGTATCAGCAAAATGCCAAAAACAAGTGTCACCACCGCTACACCTATTGCCGTCAGAGATGCAGGTGATAACTCTGCATGCCACTGCTCCTCAGTGTTATCGAGGAGCGAAATTCTGCGTTTGCGAAATACTCCTCCGAACCATGAATTTATCTTATCAAGATGTTTCATTGCAAAATGAGTCCAATTAACTCGGTAAAGGTACGAATAATTTTTGAAATTATTATTTGTTATATCTAATAAAACTGCTAATTTTGCATCAAGTAATTGCGTAATGAGCAAAATGTATCAAAAAAATGAAGAAAATTATTCTATTTTTATCAGCGATTGTCGGACTTTTTGCTGTAAGTTGCGATAGCGAGACAACACCTATAACGCCATCTATTAATCTCTCGCAAAATAGGATTGATGCGTGGTATGAGGCTGCCGAGTTCTCGGTTGAGGTCGAGGCTACCTGCTCGTGGAGTGCGACAAGTGATTGTGATTGGGTTGTAATCAAGACCGAAACAGGTTCAAAGGGAGGAAGTGTGTTGCAATTTTCGCTACTTGAAAACAATGGCGATGCTGTGCGCACTGCAAAGATTGTTGTGGCTAATGAGGAGTACGGTCTTGCAGAGGAGCTGTCGATATCGCAAGAGGTGTTCCGAGATGAGTATCTCGAAATATCCTATACTTCGACTGATAATAAGGTTGCAGAGCCGTTTGATGCAACTGCGTTTGGTGTGGAGATAGAGTCTAATATCTACGAAAATGGTGCAGGTAAAATTCGCTTTAAGTCAGCTGTGTTAAAAATCGGAGAATCAGTATTCTATGGTTGTGAAAATTTAAAGAGCATTGCTTTGCCTAATAGCGTTATCGAGGTTGCCGGTTGGGCATTTTCCGATTGTGTCTATCTTGAAAATGTAACGCTCGGAAATCGTGTAAAGAGCATTGGAGAATCGGCTTTTGGAGCATGCGTAAGACTCAAAGAGATAACCATTCCCGAGAGTGTTGAGACCATTGGCGAGTCGGCGTTTTTTGGTTGTAGTGCAATGAGTGCATTCTATGGCAAATTTGCGTCGGAGGATAATCGTTGTCTGATTATTGATAATGTTTTGATGAATTTCGCCCCAAAAGGTATTAGAGTGTACGAAATTGCTGAGGGGGTTACGGCTATCAGTGCTATGGCATTTTACGAAAGCCGACTAACTGATATAACTATTCCTCAAAGTGTTACTTCGATTGGAGATTACGCATTCTATTATAGCGAGAGTTTGAAGAGTGTGTATTGCAAATCTGTTATGCCACCGGTACTTGGAGAGAGCGTGTTTGACAACTTCGAGAATGGAAAGGATACTCCTATTGGTTGTAAAATTTATGTGCCAACCGAATCCGTAGAGAACTACAAGGCTGCTGAAAATTGGAGTAAATATGAAAGATATATTGTTGGACATGACTTTTAATAATTAATAAAGAGATATAAAAGCAGAAAAAACGGAAGACGACTTTTTTGTTTTCCGTTTTTTTGTTATCTTTGCGGTTAGAATCAATTTTAGTACTAAACCAATTAATACACAAACAAAATGAAAGCAAAAAACTTTATCCTTGCGATTGTTGCCATCTTGTGCGTAGGCATATTGCCCGCCGAGGCTGCAAAGAAAACTGTTACAGGCACTGTAACTTGTAACGGAGTGGGCGTTGCAGGTGTTGTAGTAACCGATGGTGTCAATATGACCAAGACAGACGCCAAAGGTGCTTATGCTTTGCCTACAAAGGTTAAAGACCCACATTGTCAGTTTGTGCATATCTCTATCCCTTCGGGTTATGAGGTTGAGCGTATTGGCAATGCTCCGCAGTTCTACAAGCGTGTAAATCCGAAGGCGAAGAAGCAGTCGTTCGATTTCAAACTCACAAAGGTTGACCAGTCGATTTATTCGGTTTTGACTCTTGCCGACCACCACATCACTGATGTATATTCAAAACGTTCAGACCATCGTGGTACGGAGAAATACAAAAATGAGGTTGTTCCGTTTATGCGAGAGTATGCTGCAAGTCTCAAACACCCTGTCTATATGGTTTCGTTGGGCGATATGACGCAGACCAGCTCACGTCCGGGTTGGAAGGGCCGTGAGGGAGGATATTCGCTCAGTGATTACATGAGAGATACCGATGTAGATTTTCCAATCTTCAATGCAGTCGGTAACCACGACCACAACCACGCTCCAAAGGGCGAGATGTTCAATGACGAGACCGTCTATCTCTCTCGCGCAGATTACCATCGTGATTTGGGACCTGAATACTACTCGTTCAATATCGGTCGTGAGCACTATGTAGTTGTTGATAATACATTCGTTATCACCAAGGATGCTGGTCCGACAACGGACCCTAATGCTACCAAGGGTTATTGGTATCGCCTCGATGAATATCAGCACAAGTGGCTCGCACAGGATATAGCAGTTCTCGATAAGAGTAAGGTGGACCGTGTTGTGTTGTTGGCACACTGCGGATTGTTTGGCTATTCAGGCAAGAAGATGCAGATGGATTTGGAGAGGATGCTCGACTACTTCAAGGGATATGAGGTTGTGGCTCTTATCGGTCACCACCACTCTGACCATACTGTATTTAAAAGGGATTGGAATGGAAAACCTCTCTACCAATTCTACCACCCATCGGCTGCGGGAACTGCGTGGTATACCTACGACAACTGCGAGGGTTCGCCCGCTGCAATTACGGATTATACATTTCAGAATGGCAAGTTTACCCGTACTATTGCCCCTTATGGTGACAACAAAGGTTTGAAGTATCGTGCTTATGATAACCGCAATTACAAGTGGAATTATCCTATCACCGAGCATACAGGTATCAAGCAGAAGCGAGAACTTGAAACAGTGGAGATTACCGCAGATGAAAAACCTGCTGTGCTTGTGAATGTTTGGGGTGCATATACCTGTAAGTTCACTGAGAGTACCGGCGGTAAAGGTAAAACCGTAAAGCGTTGTTTCGACCTCAATTTCCGTGATTGGTATTGGGATACATACGCAAAGAGTGAGGCCGGTGAACTCCCGGAAGGACAGCGTCTTTACAAGGCTAATTGGCAGCGTCCAAAGCGTAGCTACCATATTTGGAGATATATTCCGGCAGACCCTGATGCAACAATTAAGGCTGTGGCAAAAGATGTTTTGGGCAATGTAATTGCCGAGATTGAACTTCACGCAAAATAAAAATAGAGTACAATGAAAAGATTTATATTGGTTAGTATTGTAGCCTTATTGTGTGCAGGCATATTGCCTGCCGAGGCTGCAAAGAAAACTGTTACAGGCACGGTAACTTGTGACGGAGTGGGCGTTGCAGGTGTTGTAGTAACCGATGGTGTCAATATGACCAAGACTGACGCCAAAGGTGCTTATGCTTTGCCTACAAAGGTTAAAGACCCACATTGTCAGTTTGTGCATATCTCTATCCCTTCGGGTTATGAGGTTGAGCGTATTGGCAATGCTCCGCAGTTCTACAAGCGTGTAAACCCTCAGGTAAAGAAGCAGTCGTTCGATTTCAAACTCACAAAGGTTGACCAGAGTGAATATTCGGTGTTTGCCATCGCAGATACTCATGTTACAGCAGGAAGGTTTAAGTGGAATCACAAAGACGATACGGCACGCTACCGAGCATCGTTGGCAAAAACTTTGAAGGAGAGCGTTGCTGCAAGTCGATGTCCTGTTTATGTCGTTTCGTTGGGTGATATGACTCACCCCGGTACTCGACCAGGTTATAAAGGTCGTACAGAAGGTTATGCATTCAAGAATTACATGGAGGATACACCAGTAGATGCGCCTATATTTAATAGTATGGGTAATCATGACCATAACAGACCTCCTAAGGGTACCTATTTTACGGAGGAAACTGTTTATCAATCACGTGCAGATTTCAACAAAGACCTTGGACCCGAATACTACTCTTTTACGATAGGTCGTGAACACTTTGTAGTTGTGGACAATCTTTTTATACTGACATCTGATTCGCGAGCAACTCGCGACTTGAATGCGACAACAGGGTGTTGGTATCGTTTGTGTGAACATCAGCACAATTGGCTCGAAAAGGATATTGCAGCTCTTGACCGCTCGAAGATTGACCGTATTGTATATGTTGCTCATGCAGGAATTTTCGGTTATTCGGGCAAACCGTTGCAGCTCGATTGCGAACGAGTTATGAACTACTTCAAGGGGTTTGAAGTTGTGGCTCTGATTGGACATCATCACGCCGACCATTCGCAGAAAAAGAGATGGAACGATATGCCATTCTACCAATTCATGCATCCATCAGGGGCTGGAACGGGTTGGTATACATACGACAACTGCGAAGGTACGCCTGCTGCCATTGCACACTATTCATTCAAAGATGGAAAAATTAAGAGAACATATATTCCTTATGGCGATAACGAGGGTATAGCTCATTATCGTGTGTATGATAACGGTGAGCACAAATGGCACTATCCTATTACCGAGCGTACCGGCACAAAAGTCCGTTACGAACAAGAGGTTGAGGCTGCAAAACCGGACGATAGACCTGCTATTCTTGTAAATGTATGGGGTGCATACACTTGTGAATTTATAGAGAGCACCGGTGGTAGAGGTAGAGCAGCAAAGCGTTATTTCGACCTTCAATATCGCGATTGGTATTGGCCTCAACTCGAACGTAGTAATGCCGGTGAAGTTCCCGAGGAGGCGAGATTGAAAAAGGCAGCTTGGCAGGTTCCGAAGAAGGGATATCATATTTGGCAATATATTCCGATGGACTATAATGCAGAGATTCGCGTTGTAGCAAAAGATGTATTTGGAAATGTTATAGCAGATTTCAAGGCGAGAGCCAAATAAAGATTAAAAGTTTGATTTCGAAAGAGGAAATTTCGGTTTCCTCTTTTTTGTTTGCCAAAAAATATATATCTTTGTGAGTATTTTATACTCAAATGTGAAAACTAACACAATTTAACAAAACAATATAACTATGGTAAAACCTACACTTTTGGTGCTTGCAGCCGGTATGGGCTCACGCTATGGCTCGTTGAAACAGATGGACGGAGTAGGTCCTAACGGCGAGGCAATTATTGATTATTCGATTTATGACGCTATTCGCGCAGGTTTCGGTAAGGTGGTATTCGTAATTCGCCACTCTTTTGAGAAGGAGTTTAAGGAGATGTTTGCACCGGAGCGCTTCGGTGGTCGCATCGAGGTAGATTTCGTATTCCAGGAGTTGGACTACTTGCCAGAGGGTTTCTCTGTACCTGAGGGACGCGAGAAGCCATGGGGAACAAATCACGCTGTGATGATGGGTGCTACGGCTGTTCACGAGCCATTTGCAGTTATCAACTCTGACGACTTCTATGGCACAGACGCATATCGTGTAATGGGAGAGTACCTTTCGCAACTCGATGGCGCAAAGGGTGAGTACGCAATGATTGGCTACGAGGTTAATAAGACTTTGTCGGACAATGGTACTGTATCGCGCGGTGTATGTACAGTTGATGAGAATCGTTTCTTGACCTCTATGGTTGAGCGCACCAAGATTGAGCGCAATGCAGAGGGTACTATCGTATTCCACGACTTGGGTGACGACCAGCCACTCGCAGAGGATACTCCTGTTTCGATGAACTTCTTCGGCTTTACACCTGACTATTTCGCTCATTCGGCAGAGGGCTTCAAGGAGTTCCTCGCTTCTGACGATGTTAAGACCAACCTCAAAGCGGAGTTCTTCATTCCGTTGATGGTTAATAAGTTGGTTGCTTCGGGCGATGCTCGTTTGAAGGTGCTTTCGACCACTGCACAGTGGTTTGGCGTAACCTACAAGGAGGATAAGCCTATGTTGGTTGCTAAGATTGAGAAGTTGATTGAGGAGGGCGTTTATCCTCGCGATTTGTGGAAATAGTAACACTTTGGGTATTAGGGGTTATAGGGCGTAGAATGCCCTATTGCCCCTATGCTGATTTTTAATTTTTAACATCTATTTTTCGAATGAAAAGAGAAGTTCGTGTACGCTTTGCGCCAAGTCCTACGGGACCTCTTCATATCGGCGGTGTGCGTACTGCACTCTACAACTACCTCTTTGCACGCCGCAATGGCGGTAAGATGATTTTGCGTATCGAGGATACCGACTCGCAGCGTTTTGTACCGGGTGCAGAGGATTATATTATCGAGTCGCTCAAATGGTGCGGTATTGAGATTGATGAGGGTGTCGGTGTTGGCGGTCCTCACGCTCCATATCGTCAGAGTGAGCGTAGAGAGTTATACTTGAAGTATGCTACTCAACTTGTAGAGGCTGGTTGGGCATACTATGCTTTCGATACAGCCGAGGAGCTGGATACTCTGCGTAAGGAGTACGAGAGCCGTGGCGAGACATTCGCCTACAACTTCAAGGTACGTACAACACTCCCCACCTCGCTTTCACTCTCGAAGGAGGAGGTTGAGGAGCGCATTGCTCGTGGCGACATCTGGGTTATCCGCTTCAAGATGCCTGAGAACGAAATTGTGAAGATGCACGATTTGATTCGTGGCGATGTGGAGGTAAATACCTCTACGCTCGATGATAAGGTGCTTTACAAGTCGGTTGATGCTCTGCCAACATACCACTTGGCAAACATCGTTGATGACCACTTGATGGAGATTTCACACGTTATTCGTGGCGAGGAGTGGTTGCCATCGTTGCCTTTGCACTATCTGTTGTACAAGGCTTTCGGCTGGACCGACTCACAGCCTGAATTTGCGCACCTTCCACTGTTGTTAAAGCCTACGGGTGGCGGCAAGTTGTCGAAGCGTGATGGCGACAAGATGGGATTCCCTGTATTCCCACTCCATTGGGTGTCGCCAACTACGGGTGAAACGGCTCGTGGTTATCGCGAGGACGGCTATTTTGCCGAGGCATTTATCAATATGTTGGCACTGCTTGGTTGGAATCCGGGTACCGAGCAGGAGATTTTCTCGATGCAGGAGCTGATTGAAGCCTTCTCGCTTGACCGCGTATCGAAGGCGGGAGCGCGTTTCCAACCCGATAAGGCAAAGTGGTTCAATGCGCAGTATATGCACGCCAAGACAGCCGAGGAGTTGTGTCCGATATATCAGCCAATCTTGCGTGAGCATGGCATTGAGGTTTCTGACGAGGTGGCAGGCAAGGCAGCCTTCATAATGAAGGAGCGTGCAACATTCGTAAGCGATTTGTGGGATTTGACCGCCTACTTCTTTGTTGCTCCTACCGAGTATGAGGAGAAGCAGTTAAAGAAGTATTGGAAGGGCGAAAACCCTGCTCGCTTGGCAGAGTTGCGTGAGGTGTTGGCTTCGATTGACGACTTCTCGTTGGAGAATACCGAGCAGATTGTTCATGCTTGGATTACCGAAAAGGAGTACGGCATGGGGCAGATTATGAACACTTTGCGTTTGGCGTTGGTAGGTGCAGGCAAAGGTCCGGGCATGTACGATGTAACATCGTTCATCGGCAAGGAGGAGTGCTTGAAGCGTATCGACTACCTCTTGGCAAATGTTCAGCCACTTGAATAAAACTTCAAAAAAACTACTACTATGACTATTGAACAGAATGTATGGGGTGCAACCCCGGAGGGTGAAGCGATAATTATCTACACGCTGAAAAATGCGCTTGGTAGTGAAGTGCAACTTACAAATGTCGGTGCTGCTATCGTATCGGTAAAATATGCTGACCGCAACGGCAAGATTGACGATGTGGTACTCGGCTATAAGGACCCGATGAGTTACTTCGGCGATGGTGCTGCAAGTGGCAAGTCGGTAGGTCGTGTAGCCAACCGTATCGCAGGCGGCAAGATGACCGTAGAGGGCGTGGAGTATCGCCTCGAAGTGAATAATGGTCCTAACCACCTTCACGGTGGAACGAAGGGCTATGCCAACCGCTTGTGGGAGTCGCGCGTAGAGACCAATCGCGTAGTTTTCTCGCTTGTATCGGAGGACGGCGACCAAGGTTATCCGCACGAATTGACCGTAGAGGCTATCTACGATTTTGACGATGAGAACAACCTCGAAATCACCTACCTCGCAAAGAGTGACGGCACAACGCCTGTAAACCTTACAAACCATGTCTATTGGAACTTGGCAGGCGAGGCGAGTGGCGAAACAATCTTCGACCACGAGTTGAAGCTCAACGCAAAGTATGTGTTGGAGGCTAATGAGGTGCAGATTCCTACCGGAAAATTGCTCCCGATGAAGGGCTCGGCACAGGATTTCACCGATTGGAACCGTTTGGGCAAGGATATAGGCTCAATTTTCAACCATATCGATTTGTTCCGAGGTCACGACCACTACTTCGTGGTTGATGGCTGGCAGAAGAATATTTTGGGTGAGGTTGGCGAGTTGCGCTGCGAGAAGACAGGTCGCTTGGTTAAGGTCTTGTCTTCGCAACCCGGCTGTATGGTCTATACCGGTAATTGGCTTTCGGGTGGTTGTCCTATTACCAAGTCGGGCGGTCGCTACGAGGACTATGCAGGTGTGGCTATCGAGTGCCAGGTACATCCTGACGCAGTCAATCAGCCCGATTTCCCTTCGATTTTGTTGCACGAAGGCGAGTTGTACTGCAATAAGATTGTGTTCCAACTACGCACATATTAACTAACCTTAGCTATTAGCCATTGGCCATTAGCTATTTAGAGCGAGATTTTTTCTCGCTCTTTTTTTTGTCTGTTTTAGAATAAGTTTTTAACTTTGTAACGCAGTCCGTTGGATTGCAGACATTTGATTGCGAAAGTGTTTCGCTATCCTTTGATAGGAAATCTGGAAAATTTCACAAACAGAGGGATAGGCATAACGCTATTGCACTTGTGTAGGTTATATCCATCCCGATATATCTACCGAGTGTGGTGTGATGTTTATTTTCTGTTTGGGCATTCCAGAGCCTCCTATCAAAGTAAGCGTTCAACTCCACACTTTCTTTATTTATATAATCGCCTTATTCGGGGTTGGTGGGCAAAAAAACATTCAAACAATGAAGAAATTTTTTCTAATTCTTGCAGCCGTGGCAATGGTGTTGCCGGGATGTAAGAAGATTGAGGAGTCAATCGACGCTACAAATGCGCGTATTGACAAGTTGGAGCAGAAAATTCCAACTATTGACGAGCAGATTTCCTCAATTCAAGAGTCAATCAATGCGCTCGAAGAGGTTGATAGCAAATTAAAAGAGAGCATCAAAGCCCTCGAAGCAAGTGACAAAGCAACTGCCGAGGAGATTGCCGCATTGAAAGATGCAGACAAAGCTATTGAGGATAAGATTGAGGAGTTAAAAAAGTATATAGATGATGTTCTCAAATCAACAAAAGATTGGGTAAATGCAACCTTTGCCACTTTGGAGCAACTCAACGCATTGTCGAGCGAGGTTGCAGCCCTCAAATCGCTTGTTGATGCGAACAAAGCAGAGGCTACTGCAAATCTTGCAAATGCTATCTCAAACCTCGAAACATCGTTGAAAAAGTGGGTTGGCGAGCAGTTGTCGAACTACTACACTATTGCGGAGATTGATGCAAAAATCGCAGAGTTGCAAAAGGCGATTACCAATGGCGACAGCGCATTGCAACAGCAACTCAACGAGTTGAAATCGCAACTTGAAACCACCAAGCAAGAGATTACCGAAGCATACAAAAAGGCTATCAAAGAGGCTATCGAAACAAATAATGGCGTTATCGACCAGAAGATTGCAAGCGAGATAGCTACTGTAAATAAGCGTATTGACGAGGAGGTCGCTGCGATTAATGCAAAAATAGCAAATATTGAGTCTCGTCTTGATGAACTCGAAGATAAGGTAGATGATTTGGCAGACAAGATAACAGGAAACCTATCAATAAGTTTCGATATTGAGGAGGATGCAGCCCTTATTGCAGGCTCAACTGTTAAGGTGAACTATACTATCACAAATTCCGGCTCCGAGTGCCACATTGCCACTATTGCTCAAAATGGTTGGTCAGCAGTGGTAACCAAGAGTAGCGACAAGGAAGGCTATATCACTGTAACATCGCCAAAGCCATTTACAAATAGCCCTATTATGGTTTTTGTAAGCAACTCTACTACTACCATTATGCGCACATTGTCGTTTGTTGATGGTTTTGCATCAATCGAAACAGACTCTTACTCTGTGCCGTTTGATGCTACAACTCTTGACATCAATGTTCAATCGAATTTGGACTACACCATAGAGATTCCATCCTCGGCAAGCAGTTGGATTTCGGTAAAATCTGTAACAACCCGTGCTACCGTGCGTAACGATGTTATTACCCTCACTGTTGCAGAGAACACTGACGCTTCTGCTCGTACTGCAACAATCGGACTTCTCTACGATGGCACAACTGTTGGTAACATCAAAGTCTATCAGCAGAGCCAAATCATTGCCAATAATGAGATTGCATACACTACAACCGACAACAGCGTTTTAACTTTGTCATCGGTTATAGCCTTCGGGTCAAAGATTGTAAGCCACACCTACAATAATGGTCGTGGTCTTATTGTATGCGAGAGTGATATTACTACTATTGGAGCTAGCGCCTTCAATGGTTGCTCAAACCTTCAAACCATAAAACTACCCGATAGCATTACTTCGATTGGAAGTTCTGCATTCTCTTATTGCACCTCGCTGACAAGTATTACAATTCCTAATAGCGTTACTTCGATTGGAGGATATGCATTCTATGATTGCACCTCGCTGAGAAGTATTACAATTCCTGATAGCGTTACTTCGATTGGAGGTTCTGCATTCTGGAATTGCACCTCACTGACAAGTGTTACAATCGGCAATAGCGTTACTTCGATTGGAAATAATGCATTCTTCTTGTGCTCCTCGCTGACAAGAGTAGATATCACCGACCTATCGGCTTGGTGCAAGATTAAATTTGATTATTATGATGCAAACCCACTTTGTTGTGCGAAAAAACTCTATCTTAATGGTAGCGAATTAACCGATATTACTATTCCTTCGGATATTACAAAGATTAAAGATTATGCATTCTATAATTGCACCTCGCTGACGAGTGTAACAATTCCTGATAGCGTTACTTCGATTGGAGAACGGGCATTCCGGGCTTGCACCTCACTGACAAGTATTACAATCGGCAATAGCGTTACTTCGATTGAAAGTTATGCATTCTCTGGTTGCAGTGGCCTGACAGAGGTATACTGTAAGCCGACAACTCCGCCAACATTTGGTAGCAGTGCGCTTCCAACAAACAATGCATCTCTAATAATCTATGTGCCGACTGATTCGGTCGATGCTTATAAAATCGCAAGTGGCTGGAAAGATTATGCCTTTTTTATTACGGAATATGTCTTTTAATTGTTGGGGCTTTTAGCCATTAACCATTGGCTTCACCCTCCGCAGAACGCTCTGCGGAGGGTTTGTTTTTTTGATGGGCTTAATGGGTAAGATAGGAGGCGCAACTGCGGTGCTTGATAGGATTGAATAGGATTCGCAGTTTGACAACTGCTTGATGGGATTCGACAAAAAATCCTACAAAGGCGTAGCCGTGTCCTATTAAGGACTAAAAGTCCGTATCCTATTTAGCCGACTTTGTCGGCGACTCCCATAAACTCCTAAAACGCTAATGGCTAATAGCCTAATTAGTGCGTTGCCTTGTACCACGCAGTCTGTTGCCAATCGGTAGAGTAGTGCTCGACCATTGCCGAGGTGGTGATGCCGCTGTAATAGTTGATATCGTGGTAGTACTTGTTGCCACTGCCGTATGCAGAGTAGAATTGCTCGGTGTGGTAGCGCGAAGTGACGGTCTTATCCAACTGCGCCTTGAACGCTGCGGCTGTGGTGGCATCGGCACACGACTGCTCGACCATATCGCCCAAGTCGTAGAACGAGTGAGGATTTTGTCCCTCGTAGTACTGCACATTGTCGAGCGAAAATACATCTTTCACGCCTGCCTTATTTACCGCCTTCATCTCGGTTGCCAACGCCTCCAACTCTGCGGTGTGTATGACACCGACACACGCCGAAGAGATTGTCGCCTCGGTGCGGTAGTACTCCACGTATTCGCTACAAATCTTATCGAGGTTGTACGAGGTGCCGCCATCGGTCAGCATATACGGAGTAATCCTTGCATACGGAAATCCTGCGCCCATAACCTCGCAAGGTGAGCCGACAATATAGTCGGTTGCATTGCGCAACTCGTAGGCGCTCTCCACATTGCCCATAAAGCAGGCATCGAAGAGGATATAGTCGAACTTTATGTTGTTCGCTTCGATAGCGGTGGCAATCTCGGTAACATCATAGCGCGTAGGCTCTCTGTCGCCGATGTGTCGGGTTATCTCGGCGTTCGGGTTGCGCTTCCATAACTGTTCGTTCGATATTCCGAGTCGTTTGAGTGCGAGAGAGTAACCTGATGATGATATTTTAGGTACCCAAGCCAAGCCGTGCGAGCCGATAACCAACGCATATTTCTCTGCCGGAGCAAACTCCAAAGCGGCACGCAGATTTGCCTCGAAGAGTGCCGAGTCGTAAGGCGTAGGCAACGACAACTCCTTGACCTTCTCTTGTACCGCCTTGCCGAGAACGGCATCATAACGCAACTCGTAGAGCGTGGCATCATTTGTCGAGTCGGTAGTAATAACGACAATCTGTGCATCTCCCTGAATATCGCCATTTAGGGCATCAAGCATTCTGCTGATATTATTATTGAAGTAGTATTGTAGTGCAGTACCTATAAAGTGTACAATAATGGTCTGTGGTGCTTTGCCGCTACGCTGTTTTACCTCGATGCTGGTTTTGCAGTCGGGAGCGTCTTTCAAAAATACCTCAATAGAGCCCAACGATGTCATATCTGAGCCATCGTTACCTCTCATTGCAGTAACGGTGAAGGTATTGCCGTTGCGTGAGAGGATAAACTCCTCGGATATACTCGAAGTCTCAACTTCAAATTCGCTCTCCACCTCAAAGATGTTCTCGCCACCTCCCTTGCTCGGAAGAATCACCTCGCTGCGGTCAAGCACTATTGCCGAAATCTGAACAACCTCAATTTGGCTCTCCTGCATCACACCGTTAATCTTAAAACCGATTGTGCCGAGGTCTTTATTTGTAGCAGAGGTGTTCGCACTATTCGTGGTTATAGTGACGGTGTACTCGTTTTTGCTGTTTTTCTCACTCAGTGATGCTATAATCTCTTCGGAGGTTACGAGTTCGATATCTTCACTACTCGATACAATGATTATCGAAGAGGTTGAACCACTCATGGCATTGAGATAGACTATATTGCCCTTCGGAAAACGAACTTGTGGTAGTTGGTATGCCGAAATGCCGACAAAACGAGTCGATAGCAACTTGAAATTAAGGTCGCTCAAACGCAATGTATCTGCCGTATTGTTCGATTGTAGAGGTGTCGCTGTAACAGTCACAATCTCATCGCCTGTGGTCTTTGGACCACTTGACGGCTCGCATGCAAATCCTTTGTAGTCGATGATTCTCCAATCGTAATTCGCCTTGAAAGTGAAAGTAGAACTAACGCCCTCTGTGCCATCTAATATTAGCTTGTGGTTGCTGATGCCACTCATCAATACGAGGTCATCAACCTTTGCTGTACCTTCATTGGATTTGATACAGCCGCTAAACAAAATGACTGTAAGAGCTACAATGATATAGAATCGCTTCATAATCTTTTACTATTTATATTCACGAGGCTTCAAGTTGTTGAATTGCCAAGTACGCTCACGCTTGAAGGTGTAGTTGTCGGGTTTATTCCAATATACACGGCTGTAATCGAAGTAGTAACCTTTGACCTTGTTTTGCGGGAAATCGAATGGTACAAACTCCACCGTGCGGCTTATAATGCGCCCTTTCAGTGCGTTGATATTCTTTGAGGCGATGTAGTCCAAGCCGTGCGAAAACATTATTATATGCATCGGACTCTTCTCCTTCAATCCATCACCAGACTGCTCAATGCAACGCAAGATACCTCGCAGATGCTCCGAATATGCCAACTCTCGCACTCTATCGCCCGATGCTCCGTAGGCGTAGGTCAGAATATTGAGCAGTGTAGGCGAGAAAGGGTCTGCCTCCATAGCCGAAATACCCGCTGCTATCAACTCGTCAATATCGTGTACCGAAGGTTTGTCAATCGAGATGCGTGACATAATCTCCTGTACTCGTGCCATTGCCGTATTCACTTCGAGAGGCTTGTACGAAGGTTGAAAAGCATAACCATAGTAGAGATGATGATACTCATCATCAGACATCGGCTTGCCCTCCTTGTAGCGCAACATCAGATTCGGGTAGTACAACGGAGAATCAACATCGTTTATGGCGGCGAAAATACGGTCGTTGTTCGGAGTACCCGCAAATGCAGATACAACCACGAACAGAGCAGAGAGTATTGAGAAAAATCTTTTCATTACAATCTTTTTCGACCAATAACGATTGTCGTACTACTTTTCGTACTCCGCAATCAAATTTTTCATCTTCGCTTGCAACGCCTCACTGCCCGAAACGAGTGGCAGTCGCATTGTGTTCGAGCAGACGCCTTTCAAGTGTAGTGCGGTCTTAATGCCCACAGGGTTTCCCTCCTCAAAGAGTGCCGAGATAATGCCGTCAAGAGCCTTCAACTGATGCTCTGCCTCCTCAATATTGCCTAGTAGTGCAAGGTCTACAACCTCCTTTGTTTCGGCAGGGTAGGCGTTAGCCAATACCGAGATAACACCTACACCACCTCGCTTTATAACCTCTACGGTCAGGCCGTCATCGCCCGAAATAAGGAGAAAATCGCTTGGCGTAAGAGCCTTTATGCGCTCCATCTGCTCCAAATTACCCGAAGCCTCTTTTACGCCAAGAATGTTCGGACAATCTTTTGCCAAGCGAGCAATTGTTTCGGGTGCCATATTCACGCCCGTTCTGCCCGGAATGTTGTAGAGCATAATCGGCAGTGGCGAAGCATCGGCTATCGCCTTAAAATGTTGATATAAGCCCTCCTGATTTGGCTTATTATAGTATGGATTGACACTCAAAACAGCATCGTAACCCGATAAATTCCAGGTGCGCAGGGTTGCCACAACATCACGCGTGCAATTACCGCCAACGCCAACCATCAGTTGTACTCGCCCCGCCACGCGCTCACGCACAAAACGAATCAACGCCTTGCGCTCATCGGTGGTTAGAGTCGGCGTTTCGCCCGTAGTGCCGAGTACGAGAATATAATCTACTCCTCCCTCTACGAGGTTATCAACTATCTTTGCTACGGCTGCAAAATCTACGGCTCCATTCTCCGTAAACGGAGTTACCAATGCTACGCCAAGCCCATGAAAATACATCTTGTCCATCTTTGTATATAACTGCTTAAAACAGACTTCCTTGTACGAAATCCTCTTGTTTCTTATCCTCTTTGTTCTCCTCTATCTCTGTAACGAGATTTTGGGTTGTATTATTTTGCTCGTCTGCTCCGATAAGAGCGATAAACTCACTCTCCGAAAGTATCTTTACGCCCAACTTCTCCGCCTTCTGCAACTTGGCCGGTCCCATATTTTCGCCTGCCACGATAAAGTCGGTATTGGCCGATACGCCCGATTGGTTCTTTCCTCCGTGCAACTCAATCAACTCCTTCAATTCATCGCGCGAATGGTCGAGGAATTTTCCCGAAATCACGATGTTCTTACCCTTCAAGCAGTTCGAGTGCAACTCCTTCGCCTCCTCCTCAAACTGCAAGCCTGCCGTACGAAGTCGCTCAATAATGGCGATATTCTTCTCGTCTGCGAAGTACTCCAAAATGGCATCGGCAATCTTATCTCCCACCTCCTCGGCTTCGAGAAGTTGCTCCTTCGAAGCCGCCATCACTGCATCGAGTGTTTTGAAGTGTGCAGCGAGGTATTTTGCGGTAGTTTCTCCCACAAAACGAATACCCAAGCCAAACAACACTCTTGCAAACGGAACGCTCTTTGAGGTGTTGATACTGCGAATAATATTGTCGGCAGACTTCTCGCCCAAGCGAGGCAAGACAGCCAAATCTACCGCCTTTAAGTCGTAAATATCGGCTATATTATTCAGCAAGCCGCTTTCGTGTAATAACTCAACGGTTTCGGCGCCAAGTCCGTCAATGTCGAGAGCCTTTCGGCGGATAAAATGGACTATGCGACCGAGAATCTGAGGTCGGCAACCGCCCTGATTAGGGCAGTAGTGCTTCGCTTCGCCCTCGTAGCGTACAAGCGGTGTACCGCATTCAGGGCACTTGGTGATATACTCGAATGGCTGGCTGTCGGCTTTGCGCTCCGAGAGTTCAACCTCGGTAATCTTCGGAATAATCTCTCCGCCCTTTTCTACATATACCATATCGCCAAGGCGAATATCCAACTGCTCAATCTGCTCGGCGTTGTGGAGGGTAGCTCGCTTTACAACCGTACCTGCCAGCAATACCGGTTCGAGATTTGCCACAGGTGTTATTGCTCCTGTTCTGCCAACCTGAAAATCTACGCTCACAAGGCGTGTCAATGCCTGCTCTGCCTTGAATTTGTAGGCGACAGCCCAGCGAGGCGACTTGCTCGTAAAGCCGAGTCGGCGGCGTTTAGCGAAATCATTAACCTTAATAACAATACCATCGGTAGGGTATGGCAACTCCTTGCGTGCTGTATCCCAATGTTCGATAAAGGCTCTAATCTCTTCGGCTGAACGACAAATGCGAGCGTGTTCCGATACCTTAAATCCCCAACGGCGAGCCGACTCCAACGCCTCCCAATGGGTTGAAAATGGCAACTCTCGCGATGCGATTTGGTAGAGTGTGCAGTCCAATCCTCGCTTGGCGACAATCGAGGATTGTTGCTGTTTGAGCGTACCTGCCGCAGCATTGCGAGGGTTGGCAAAGAGTTGTTCTCCCGCTGCCTCACGCTCGGCATTCAGACGGTCAAACGATGCGTAAGGCATAAATATCTCGCCACGAATCTCAAATTCGTCAGGGTAATCACCCGTAAGCGTTAGCGGAATAGAGCCGATTGTGCGGACATTGGCGGTTACATCATCACCACTCTCGCCATCTCCTCGTGTTACAGCCCTTAATAGCTTTCCTTCTTCGTAGGTTAGCGATATAGCCGTTCCGTCAAACTTCAACTCGCAGACAAACTCTGTTTCGCCCTCCTCCTTCTCGATGCGGGTGATAAACTCGTCAAGTTCCTCTATCGAATAGGTGTTCGAGAGCGATAGCATAGGGTAGCGATGCTTTACATTCTGAAATTCGGAGGTTTTGTCGCTACCGACACGCATTGTAGGCGAGTTATCGTCAGCATACTCAGGATATGCTTCTTCCAACTCGATAAGACGATGCATCATCTGGTCGAACTCGAAATCCGAAATCTCGGGTGCGTTCTCCACATAATATTTGCGATTATGGTAGTGTAGAGCCTCTCGCAGGGCAACTATCTCATCGTAAATTGATAAAGCCATACCTCTATTAATATATTACTGCGTAAAGTTACAGAGAAAATTTCAAAAAATAGCTATTTTCCATCAAAAAAGTACCTCCTTTCGAGAACTCGAAATAAAAAATGAACAATTTTGGAATTGTTGAAAAAAAAGAGTGATAAAATTTGTTGCAATCATTTCCTTGCCATATATTTGCGCCATATTTCAGTACAAAATAAACAGAATAAAGATATGGCACCAAGCGCAAAAAAACGTTTAGTAGTGAGTTTCAACAATATGGCTCCCGAGTTGCAAGAGGAGGTTAAAGCTGCGTATCCGACAGGCTATACCGACTTTATGATGCGCATCGATAAACCAAACGGAGATTTCTTCTTTGCAGTACCTTTTGAGACAGAAGAGATTAGTTATCTCGTGAAGATTGATGTGAAGATTGATGATGCATCGGGAGAGGAGGAAGATAAGGATTATTACGATGATGATTTGAAGGGCGCAGACGAGTTGGCAAATGACGACTCAGACGATGAGCCTGCTGACGATAGCACAGATTTCGATATGTAATCCTTGTAAGTCACTGCAAAAGAATAGACCGCTACGAATTTTCGTGGCGGTCTTATTCTTTGGGCTTTTAGCATCATTAGCTGTTAGCCGTTTGAATTCTTAATTCTTAATTCTTAATTCTTAATTTCCTCTAATATTGCTCTTTTTCGTTAGGGAAATCACACGATTTGACATCTTCGACATAGTGCGAAATAGCCTCGCTCATAACGGTATAGAGGTCTGCATAACGGCGCAAAAATCGTGGCGAAAAGCCTTTGTTAATGCCGAGCATATCGTGTACTACAAGCACCTGTCCATCGCATGCACCACCGGCACCGATACCGATAGTCGGAATCGACAACTCCTTCGATACTCGCTCCGCCAATGCCGCCGGAATCTTCTCCAATACAATGGCGAAACAACCTGCCTCCTGCAATAATTTGGCATCACGTACCAACTTCTCTGCCTCTGCCTCCTCCTTGGCACGAACGCTATATGTTCCGAATTTGTGTATTGACTGAGGTGTAAGTCCGAGGTGTCCCATAACAGGAATACCTGCGGTCAAAATTCGCTTTATGGAGTCGAGAATCTCCTCGCCTCCCTCCATCTTTACGGCATCGGCTCCGGTCTCCTTCATAATGCGAATAGCCGAGTCGAGTGCAGCCTGCGAATCACCCTGATATGTTCCGAATGGCATATCGCACACAACCAATGCTCGCTCCACGGCACGCACTACCGAAGCAGCATGGTATATCATCTGGTCGAGCGTGATTGGCAGGGTAGTCTCCCATCCCGCCATAACATTTGCAGCCGAGTCGCCAACAAGAATTACATCTACGCCTGCGCCATCGACAATCTTCGCCATAGAATAGTCGTACGAGGTGAGCATTGAAATCTTCTCACCTCTATCCTTCATCTCTTTGAGTCGCAGCGTGGTGACGGCTCTTACCTTACTCTCTACTGACATTTGTCTGCATTTTTAAGGGTTATACGTGACGCAAAATCTCGTCCAAGCCGTTGAAGTGGTTTTTGTAGTCCTCCAACGAACGCTGAATAACTTCGTAAGCCTCTTCACGACCAAATACATCGGTAATCTCAACCTTCTTTTGTGACTCCGAATCAGGCATATCCTTATAGGTGAGGAAGTAGTGCTTCAAACGGTTTACAATACCCTTTGGCAACTCCGAAATATCGTTGTAGCCACTATAAGTTACATCGTGGCGCAATACGGCAATAATCTTGTCGTCAGCCTCGTTGCCGTCCAACATACGGAAACCGCCAATAGGTCGAACATTAACGATGATGTCACCGTGAGCAATATCGCGCTCTGTCAATACGCAAATATCAAGTGGGTCGCCATCTCCAACGATGTCGGTACGACCACTCTGCTGCATGCAGTACTGCGCAACGCTCTCGCCACAGAAACTCTGCGGAACAAAGCCATAGAGCGCAGGAATAACATTCGAGTATTTCTGAGGGCGGTCGATTTTGAGGTAGCCGCTAACTTTGTCCAATTCATATTTTACCGTGTCGGTAGGCACAATCTCAATGAAGGCAGTGATTACTTCGGGAGCCTTCTCTCCCACCTCAATACCATGCCAAGGGTGCGACTTGTAGCGCAAACCCATTAATCTGGCAATAGGGTCATTAATTTTGTTTCCCATAATATATATTGTTTAGCTGATTCTCAATAATTGCGAGAATCGTCATGTTACAATCTATAATAATTTTAGAGTTGTGGCTTTTTGCCCATTTTATTATCACTATAATCTACAAACTTATCCGAGGTATATCGGTTGCCAAACGGGTCAATCGCCTTAACTGAAACTTTTGCAGCAGGATTCTTTAACTTGTATTGGTAGAGGTGGTAAGTTCTTACCCAACTACCATTAGAGCCTACACGGTTAAGTTCGCCTACCTGAATACCTACGGCCCACATATCGTATGCAGCAGTGGTTCCATCTTTGATTTGGCGAGGGTCGTCCATAGTATAGTTGCCAACCATATTGTCGAAAGAGTAAGTGCCTTCGACAAGTGTCATCTCTCCCGTTTTAACCTCATCCTCATAGACCTCAATAGTCCAATTCTTATCAGCCATATAGACATTTGCCAAGATTACATCATCGCCAAAGTTGTAGGCGTAGTAACCTGTTCCATTTGTACCATTTTTTGATTGACGTGACGCACCTGTGATAGCACTACCTCGATAGAGTCGCATCTGGTCTTGGCGCGTATTCATACCCTCGTGATAGCCCATATAGTACCAATCGGTGAAGGTGTTGCCTTCGCCTATAAATACGCCGTAGCCGTTTGGCGTACCATCGCCACAGATATTTGATGACCACCAAGTTCCGCATACGGTACCCATATTGTGCTCATAAATGTTATAGTTAGTGTGAATGTAGTTACGTTGGTAGTGTGTGTGGCCCGAGATAACGTGTGCCTCTTGGAACTCGTTGAGAAGTTGGTGTACCTCCTTCACATAGTGTCCGCTCTCGCCACTCTTTGTTACGCTGCCAAAGAGCGGAATATGTACGCACAATACCACCATTTTGTCCTTCGGTACAACAGCCAAGTCCTGTTTTAACCACTCGTACTGCTCCTTCATAAAGCCTGTTTTGTAGCTTCGTGTCGTGTTGTCGTATGAGTAGTAGATGTCACGCATGCCGACAATATGAACATCGCCACGGTTGAACGAGTAATTGATAGGGCCGAAAGTGCTCTCGAAATCACGCTGAGCTTTGATGTTGTATGTGCTGTTCTGTGCATCCGGTACAAGTGGACAATTTACACCGAAATAGTTGCAATCGTGATTACCCATAACCTGGAAGATAGGGAAACCTACGGTGCTAGGTCGCATAGCCTCACGCATCTTCTCCATATACTGAGTTGCATCGCCACGAGTGTTATTCTTAGGCTGGTCTGCATCTGAGGTTCCTGTCGAAATGACATCTCCCAAAGTGATGCCATACACAGGCATCTCCGCCGATAACTCCTTCGCATACGCCTTAATGGCGGGTATTGCCTCCTTTGTAAATCGGTTCAAACCCGTACTCGAAGATACTTGCGGGTCGGCAAAGGTTAAGAGCGCAAACTTTTCCTCCTTTTTTCCATCGGGGAGAAGTCTTAATTCAAAGTTGTACTCTTTGGTGTCTTTTGTTATGCGGGTGAAGAATAGAGGACCATTGAGGTGTCTTACCACTTGACAGTTTGCAGGAATAGAGTAGAATACATACCATGCATCGGTGCTTGGTCTAAGCATGTAAAGACCATCTTTGTTGGTGGTCACTACCGTAAAGCCATCGCTGACTGCAACATCGCTGATAGGCTTGCCCGTTGCTTTGTCGTAGGTATAACCATATATGTAGCCCTCAGGAATATTTAGTTTGCGTACGATTTTAAGGTTATCAAGACATACCTGCTTTGTCGCAGCATAGGTTTTAATCTCGCAGTAGCAATCAGATGTGACGCCCTCCACTGTAAACGAACAATTGTTCCAAGATGGTCTGCCGTTAATGCCCTTCAAATTGAAGTCTTTGCTTTTGAGCGTTGTGCCATCGCCTTTCAGCACTGAAAGGTTGAGTTTACCTCCATTGGCACTCAATGTATTGGAGAATATGGCAGCGTTGAAGCTTATTTCGATATTTACACTCTCGTTTTCAAGTGCAGATAGTGCCGGTGTACGAAGTATGCCAACACCTTTTGCAGAGCCGAGTTTGATGTATCCGGGCAGAATATATGTCTCTGTGCTTGCTGGCCAACCCTCGAAGCCCATCAACTTGCGCATAGACTCCTTATAGTCGGATAGCAGACCGCCATTATCATTAATGCTGGTTGTTGGTTGCGAGTCCGCAATGGCGTCAGTCAATTTTTCGATGTCGTACTGCTTTGGCTTGATATTTCCGGATAACTTTACTCCATTTGCCGAGTTGATGTAGTCGTAACCCCAAAAGAGGTTGTCGAAGTTGTGGGATATCACCTCGCTACGAATGTGGTCGGCTGATAATGAAACCTCAAACGGCTTGGATTTAGAACCTTTGATATTCTTTATGACGATGTAGTAAGGTTTGTCTGTGTCGAGGTAAGGTATCGAGAACCTCTTGTCGTCCATCTCGTCAAAAGTCAGCTCATACTGCTGGTATAGATTGGTACATTCGGCATCGGAGTAGACCGACAGGGTGTAACTTTTGTTGTCGCCCTTGTCGTCTATCCATGAAATAGTTATGCCTGTGGAAGAAGCTGCGACCTGCTCTATTCTGATTGATATAGAACTTGAACCTGTACTGGTAATATTCTGGTCATTAACAGTACAAGCTGTGGTAGCAATGAGAAATGTTGCTACGATAGTGAAGAAAAAGCCAAATTTGGATTTCATAATCTTAGGTTGAAATTTATAATTTTATTATAACTGCACAAAATTATATGTTTTTTACTATATTTGCAAGGTTTTTAACCACAAAAATAGCGTTTTATGAGTATAAAAAGTGTTTGTGTGTTTCCCGGGCAGGGTGCACAATTCAGTGGAATGGGCAAAGAGCTATACGAAAAGAGTGCAGAGGCTCGTGAGCTGTTTGAATTGGCAAACGATATTCTCGGTTTTAGGATTACCGATATAATGTTCGATGGCACGGCAGAGGAGTTAAAACAGACAAAGGTTACGCAACCGGCTGTATTTCTTCACTCAGTGGTGTTGGCAAAAGTGCTTGGTGTCGAGCCTTTGGCGGTAGCAGGTCATTCGCTTGGAGAGTTTTCTGCATTGGTAGTTGCAGGGGCACTCTCATTTGAAGATGGACTGAAACTTGTGGCAAAACGAGCAATGGCGATGCAAAAGGCCTGCGAGATGGAGCAGGGTACAATGGCTGCGGTCTTGGCTTTGCCGGATAATACCATCGAAGATATTTGCAAAAGTGTTGATGGTGTGGTAGTTGCAGCAAATTACAACTGCCCCGGGCAGCTCGTTATTTCGGGCGCTGTCGATGCTGTAAACGAGGCGTGTGCTAAACTGAAAGAGGCGGGAGCTCGTCGTGCGTTGGTGCTTCCTGTCGGTGGTGCATTCCACTCTCCGCTTATGGAACCGGCTCGCAAAGAGCTGGCGGAGGCTATTGAGGAAGCCGATTTTAAGACGCCTATCTGTCCAATATATCAGAATGTAGATGCGAAACCGCATACTAACCCCGAAGAGATTAAACAAAATCTCATCGCACAACTCACTGCTCCGGTGCGTTGGACACAGATAGTTGAGAATATGGTTGCAGATGGCTTTAACTCCTACGTTGAACTCGGTCCTGGTACGGTTTTACAGGGTTTGATTCGCAAAATTTCGCCATCAGTAGAGGTGGAGAGCAAAGCGACTTTTTGAAAATTATAAATATTTTTTGAAAATTTTTTAACAAAAGGCGAGGTTTCTTCGCCTTTTTTATTATCTTTGCATTAGGTTAAACAAAAAATGGCAGGATAATGAGCTCTTTGATTGATTTTTTTAACAACCACGAATCGGATAGAGGATTGTCGCACAAGAACAATCTTATCAAACGAAATATTATAGCCTATATGGCTGTTAATGGGGAGGTTACGCTCGCTGAACTCACCAAGGAGTTGAAGATAAGTATCCCTACAATGACCAAACTTGTACAGGAGTTGGTAGATGAGGATATTGTTTCGGATTTGGGAAAGGTTGAAACGCAGGGTGGTCGCCGACCAAATGTCTATGGCTTAACTTGTTCGACACTCTATTTTGCAGGTGTGCATGTAGGTCGTGACAGAATGACCTGTGTGATTACCGATTTGCAGAATAATCTGGTCTGCGAAAAGGTCTACGATGATTTTGAGTTGGTGGATAGGGAGCAGTGCCTTGACCTAATATGTAATAATATAGTCGAATTTCTTGGTAGTTGCGGTTATGACCGCTCCAAGATTCTCGGTTTGGGAGTCTGTATCGTAGGTCGTGTAAATACCTCGGAGGGGCGTTCGTTCCACTATTTTACCTCTTTTGATGACTCTTTGCGAGATATTATCGAGAGCCGTGTAGGGTTGCGTGTTCTTGTTGAGAACGATACACGTGCCCGTTGCTATGCCGAATACCACTTCTCTCGTTCAAAGACCGAGAGCAATGTGATTTATCTCCACCTCGGACTTGGCGTTGCGATTGGTATTGTGAGTGATGGCAAACTATACTACGGCAAAAATGGTTTTGCCGGTGAGTTTGGACATATTCCGTTCTTCGACAACGAGAAGATATGCTTCTGCGGTAAGAAGGGTTGCCTCGAAACCGAGGTGTCGGGTATCGCTATCGAGGAGAAGATGAACGAGTTGGTGCGCAATGGTGCAAATACCATTCTCCGCAAGCGCTACGAGGCTAAGGAGCAGATACATATCAACGATATCGTAAATGCGGCCCGCAACGATGATAACCTTTCGATTGAACTTATCGAGGAGGCGGGAGAAAAGGTCGGCAAGGCGGTGGCATTCCTTATTAATATCTTCAATCCGGAGAGTGTTATTGTGGGAGGAAACCTTGCTGCTGCGGGCGACTATATTATGCTTCCGTTAAAGTCTGCAACCAACAAGTATTCATTGAGTTTGGTCTATAAGGATACGAAATTCCGAGTGTCGAAGATGGAGGCGAATGCCAATGCTTGGGGCGTAGCGATGTTGATGCGTAATACTGTTATAGGCTTGTAGTATAGATGATTTTGCTTCACGGCGATAAAGTTATTTTGCGGAGTGTCGATTCTTCGGATATCGACACTTTGCTTTTGTGGGAGAATGCAAACAACGAGCCGCTTTATGGCGTTTTCGAGGAGCAGTATAGCCGTGAAGATGTGGTGCAATTTGTCGAAAATCAACAGCGATATTCTATTGCTGAAACCGAACAACTGCGCCTGATGATTTGCTCGCACGAAGGCGAACGATTGGGGAGTGTTGATTTGACCGAATACGATGGCGAAAAGGCGTTTGTATCTATATTGATAGTTGGTTTAGATAATCGCCGTAAAGGATTTGCTGAAAATGCATTGCAACTATTAATTGATTATTCTGAATCACTTGGGTTGTACACTCTTTATGCCCATATTTTACCAGAAAATTCGCCGAGCAAAAACCTCTTCGAAAAGATGGGTTTTGTCGGCGAAAGTTCTACGCTGTACAGCAAACAGCTGTGATAGTCTGTACTCTTATCTCAAATGCTCGTATGTAAACTCCTCCCAAGGCATATCGGAATCAGCCTTGCCGTTGTCGAGGATATCGACAATGTGCATAAGGAGAGGGAAGTCCTTCAAATCTACCATACCGAGTTCAGCCTTGCGGCGAATAGCCTGCCCCATTACACGGGTAATAACAAGGCTTTCGAGAGTAATACCTGCCAAGGCTTCGGTAACTTGGTCGTAGTTTAATCCTTTGCCCATAAGAACACCGCATCTGCGGGTGCGACCACTGAAAATGGTTACATACAAGTCGCCAAGACCGATGCACTCCGACTCGAATGTTCCACCCTGAATCTGCATAAGGGCGTGAGTCTCACGAACAGCCTGTGAGAATGTGCCGGCCTGTGAATTGTAGTGCTGCGGCTCCTCCTCGCCATGCCAACGAATATTCAATCCTACGGCGAGTGTTACCGCCATTGCGAATGCGTTTTTGAGTGCTACGGCACTCTCCAATCCTATAACATCGTTTGTGAGCGAGATGTGGTAGTATGGGCGAGCCATAGCCTCCTTCATCATGCGGAGAGCATCGTTGTCTTTACCGCAGAATCCCACCTCCGTAGGGTCCATAAATACCAACTCATAAGAGGTGCAAGGACCACCTACTGCGCAAATTGTACGATGTATACCTCGTTTGGCAAGCTCACTTTCCCAATAGCCAGGGTATGAGAGCAGTGTACCGTCTTCTGTTGCACGGAGTCCCTTTGTTACCGAGAGAACAGGCATGTTAGGGTCGAGATTTACGAGAATTTCTTCCAAAAACCAATCCACACCAAATGAAGATACACCACCGATAACGAAATCGGAACCTTCTGTTACGCTCTTCCAATCCTTAAAGTAGTGGAAATGTACATTTTTTGGAAAAGGACGACAGAACTTTTCGTGTTTGCCCGTGGCGATGTAACCATCGATAATCTCGTCGTCAAGACACGTTCCTACGATGTGGACTTCGTGTCCATTCTCTGCGGCTGGAAATGCGAGTGCCGAACCCATCATTCCGGCTCCGATAATTGTAATTTTTTTGCTCATTTTGAAGAATTATTTTGTTGGAAAAATTTTTCTGTTGCAAAGATATAAAAGTTTTCTGTTTTCCGCTTTCTGTTTTCCGTTCTTTTTCCTATTTTTGCGAAAAAATAGAGCGTAGAGTATGAGAATAGTTGCTCCTTCGATACTTTCTGCCGATTTTGGCAATTTGGAAAGGGATATCAAGATGATTGACCTCTCCGCAGCGGAGTGGGTGCATATTGATGTTATGGACGGTGTCTTTGTGCCGAATATTTCGTTCGGTTTTCCTGTGATGAAACCGGTACGCAAGGCGACAACGAAGGTGCTCGATGTGCATTTGATGATTGTCGAGCCAGAGAAGTACGTGAAGCGTTTTGTGGAGGCGGGAGCCGACTATGTGACCTTCCATCACGAAGCGTGCGCCAATCCTCGTGCCACTATTGCCGAGATTAAGGCGGCAGGTGCAAAGGCGGGCGTAAGCATCAAGCCTGCAACCCCTGCCGAGGCTATTTTTGACTACTTGGAGGAGTTGGACTTGGTGCTTGTAATGAGCGTTGAGCCTGGATTTGGCGGTCAGTCGTTTATGCCCGATTCGCTCGACAAAGTACGAGCTTTGCGTAAGGAGATAGAGGAGAAGGGCTACAACTGCCTGATTGAGATTGATGGCGGTATCTCGGCAAAAAATGCTTGCGAGGTCTTCGATGCAGGCGTTGATGCCGTAGTTGCAGGTTCGGCAGTATTTAGCGCAGAGGACCAGGAGCAGGCGATAATTGATATTTTGAATGCGTAATGATTTCGATAGATAACCTCACCGTAAGTTTTGGCGGCTGGACCTTGTTCGATGGTATTTCGTTCCTCGTTAATCCGAAGGAGCGTATTGGCTTGGTTGGTCGCAATGGTGCAGGAAAGACTACAATACTTAAATTGATTGCCGGTTTGCAGCAACCTACCTCGGGTGCTGTGACCAAAAATGCCGACTGCACAATAGGCTACCTTCCGCAGCAGATGCAGGTGGCAGATACCACCACGCTGATAGCCGAAACGGCAAAGGCGTTTGAGGAGGTTTTGGCGTTAGAGGCGGAGATTGAACGATTGACTGCCGAGATTGCCGTGCGCACCGACTACGAGAGCGAGGAGTACGAAAAGTTGTTGCATCGCCTGAACGATGCCAACGACCGTTACCATATCCTCGGTGGCGATACTCGCGATGCCGATATCGAAAAGACTCTGCTTGGTCTTGGTTTCCGCCGTGAGGAGTTTGAGAAACCTACTTGCGAGTTCTCAGGCGGTTGGCGTATGCGTATCGAGTTGGCGAAATTGCTCTTGCGCCGACCTTCTATTTTTCTGCTCGATGAGCCTACAAACCACCTCGATATCGAGTCTATTCAGTGGTTGGAGGAGTATCTGAAAAATTATAATGGTGCGGTGCTTTTGATTTCGCACGATAGGGCATTTTTGGATAATGTAACAACTCGCACGATAGAGTTGTCGTTGGGCAAGATTTACGACTATAAAGTCCCTTATTCGCAGTTTGTTACGCTTCGTGCCGAGCGCCGAGCGCAACAGTTGGCGGCATATCAAAATCAGCAGCGACTAATCGAAAAGAGCGAGGAGTTTATCGAGAAATTCCGCTACAAACCTACCAAGTCTAATCAGGTGCAGTCGCGCATCAAGCAGCTCGATAAGTTGGAGCGTATTGAGGTCGAAGAGGAGGATTTGGCAACGCTCAACATAAAGTTCCCACCAGCCCCTCGTTCTGGTCAGATTGTGGCGGATATTAAGGGGGTTGGCAAGGCTTTCGGCTCGCACAGAGTCTTTTCGGGTGCGGAGTTTACCATTCATAAGGGGGATAAAATTGCGCTTGTTGGTCGCAATGGCGAGGGTAAGACCACCTTTGCCCGTATGTTGATTGGCGAGTTGGAGCAGTCGGAGGGCGAGATAAAGATTGGTGCAAATGTCAGCATCGGCTACTACGCCCAAAATCAGGACGATTTGATGAATGGCGACTTCACGGTCTATGATACGCTCGATAGGGTAGCTGTGGGCGATATTCGTACTCGTCTGCGTGATATTTTGGGAGCATTTTTGTTCCGAGGCGAGGATATTGACAAAAAGGTTAAGGTATTGTCGGGCGGCGAGCGTTCTCGTCTGGCTATGGCGAGAATGATGCTCGAACCGCACAATTTGCTTATCCTTGACGAGCCTACCAACCATATGGATATGCGCTCGAAGGATATTCTCAAAACTGCTCTTCAAAAATTCGATGGTACGGTTGTCGTTGTATCGCACGACCGAGAATTCCTTGACGGCATAGTCGATAAGGTTTACGAATTTAGAGATGGGGGAGTGCGAGAGTACTTGGGTGGTATCTACTACTTCCTCGAAAAACGCAAACTCGAAAATCTGCACGAAATTGAGCGCAAAGCACCTGTTGTGACGGTTGCAAAGCAGGAACAATCGCAGGGCAAACTCTCCTATGAGCAAAAAAAAGAGCAGGAGAAGTTGTTGCGCAAGTTGCGTAAAAATGTTGAGCGGATTGAAGCCGAATTGGAGAGTGTAGAGAAGCAAATTGCCGAGTATGATGCGAGATTTGCTACGGCAACCGAATATAATGCCGAGGATTACAAGGCGTATGATGAGTTGAAGGGCCGATATGACCACTTGATGCACGAGTGGGAGAAGGCATCTTATGAAGTGGAAATAACTGAACAACAATAATATGGAGAACATCGTTTTTGGAATTCGCCCCGTAGCCGAGGCTATCGAGTCGGGCAAACAGATTGAGAAAATCTACATTCGCAAAGGTGCGGAGGGGCAGTTGATGACCGACCTCAAAGACCTCTGCTATCGTCATCGCCGACACTATCAGGAGGTGCCTGTCGAGAAGTTGAACCGTATGACTCGCGGCAATCACCAGGGCGTTGTGGCGGTTATTGCAGCGATTGACTATGTCGAAGTTTCCGATATATTGGAGCGTGTTCCCGATGATGAAACTCCGCTTATCGTTGTGTTTGACAACGTTACCGATGTGCGCAACTTTGGCGGTATTGCTCGTTCGGCAGAGTGTGCAGGTGCTCACGGCATTATCTCCTCGCTGAAAAATTCGGCTCCGGTAAATGCTGATTCTATTCGCTCTTCGGCAGGTGCTTTAACCCGTATTCCGGTGGCACGTGTTGGCTCTATCCGCAACACCTTGAAGTCGTTGCAGGCAGAGGGCTTTCAAATTGTTGCCGCTACGGAGCATAGCCGTAAATTGATGTATGATGCCGACTTGACAAAGCCGACAGTTATTGTTATGGGCTCGGAGGAGAACGGTATCTCGAAGGAGGTTTTGAAGTTGTGCGATGAACAGTTGGCTATCCCGATGATTGGAGTAATCGAGTCGTTGAATGTCTCGGCAGCTGCGGCAATTATGTTATTTGAGGTTGTTCGACAACGAATTGGAGATTAAATCATTATTACACTTTATCTAATCTGATGGATAAGGTATACAAACACCATCGTCTTGGCGATATTTTGTTGCGCCAACGCTGGACCACAAGTCGAATTTCGCTCTCGGTAAAACCTACGGGCGAGGTGCGATTGTCGTATCCTCGCCTTGTTTCAACTGCCAAGGCGTTACGCTTTTTGGAGGAGAAGGCGGAGTGGGTGTTGCAGATGCGTGAAAAGGTTGCAGAGCGAGCAATGCAGGGCTCGGACTATTTGCCTGCACAAATCGAGGAGTTGCGCCGAGAGGCAAAACGGGTTTTGCCCGCAATGGTCGAAAGATTGGCTCGACAGTACGGTTTCTCGTATGGGCGTGTAACAATTCGTGCAACTCGCTCAAAATGGGGTTGTTGCACCTCTCAAAACAATCTGTCGTTGTCGCTTTTCCTGATGACCTTGCCTACTCATTTGCAGGAGTTCGTGGTGCTGCACGAACTTTGCCACACGGTCCATCATAACCATTCGGCAGAGTTTCATGCACTACTGAACAAAATTACGGGCGGTCGAGAAAAGGAGTTAAATCGCCAACTGAAAGGTATTCGCAAAAACCTTCGTTTCCGCAAGGGTAGAGTCGAAGATTTAGATGCTGTTATGGCGTTGGTTGCCGATGCGCAAAAGTGGTTTGTAGAGCAGAATATAGACCAATGGCAAGATGGCTATCCTACGCAGGATATAATATTAAGTGATATTTTATATAGCAACAATTATGTTGTTGAGTTAAACGGAGTTACGTCTGCTACATTTGTTGCGTCTTTTGATGGCGAGCCGACCTATTCCGAGATAAAAGGCAGAGGGTGGTTGAATGAAAATCCTTATGCTGTTGTCCATCGAATGGCGGTAGCAGACGAGTGTCGCCGAAAGGGTATAGCGAAAGAGATTCTGCACTATGCGGAGGAGTTGTGTGTCGAGCGAGGTGTTAAGGATATCCGCATTGATACCCATCGTGACAATTTGGCGATGCGCTCTCTGCTCAAAAAGATGGGCTACACCCATTGCGGTCGTATTACCCTCGCAAGCGGAGCGTTCCGAGAGGCCTATCATAAGATAATGGACTAAAAATCCGCCAAAATCATCTTTTTTGTAGCGGAATTGGGGCGGAATTGCGCTAATTACGAAAATTAGTGTACCTTTGCGCACAGAAATAACGAATAACAATATATAAGTATGAGAAATTTTAATAGTGACTCTTCGTCTGCACTTTCGCGCTTTGCGAAGGATAAGCGACTCCGCACCGAGCGCACCCCGAAGACGAAAGACGAAAGACGAGAGGTGAGAGATTTTCGCAGTAGCGAGCGTCCGAAGCGAGCATCGTTCAATCCCAATTTCACCGAAGATAACCGCCCAAAGCGAGGCGTAGAAAACGGAAAACGGAGAACTGAAAACGGAAAATCGTTTAGACAAGAGCCTTCTTTTAAGACGAGAGACGAAAGACGAGAGACGAAAGAGGGTTTCAAAGGCGGTCGCAAGCCATTCGGCAAGAACGAGGGCTACAAGGGCAAGAGCGCAGGCTACAAGGGTAAGGGTAAGCCAACTGCCGAGCGCAGTTATCCGAAATATAACCCTAACAAGGTTACAGGCGAAATTCGTTTGAACCGCTTTGTTGCACAATCGGGACTCTGCTCACGCCGTGAGGCCGATGACTTTATCGCAGCAGGTTTGGTTAGCGTGAATGGCGTTATCGTAACCGAACTCGGCACAAAGGTTAAGCCTACCGATGTTGTGAAGTTCAACGATGAGCGTTTGCAGGGCGAGAAGAATGTATATCTCGTGCTGAATAAGCCGAAGGGCTATGTTACAACCCTCGAAGATGACCACGCCGAGAAGACCGTTATGGAGTTGGTGCAGAACGCTTGCAAGGAGCGCATCTATCCGGTTGGTCGCTTGGATAAAAACTCGTTGGGATTGTTGCTCTTTACCAACGATGGCGATATTACTCGCCAGCTGACTCACCCATCGTTGCGCAAGAAGAAGATTTACGAGGTTACACTCGATAAGGCGCTTACTCGTGCCGATTTCGAGCAACTTGCCGAGGGTGTTACTCTCGAAGATGGCGATATCTACTTCGATGAGATTTCCTATATCAAAGATGATAAAAAGTCGGTGGGCGTTGAGATTCACTCGGGCCGCAACCGCATCGTGCGCCGTATGTTCGAGCATCTTGGCTACAAGGTTACAAAACTCGACCGTGTCTATTATGCGGGGTTGACCAAGAAGAACTTGAAGCGTGGCGCTTGGCGATTCCTCACCTCCGATGAGGTGGCTCGCTTGAAGGCTGGAAGATACGAATAAAACGGAAAACGGAAAGCGGAAAACGGAAAACGGAAAACGGACAGACCCCATTGCTGGCGGAACACTGTTTGGAGCGAGAGAAATCTCGCTCATTTTTTGTGGGTTTAGAAATAATTTCTAACTTTGCAATAACATATCAGCGAAATAGTGGGCGATTTTGCACAATAAGGGTATATAAATACCCCTCCCCGATTTTTCGGGGGGGGGGTATTTCGTTGATGCACAGCGAGTTAGAAAAACAAACACACTAAATAATAAACAACTATGAAAAAACTTTTACAATTTTTGATGACAATGTTTTTGTCGGTTGCAATGGTAGGTTGCTACTCGACAGAGGAGCCTGTTGGTCCCGATGTGCCGGTTGTCGGCTCTCTAAAACTCTCTCAGGAGGAAATGACCGTTGGAGCCGAGGGTGGTGAATTTTCGGTAGATATTTTCACCGAATATGCCTACGAAACAAGCACAAATGTTGATTGGGTTACCATCTCGGGTGGCAGTTGTGGTACTGAGTATTGCACACTCTACTTCACTGTGGCAAAGAACAATACAACATCTGAGCGTGAGGGCGTTATCACTGTGTTCTGCGATGATTACAACCTCTCGGCAACACTCACCGTAACACAAGAAGCAGGCTCGCAAATCCCGAACAACGAGATTTGGTATACATCATCTGATGGTGCAGTTGTAACGCCATATAAGAGTGATGTTTTCGGTGCAAATATCATATCGAATACCTATGCCGATGGCAAAGGTGTAATAACCTTCGATGGCGATGTAACGCAGATTGGAGAGAGGGCGTTCCAAAACCGCCGATCACTGGAAACTATTACTATTCCAGATAGCATTACTTCGATTGGAAATTATGCATTCTGTGAATGCACCTCTCTTACAAGTATTTCAATTCCTGATAGCGTTACTACGATTGGAGATATTCCATTTTTGCATTGTATTAGTTTGTCAGCTTTTTATGGTAAATATGCCTCAATGGATAATCGTTGCTTAATCGTTGATAAGGTGTTGATTGCTTTTGCCTCCAGCGGATTAACTGAATACACAATCCCAGATGGTATTACTTCGATTGGAAATTCTGCATTGGCATATTCTACCTCGCTGACAAGCATTACAATTCCAGATGGCGTTGTTTCGATTGGGGAATATGCATTGCGTGCTTGCAAACTGACTAGTATTACTATTCCTGATAGTGTTATTGAGGTTGGAGGTGCTGCATTCTGTAATTGCCCCTCATTGACTGCATTTTATGGAAAATTTGCATCTGCGGATAATCGTTGTTTGATAGTTGATGGCGTGTTAAACTCATTTGCTCCTGCGGGACTTACAGAATACACCATTCCTGATAATATTATTTCGATTGGAAATTCGGCATTCTCTTATTGCGCAAAACTAACAAGTGTAACAATTCCTGATAGCGTTACTGAGATTGGAAGTTTTATATTCTCTTATTGTACCTCTCTGGCAAGTGTAACAATTGACAATGGTGTTACTTATATTGGACATAATGCATTCCGTGAATGCACCTCTCTGGTAAGTATCACAATTCCCGCTAGCGTAACTTCTATTGGACAAATGGTATTCTATGATTGCTCTGCGCTAAAAGAGGTATATTGCAAGCCGACAACTCCGCCAACGGGAGATATGAATATGTTTAAGTATTATGATTCAGGATATAAAAATATCGGCTGTAAAATCTATGTACCTGCGGCATCAATAGAGGCATACAAGACAGCGAAGTATTGGAAAGACTATGCTGCGGATATTGTGCGTTACGATTTCGAAAAGGGCGAAGTTGTAAAAGTGTATAGCGAGATTGCATACACCACGACAGATGGTAATATCGTAACACCTGTTGCTGGTGCTTTCGATGCAAATATCGTATCGAATACCTATGAAAACGGTCAGGGTGTTATAAAGTTTGATGGAGAAATTGTGCAGATTGGAGCGAACGCATTCTCATCTTGCACATCGCTGGTAAGTATAATAATTCCCGATGGTGTTACCTCAATCGGAGAGTCGGCATTTAAAAGCTGTAAACAACTGACAAGTATTTCGATTCCAAATACTATTTCTCAAATAAAGAGCAGTGCTTTTACATTTTGTACTTCTGTAACTAGGGTTGATATCTCCAATTTATCAGCTTGGTGTAAAATTACATTTGGTAATAGTGGATCCAATCCTTTGGGCTCAGGAGCTAACTTGTATCTTAATGGAGAGATTGTAACTGATCTATCGATACCTTCGGACATTACTGTATTGAAAGCTTGGGTATTTAATGAGTGTACATCGTTGGAAAGTGTTACACTCCACGAGGGTGTCGTCAATGTTTTGGCAGCATTCTGCAATTGTCCAAATTTGGCAGCATTTTATGGTAAGTTTGCCTCTGCGGACAATCGTTGTCTGATAGTTGATGGCACACTTCAAGCTTTTGCACCGGCAGGATTAACCGAATACACAATTCCTGATAGCGTAACTTCTATTGCAAGAGCATTCTACTGCTGCACAAAGTTGACACATGTAAAAATACCTAATAGTGTTACTAAGATTGGGGGTCGGGCGTTCGATAGTTGCACTTCGCTGAAAACAATAACAATTCCAGATAGTGTTACTGCGATTGGAAGTTATGCATTCAGTTATTGCAGTAGCTTAACGAGCATAACAATACCTGATAGCGTTACTTCGATTGGAAGTTCTGCATTCTATAGTTGCAACTCACTGAAAGAGGTCTATTGCATGCCGACAACACCTCCAACGGGAGGCCAGAATATGTTCTACAATAATGCTTCCAGCAGAAAGATTTATGTACCACGCAATTCGGTAAGTGCATATAAAGCGAAGCAGTATTGGAGCGACTATGCTAATTATATCGAGGGCTATGACTTTTAATGCAGAGCATTAAATTAAAAATTGAGAATTAAAAATTAAGAATTATTCTCTTTGTCCTCCGCAGAAAAAAAAACTCTGCGGAGGGTGTTTTTTAATGGGGGCGATAGGGATAATGAGGGTTGTAGGGCAAAGGCAAAATAGAGATAATAGAAAAACTATTACCCCTATTATCCCCAGAAATCATATCAAGGGCTGAAAGCCTGCCTCCCATAAACTCCTAAAAAGCCAACGGCTATGGCTAATAGCTTAAAAACAAAAAGTTTTCCTTTTTCGGTTAGTTTTGCTATATTTGTAGCGTATAACTTAAATTTTTGGTTATGGCTTACAATCTTTTGAAAGGCAAGCGAGGCATTATCTTTGGCGCACTCAACGAGTTGTCGATTGCGTGGAAAGTTGCCGAGCGAGCAGTGGAGGAGGGCGCAGAGATTCTCCTCACAAATACCCCCGTATCAATCCGTTTGGGTACAATAAATCAGTTGGCGGAGCAGACCGGAGCATTGGTCGTTCCTGCCGATGCAACCTCGGTTGAAGATTTACAGAATTTGGTCGATACAGCATTGGAGCATTTCGGCGGAAAGATTGACTTCGTGCTTCACGCAGTCGGAATGTCGCCAAATGTGCGCAAGAATATCCCCTACGAGGATATCAACTACCAAAATATGTTGAAGACAATTGATATTTCGGCTCTATCGTTCCACAAACTGTTGCAGACGCTCTATCAGAAAGATGCAATGGCGGAGTATGGCTCGGTGGTATCGTTGTCCTATATCGCAGCGCAGCGTACCGTTATCGGCTACAACGATATGGCAGATGCAAAGGCTCTGTTGGAGAGTATAACTCGCTCGTTCGGAGCGGTTTACGGCAAGAAATGCGGGGTGCGAGTAAATACCGTTTCGCAGTCGCCAACAATGACAACTGCGGGGCAGGGCATTGCAGGACTTGGTCAGTGGTTTGAGATGGCAGATGAGATTTCGCCACTTGGCAACGCCTCGGCAGACGATTGTGCCGACTATGTGGTGACGCTCTTCTCGGACCTTACTCGCAAGGTTACAATGCAGAATCTCTACCACGATGGCGGCTTCTCGAATATGGCAATCTCTCCATCGGTAATTGAGGCGTACGGAAAAGGAAAACAACAAGAATAATGAGAAGAGCCCTTCTGTTTTTGGCGATAGTTGCTATCGGTTTGACCTCGTGCGGAGATTTCGGCGACTTGTCGGGTGAGAATAGCCCCGAAGAGCCGATAGTAGGCACTATCGAGGTTGAACCATCATTGCTTACATTTCCGGCAGAGGGCGGTGAGGAGGAACTGGCAGTTGTGTCGAATGTCGATTATGAACTCTACTGCGATGTCGATTGGATAACTTACGAAAAATCCGAAAATGGGGCTGTGGTCGTTGTAGAGGGCCATTTTGCAAATACGAAGCGCAAAGCAATGGTCGTTGTCGCTAACAAGGAGTTCGGAATATATAAGTCTGTGACAATCGAACAGGAGTCGTATATATCGACCTCGCCATCGAGCGCAACATTGGAGAAGAGCGTGATTGCGTGGGACGAGATGGTCGTGAAGGGTGCTACATTTGGCGATGCAAACTACTCGTACGAGGTGCAAGTGTTGCAGGGTGGCGATTTTTGCAGCGTGATATATCCGATAGGTAAGGTGGGCGAGGAGTTTATTCTTAGTTTTACGAAGAATACGACCGATGCCGAGCGAGTAGTGGAGATAGGTGTAACATTTAGTGATGGATACTCTGAAAAGTTTGTAGTTAGGCAATTAGTCGAAAAACAAGATGTGCAAACTGCAATTTCATACAACCGTCTTTGGGCAGAGCAACCTGCGAAAAATGAGAATCGACACTATATCCATAAGACCTACTATTCGACACTCTCGGATAATCGAAGAGTGCGCAATTTCTCGGTATGTTACGATACGGTGAAGATGTGTTCTCGTTGGGTGGCATACCCTGCACATTCGCTATATCGCAAGTGGGGGAGTTATCAGGTTGGCGAAAACAATAACTCCGGTAGAACAAATGCGTGGGCTTTTGATGATGCTGTAACGCAGTATGCGCCGAGCGAAGACTATAACTGTGCATACTCGATAGTGAGCAACTATGATAGCAGGACTGACGCCTATGACACCGCTACCGAACCTATAATTCCACACCGCTGTCAAGCGGATATCTGCTTCACGAATGCTTTTGGGTGGGGGTGGGCCCGTGGTCACATGCTCCCTTCATCGCAGCGCTACAATACTTGGCAGAACAATGCGCAGACCTGCTATGCAACCAATATAATGGTTCAGCAGTACGATTTTAATGGCGGTAGTTGGGCAGATACGGAGGCACTCGAAAGGAAAAAGAACTGCTCGGATACCCTCTATGTGGTAGTGGGAACGCTATTCGAAGACGATGCAACAATAACAAGATTTGGCCGTACAATCGGAGTGCCTACACACTGCTATAAGTTGCTTTTGCGCACAAGGTCGGGTAGTACGGGTAAGGCTATCAGCAATATAACCTCGGCGAGTGATATTATATGTATCGGCTTTTTGTATGAGAATAGAGCGGAGTCTGCTAACGCTACGGTGGCATCTGCGGCAGTCTCGGTGGCAGATGTCGAGAAGCGCTCTGGCTTCAAATTCTTCCAAAATCTTAACCCTGAAATTGCCGATAAGGTCAAATCGCAAAAGAGTTTGAACGATTGGGGGTTGTAGACTGCATCTACAATAGAAGATGCCGAGCAGAATTTTCTGCTCGGCATCTTTTAATTCTTAATTTTTAATTCTCAATTCTCAATTAGAAAGCCACCTTTGGTGCTTTCTCTGCGCCTTCGGTTGCGGCAAAGAGTTGCTTCTTCTCGAAGCCGAACATCTTGGCAATCAAGTTTGATGGGAAGGTTACGGTCTTGGTGTTGTAAACCTTTACAATCTCGTTGTACTTTTTGCGAGCAACGGCAATGCGATTTTCAGTGCCCTCCAACTGCGCCTGCAACTCCAAGAAATTCTGATTTGCTTTGAGGTCAGGATAACTCTCTGAAATGGCAATCAAGCGACCAAGAGCCGTTGTAACTTGCTGTTGTGCAGCGGCATACTCCTCTATATCTGCACTGCCGGCCAATGCCTTAGCACGAGCTGCAACTACCTGAGCAAGAGCCTCTTTCTCATGCTTGGCATAACCTTGAACGCTCTTTACGAGGTTAGGAATAAGGTCTGAACGGCGCTGATACTGAGTCTCAACATCTGCCCAAGCAGCCTCTACGCCCTGTCCGAGTTTTGCCAATGTGTTGTAAGTTGTCCAACAATAGCCACATACGATAACTACCAATGCAGCCACAATAATCCAAATTGTCTTTTTCATAGTTCTGTTATTTTTAGCTTTTAGCCATTAGCCATTAGGCATTGGCTGTTAATTAAAATAAATATACCTTTAATTGTCAATTCTCAATTGTCAATTCTCAATTCTCAATTCTCAATTTGGTTTATCAAAACCTCGATCCTGCGCCTCCGCCACCGAAACTACCTCCGCCGAAGCCACCACCGAAGCCTCCGCCTCCAAATCCGCCACGACTGCCGCCACCGCCAACAATAACTACGGGAGCTTTCTCGTGTCGCACACGCTTTACAAATGAGTGTCCACAATCGGGGCAAACGAACGTTTGGTCTATAAGTTGGAGGGTGCGAGTATTCTTCACGATTTGGCTGTTGGTATGCTTTATATGGTGTTTTCCGCACTTCGGACAACGATGCGTTGCGCGGTATATGAAAAATACCAATAAAACTAACAGTGCAAAAAAGGCGAACATTGTCCCGAAAAGAGCGAGAATCTCCCCTTCGGTCAAATCATCTTCGTTGGTAGTTGGTAACTCGCCCGAAGAGAGCAGGGTAGCCACTGCTGCCACACCATCAACCATGCCTTTGTCATAGTCGCCTGCGCCAAGAGGTCCGACCATATAGCGCTGCTGAATACGCTTGCAAACGGCATCAGGCAACACGCCCTCCAAGCCGTAACCCGTCACAAATCGAATCTCTCGCTTGTTGAGTACTAATATGATACCCAGACCATTATCGGATTTACCTGAACCAACGCCCCAGCTCGAAAATAGTTCGTGCGCAAAGGTGAAAACATCGTCAGATGCAATGTCGTTTACAGCGACAACTGCCACCTGAGCAATACCTTTTGTGCGCAGCGAGTCGCAGGCGAGGTCTATCGCCCGAACAGCCTCTGCCGATAGTATATTGTCGGGGTTAGAGGTGTAGCGATGGCGGTCGGCAAGTTGCACATTAGGCACCTCTTTGATAGCGTATGGCTTGGCGATTGCAACTGCACAAATTGCAACAAATAGAGTCAATAATGAAATAAATCTCTTCATAACACTGCAAATATAGCAAAAAAGTGATATTCGTTGTCCGAAAATCGAAGATTTTTACTACCTTTGTAGCAATAACGCAAACAAATCACAAAAAAGTATAACAATGGTAATTTTAGTATTGAATTGCGGTAGCTCGTCAATTAAGTATCAAGTGCTTGATATCGAGGCTGCTGCTCACAAATTGCTCGCAAAAGGTATTGTCGAGCGTATCGGTCTGCCCGAGGGTGACCTTGTTCACAAGCCGGTAGGAAAGGATAATTTTACTCTTCATCAGCCAATTCCCGACCACACAGAGGGTATTCGCCTTGTGTTGGAGGCCTTGACAGATGCAGAGCATGGTGTTATCGCATCGCTCGATGAGGTGAAGGCTGTTGGTCATCGTGTGGCTCACGGTGGAGAGTTCTTTGCTGATAGTTGTATCGTTACGGAGGAGGCAAAGGAGAAGATTCGCTCACTGTTTGCTATCGCTCCGCTGCACAATCCTGCAAACTTGGAGGGTATTCTCTCGATTGAGAAGGTATTGCCGTCTGTTCCGCAGGTTGCAGTTTTTGATACCTCGTTCCATCAGTCAATCCCTGCGCGTAACTACTTGTATGCTCTTCCTTACGAGTATTACGAGAAGTATCGTGTGCGCCGTTATGGTTTCCACGGAACAAGCCACAAGTTTGTTGCAAAGCGTGGCGCTGAGTTGTGCGGTCTTAACCTCGAAAACTCGAAGATTATCACCTGCCATGTCGGTAATGGTGGCTCGGTAACAGCCGTTTTGAATGGTAAGTCGTACTGTACCTCGATGGGCTTCTCGCCTGTTGATGGTTTAGTTATGGGTACTCGTTGCGGTGATGTAGACCCAAGCGCCGTTCTCTATATTGCCGAGCATGAGGGTATGAACTTTGCAGAAATCAACACCATGATTAACAAGAAATCGGGTGTCGAGGCAATATCGGGTGTATCAAGCGATATGCGTGATATCGATGCTGCATACGAGGCTGGCAATGAGCGAGCAATCCTTGCTCGTGATATGTACTACGACCGAGTAAAGCAGTATGTTGGTAAGTATGCTGCATTGATGGGAGGCTGCGACTTGATTATCTTCACAGGTGGTGTAGGCGAGAACTCGGCAGATTTACGCCGTTGGGTATCGCACAATATGGAGTTTATGGGCGTGGAGTTGAATGATGCCGTAAACGATGTAACCCGTGGTACAGATACAATCATTTCGACCGAGCAGTCGAGAGTTAAGGTTGCTGTAATTGCAACTAATGAGGAGTTGGTTATCGCACAAGACACATACAGACTAATCAAAGATTAGTCAATGCAAAATGCAAAATTCAGAATGCAGAATTAAATAAAAATATGAAACATTTATCAGAAATAGTAGATGCAGCTTTGGCGAAAGGTAGAAAGCGCTTGGCTGTGGCTTATGGTCAGGATTCGCACACTATCGAGGCGGTCTATGATGCTTACAAAGATGGTTTGGTTGATGCAACTTTGTTTGGTGACAAAGAGGTTATATTGGCAACTTGTGCCGAGTTGGGTATCGACCCTTCAATTTTCACTATCGTTGATGAGAAGAGCGATGTGAAGTGCGTTGAGCTGGCAGTTAAGGCAGTTGTTGCGGGTGATGCGCAGGTATTGATGAAGGGTATGGTTTCGACCGACAAGTATATGCGTGGAATCTTGAATAAGGAGGCCGGCTTGTTCCCTCCAAAGGGTACTTTGAGCCATGTTTCGGTGTTCGAGTGGTCGGGATATCCAAAGTTGTTGCTTGCATCGGATATTGCAGTGTTGCCACAACCTGATTTCAAGCAGAAACTTACATTGGTGAAGTATTTGGCACAAACAGCAAAATTGCTTGGTGTGGATTGTCCGAAGATTGCTTGCGTAGCGGCTATGGAGTTGGTGAATGTCAATATGCCGGCTATGGCAGAGGGTGCAATTATCTCGAAGATGGCAGACCGTGGTCAGTTGGGCAATGTTATTGTTGATGGTCCGTTGTCGCTTGATGTTGCTCTCTATCCGGAGGTTGCAGAGCATAAGAAGGTTAAGGGCTCGGCTGTTGCGGGCGATGCAGATGCGTTGTTGTTCCCTAACTTGGAGTCGGGTAATGTATTCTTCAAGAGTGTATCGCATATCGGTGGTGGCGAGTTGGCTGCTATGGTTGTCGGTACCAACAAACCTTGCGTATTGACCTCGCGTGGCGACTCGGCATTGTCGAAGAAGTATTCGATTGCGTTGGCTTGCTTGGCAGCTAAATAGTTAATATCGACAAAATTGGGTAATTTCTGCGTTACGCTTGCGCTCAAAATCCTCACATACGCCAAGTATGCTACGGTTTTTCACGCTACGCAAGCCTTGAAATTTCTCCAATTTAGTCAATATTAAGTAGTGTATATTCGGAAAAGTTAATGGCAAATGGCAAATGGCTCATGGCTTTATAGAAAAGTGAAACTTTTAATTCTAAACGGTCCTAACCTCAATTTGCAGGGTAGGCGTGATAAAACGGTATATGGTGCGGAGAGTTTCGAGGAGTTTATTCCTCGACTCCGTGCCACATATCCTACTGTCGAAATAGACTATGCACAGTCAAATATCGAGGGCGAGTTGATTGATGCTCTCCATAATGCGGAGGGCAAATACAATGGTGTTTTATTGAACGCAGGGGGCTACACCCACACTTCGGTAGCCTTGCGTGATGCCATAGACGCTGTGTCTGTGCCTGTTATCGAGATTCATATCTCGAATGTGGCGGCTCGTGAGGAGTTTCGTCACACTTCACTTATTGGTGCTACATGCGTGGGCACTATCGCCGGTTTCGGCTTGGACTCATACCGCTTGGGTATTGAGGCGATGCTGAACCGCTAAAATCACACCCGAAATATGAAGAGCCGTCTTATCGACCAAGTGGCAACAGGTGTTGCGTGGAGCGTAGCCGAAAAGGTTTGCTCTATGCTGTTGCAAATGGTCGTAAGTATCGTTGTGGCTCGATTGCTTGTGCCGGAGGATTTCGGCGTTATGGCTATATTAACCTTCTTTACAGCGGTGGCGTTGGTAGTTGTTGATAGCGGCTTCTCGCAGACATTGTTGCGCAAGAAGGAGCCGACAAACGATGACTATAAGTCGGTTTTCGCCTTCAATATGGCGGTGTCGTTGGTGTTATATCTGCTTTTGACTGCGTTGTCGCCATTGCTGGCTCGCTACTACGATTTGGTGGTTATTTCAGAAATAGCCCCCGTACTGTTTTTGTTGTTACCACTCAATGCTCTCGGTATAATTCAAAATACAAAACTATCTCGTGAGTTTCGTTTTGGTGTTCTGTCCCGAATTAACTTTCTTGCATCGCTTGCCGCTGGTGTAACGGCGATTGTTGTTGCCGTTTGCGGTGGAGGAGTTTGGGCATTGGTTGCGCAGCGACTGATGGTTATGGGTGTGAAGGCGCTCTTATTGTGGTGGCGAGGAGATTGGAGAGGTGAAGGCTCGTTCAATGGTGCGGCTTGGCGAGAGATGGCACCGTTTTCGTTTAGGCTGATGTCCACCGATATTGTTGCTGCGGTATATAACAATGTAGCACAACTCTTTATCGGCAAGGTCTATTCGGCAGATACACTCGGCTATTTCAATCAAGCGCAGAAAATCAAAGACTTACCCGTGCAGTCAGCGGTTTTGTCAGTACAGTCGGTAACATATCCTGCATTGGCGAAAATCAAAGACGATACGGCGAAATTTGCCGAGAGTTTCCGTAAAGTTTTGCTGATAAATATCTTTGTAATGGCTCCTGTTTCGGTGGGCATGTCGGCTGTTGCCGAGCCACTGTTCAGGGTGTTGCTGGGCGAAAAGTGGCTGCCTACCGTACCATATTTCGAGATTATTGCCCTTGCAGGAGTATTCTATCCGTTGTCGATGGTCGCCTACAATGTCTTGAAGGTGCATAGTAACGGTTCGATTATTTTCCGCTTGGAGTTACTGAAAAAGGCGATAATGACGGCGGTTTTGGCTTTGACCATTCCGTACTCGACAATGGCTATTGCATACGGTTTGGTGGCGATGACCTTGGTGGAGTTTATTGTAAACTTCGCTGCAACAAGGCATTATACTGCGCTCTCGTGGTGGCAGATGATATGTACACTGCTTCCTTCGTTGCTCCTTACGGTGGTGATGTATGCAGCAGTGAAGGCAGTAGGGTATTACAGTGGCGATTTTGCTCCTATTTGGCAATTACTCTTGCAGATTGCAACAGGTGTAATCATATATGCGCTTGGTGCGTGGATATGCCGTTTGGAAGCGTTGAAGGAGTTTGTATCAACTATTACAGGGGTGCTGAAACGATGAGAGTGTACGGAGAGTTTGATTTTATAGAGTCTATTAGTGAGATGTTTCGCTCGATGCCGAACAATGGATTTGAGGGCATTGGCGATGATTGCGCAGTATTGCCTATCGGCGATGACGAGGCATTGGTCTTTACTTCGGATATGCTCAACGAGAATATTCACTTTTTGACCGACAAAAGTACTCCATTTCAGATTGGCTACAAGTCGTTGATGGTAAATATCAGCGATGTGGCGGCTATGGGAGCGAAGCCTGTGGCTACATTATTGTCGTTGGCTCTGCCAAATGATAAGTTTGGCGAGTGGTCTGCGGAGTTTATGCGTGGCTACAAAAAGGCATCTAAGAAATACGGCGTAAAACTCGTTGGAGGAGATACCGTAGGTTCAAAATCGGGTGTCTGCATAAGCGTAACGGCTATTGGTCGTGCGCCAATGGCGAACATAAAACGCCGTTCAGCCGCCAAAGTTGGCGATGTTGTAATGGTTACGGGCAAGTTGGGCGCATCGGCAGCAGGTTTGCGAGATGTGTTAGAAGGAAGACTATCAACCCGCAATGCCAAACTACATTTGATGCCCGAAGCCCAAGTGCGAGAGGGTGAGTGGCTCGGACAGCAAGCATCTGTTCACGCCATGGCTGATATTTCAGATGGTATAGCCTCGGACCTCCAACATATTCTCGACAAGTCAAAGAGGGGTGCAATAATATCGGAACAAAATATTCCTATTGCTCGCGGTGCTTCGTTCCAAGATGCTATTTGTGGCGGCGAGGATTATCAATTGATTTTTACGGTTGATAAGTGCGAAGCCAAGGAGTTGGCGCAACGCTTCGAGGAGCAATTTGGAAAACCTCTATATAAAATTGGTAGAGTAGTGCGCCCGAATTACGACTGCTATTATATTGGCTGGGAGAGCGAAAAAGGAGATGTTACCTATATCCACGATTGGGTAGGCGGATATAACCACTTCGGTTTTGAAGATTAGTCCTCTACGATAAATACCTGTTCGCCTTTGCCCTGCATAAAATACTTTTCGCGGGTATATTGCTCCAAGAATTCATCGTTTTTCAGATTTTCTATAAGAATGCTGTCACGGCGAATCTCCGCCTCGTAGATAGCTTTTTCTCTGTTAAGTTCACGAATTTCAAGAGAGGTGCGTATAAGGGAGATAAGTGGACGACCAATAAGAATAAGTCCAAGCACAACAACCGAAACAAGGATTATACGCCATGCATACTCCTTGCCTTTGCTGATACCCTTTTCGACCTGCTTACTTACTCGCTTACCGAACTTCATGGAGTTTAACGATTATGGTATTCGCATATATTTGTGACTCTGAATGGAAATGCTCCAACGAGGATTGCGTTTGGCATACTCTACAAGAGTCGGCATAACCTGTTCCGACACACTCCATTCTGGCTGTAAAAAGAGCAGGCACCTATCGCTAACCTTTGCGGCACACTCCTCTGCCCACTTTAAGTCCTCCTCACTCTGAATAATTACCTTCAACTCATCGGCACGACCATAAGCCTCTTCGAGAGGTGCCGACTTACGCTTTGGTGAAAGACATACCCAATCGAACTCGCCCGAGAATGGGTGCGAACCTGAGGTTTCGAGAAATATTGCCAAACCTCGCTCTTTGAGCGCCTGAGTCAGGTAATCGAGAGGGTAGAGCAGAGGCTCTCCGCCCGTAATAACGATGGATTGTGCTGCGCACGCTACGGCACGCTCGACAATCTCCTCGATAGGGGTTGGAGGATACATGCGAGGATTCCATGTATACTTGGCATCGCACCATGCACACCCAACATCGCAACCACCAAGGCGAATAAAATAGGCGGGCTTTCCTGTGTGAAAGCCCTCGCCCTGAATTGTGTAGAAATCCTCTACGAGTGGCAGTTTACGACCGCCCTCCAATATAGCCTCGTTACTCATTGGCTAAAACATATATATCTTTGAGGTTTCGACCAATCTGGTCATAGTCAAGTCCGTAACCTACGATAAACTCATTGCCTATCTCCATTGCACAATACTTGATAGGCATATCGTAGAGATATTTCTCGGGTTTGAAAAAGAGTGTGCAGACTTCAACCGAGTTTGGATTGAACGAACGAATATAGTTCAACATGTGGTTGATGCTGTGTCCCGTCTCAACAATATCTTCTACAATGATGATGTCACGACCTTCGATATCGAAATCGATACCGAGTTTTTGTGTGATGGTGCCGGTTGATTGAGTTCCTGCATACGATGAAATCTGCACGAAGGTAACTTCATTGTCGAATGTCGTTTTGCGCACAAGGTCGGCAAGGAACATATATGCTCCACTCAAAACTCCTACGAAGATAGGTGGCTTTTGAGCCGATGCGTAGTCGCTATTCAGACGCTCGGCAACCTTTGCTACTGCCTTGTCAATATCCTCAGCCGGAATCATAACCTCAAAGGTCTTGTCGTAAAGGGTAACTCTCTGTTTCATTGTATTTCGAGTTTTTTTGTAAATGCAAAGATAACGATTCTATTCCAAAAATAGGTATATCACTATGCTATTTTTTCTATTTGACGATAAATATCTTTCAACCTATCCGCCATAAAGTATTGCAGCACAAGGCGGAAGATTATATACATCAAAAATGCTAACCACAACGCATCGTTGCCGATAAGGGACAGTAGGGCATAATAGACGGCGAAAAATATGATTGTCGCCCACACCATTGAGTTGCGCATTGCTCGTGTAAGAGTTGCTCCGGCATATACTCCGTCTAACATAAACGGCATAGCGGCAAATAGCGGAATAACTACAATCCAACCGATATATCGCTTGGCAACCGCCAAAACTTTTGTCAGTTCCTCCTCTGTGCCACTGCCCAGGAAGGCAGTAAACAACTCCTCCCAACCTGCGAGATATAGTGTTATGGCAACGGCTGCGGTGGCGAAGGTCCATACTACGCAGTAACGCAGACACTTTTTGAGTGAAGGCAAATCTTTTGCTCCGATAAAACGACCTGTCATAGCCTCTGCGGCATAGGCAAAGCCATCGTTCATATAGGAGAACAACATCAACAGCTGCATCAGCACGCTGTTTACCGCCAAAATAGCTGCATCTCCCATTCGTGCCGAGGCGGCGGTAAAGAAGGTATATACTCCCACATTACAGAATGTGCGGACAATAATATCGCCATTGACCTTGAAAAATCGCTTCATCGATGCGAAGTTCAACACCTCGCGCAGGACTATTGGTCGCATTGTCTTGCGGAAGAAAATGAATATAAGCGCACTCGCAAGCACCAAACCTATCCACTGCGACACGACCGAGGCGTAGGCAATGCCGACAATGCCGAGGTCGAACGAATAGACAAACCACCAGCCGAACAAGATGTGTAGCCCATTAACGGTGATTGATACCGCCATCGGAATAACTCCATTCTGCATACCCACAAACCAACCATACAAGCCGAATAACAAGATACCTGCCGGCACTGCCCAAATTCGAGCGAAGAAGTAGTCTGCAACAACCTCATTGCCACCCATCAGCCATAGTGATAACTCTCCGAGAGGTCGTTGAAATATGAGTACTATTGCGCTAAGAACCAACGATATAACTACTGCTCGTACAAGCATTGCCGTTGTTTCGTGGAAATCGCCTGCACCGTAGGCCTGTGCAGTCAATCCGCTTGTTCCCATACGGATAAATGAGCAGTTCCAATAGATAAAGTTGAAGATTGATACTCCGAGTGCCAATGCTCCGATAACCTCAGCTGAACCACTATCCATACCGACAATGCCGGTTGAAACCAATCCCATCAGAGGAACGGTTATGTTGGAAATTATATTTGGTATGGCTATGCGGAATATCTCTTTGTTCATTGTTGGTGTTATGTAAAGACTGACGAAATTATTTCGTCAGTCTGTTATAGATTTCAATACATACCCACGCATCGGTAGCAGCATACATTTGTTGTTGAGGCGTGAGCTGCTTGGCAGCCCAATTGGATAGGCGTTGAGCCTTCGATACCTTCTTGCCGAGGATAATGCCCGAGATTTTGCGAAGACTTTTATCCTCAATACCATACTTTACAACCTCATCTTGCAAGTCGATAAATCCCTTTGCGGTGAAGTGGCGCAAGCGATTGAGTGCCGTAATATCATTCTTGACATCAGCACCTACTTTGCGAATCTTATCGCTCGACAATATTGCTAAAATTTCACGGGATAGAGGCAACTTGTTTAGTCGGATAAGGTAGCAGCACTCTTCTGTCGAGAGTTGTATCAACGATACCTTATTTGTCACTCCCGCAGTGAACGAGGGGCGTGTTTCGGTGTCGAAACCTATAAGATTGTGCTGTGAAAGTTCTTTGCACGCCTTGGCGAGCGCATCAGTGGTATCCACTACCACGATGCGTCCATCAAAGTGTACTGCTTCCAATGCAGCAACCTCGTCATTGGATATGCTTGCTACAAACCCCATTGCAAAATTACTTACGCTTTGACTGTTGCGCTTGCTGAGCCTCTGCCTGCTTTACCAACTCCTCATAACGCTGCTGGAAACGAGATTTCTTACCCTTCGTATTTTTTGCGTGAGAGTTCATCTTTGCGCGAATCTTATCGTCATTCAAGGTGAAGCGGATAATGGTTGTTTGCAAGATGGTAAAGAGGTTTGACAAGAGGTAGTAGTAGCAAAGACCACTTGCATAGTCGTTGAACCAGAACAACATCATCGCAGGCATCATGTAGACGGTCATAAACTTCATACCTGCCATTTGAGGTTGTGCTGCACCCTGCTGCTGATAGTTGATATACGAGTATACGAACATCACAATAGTCATCAACAAACAGAACAGCGAGATATGGTCACCATAGAACGGGATGTTGAACGGCAAATCGAGAATACTATCATACGAAGAGAGGTCATCGCTCCACAAGAACGACTTACCACGCAACTCGATACTTGCTGGGAAAAAACGGAACATCGCAATCAGAATAGGCATCTGAATTAACATCGGCAAACAACCTCCCATAGGACTAATACCTGCCTTGTTGTAGAGTGCCATCATCTCCTGTTGCTTCTTCATAGCGTCCTCCTGACGAGGGTATTTTGCATTCAAAGCGTCAATCTCAGGCTTGATAACGCGCATCTTGGCGGTCGAAAGGTAACTCTTGTAAGTGAGAGGGAAGATTACCAACTTAACCAATATGGTCAAAATCAAGATGATAAGACCAAACGATGCGATATACTTCTGCAAAAAATCAAACACCGGAATAACAACCCAACGACTGATGAATGTCGAGAATACCCAGCCGAGTGGAATGATGCGCTCCATTTCGAGCGACTCGCCATTCTTATCAGTCAGTTTCTTCAATACCGAGAACTTGTTAGGACCGAGGTAGAACGAGAAGTCGTATTGAGTAGTCTGCGGTGTATAATCTACCGAAGATGACATTGCAAAATCTTTGATATATCCCGACTTAGGCTCTGCTGTAGCGAACGAAACCTGCGGCTGACGCAACACTACCGAGCGACCGATAAGAGCCGATGAGAAGAACTGTTGCTTGAACGAAACCCAATCCACCGAAGCTGCAATATCGTCTTCCTTTGTTGATTCCGAAATGCCTAAATCCTCAACATCACCCTCGCCCGGATAGTGATATACGAGGGTGGTGTAGGTGTTCTCATTCTTGAAACTGCGCTCGTTTTGATATGTACGGTTGCGCCACTCTACGGCAATGCTCTTCTGATTAGCCATCATCGGAGCAAGGTTGTTCAAACGCACCTCAAAGTCTACCAAGTAGTCGCGCTCAGGCTTCTGCTCGTTATAGATGGTGTAGATGTGCTCGATAGAGCCTTCTCCTACGGGTAGACGCATTGTTACGACCTTTTTGTCGCCCAAAGACTCTACGGGCAACAACTCGAAATTGCGGTATGCGGTGGCAACCTCCACATTGCGCATATTCTCTTTCAAATAGTACGACATATTGAAGTATGCCGACTCAGGAGCAAAGAGATGTACCAACTCGTTGCGCTCCTCCTTCGGAGCGTACTTGGTGTAATCTTTCAGTGTTACATCTATAATCTGCGCTCCGAGTGTCGAGAAACGAATCTGCATTACATCGTTCTCAACCACAACCTCTTCAACCTTCTCGGCATCGCTCACCAACTTCGGTGCATCGCTCTTTTTGCCCTCGGTTTTTGTGATTTCAGCCTCTGCTTTCTGCTCGGTAGGAGTGTCGAGTGCCTGTGAAGCCTGCTCGGCGAGTTGCTCAACTTGGGCTGCCATTTGAGCCTCTTGTTGTTTTTGTGCCTGGTAGTTCGCATAGAACATGTATCCTACGAATACCAAGGTCATTAGGACAAAGCCTATAATCGTACTCTTATTCTCTTTCATCGCTTGTAATAAATATTTTCAGCTTTTTTCTATTGTTACTCTTGTGAATCAATCAATTTTACTTGCTCGATAATCTCTGCCATATTGCGCTTTGCTCGTGCAATCTTCTCCTCTACGGCTGCAATCATCGACTCGGCACCCTTCGACTTGGCAAAGAATCCGATGTTATTTTCCAACGTTTGAATCTCCTGTTCGAGTTGTTTTACTCGATTATACAACTTCTCGCGCTCGGAACGCAATCTCTTGTCGCCCGCCTCACGCATCGAAGCAACCTTGTTTTTGAACTTGTTGAGATGCTGCTCACGGTCTGCGCTGCGAACCATTGCAAACAATTTGTCGAGGACAGCTTTGTATTGCTTCTGCAACTCGTCCTTGTGGCGAATAGGCACAAATCCGATTTCACTCCAACGGCGTTGATACTCCTTGATGTCATCGAACGACTTTACAACTGCCTGAGCCATCTCCTCCAACAGAGCCTGCTTTGCTGTAAGATTTGAGTTGTATTCGCCATCAACCGAAGAGAAGTGCTGTGCTTTGCGCTCGAAGAACTTGTCGCATGCGGCACGGAAACGCTTCCATACAACATCTGTATATTTGCGTGCTACGGCACCCGACTTTTTCCATTCTGCCTGCAATGCCAATAACTCCTCGGTAGCCTTTGCCCAATCCTCACGCTCGGCAATCGCCTCGGCACGCTCACACAAAGAGTTCTTTACCTCCAAGTTCTTCGCCATATCATCTTTTGCCTCAGCATAGAAATTGTGCTTTGCTTCGAAGAAATTGTTACAAGCGGTGCGGAAACGGTCGTAGATTTTGTTGTTGTCCTTTTTAGGCGCAAAACCGATGGTGCGCCACTCTGCCTGAATCTCCTGCAAACGCTCACTTGCTTTATTCCAAGCCTTGTGCGATGCAACCGACTCGCTAACCATCTTTTCAACCTCCTCGCAGAGAGCTGATTTGCGCTCTAAATTTTGCTGTTGTTCAGCCTTTATCCCCTCGAAATGCTCTTGATGGCGGCGGTTGATGATTGTTGAAGCAGCCTTAAATCGCTCCCATAAAGCCTCCTTGTGCTCCATCGAAACAGGTCCTATCTCTCGCCACTCCTCATGCAATTTCTGCAACTTGTGGAAGGCATCGATAATAGCTTCAACTTCTGTTAGAGCCTCGGCTTGCTCACAAAGCGAGGTTTTTGCTTCGAGATTGCGTTTCCAGTCGAGGTCGCGCAACTCCTTGTTAATCTTTACATAGTCGTAGAAGTTCTCGACATGGAGATTGTAAGTTTCGTATAGGTCGCTAACCTTTGCCTGTGGAACTTGTCCGATGTTGCGCCAACGAGCCTGCAACTCGTGGAATTTTGCAAAAGTGGTGTTAAGAGCCTCCTCTGAATCTACTAACGCCTTCAACTCCTCGATAACGGCGAGTTTTGCCTGATAATTCTCCTCCTTCTCCTTGTCAGAGAGGGCAGTCGCCTCATCGCGCTTCGAACGATAGATGTTGTACAACTCTTTGAATTTTACCTCTGCCTCATCGGTTTGGTAGGTGTACTCCGCATCGATACCATTTTCTGCGAAGAATGCCTTGCGGCGTGCCTCCATATCGGCACGATGCAGTTTATAAAATGCTACCTTCAATGCTTCAACTTCGTTACGCAAGTCGGCGGAAGGCTCCTCCGAAACCTTCTCGGCGAGGCGTGTAAGCACCTCTTCCTTGTTCAATCGGGCGATGTCGTTTGTCGGAGTTTCGACCTCTTCGGTCTGAGGCTCTGCTGCGGTAACAACCTGCTCCTCGCATACTTGCGGTGTAATCTCACTCTGAATAGTCTGCTCCTCTACGGGAACTTCGATAGTAGTTTTGGTAGCCATAATATGCTTTATTTAGTTTCACACTTCTATACCTTTTAAGGTATAACCTGACAAAGATACAAAATAAAACTGAAAACTAAAAGCATAAAACAGAAAACTTGCCGAATTATTTCTATCTTTGCCGACATGAAATTTGGAAATAGATTTTTTAAGGCTCGCGAGGTGTCGGTGTGGTTGGCGTTAGTGCCTATGGTGGTGCTTGTTGCGATGCTGACACTCGTTATTGAAGTTTTTGGTGCAGATGCGATAGAGGGTGGTAGTCAAATAGCGCTTTTGGTCGCATCTTCGGTTGCGGCACTCATCTCGGTTGTGGTGTGTCGTTGTAAATGGAGTATTCTCGAAAAGGCAATTGTGGATAATATTCGCACCTCGGCATCTGCCATAATTATACTTCTCCTTATCGGCGCAGTTGCAAGTACTTGGATGCTGAGCGGAGTTGTACCGACTCTGATGTATTATGGACTGAAAATCATACACCCCAGCATCTTTTTGGCGGTAGCATGTCTGATATGTGCTATTGTCGCTATTGTTACGGGTAGTTCGTGGACAACGATTGCCACAATCGGTGTTGCGCTGATGGGTGTAGGTGAGGCTCAGGGGTATGCCGAAGGCTGGATTGCAGGTGCGATAATTTCGGGTGCATATTTCGGGGACAAAGTATCGGCTCTGTCTGATACTACGGTATTAGCGTCATCAACGGTGAGAGTTCCTCTCTTTGAACACATTAAGTATATGACAATCACCACTATTCCATCGTTTGTAATTGCGTTGGTTATATTTATGGCTGTGAGCCTTACGCACGAGGTAGACACTTCTATACATATTGCAGAGTTGGCTGATACACTCCAAAGTTCGTTTAATATCTCTGCTTGGTTGTTGCTTGTTCCTGTTGCTACAATGGTGCTTATTGCAAGGCGACTGCCTGCACTTGTAACACTCTTTTTGTCGGTCGTTATGGCGTGTGTAGCGATGGTTGTTGCGCAACCTGAGATTATTGCTGCAATCGGTGGAGAGGGAGAGTTCTCTACATTTCGTGCATTGATGACTGCCTGCTCAACTTCTACTTCAATTAACACGGGTAATACCACTATAAATGAGTTAGTTGCAACTTCGGGAATGCAAGGTATGTTAAATACAATCTGGCTGGTGTTGTGCGCAATGTGCTTTGGTGGCGTTATGGCGGGTAGTGGTATGTTGTCGGCATTGACACAACTATTTGCCAAATTTGTCTATCGTACAGCAAGCGTTGTCGCTTCGACACTCGCTACGGGTATATTTGCAAATCTGCTTACAGCCGACCAATACATATCTATCATAATCACAGGCGAAACTTTCCGAGAATTGTATGCAAAACGAGGTTTGGAGGCTCGTTTATTGAGCCGTTCGGTCGAGGATACGGCAACAGTAACCTCTGTACTCGTACCGTGGAACTCGTGCGGAATGACACAATCAACAGTCCTCGGTGTTGCCACACTTACCTATCTGCCGTATTGCCTTTTTAATCTGATAAGCCCGCTGATGTCGTTGCTTGTTGCAATAGTAGGGTACAAGATTAAGAGGGTAGAGGGTAGAGAGTAGTGAGTAGTTGAAGAATAATCCTCAATTCTCAATCCTCAATTCTCAATTCTCAATTCTCAATTGCCTTTGGCTTAATTGTTGTTCTGTTTGGGTTACAAACCAAAACAATTAGGCAATGAAAAAGATTTTACTCTCTATGTTGGCTTTGGGAACAACCGTAGCGGCTGTTGCTCAGAGCAATCAGGCGCCTGCAAATGCGGTGCTTGTATCTCAAACCCGTAATGGAAATGTCGTAACTACTCGTTACAAAATCCCTCACGATGACGGCAAACATGCCGAATTTGATGTACACTACGCTATTAATAAGGCTAATATCGTACCTTCTTACTCGGATAACACTCAGCAGATTGAGGAGTTGAAGGATTTTATGGCGCAGACCAAAGATACCACGATGCACATCTCGGCAATCCACATCGTGGGCTACGCTTCGCCTGATGGTAACGCCAAAGAGAATGACACTCTTGCATCGAAGCGAGCGCAGTCGCTCTACTATTATGCTGTAAACACCTATCACCCTGAACAGAAAATCGACACCGACCACAAAACCTTCCATTGGAGCGATTGTGTGCCGGTCGTTGAGAAGAGCGATATTCCGCAAAAGGAGCAGGTGTTGGCAATTCTGAAATCGACCAAGCATACCGAACCTCAGAAGGAGGCGGCCTTGCGCAAGATGCCGCAGGCGTGGAGATATCTCGCTACGCACATTCTGCCACAGATGCGATATGCAGACATAGAGTTCGATTATGGTATTGATGAGTTTGTTACCCGTACCACAGTTGTTGCTCCGACCGAGCCGGCAAAGCCTATTCAGACATCGCAGCCAAAACAACCCGAGGAGGTTGTTGTAGAGGAGGAGATGGGCATTGTTATCGCAACTCCAAGACATGACGCCTCCGATGATGTAGATAGCAAAGCCAACAAACGCAACCAACGAAAGGCTCGAAAGGCTGATAAAAAGAACTTCAAAGGGGGTTACGAAGCGATTTATTGGTAAAAATTGGACTAAAACGATAAAAAAAGTCGAAAATCTTTGCACACTATCCATTTTTTCTTATCTTTGTGGTCGGAAAGAGCAATAAAAAATAAGATAAGACTATGGCAAATTTAAGATTTTTGAAGAAGGAGATTGACTATCGTCTCGAAGAGTTGGTTTTTGATTGTGACATGACTATCTATTTCCGTCCGGACAAGGAACAGGAGATTTTCGCAATCATGCAGGAGGGTGTAGAACTCCGCAATGAGTTGTATCACAAGGCTAATAACCCAACTGAGCCAAAGAACTCTTCGCTCGTGCGCAAGTACTACGCTGCTTTCCGCAACGAGATGGTAGAGGGTTATGGTAAATTGTTCGAGAAGTTGAGCGCATTGCACGACTAAATCAAGCAATAAATCTCTGGCTAAAAGGCGCAATGGCTCCCATTGCGCCTTAATTTTAGAACAACCAACCCCAAACACCATGCGTATACTTGTAGTTGATGACGAAATCGATATTCGAGAATTTGTGCAGTACAATCTCGTAAAAGAGGGCTATGAGGTTGCTTGTGCCACCAATGGACACGAGGCTTTGACGAAGGCTGTCGAGTTCCGTCCTCATCTTATTCTTATGGATATGATGATGCCCGAAATGGACGGTCGTGAGGCTTGTCGTGCTTTGCGTGCCAATCCAGCTACGGCAAAGACAATGATTGTCTTTCTCTCTGCGGTATGCGAGGAGGAGAGCCTTGTTGAGTGCTATGAGGCAGGTGCAGACGATTATATCACAAAGCCTGTGAGTATGAAGGTACTTTGCTCTCGTGTTGCTGCGATTACCAAACGTATCGAGGGCAGCGAGCAGATTGTCTTGCCGAATAAAACCTCTCGACTTATTGAGGAACGACACTCCTTTCTCTCCGACAATGGAGAGGTTCGTTTGGCTGTCAAGGAGTTCGAAATTCTGCGACTTCTCCTATCTGAACCTCGTATCTTTACCCGTGAAGAAATTTTCGATGCAGTTTGGGGTGCAGGGGTTATTGTCGGCTCGCGCACGCTCGATGTTCACATCCGCCATTTGCGCAGTAAGATTGGCGACAATCACATTTCGACATACAAGGGCGTAGGTTTCCGCTACGAAGAGTAGTGGTGTTATTTCCCTGCTGTTTAGAGGAGAGTCTTGAAAAAAGTCTTACTCCTCTTTTTTTGCGCACTAAAAAGCAAATGTCGCCGATGCGTAGAAGGTGCGAGGGTAGGCGTAGAGATAACGTGATGCCTGACGATTGTATATGTACTCTCCGGCGAGCTTATATCTCTGTAAACGAGAGGATTCGTAGCCGCTATATACACTATCGGTTGAGCCGAGAAGATTGCGTACTCCGATGCGGAAAATAAGCCGACTTCGAGGGTGCTTGTCCTCAAAACGGGGTGCTGCCGAAGTGCTGTAAATCTTTTTGCTGACTCTATTCAAATAGATACTCTTCGATAGCGATAAGTCGATGGTAAACACATCGCCTAATCTCTCCTGCTCCATAAGCGAAGTGCGTTGCTCGGGTGATGTAGTCATGCAGAGTACTCTCTCGGTACGCATTGTTGCCGATGGCTCTATGTAGCGCAAACCGGCATAGTTTGCGTTTATAGCTGCCCACCAACCCCTATTGTAGTAGGATAATCCCACCGTGGCGACAACTTGGGGCATATTACCGAGCGAAAGTCCCTTCGAGTAACTTGTGATATGGTCGGCAATCAAGGCGTTTGAGGAGTCGCTATAAATGGTTATGATGGGATTGTCGGCATACTTGTATCTGCCAATGCCTACCGCTGCCGTAGTGCGAAAATTGGTGGCAAATCGATATTGAGCTTCTATCTCCAAACCATAGCATAGTTGGTCGAGATTGGTGGTTACAACATCTGCGTATTCGCCTGATAGGTCATCGTAGAGGTGTCTTACATGCGTATTGTTCAGCAATGAAGAGATAAATAGTGTGGTGCTTACGGCTATATTATTTCGTTGAAACATATATTGAACATTGGCACCATATTTTGAACGCATTGTTGGATTATCGACTATACGATTGTTGTATTGGCTCTGCAAAAACATATCCTCTGCATCGCAAGGCGCTGCATCGGTAGAGATTGAAGCCCGAATAAAGTGGTTGTCGTTGATTAGATACTCGGCTGATACACGAAGTGCGTATGGCGAAAATTTCAGATGTCGTGATGTGCCGAACGAGTTGTCGGGGAACAGCTCTTTGCGATATGCTCCACGCCTTGAAATGTCGGTGTAACCGACTTTTGCGGCTACATTGAGGTTGAATTTTGAGGTGGAGTAGTGGTATGTGCCAAACACATTGATATTATACTCCCTTATGGTATAGTCATATCCGAATCTGTCGCCCTCCTTAATGTGGCGGTTGGGCTTCGAGAGGTTGTTTTGGAGGGAGTTACCGAAGGTGTCATCGTCAATTAGAAAGTAGTCGAGGTCGATAATATACTCTGCACCGAGTAAATCACGCATCTGCTTGTAATTTCGAGAGTTATAAGTTGATGCTTCGATGCCGTACGAGATATTGCCACTATTGAGCGTTGTTGTTGCACCACCTCGCAACGATGCCTGAATAATCCGATTCACTCGGTCGGATATTGCATAGACCGCCTCTCCGCCATTTAGACGATTTGTCTTGATAAGTTTGTCGAAATCTATCTGCGTGTATCGTGTGTCATCGCTTCGCCAAGCACTCTCTACTGCCGAAAATATATCCTCCTCATCGGTAAAATAACTCGGCATATAGCGATAGTTGTCGGGTGTAGGGGTTTGTGCATTAAACCAATCGAGATTGCTATATCGCCTGATGCCGGCTGTCGCCGTGGCTGCTATATTTAGAGTGGTATTATTGCTTAATCTCCCTTCGTAACCGACAAATGCTGTCGGCAGAAACTCTCTGCGAATACGGGCATTGCGAACTTTGCCATTCTGATAACCCCAAGCGGGATTGTACATATTATCTCCCACAAGGCGAAAAGCCTCCTCTGTCGAGGCAAGGCGAGTACTACGCATTGATGGTTTTGCAAATAGAGCAAATGATAGAAAGTTGTTATCATTGAATCGTTTTGAAGCTATGGCATTAATCTCCAATGAGTTGCCGAAAATACCCTCCACATGTAGGTCGCGACCTGTTTTTGCCTCCATATTTGTCGCCAAAGACCAGCCTTTACTCAATTTCTGCGCTGTGGATAGTCGTAACGAATAGGGCATATTTCGAGAGGAGAAGTGTAATCCTGCCGATGTTCTCGATTCGTGCAGCGTGTCGATATGTAATTCGGTTATATCAACAGAGTGTTTTGCTCTTAATTGTAGCGTACGAATAGTGTTGTCATTAAGTCGGGTAATCTCTACGCCATTAAGTCGCATCTCTTGGTTGTGAAATTGTACGCCTTGTCTTGCATAGCGCACCATAGAGAGGTTGTAGTCGAGTGTGCGAGTAGAAAAATCGCTGTCAAGAGTGAACTTAGGCGCAGGCAAAGAGTCTGCTGTTTCGGGTGTAAGCAACTCTTCGACAGTTTCGAAACGCTTGTAGTACCTAAAATCATAGAGGTCGAACTCCTGTGCAGAGAGACCTCTATAACATAGAATAGCTAATATGATAAGTATGTATCGCAGACCTCGCATTACTCGTGTAGTGCAGCCCACAACATATCCTTCAACTTGGCGATATTAAGACCTGCAACCGAAGATATAAATACCGACTTAACGCCCTCAGGCAGGTGCGACTTCATCTCCTCCATCAAATCATCATCGAGCATGTCGCACTTTGTGATGGCCAAGATGCGTGTTTTATCGAGCAGTTCGGGGTTGTATTGTGTAAGTTCGCCGAGCAGAATATCGAAATCCTTGCGAATATCATCGCTGTCGGCAGGAACCATAAAGAGCAAAATAGAATTTCGCTCAATATGGCGAAGGAAGCGCGTTCCTAAACCCTTGCCCTCGTGCGCACCCTCGATAATACCCGGAATATCAGCCATAACGAATGAGTGGCCGTCACGCACCTCCACGATACCGAGATTTGGTTCCAAGGTGGTAAATGCGTAGTTTGCAATCTTCGGTTTTGCTGCCGAAACAACCGACAAAAGGGTACTCTTGCCAGCATTCGGAAATCCTACTAAACCAACATCTGCCAATACCTTCAATTCGAGGATAAATGCACCTTCGGCACCCTCCTCGCCCGGTTGCGAGTAGCGCGGAGCCTGATTTGTAGCGGTGCGGAAGTGCCAGTTACCCAAACCTCCACGACCACCTTTCAGAAGAACGAGTTGCTCACCATGTTCGGTTACCTCTCCTACAACTTCGGTGCGTGTTTCGCCTGTCTCCTCATCGGTGAAAATCTGCTTCGCCACCGTGCCGAGAGGTACGGGGATAATAATATCCTTCGCATCTTTGCCGTGTGAGCGAGCGCCCGAGCCACATTCGCCATCTTCGGCAAATTGGTGACGCTGATATTTGAGGTGGATAAGTGTCCAATATTGTTGGTCGCCCTGCAAGATTATCGAGCCACCCTTACCGCCATCGCCACCATCGGGACCACCGAAAGCGACAAACTTCTCACGGCGAAAGTGGGCCGAGCCTGCTCCTCCGTGTCCGGAACGGGCAAATATCTTTACATAATCGACAAAATTCGAGCCTGCCATAATTATAAACGGAAAACTGAAAGCGGAAAACTGAAAACTTTTTTACATTCGCTCTGGAACATCGATGCCTAACAAGCGCATCGAACGATTGATAACGCGTGCAACCTGCTGTGCCAACGCAAGGCGCATCTTCTTCACTGCCTCGTTCTCCTCTCGAAGGATAGAGTGGTCGTGGTAGTAGCCGTTGAACGCCTTACACAACTCGTAGGTGTACGCCGCAATCATCGAAGGGGCAAACGCCTCGCCCGCAGCCACTACGGTAGCAGGGTAGTCGCACAACATCTTCACCAACTCAACCTCCTCCGACAACAACTCGCAAGCGATTTTCTCGCCCTCGAACGAGATATTCTGCTCGGCAGCCTTGCGCAACACAGAGCAGATACGAGCGTGGGTGTATTGGATAAATGGACCGGTGTTGCCGTTGAAGTCGATTGACTCGCGAGGGTCAAACAACATCGTCTTCTTCGGGTCTACCTTCAAGATAAAGTATTTCAAAGCACCCAAACCAACCATCGAACTGATTGCCGAAGCCTCCTCCTCGCTGCAACCATCGAGTTTGCCCAACTCCTGTGACATCTCGCGTGCTGTCGAAATCATCGCCTCGCACAAGTCGTCAGCATCGACAACTGTGCCCTCGCGCGACTTCATCTTACCCTCAGGCAACTCCACCATTCCGTACGAGAGGTGGAAAATGTCATCGCTCCACTCATATCCCAACTTTTTGAGTATCAACTTCAAAACTTGGAAGTGATAGTTCTGCTCGTTACCTACGACATAGATAATGCCGTTCAGCGCATTCTGCTCGAAACGCTGCAACGCCGTTCCGAGGTCCTGCGTCATATATACCGATGTGCCATCGCCACGAAGCAACAACTT
>SUZE01000022.1 GCA_015060075.1 Rikenellaceae bacterium | reverse complement strand
GCTACTATACCCTCTCGAACATCAAGCCGTTAACTTGCACGGTGCTCTGTGTTGCTCGGACTTTCCTCCCCCTCTTGCGAGGCAGCGATGAACCGAATCTGCGCTGCAAAGATACAACATTTTTTTGCAAAAAGAGAGTGTGTTGCATCTGATTTTCTAAAAATTTCACTACCTTCGTTGCAAGAATAACCAATTTATTATAAAACGAATGAAAAAACTACTATCAATTTTAGCAACTCTTGTCGCCCTTACATCATTGGGCACGACAGCTCTCTCGGCTGCAACCCCTACCGACCGTTCAGTTAAGGTTATCGTTATGCCCGACCACCTCGATTGGAACTACAAGTGTGGCGAGAAACCCGTATTTAAGGTGTTGGTGTTGAAGCACCACTCACCAATGCAGAATGTAGAGATTACCTACAACTTGTCGGAGGATAATATGCCTGCTCATAAGAGCGAGAAGGTTATCTTGAAGTCCGGCGAGGGTAAAATCCAACTCGGCACAATGAAGGTTCCCGGTTTTTTGCGTTGTGCAGTAACGGTTAAGGATGGAGATTTCACCTATACCGGTTTGGCAACAGCGGGCTTCGAGGTTGAGAAGATTAAGCCTACGGTGGAGAACCCTGCCGACTTCGCAGAGTTCTGGGCAAAGGCTTTGGCCGAGAGCGCAAAGATTCCTATGGAGCCAAAGATTACGCCTGCCCCAGAACATAGTACAGGCACCTATACTGCCTACTATGTGCAGTATCAGACCTACAAGAACAAGGTCTATTTCCATGGATTGATGACCGTGCCAACAAAGGCGGGTAAGCACCCTGCAATTTTGCGTGTTCCGGGTGCCGGCGTTCGTTCGTTGTCGCCAATGACTGAGCTGCCGTTGGATAAGTTTGTGGTATTGCAGGTAGGTATTCACGGCATACCTGTAAACCTTCCGAAGGAGGCCTATCGCAACCTTTCACGCGGTGCGTTGTATAACTACAACCGCTTCAACATTCAGGACCCTGACGAGTACTACTATAAGCGCGTATATATCGGTTGTGCAAGGGCTATCGACTTCCTTGCAGAACTCGACTATGTAGATGCTGAGCGCATTGCAGTATGCGGTCATAGCCAGGGTGGAGCGTTGTCGTTTGTTACCACCTACCTCAATCCGAAAGTGAAGTACTACTACGCACACTACCCGGCACTTGCCGACTTGACAGGCTATCTGAATGGTCGCGGTGGTGGTTGGCCGCATCTCTGGCGTGGCGAAAATGATAAGAATATCGACAAAGCGGCAGCATTGAAGACTATCCCTTACTACGATGTAGTAAACTTTGCTCGCCGAGTAAAAGTTCCAGGGGTAATGGCTTGTGGTTACAACGATACAACTTGTTGTCCAACCTCTATGTTCTCGGTTTATAATGTTGTTACAGCACCTAAGGAGTTGGCGTTGTACAACGAAATCGGACACTGGCTCTATGTCGAGCAAGAGTATGCTCGTAGCAAGTGGTTTCAAGAAAAACTAAAATAGTCTATAACAACAGAGAGGCGGAATTTTTCCGCCTCTCTGTTGTTATAACCCATATTTCGCCGTGTGTCCGAGTGCCGACTCGATGCGCAAAAGACGATTGTATTTCGCCGTGCGGTCGGAGCGAGAGAGCGAGCCGGTCTTAATCTGTCCGGCATTTACCGCTACGGCAATGTCGGCAATCGTTGTATCTTCTGTTTCGCCCGAACGGTGTGAGATAATTGTCTGCATACCTGCACGATGCGCCAACTCTACCGCTTCGAGAGTTTCTGTCAGAGTGCCAATCTGATTTACCTTCACAAGCACTGCATTTCCGCACCTCTCCTCGATACCTCGCTTGATAAACTCCGTATTCGTAACGAAGAGGTCATCACCCACCAGCGCACATCTGTCGCCAATCTCGGCTGTCAGCAGTCGCCAACCCGACCAATCGTTCTCCGCCATTCCATCTTCGATAGAGTCTATCGGGTAGTCGTTTACAAGTTTACGGAGATACGACACCTGCTCGGCAGGCGAAAAGTGAACGCCCCCATTCCCCTCAAAGCGCGAATAGTCGTATATGCCGTTGGTGTAGAACTCCGAGGCAGCACAATCGAGTGCCAAGGTCAAATCACGAGGGTAGCTGTACCCCGCAAGCGTTATCGCCGAGAGGATTGTTTCGAGCGCATCTTCGATACCCTTGAAGTTAGGCGCAAAACCGCCCTCATCACCCACAGCGGTCGAGAGTCCTCGCTGTTTCAGCACCGAGCGCAGGGCGTGAAAGACCTCAACACCCATCTGCAAACCTTCGGAGAAGGTTGAAGCACCCTTCGGGCGAATCATAAACTCCTGAAAGGCGATAGGAGCATCAGAGTGGCGACCGCCATTTACGATATTCATCATCGGCACAGGCAAAACCCTCGCATTCACACCACCGATATAGCGATAGAGGGGCAGATTGAGTTCCGTTGCCGCCGCCTTTGCCACCGCCAACGATACGCCGAGAATGGCGTTTGCGCCGAGGTGCGATTTTGTTAGCGTGCCATCGAGTGCGCACATAGCCATATCAATCTCCGCCTGCGCCAAGACATTGCGACCTATAAGGTTGGGAGCAATGGTGTGCTTCACAGCCTCTAACGCCTTTAATACGCCCTTTCCGTTGTAGCGCTCCTTGTCGCCATCACGCAATTCGAGGGCTTCGTTTGCGCCTGTCGATGCGCCACTCGGCACGGCAGCACGCCCTACGGCACCACTGCGTGTCACAACATCTACCTCAACCGTAGGGTTACCACGCGAATCGAGAATCTCACGAGCAAAAATCTTTGAAATTTCCATAGTCTGTTTTGGTTTTAATTGGTTTTGTAGTGGGAAATTTGCAAAGTTTAAGCCAAAGGGAATGTTGCGCCAAGTTTGATGGCATTGAATGGCAACGAATGGCAATCGCTCGTTATACTCGCTGAATGGCAAATGCGCTTTGTTATTAAGCACTCATTTGGACTGCGTTGTCATTAAATGCCATTAAAGGCTGAAAGCCCGAATGCCATTCAATGCCACAAAAATCTGCGCCCCAAAAAACAAACCCTCCGCAGAATCTGCGGAGGGTGAAAAGCATTAAGACTATATTTACCCAACTACCGTAAGAGTATATTCTTTGTCTTGATATACACTTCTAACCTTAATACAAACCTCTTCTGACTCTGTTTTGCCCGCCTTTATTGTTACGACATCACTTGCAACACACTCGCCATCTATATGAACGTATACAGTTGCCGAAATATCACTCTCTTGGGGACAATTAAGTAGCACTTTGAACGTTCTTGTATAACTATTATCACTTATTGTTCCAGTATAACTGCTCAAAGAGAATTGGCAAGTACGCCAGTTACTATCTGATTGTGTTGAGGTTGTTGTTTCGTTATTGGTTGCAAAAGCATTAAAAGAACTCATTGCAAATACAAGTACTAATAAAACGATAATCTTTTTCATAATCTTTAAGTTTTTAATTTGTTTAATTCCCTACTCACTTAACGGCTTTTCGGATGCTCCGTGTTCCTTGTTTGGGTTAGATATGCACATAAAAAAAGCGCGGAACTTTCAGTGTATTCCTTCTCAAGGTGTTTGGCGTAACCTACCGACTGAATAACCAAAAGCCCGCACCGTTAAGTGCGAGCATTTTTGCAGTATTCGTGTCGGTATTCATTAGTCGCCAAACTTTTGAGAAGACAGAATAAAGCTAAAACGCTTTTTCCAATATGTCTAAAATGTGCGTACCTCAATACGCTAATTCTTCATAGGCAAAATCTTTTTTGTTTTACTGCAACGCAAATATAGCAACTTATCTCGAAAAGTGCAAAAGTGCGCTAAGAAAAATAGAGGATATTAGCGGTAGTTAGGGGCGGTTAAGGGTTGTTAGAGTGGCGCAACCCTAATAACCCCTAACAACCTCTTGTGGAATTGCGCCACAAAAAACTAACGGCTAATGGCTAAAATGGTAGAGATTGCCACGAGCCTACGGCTCTCGCAATGACGAAATGATAAATAAAAGCACCTTTAATTATCAATTTTCAATTCTCAATTCTCAATTTTATTTTGGCGGATTATCCAAAATTTATTATCTTTGGTAAAAATTCGGATACTATGGCAATTTTTAAGGTTGAAGGCGGTCGCAGACTGCATGGCGAGATTACTCCGCAAGGTGCTAAAAATGAGGCGTTGCAGATTATTTGTGCCACACTCCTCACCGAGGAGAAGGTGGTGGTGAACAACATTCCGCAAATTCTCGACATTATTCAGCTTATCGACCTCTTGCAGGCGATGGGTGTGAAGGTGGAGCGATTGTCTGAGGACTCCTACTCCTTCTGCGCCAAGGATATAAACCTCGACTACCTCGCAAGCGATGACTACCGCAACCGCTGCGCCCGTCTGCGTGGCTCGGTGATGATTGTAGGTCCGCTGTTGGCTCGTTTCGGCGTAGGTTATATCCCAAAGCCGGGTGGCGATAAAATCGGTCGCCGCCGACTCGACACCCACTTTATCGGTTTCCAAAAGCTCGGTGCAGAGTTCGATTTCGATGCCGCCGAGGCGTTCTTCACCGTCAAGGCAAAAGAGTTGAAGGGTACATATATGTTGCTTGATGAGGCTTCGGTTACGGGTACGGCAAATATCGTTATGGCAGCCGTGCTTGCCAAAGGCAAAACCACAATCTACAACGCCGCCTGTGAGCCATATTTGCAGCAGTTGTGCAAGATGCTCAACCGTATGGGAGCAAAGATTTCGGGCGTAGGCTCGAACCTCCTCGAAATTGAGGGTGTGGAGTCGCTCGGTGGCACTACGCACACGATGTTGCCCGATATGATTGAGGTGGGTAGTTTTATCGGTATGGCTGCGATGAATCGTTCGGAACTCACCATCAAGGGTGTTTCGTTCGAGAATCTCGGCATTATACCTGCGCAGTTCGCCCGTCTGGGTATTGCGATGGAGCGCCGAGGCGATGACCTCTATATCCCACAGCAGGACCACTATCGCATCGAGAGCTTTATCGATGGCTCGATTATGACCATTGCCGATGCTCCTTGGCCCGGTCTGACGCCCGATTTGTTGTCGATTTTCCTCGTTGTGGCAACGCAGGCGAAGGGTACGGTTCTGATTCATCAGAAGATGTTCGAGAGCCGCTTGTTCTTCGTGGATAAGTTGATAGATATGGGTGCGCAGATTATCCTTTGCGACCCTCACCGTGCTGCCGTAATAGGTCAGGACCACCAGCACCAACTTCGTGCTGCAAAGATGTCATCGCCAGATATTCGTGCAGGAGTGGCATTGCTGATTGCAGCAATGAGTGCCGAGGGCGTAAGTACAATTCAGAATATCGACCAGATTGACCGAGGATATCGCGATATCGAAGGTCGTCTGAACGCTATCGGAGCAAATATTATCCGATTGAACGAGTAAGAACGGAAATTGTTTGTAAAAAAAAGATGGTAATGATGCAAAAGTATTGCTTTTTGTATCATTACCATCTTTTTAGCTCTACTCCCCGAAGAATGCAATTTGTGCCTTCATTCGAATAGTCAGAGGTAGTGGGCCATTGCCATACTTCGAGCCGGAAGTCTGAAATTGTACTCCTGTATAGCTTTCGGGTTTAACCTCTGCCGAATTTGTGCTTACCAAATAGTAGCCACTCGTACCATAGAAACCTACACCGACAGGGATATCCACCTCCACACCATTCGAGAACGCCTGAACATCTTCGATTGTAATACTTGCTTTGGTGGTACTACTCGTGAAAGTTTCGTTCGAGATGTAGAAACCCTGGCTTTTAGCCGTAAATGTAACCTCCACATAATTTGGCATTCCCTCCACATCTTTGACAGTGGCACCCTTCTTCTTCGAGTTTTCGATGAAATTCGAGGCAGAAATATAATAACTTGGTTGAGAAGTGGTGCTTGCATTAACCATATATGGAGTGGTATCGAGGCGATAGGTTGCAATCGGCAGATATTTACCGCTCACAAAGTCGATTCCTCGAATCTCGATATAATCTTCATAGACATAGACAATCGCACCCTCCGAGCCTGCGGTGTTATCCTCGCGCGTAGAGCCATTAGAGGTTATCGGTGCACCACACGATGGCACATGAACACACCAACCCGAAGTCGGTTGCAAGGCGGCATTGTGGGTGCGGTAGATGTTGGCTCTATCCTGATATTTTTGCAACCACCACTCCCAATGCGAGTGTCCGCTGAACCAAATGCTATTGACATAGCGGTCGCACATCGTCTCCAAACGCTCCAACTGTTCACCCCTCAGCCAATTACCTGATGGGTATATGCCGTTGAGATTGCCTGCTCGGTCGGGGAAGAAGAGGTGTGTAATAACGAAACAACGCTCATTTCTGTACTCCTCCAATTTACTCTCCAACCAATCGAGATGATAGCCGAGATATGCTGCCGAGAAGTTCCAACGCTCCATTCCGAGGAAGAGGTAGTGGTCGGTCTTACCCTCACACTCCACCGAACGCTCGAACACAAGCGGCAAGCCCGTATATTGTGCCCAAAGTTCGGGTTTAATACCACTTGAAGTTGCATCGTGATTGCCCGTAGTTGTATATATAGGCGCATCTGACAAGGTTGCAACCGCAGCCCAACTCTGATATTCTGCCTCTTTGCCATTTTGGGTGATATCGCCACAGATGCAGGTGTGGGCAACACCTTTGGTGTTGAAGAATTTCAATGCCCTCTCAAAATCGACCTCGGGACTAATCTCCGGACGACCTATGTGAACATCGGACAACAAGCCGAAACTATACAACAACCTATGCTCGGGAACATCAGGTCGCACAGGTTGCTCAGCCAAAGCAATCGAGCCTTGACGCTCGCCCGCCGAGTTATAGATGCCGATATTCTTCGCTTCACGAGGTGGTACATTCTCGGCAATAAAGTCCTCATAGTAAGCAATATCGTTCGCAGTAAGGGTGCAAATTTCGGCGTAGTCCGCCAACGGCTGACCGTCCTCGCCCTCGTAGAACAACGTATATATGCCCGCCTCAACAGGCACAACCTTGATGCGATTATCCTCGGTAATCTCGCCCGTAGCCAGATTCTCCTCTCTGAGATTAATACGAATGGTATAGGATTTTCCGCTTACCCAATTATAGGTATCGGAGCCGTTTATCTCTGCCAATTTTGAGCCTTCAATACTAAAAGCTACCTGCTCCTGATTATCGCTCTTTATGCTGAAATTAAGCATTTTACCATCAAAGGCATTGTCGTTTGGCAGTGGCAGAGCCATTGCATAAGCGATATAGTCCTTGCCCGCAGACAGAACTCCATTCTCAATATTTACCGCAACTCTATTGTGGCAACTATCCCCAAAAGTATATGCCACTTTTCCGTCAGCCCAACCAAATGCCAAATCAGCCGATTTCGATGCAACCGCCTCACCTTCGGAAACAGCACTCAACGACACCTCTTGCAGTACGATATCGTGAGTTGTAGAGTTTGTTACGACAAAGCGAAAAGTGGCTGGAATATGCTTGAAATTAAGAGTGGTTTTCTCCCCTTTGTATGGGGTTGTCGCATACATATACATACAGTCACGCAGAGAACTTGGCGCTTGACTGGCCGTCTGCGTAAATGTTGCAGGCATCTCCAAGTGGCAATGGTGTTTTCCACTCTCCACATCTTCGGTTATCTGTGTATCACCTGCCACTGCATAACAATATGCCGCACCCTCCAAATCACTCGTTGCATAATATAGTACGGTTTGAAAATCGGCGTGATGCAAATCGCCCTCCTGCGGTGTTACGGCAAGTCCGCTATAAGTATAAACTTGGTCCGCTACATCTGTTTGGGGTGTTGTTTTGCCTACAATAGGTTTCTCGCCATCAGAGATGATTAGCGAGAGTTGGTTGGTCTTGTCAGAGTCAATCTCCACTCTCTCCCATTCGAGAATAAGTGGTCCGCTTCCCTCTTTATCGTCCCATACTACTCGTGTCATCTCAACATCTTCTGTCGCCGCATTGTAGCCACAACCACCGGCAAGATTTAGGCGTATATACTCCTCCACCGGCGGTGTTTCCGGAGTATCTATTGGCTCGTCATTCGGCTGGTCAATCGGCTCATTGGCGGTACAACCAACGATAAACGCCAAGCCAAATACCCAAAACAGAATTTTATTAAGGTTCAGGTTCATACTATTATGAGGTATTATAGGTTTCTGATAGCCGACATCACCCACGACAAATCGGTATTATTTGCCGACAACTGCCTCCAACTCCTCCACCGAAGATGGGATATGTTTGTCGCCAATTACTCGACCACCCTCATTGGTCACAACAATATCGTCTTCGATGCGGATACCGCCAAAATCGCGATACTCCTCCAAAAGGTCGTAGTTTACAATGCCCTTGTACAGCCCCTCTGCCTTCGACTTGTCAATCAATGCAGGGATAAAGTAGATGCCCGGCTCGTTGCTCATAACAGCACCCTCATGCAGTTTCCAAGCAGCACGATAGACACAAGTACCCGATGCAACAGCACGCTCCTTCAACTCCGAGAAGTCGTAACTGCGCTCGCCCATAGCCTCGCAGTCGTGAACGTCCATACCCAAACCGTGCGACAATCCGTGAGGCATAAACAAGTACATCGCTCCCGCCTCGACCGCATCTTGTGGTGCGCCCGAAATCAAGCCCACATCGTGCAAGCCCTCCGCCAACGAGAGCAGAGCCTTCTTGTGTACCTCCTCCATATACATCGCTCCTGTTTTCATATTTTTCGGAGCCTCATCGTGTGCACGAAGAACTATTTCATAAATCTCCTTTTGCTTCTGCGTAAACTTGCCCGAAACAGGGTATGTACGAGTGTGGTCGGAGCAGTAGTTCTCCACCGACTCGGCACCCGCATCAACCAACAACAAGCGACCATTCTCCAAAACGCCATCGCAGTTGAGGTTGTGCAGAGTTTCACCATGTTGCGATACAATGCTTGGGAACGAAACACCAAGACCTTGTGCTTTTGCTACGCCCTCCATCGCACCGGCAATCTCACGCTCGACAACACCAGCCTTGCACATCTTCATAGCAGTTGTATGCATAGCATATCCGAGTTGGAATGCGCGCTCCAAAGCCTCAATCTCCTCGGCAGACTTCACCTCTCGCATTTCAGCCACAGCAAACATCAAATCGACCGATTTGTGGTTGTACAACTCCGAAATCGGCAAACCCAAAAGGCGTGAGAGTTCGATTTTGCTCTCGCCACGATATGGTGGCAAGTAGTGAATCTTGCGTCCCTGCTTCATTGCAGAAGCGATAACGCCATCAAGAGCCTTCAAAGGTTGGCAGTTCGACACTCCCACCTCTGCACCCAACTCTACAAGGCGTGGCTGAGGTCCTGTCCAGATGATATCCTCAACGGTAAAGTCATCGCCAAAGAGCATCTCCTCGCCCGACTCGGCATCAATCACAGCCATCAAGGTTGGCAAATTCAGGCCGAAGTAGTAGAGAAAGGTCGAATCCTGACGGAAATAGTAGGCATTATTCGGATAGTTGTTTGGCGAAAAGGTATTTCCTGGAATAAGAATCAATCCATTACCAATGCGCTTGCGCAACTCCGCGCGTCTTTGTTTGTAAGTATCTGCACTGAACATAATTTATAATTTTTGACTATTGTTCCTGCTACAAATATATGGATATTTTTTGGGAAATGGGTGCATTTGCAAAAAAAAGAGTACCTTTGTCTGCGTAACACATTATTAGCGAACAATACTATGAGAAAACTACTAATTCTGATTGGGGCATTATTTACCATCTCTAATCTGTCGGCACAGGTCTACAAAGTGGGCGACTACTACAATGTAGATGGCAAAAAAGGTGTCGTATTTGAGGTATCGGAAGATGGCAAGCACGGAACAATCATCGCCCTTACACAACCAGAGGGAATCATGCCTTGGGCAAAGGCTATGGAGTACGGTAATCAACTTAAAGATGGTTGGTACATTCCATCGCACAAGGAGTTGATGGCCCTATTGGGTGTACACGAGGTTGTTAATGAAAAGTTGCAGGAGGTGGGCGAAAGATTAACAATGCACTCATCTCATTTCTACTGGTCTACCACCGAATTTGATAAAGATTGTATTTGGGTTGTCTGCATGATGACCGGTAGTACCGGCGGAAGCTACAAGAAAAATCCATTCAATGTACGTGCTGTATCAAAATTCTAATACTAAATACTCAATCTTAACATGAAAAGAATTTTCATCTCAGCTTTGATGCTCGTTGTTGCAGTTGCTACGGCTTCGGCTGCCGACTACAACATCAAGAAGTTTGGCGCCGTTAGCGACACCACAAAGTATAGCACCAAAGCCTTACAGAGGGCTATTGACGCTTGCTCTAAGGCGGGCGGTGGTCGTGTGGTAGTACCTGCCGGTAGCTACAAAATTGGTTCTATCGTGCTAAAAAGCAATGTTCATCTACACTTGGAGTTGGGCGCAACAATATATGGCAGTACCCGCATCGAGGATTATACCCCATACGCTACCGACTACAAGTCGCTGCGTACACAGGGTACTACCGTGCAGCTTATCTATGGCGATAAGGTGGAAAACGTGGTGATTGACGGCTATGGAACCATTGACGGTCGTGGCCGTTACTTTGTAACCAACCGAGGCAAAGATGAGGGTATTACTCGTCCTCACTTGTTACGCTTCGTACAGAGCAAGAACCTCGTGATTCGTGATATTACAATTCGTAATTCGCCTTGTTGGATGCAGCACTATCTCGCTTGCGACCATGTTCGTATCGAGGGTGTAACAAGTTTCAATCGCAACCACTTCAACAATGACGGTCTTGACCTCGATGGTTGTCACGATGTAGTGGTTTCGAACTGCTATATCGACTCTGACGATGATGGTGTAACCCTCAAAAGTACATCTCCTCGTCTTTGCGAGAATATCACCATATCGAACTGCGTTGTTTCATCGCACTGCAACGCTGTGAAGATGGGTACCGAGACAACGGGCGGCTTCCGCAATATCAACATCAACAACATCGTTGTTATGCCAAGTTCCGACCAGAGAGAGAAGTTCTGTGGTCAGTGGATTGGTATCTCGGCTATTGCCCTCGAAATCACTGATGGAGGTATCTTGGAGAATGTAAATATCAGCAACTTTACCGTTGAGGGTACACAGGCTCCTATCTATATCCGTCTTGCAAACCGTGCCCGCCCATATTTGAAGGGGCTTGAAAAACCTGGTGTAGGTCGCATCAACGATGTACGTTTGAGCAATATTACCGTCTACAACGCTGGACAGATTGGCTCATCAATTACCGGTATCCCGGGTCACTATGTTGAGAATGTAGAGTTGAGCAATATCGTCATTCATCAGAAGGGTGGCGTAACTGCCGAGATGATGCCGAAAATCTACAAGAAGTCGGCTGACGAGCGTATTACAAAGTATCCGGAGGGCACTGGTTGGGGTATTCTCCCAGCAAAAGGTTTCTTTGTTCGCCATGCTCGTAACATTAAGTTCGAGAATGTTATTATCAAGAGCGAGCAGCCTGATATTCGTCCTGATTTCTTAAAGATTGATGTAGAATAGTCGGGTAACAATACAGAAACGGGAGTGTCTAACAAGTTTTTTTGACACTCCCATTTTGTTTGAAGTTGTATATTTATCTTTCCACCTCTTTGTAAAGTTTATCGCCTCGGCGCACCAATTCGACTGTTTTAATAGAACATACATCGCCCTGCTTAACACTCTCTACGACCTTATCGGCAAGGACTATGCCCTCCGCCTTCTGCTCCACAACTCCCGTTGTTTCGCCCATAATCAGGATATCATCGCCCTCCGCCAAGGTCGAAGCCTCAACGGTAAGTTCCGCAACACCGATATTCTTGAAATAGTTGGTTATTTTGCCGACATACTCCTTGCGATGCGTTGCCGATGAGCCATAGGCATTGGTATGCTCAACAATGCGTTTGTGGGCGTAGTAGCCTCCCCAAAAACCTCGGTTAAAGACTCGCAACAATCCCTCTTTGAGTTGCTCGGCGTTTTCACGAGTATATTCTCCTGCTTCAATCAGTCGTAGCGCCTTGTCGTAAGCCTCAACTACGCGCTTCACATACTCGCCACCTCTTGCTCTTCCCTCAATCTTCAACACGCGCACTCCCGCCTCGATAAATTGGTCGAGAAAATCGACCGTACACAAATCCTTTGGCGAAAGAATGTAGCGACCATCTATATCGAGCATCTCGCCCGTATCCTTATCCTGAATGGTATATTTTCTTCTGCAAATCTGACGACAAGCACCGCGATTTGCCGAGCAAGCGGTTTCGTGCTCACTCAAATAGCACTTTCCCGAAATAGACATACACAACGCACCGTGTGCAAACATCTCAATCTCGACCAATTCGCCCTTCGGACCTCGGATATCCTGCTCGACAATAGCCCGATGTACCTCGGCAATCTGTTCGAGCGACAACTCTCGCGCCAAAACCACCACATCTGCCCACTGCGAGAAGAACTTTACCGCCTCCGAGTTGGAGATATTGCACTGCGTGGAGATATGTACCTCAACGCCTGCGTGGTAGGCGTAGGTGATAACCGCCAAATCCGAGGCGATGATGGCATCAACTCCCACCGCCTTTGCCTTATCGACAACCTCGTGCATCGCCTGCATCTCGTCATCATAAATGATGGTATTGACCGTAAGGTAGGTTTTAACGCCAGCCTTATGGGCAATTTCAACAATCTGCTCCATATCGGCTTCGGAGAAATTTGCCGCCGAAGCGGAGCGCATATTGAGTCGTCCAATGCCGAAATAGACCGAGTTTGCACCGGCATTTATCGCTGCATGGAGCGACTCGTAACACCCTACGGGTGCCATTATTTCTATATCTGTGCGTTTCATATCAGCTTTTTCTTCCAACGAGGTTTTCGGCGTAGTGGCGCAGCTCTACCGTGCGCTCTTGTGGTACTTCGAGAGTATCGAGAATACCAAGTGCCTTCTGGAACTTCTGCGCTATCTGCTGCTCTACCCTCTCCGGAACACCCAACTCATCGTACAACGCCTTGATTGTGGAAATCTTCTCGGCATCGCTCAAATCCTTGCGCAGGTGTGTCGTGCGCAACACCTCGCGCTGCTCCTCGTTGGCACGAGAGAACGCCTCAATCATAAGGATTGTCTTTTTGCCTTCGAGAATATCTCCGCCTATCTTCTTGCCAAGGCGTTCATCGCCATAACTATCGAGCAAATCATCTTGGAGTTGAAATGCCAAACCCACCTCGCGGGCAAAGTCGTAGAGGCGTTTACAATCGCCATCGGAGGCACCCGCAAGAATGGCACCTATAATAGCAGAACCAGCCAATAGTGCTGCCGTTTTCAGCTCTATCATTCGCATATAATCGACAACCGACACCTTCTGCTGAGTTTCGAAATCCATATCAAACTGCTGCCCTTCACACACCTCGGCTGCCATCTTGTTAAATCGCTCGAAAATTTGTGAAAGTCGCTCCGAATTGGTGCGTTGAAGGTAGGTGTATGCCAAAATCAACATTGCGTCACCCGACAAAATCGCCACATTATCGCCCCACTTCGCAGGGACCGAGGGGCGACCTCGGCGTACTGCGGCGTTATCCATAATATCATCGTGCAACAGCGTAAAATTGTGGAAAATCTCCACCGCCATAGCCGGCATCAATGCTCGTTCAATATCCTCGGCATAGAGATTGTATGCCAACATCAACAACGTTGGTCTGATACGCTTTCCACCCTCCTCCAAGCCATATTTTATCGGAGCATAAAGTCGCTGAGGCTCCTCGGGCGTAGGCATCTGTGCAATATGTCGCTCAAAGAGCGAAAGCAATTCGTTATTTGTGTACAATTTCATCTTAAATTCAAGGGTTAAAATCTCTTTTTTCAAAATCAACTCTCAAAGGTACAAAAAATTTGGTTAATACACCACAACAATACGGCTATTAATTAAATTTTGGTTATCTTTGTGCAAATTAACCAAGACAACCGTAAAATCATGAAAAACTTTCAAAGAGTTTGCGCCCTCGTGGTCGCAACAATTCTTTTCACCTCGGCAACCTATGCTGCGCAAAAGTGGCAGTATATAGATGCCACATCACTCACCATAATCAACAAGGCACAAAACGATGGTCTGCCACTCCATCGTATCGATGTTGAGCAATTCGACATTCCAAAGTTCGCAAAGAGTGGTCTTAACCATTCGACAGGCTTGGCAGTTGTATTCAGTACCGACAGCCGTAGCATTAGTGTTAAGTGGAAAACAACAGCCAAGAAGTTACACTCGAACATGACCCCAATATTCCACAGTGGTCTTGACCTCTACATCAAGAAGGACGGTAAGTGGGTATTTGCGGGCGTTGCACATCCAAACACCAAAGGTCAGGAGCACAAATCTACGGTGATAAAACGCATGGGCGAAGGCGAGAAGGAGTGTATGCTCTATCTGCCAATGTTTAATAGTGTTACTTCACTGCAAATCGGTGTTGACGAAAACGCTACAATCAAGGCTCTCCCATCACCATTCAAGCACAAGATTCTCTTCGTAGGTTCGAGCCTCACCCATGGCGCTTCGGCGGCCCGCCCGGGACTCTGCTATGTAGTTCGTATGGGTCGTATGCTCAATGCCGAAACCCCGAATATCGGGCTTGGCGGCAAGTGCAAACTTGACGACTACTTCGCAAATATCGTCTGCGCAACGGAGGCTGACGCCTACTTTTTCGACACCTTCTCCAACTCGACAAAGAAGATTATTGAGGAGCGTCTTTACAACTTCGTGAAGCGTATCGTAGCAGCTCACCCCGACAAACCTATGATTTTCCTCCAAACAGTCAAGCGCGACTCTGGCAACTTCGACCTCGGAGCACGCAAACGCAATGATGAACAACGAGCAGCAGCAGAGGTGTTGATGAAGGAGATTTGTAAGGAGTTCAAAAATGTATACTTTATTAATCCAGGATTCTACATCGGCGAAGATAGTGAAGGTACAACCGATGGTATTCACTTGAACGACCTTGGAGTAGAGCGTATGCTCAACAAGATAATGCCTAAAATCACCAAAATTCTCAAAAAGTATAAGATTAAGGTGGCGAAGTAACCACAAGCCCACGAAAAAAGAGTGTCAGATGAGAGTCTGGCACTTTTTTTATGGCTGTATAACTGTACAGATACATACAAATTCACTACATATATGAGATATGTTAATCGAAAATTTTGATTTCTTGGAATTTATCCCTAACTTTGAATGATTAATTGGAGATTTTTGCGGAGAAAAGAGAAATAAATCTAATAACAACTAACATATTATGACTATGAAAAAACTTGTTTTCGGTATCGACATCGGCGGAACAAACACCGCATTTGGTCTTGTAGATGAGAAGGGCGAAATCTTTGGCGAATCTGCCATCTCAACAAAATCGTATATGACATACGATGACTATCCTCGCTACATCGAGGATTTGGCTACGGCAATGAAAACCCTGCTTAACAGCATCAACTTCAACTACGACTTGGTAGGTATCGGTATCGGTGCGCCAAATGGCAACTATTACAAAGGCACTGTCGAAATCCCTTCAAACTTGTGGAAGTACTCGAAAGAGCAAATTGCTGCCGGCATGAAAGAGGAGGAGCGTATCTTCAACTTGGCAGAGGATTTGGGCAAGCACTTCCTCAATGTTCCGGTATATGTAACCAACGATGCTAACGCTGCAACCATCGGCGAGATGGTATACGGTGGTGCAAAGGGAATGAAGGATTTTATTATGATTACCCTCGGTACAGGCGTAGGCTCAGGCTTTGTGGCCAATGGCGAGATGATTTACGGACACGACGGATTCGCAGGAGAGTTCGGTCACGTTATCGTTGAGCGTGGTGGTCGTGAGTGTGGTTGCGGTCGCAAGGGTTGTCTTGAAACATACACCTCGGCAGGAGGTATCAAACGTACAGCGTTTGAGTTGATGGCTACGATGAATGACCCTTCTCCTCTTCGTGAGTATTCGTTCGACCAGCTCGAAGCTGCTATGCTCTCGCAGTTTGCTGCTAAGGGCGACCCTATTGCAAAGGAGTGTTTCCGCCTTACAGGTCAGAAGTTGGGTTATGCTTTGGCTGACGCAGTGACAATCACTTCACCTGAGGCTATCTTTATCTTCGGAGGTTTGGCAAAGGCAGGCAATTTGATTTTCGACCCTATCAAGTGGTATATGGAGGAGAATATGCTCATCGCTTTCAAGAACAAGGTAAAGGTTCTCCCAAGCGAGTTGCAAAATAAGAATGCAGCTGTTCTTGGAGCATCGGCATTGGTTTGGCAGGCGAAGTAGATAGCACAATCACAAGAGGCTGTTTCCGGGCACTCGGACAGCCTCTTATTACACAATCAATTAATAGATATTTCAACAATGAAGAGACTGATTTCTATTTTAGCGATATTGTCCGTATTGGTCGGTTCTGCCGCACCACAAATGACGCAGGAGGAGAAGGAGGCGATGAAGTTTGCCGACAAACTCATCAAAAAGATGACCTTGCGCGAGAAGTTCGGACAGCTCGAACAATTCATTACGCGCAGAGGTGTCGTAACAGGTCCGGGTGGTGTCAAGTGTGATATAGAGAGCGCAGTTCGCAAAGGCGAGGTTGGCTCGTTCCTCTCAATTCGAGATAGAAACGAAGCTTTGCGTTTGCAGAAGATGGCGGTAGAGGAGAGCCGTTTGGGTATTCCTCTTATCTTCGGTTATGACATTATCCACGGTTGTAAAATCATCTTCCCCGAGAACTTGGCTATGTCCTGCTCGTGGAACCTTGATGCCATAGAGCGTTCGGCACGTATTGCTGCGGAGGAGAGTGCCGCTACGGCAATCCATTGGACCTTCTCGCCTATGTGCGATATCTCGTTCGACCCTCGTTGGAGTCGTGTTTCGGAGGGTGCAGGCGAGGACCCATACCTCGGAGCAAAGATTGCTGCCGCAATGGTGCGCGGTTATCAGGGAGATGACCTCTCGGCGCAGAATACTATCGCAGCTTGTATCAAGCACTTTGCCGCATACGGCGCAGCACAAGCGGGTAAGGATTACAACACGGTGGATATGTCGGAGTTGATGTTCCGTAACCTCTATCTCCCACCATATCGTGCAGCGGTAGACGCAGGAGCAGTTACGGTAATGTCATCATTCAATGATTTCAAGGGCGTTCCCGCTTCGGGTAACAAGTGGCTCTTGTACGACCTTCTCCGCGAGGAGTTAGGCTTCCGAGGCTTTGTGGTTTCGGACTGGAACGCTGTGCACGAGATGATTATTCACGGCGTAGCAGCCGATGGTAAAGATGCTGCTGAGTTAGCATTGAAGGCTCACCTCAATATGGATATGCTCGGTGGCGACTATATCGCCTACGGAGAACAACTCGTTAAGGAGGGACGCATATCGGAGAAACTTGTTGACGAACTCGTTCGTGAGGTTTTGGCAGTAAAGTATCGCCTCGGATTGTTTGAGGACCCTTACAGATACGGAAAGCAAGATTTGTCGAAGGTGTACTACCTCCCTGAAAACATGGAGTTTGCTCGCGAAGTGGCTGCCGAGTCGATGGTATTGCTCAAAAATGAAGGCGTATTGCCACTCCAAAAGGGCGTTAAAATTGCCCTTATCGGTCCATTTGCCGATGCTCCGAAGGACCAGCTTGGTGCTTGGCGTGGTTTGGGTGACGAGAAGCGCTCTATTACCTTCCGCACAGCCCTCGAAGAGCGCTTCGGCAAGGAGAATGTGCTCTACACCAAGGCTTGCGAATGTGGCAAGTATGCGGATAAAATTTTAGAGGGTGGTATTGAGGAGGCTGTGAAGATTGCCGAGCAGTCGGATATCGTACTCCTCTCGATGGGACTTTCGGGCTGGCATAGCGGCGAGTCGCGTTCGCGTGCCGAAATTACCATACCTGCACCGCAGCAGGCTCTGCTCGATGCACTGAAAAATACAGGTAAAAAGATTGTTGTTCTGCTCTCGACAGGTCGTCCGTTGGATATTCGCAACGAAGTTGAGAAGGCAGATGCCGTACTTTTGACTTGGCACAGCGGAACAATGGCGGGTCCGGCTGTTGCTGACCTCGTATCGGGTGACAAAAACCCTTCGGGACACCTCACGATGTCGTTCCCTTGTAGCGTAGGTCAGGTGCCTGTACACTACAACTCGAAGAATACAGGTCGTCCGCCAAAGAGCCAATTCAAGGCGCAGGGATATAGTTCAAGCTATGTTGATATTCAGAACGCTCCTCTCTTCCCATTCGGCCACGGTTTGAGTTACACCGAGTTCGAGTACTCGGATTTGAAAGTACTTACCCCAACCGTAGAACTTGGTGGCGTTGTGAAGGTAAGCGTTAAGGTTACCAACAAAGGTAAGGTTGCCGGCGATGATGTTGCACAGTTGTATGTACACGACCTCGTAGCAGAGACAACTCGCCCTGTACGCGAGTTGAAGGGCTTCGAGCGTTTGTCGTTGAAAGCAGGAGAGTCCAAAGTTGTAGAGTTCGAAATTCCAACCTCGGAGTTGGCGTATTGCCACAGCGATTTGAGTTGGAAGGCTGACAAAGGCGACTTCCATGTATGGGTAGGTGCCGATTCGTATGCTTCGTTAAAAGGAAAATTTACAATTAAATAACAAACGACATGAAGAAACTGTTTGTTTTATTGCTCTCCATTGCCACCGCATTTACCGCAATGGCAGAGAGTCGCACCGACAAACTGTTGCGTGAGTTGCACAACCCAAAGTCGGACTATGTCTTTGTGATTGCTCATCGTGCCGATTGGCGCAACTTCCCGGAAAACTCGTTGGAGGCGATTGAATCTGCAATCAAGATGGGGGTGGATATTGTCGAACTCGACATACATCGCACCGCTGACGGAAAGTTGGTTGTTTGTCACGACAGCTCCATCAACCGCACCACCAACGGCAAGGGCAAAATCAAAGAATTGACACTCGATTATATTCGTAGCCGCTATCTGCGCGCCGGACATGGTGCCACAACCCGTTACAAGATGCCGACTTTGGAGGAGGCGCTTGATGTATGCAAAGGGCGTGTTCTCATTAACCTCGACAAGGGAATCAACTATTACGACCAAGTAATGGAGATGCTTATCGAGCGTAAAATGGCAGACCAAGTGATTATAAAGAGTACTAAGTCACCCGCCGATATGAAGGCGTTCTTCTCAAAGCACAAGGAGAATATGCTCTATATGCCTATCATAAACTATGGTAGCAAGTCGTGGGAAAAGCACGAAGTCCTCTTCAATGACTACCTCTCGACTGACCTCCCGTTTATCGCCTTCGAGATGTGTTGGAACGGTACATTAAAGGGAGAAAAAAAGGTATTCAATAAGGTATTGAAAAGTGGTAAGCATTTGTGGATAAACACCTTGTGGGGAAGCCTTTGTGGTGGATACGAAAATGGTTACTATGATGATAGGGCCGTAGGCAACGAGGAGAAGATTTACGGTAAAATCCTCTCGTACGGAGCATCGATGATTCAGACTGACCGCCCTGCAATGCTTATCAAGTACCTCGAATCGAAAAGTCGTCACACACTTAAATAATTGATAATTGACAATTGATAATTGACAATTAAAAGAAAAAACTATGGGATTTATTTCAGCATTTAAGAAGTTTTACGGTATCAGCGAACCTGCACCGCTTCGTACCGACCTTGACGAGCAAGGACAGAAGAAGTATCATCGCTCGTTGGCTTTCCAATCATTCGTGGCAGGAACACTCGGTTACAGCCTCTACTATGTATGCCGAACATCACTCAATGTGATGAAGAAACCAATTCTCGACAGTGGCATGCTCGATGCTACGCAGTTGGGTATTATCGGCTCGGCACTCCTCTTTGCCTACGCCATCGGCAAGTTGGTAAATGGCTTTATCGCCGACCACTGCAACATCAAACGATTTATGGCAACCGGTTTGTTGGTTTCGACCTTGGCAAACCTCACCATGGGCTTTATAGGTCTGTTTGGCTCAAACAACGAGTTTATCGGCGAAGCTGCTATACCTTCGGCGGTAGTTTTCGTAATCTTTGCTATTATGTGGGGTATTAATGGTTGGTCACAATCAATGGGTGCAGCTCCTGCAATTATTGCGCTCTCTCGTTGGTTCCCACTCTCGCGCCGAGGAACATTCTACGGCTTCTTCTCGGCAAGCCACAATATCGGCGAGTGGTTGTCTTTCATCTTCGTTGGCTCGCTCGTTGCCGCAGCAGGTTGGCAGTGGGGCTTCTTCGGCTCGGCTCTGGCTGGTGCTATTGGTGTTGTTGTTATTCTTTTTATGATGCACGACACCCCTGAAAGTAAGGGTTTGCCTTCAATTGAGGTGCTTACAGGCGAGAAGGTCGAGGTTAAGAAGAAAGATGAGTCGGTTGCCGATATTCAAAAGCAGGTATTGCGTACCCCTGCGGTATGGATTTTGGCACTTGCCTCCGCATTCATGTATATATCTCGCTACTCGTTGAACTCGTGGGGTATCCTATTCTTGCAGGAGGAGAAGGGATTTTCGCTCGAAACTGCAACATTCATCATCTCAATTAATGCTTTGCTTGGTATTGTAGGTACTGTATTGGCAGGCTGGATGTCAGATGTGCTATTCAAGGGCGACCGCAAGATGCCGGCGTTTGTTTCGGGTATTTTACTCTCTATCTCATATATCATATTCATATACGGAGGTAATGAGTATTGGGTAAATGTTGCCTCTATGGTATTGTTCGGTATCGCAATTGGAGTATTGATTGCCTTCTTGGGTGGATTGATGGCTGTGGATATCGTACCTCGCAAGGCTTCGGGTGCCGCACTCGGCGTTGTTGGTATTGCAAGTTATATTGCAGCAGGTATTCAGGATGTAGTGAGTGGTTGGCTTATCGACAGCAACATCACCGAAACGGTAAATGAACTCGGTGAGGTTGTTAAGCACTACGACTTTTCGTCTGCTGCAATCTTCTGGATTGGAGCATCAATTATCTCATTCTTACTCCCAATCCTCAACTGGGGCAAGAAAGTAAAGGAGGAGTAAAACTGCATCAAAAGGATATTAGCACACAAAAAGCGTGTCCAAATAGTTTTTTGGACACGCTTTTTGTTGAAGTTATAACGAGTGCTAATTTTCGGCTTGCAAAGCCCGAAAAACCATATTTAATTCAATTTTTGTGTAAAGCCTACCGGTGCTTGGTGCTGAGGAATCTCTATACGACCGACATTTGTTTCGTAGCGAGCAATATTGTCTTGCAACGACATCAACAAGCGCTTGGCATGCTCCGGGGTAAGAATTATTCGACTCTTTACCTTTGCCTTTGGCAATCCGGGTAAGATAGCTGCAAAGTCAAGTATAAACTCTGAGGTCGAGTGCGAAATAATCGCCAAATTCGAGTAGTGTCCCTGCGCCACTTCGGCATCAAGTTCCACATCTATTCCGTGTTGTTTTACTTCGCTCATATCTATATTTTATTGTTTTTCGATAGCAAATATATAACTTTCTGCAAAATTCGTAACCCAATTCCGCAATAAGTTATCAACAATAAATGATATAAGGCACGCAATATGCAAAATTGAACAGAAGAAATAGTGCCGAAGTTTAATATATTTTCAATATATTTGTTATATTTGCAGAGTATTTTGCACTATTGCGACCAAAAGAGATATGTTGCTTACAATTATAGACATATTGTTGAGAGGTTTTACCGTAGGTCTGGCATCATCAATTACGGTGGGACCTGTGGCAGTGTTGTGTATTCAGCGCACCCTTAGCAAGAGCCGCCGTTCGGGTTTCATCTCCGGACTCGGCGTAGCGTGTGCCGATACATTGATGGCGATTATCGCCTTCTTCTTCTACGCCTTGTTGCAGGCGCAAATCGAACAATACCGACACATAATCTCAATTCTCGGAGGCATCTTCGTAGTTATCGTGGGCGTGGTTATCTTCTTCCAAAACCCTGCACCACAAATTCGCCGTAACCGCACAGGAACAACCTCCTCAAAGCGAGACTTCTTCTCGATGTTCGGCTTTACGATGGCAAATTTCGTAACCGTCATACCATATATCCTCGCCTTCTTTGCAATGTTGGGCGTATCCTCGCACGATGGCTCTGCCGATGTTGCTTCGATATTGTCGAGTCTGCTTATCATTGCGGGCTTCTTCGGAGGTGCGGTGGTGTGGTGGTTCCTGCTTACCCTGCTTATCAGCCTCTTCCGCCGAGGTTTTCGTCCGCACCATATGCAGATGATTAATCGCGTGGCAGGCATTATAATAGGGCTCCTCGGAGTCATAACAATACTATCGACAGTTCTCACAACTACCCCAAATGGAACAATCTAACAAGAAAATCATCATCGCCCTCGATGGCTTCTCCTCATGTGGCAAGAGTACTTTTGCAAAGAGCATTGCGCAACGACTTGGATATATCTTTATCGACACAGGTGCAATGTATCGTGCCGTAACGCTCTATGCCCTCGAACACGGAGCAATAAATTCGGGCATAGTCAATGAAGACGAGGTGGTAAAACTACTCTCCGATATCTCTATTACCTTCCGCTTTAACCCCCAGCGTGGTGCAAGCGACATATATGTTAATGGTGATTTGGTGGAGGGAAAAATTCGCACTATCGAAGTGTCGAACTGTGTTAGTCCTGTGAGTGCTATCGCCGAGGTGCGTGAGAAACTCGTTGCCATGCAGCAGGAGATGGGGCGCAAGAGGGGTGTCGTGATGGACGGTCGAGATATCGGCACGGTGGTATTCCCCGATGCCGAGTTAAAGATATTTATGACTGCCGACCCGAAGGTGCGTGCCGAACGCCGCTATGCAGAACTTACGGCAAAGGGCGACAAGGTGTCGTTCGATGAGATTTTGGAGAATGTCGTTTCACGAGATGAGGCGGATATGACTCGTGCTATTTCGCCGCTGCAAAAGGCTGATGATGCTATCGTCTTGGACAATAGTTATATGACCATTCCCGAGCAGATGGAGTGGTTTGACAAAGAGTTTGCAAGAGTGCAAAGCACTCTTTAATTGACAATTGACAATTGACGAATTGACAATTAAAGGTATTTTTAGTTTTCGCTTTCCGTTTGTATGCATGTTGAGATTGACAATGATTCGGGTTTTTGCTTTGGGGTTGTGAGGGCAATCAACGAGGCAGAGGGAGCGTTACAAAGTGGCTCCATAGCTTCGCTTGGCGATATTGTCCACAACCGCATCGAGGTACAACGACTCGAAGCATTGGGATTGCAGACCATCTCGCACGAAGATATACCAACCATCGCCGGCAGACGAATGTTGATTCGTGCGCATGGCGAGCCACCTCGCACCTACGCCCTCGCCAAAGAGTACGGCATTGAGGTTATAGATGCGACATGCCCCGTAGTTGCAGCCCTGCAACGCAAGGTCAAGGAGGCTTATCGCAAGATGCAGGCGCTTGGCGGCACGGTGGTTATCTTGGGAAAGCGAGGACATGCCGAAGTGGTTGGTTTGACAGGACAAGTTGAAGAGCATGCAGTTGTGGTGGAGAGCGAAGATGATTTACAGGTGATAGACTTCTCTCGCCCGATATATTTCCTCTCACAGACCACGCAGAGTATCGAAAAATTCAACTACTTGGCGGAGATTATGCGCAACAAGGTGGTGCATGAAGATTTGCTTACCATTGATGATACGATTTGTCGCCGAGTATCCTCCCGAGAGGAGCATCTGCGAGAGTTCTCCCGACAGCACGATGTTGTAATCTTCGTCTGCGGTCGCAAGTCGAGCAATGGCAAGGTGTTGTACAACATCTGTCGTCAGGAGAATGAACGTTCCTACAATATCGAGGAGGCGAGCGAACTGCAAAAGAAGTGGTTTGAGGGGGTTGAGAGCGTAGGTATCTGCGGTGCTACCTCAACGCCTAAATGGCTGATGGAAAGTATAGCGGAGGCAATACTTTCAATAAATTAAGAATTAAAAATTAAGAGTTAAGAATTATATGAAGAAGTACTTTGTTCGCAGTGTAAAATATTTTGTTGCTTTGTGCGTTTTGTATGTAGCGTTGATGGCGTTGATGCACTACTCGGAGCATGCACCTATCACCTTCGCACAACGTTGGGAGTTGCTCTTCGCCACATGGCGAGGCTGGGGAATGGTTGTTGCGACAATTTTGTTGGCTGCCACCTATCCATATTTCGGCTTTGCAAAAAGAACCTTCGAGGGCAACATCGCAACCGACCGCGAGGAGTTTACAATGGCTGCCGAAGTGTCGGGTTTGGAGTTGGTGTCGGCAACAGAAACAGAGCTGCGTTATCGTGCAAAAGGTCTGCGCCGATTGGTAAAACTCTACGAAGATGAGGTTGTTGTGCGCCAGAACGGCACCCAAGTTGAAGTAGGTGGTCTGCGCTCACTGTCGGTGCGACTCGCATTCGATGCCGAGCGATTTATTACAAACAAACACCGCAGAGAGGCGGGCGAGATTTAACAAAAGCGAGGAGTTAGAAGATAGGAGTTAAGAGATAGATGAAAAATAAATTTGTAAAATATACCCTTTTGGCAGTAGTGGTTGTGGCGGTTTTTGCCACAACCCTCTTCGCTACACGCAACGACTTCGGTTTAGGGCGTAATATGGAGATTATGGTCAATCTCATGCACGCCATATCGACACAATATGTCGATGAGGTCGATGCCGATGAGATGATGCAGAACGGAGCCGAAGGCATAACCTCCAAATTGGACCCCTACACCGACTTTATCCCCGAGAAGGATATGCCCAATTTCGAGGCGATGACCACAGGTCGCTATGGTGGTATCGGTGCTCTAATCAGAAAAAAGGGGGACTATGTTATTATTGCCGAGCCGTACAAGGGTTCGCCTGCCGATGAGAACGGCTTGAAGATTGGCGATAAGATTGTGGCGATTGATGGCAAAGATATGAAAGGAACGAATGTCGAGGATATAAGCAAACGACTTCGTGGCGAGCCAAATACAACCGTAAAAGTCACAGTAGAGAGGTTGCTCACGGGCGAGCGTGAGGAGTTGAAAATTCGCCGCCGCCGTATCGTTATACCGAGCATTACCTATGCCGGATATGTTGCCGAAGGTGTGGGATATATCCGCCATGCCGATTTCACCGACAAGTGCTACGATGATATGCGCTCTGCTATTCTGCGTCTACAAAGCGAGGGCGAATTGAAATCGCTTATTCTCGACTACCGCAACAATGGTGGAGGCGTGTTGCAATCGGCGGTGAAGGTGTTGTCGCTCTTCGTGCCGAAGGGTACAATGGTGGTTGAGACACGAGGTCGTGGCGATAAGTCGCATAAACTCTATACCGAGTATGAGCCGTTGTTGCCAAACACTCCGTTGGCAGTGCTTATCAATGGAAATAGTGCATCGGCAGCCGAGATTGTTGCCGGTGCAATTCAGGATTTGGACCGAGGTGTGTTGATTGGTCAGCGCAGTTTCGGAAAGGGCTTGGTGCAAGGTACTACCCCACTCGGATACAACTCATACGCCAAGATTACGGTGGGTAAGTACTATATCCCTTCGGGGCGTTGTATTCAGGCGGTGAACTACTCCACCGATGGTCGTGCCGAACAGGTTGCAGACTCCTTAATCAAGGAGTTCAAGACTGCTCGTGGTCGTAAGGTTTACGATGGTGGAGGTATTATGCCCGACAAGCGCATAGAGCCGCAATATGTGAGTTCTTTTGCCGTAACACTCTTCTTGTTGGGTATTATTGAGGATTTTGGCGATGATTACATCAAGCGCAACAGTTCGAAGCCGATAGATGTAAAGAGTTTTTCGATTACCGAGGAGGAGTATGCCGACTTTGTGAAGATGACAATGGAGCGAGATATACCTTACAAGTCGGAGTCCCGTGCTGCTCTCGAAAAGTTGCGCAAATCGCTCACAAAGGAGCGTAACACATCGCTCAACGAGGCTCTCGATGTTATCGACAAGGGTTTGCGTGACGACAAACAGAGCAACCTCGAAACTTTCCGCAAGGAGATTATCGAGCAGATAAATCAAAATATTGTTCTGCGTTACGCTTATGCCGAGGGCGTCATAGCCAACTCGTTGCGTAATGACAAGGAGATTGGAGAGGCGATAAAAATTCTCTCCGACAAGGCGGAGTACGAGCGTATAATCACCAAGCAGGACACACTTCGCAAATAGTCTACTCAACTATGTTGTTGCGGTTGAAAAATAAGGTTTTGGAAAATGGGCGAGTGGTCGTTTTGGTACTTGCCACCATCTTCATTGCCGTATCGCTACTGCTCACAAATCGCATGGCAGAAGCTCTGCACCACAAGGAGAAACACGATGTAGAGTTGTGGGCAGCTGCTATGGAGCGAGTAAATCGCGATGCCATGGGCGACTATATCAACGACCCGTTGGTCGCAAGCATCATCAACAACCGCAACAATATCCCATTTATCATCACAGATGAAAATCTGCGTATCATATCGCACCACCTTATACCTGCGGAGGTGATTGAGTCACCCGAGAAGCTGCATCGTACACTCGACCGAATGGCAAAGGACAACACCCCTATTGTGGTGAAATTCTGGTGGACCAACGCACACAACCACATTATATTTTATGGTCACTCGTTTACACTGCAACTACTCTACATATTCCCGTATATACAGATACTTATTATCGTAGTATTTGTATTGGTGGTATTTGTAGCCTTTCGCTCACTCAAACAGAGCGAGCAGAGCCGTGTATGGGTTGGACTCGCAAAGGAGACGGCACACCAACTCGGCACTCCAACCTCCTCGTTGCTCGGCTGGATAGAGTATCTGCGAGAGCAACCTGTGGACCAGATGGCGGTAGACGAGATGCAGAAGGATTTGGCGCACCTGATGAAAATTGTGGACCGCTTCTCGAAAATCGGTTCCGAAACACCTCTCACCGTTGAGTCGTTGAACGAAGTTGTCGGAGGCTCGGTGATGTATTTCCGTAAGCGCATACCTCGCAATGTAACGCTCGAATACAACGGACTTGCAACCGATACGGTCAAGGCAAAGATAAATGTAGCACTCTTTGAGTGGGTGGTTGAAAACCTTATGAAAAATGCCCTCGATGCCTTGCAGGGACACGGCGCAATTACCGTAACGATAGGTTCCGACAAGAAATATGCATGGGTGGAGGTTTCGGACACCGGTAAGGGTATTCCTAAATCGAAATGGAGGCGCATTTTCGAACCCGGATTTACAACCAAAACTCGTGGTTGGGGACTTGGCCTTTCGCTCTCACGCCGCATCGTGGAGGAGTATCACAAAGGCAAAATTGCCGTTGTGGAGTCCGAAATTGGCAAAGGTACAAGATTCCGTGTAACTCTTAAAAAGGCGTAGCAATGTTGCAGAGCGTTGAACACATATCCGCCGAAGAGTTGTTTGGAGCGGCGAGCCGACTCGTTGTCGAAAATGGCAATATAGAGTTGTCGGGGATTGCATCGTTGGGCTCAATGTACCAACTCGCCACAGGAGTTGTAGCTCTATTTTTTATATTTATATCTGTGCGATATTTTGACCTCTTTCGCTACCTGATAATCTCCTCCGTCAGCAAAAATGCCGACCGTTCAGATATTCATATATATTCGGCAGAGATAAAAAATATTGAAATTCTAACAAGTCTTATCGGTGCTGCATTAATTGCCCTCTTTGTTATGCGTATATCGGTAATGGAGGGGTTGCAACACATCTTCTCACCCCTCGCTTCATTATCGGTTTGGGGTATAGGAGGAGTGTTTTTGGCTAGTATCCTTGCCATAATGTGTGGAGAGAGAGCAATGCTCTACATAATCGGAGCAATGAGTGGTCGCAACGATGCCTGCAACACTATTTGGCACATAAAACTACTCCATTTCTGCATTATCGTAATCATATTGGCGCCGATGCTTATTCTTACCCTTCTAACCGAAGGTGTAGTGGCAAAAATCGCCCTTTATACCTCTGTTGCAGTATGTTTGATATCGCTTATTTTATTCATTAAAGAGACTTTTTTACTCTTTCGAGCACAAAGATTTTCTATTTTCCATTGGATTTTGTATCTTTGCGCCCTGGAAATCTTCCCGTTGTCGTTGCTGCTTGCTCCGATACTGCGAGGATAAACTCCAAAACAGAGAGAGAAGATATGAGTAATAACATAAGCAAGATTCTTGTTGCGCAGCCGGCTCCTCCCATTGTCGAGAAGTCGCCGTTTTTTGAAATTTCGAAACGACTTGGAGTGGAAATAGAGTATAATCCGCTAATCAAAGTGATTGGTGTAACCCCGAAGGAGTTTCGTAGCCAGCGCATAAATATTCTGGACCATACGGCGGTAATTTTCACCTCGCGCACAACCATCGACAGCTTCTTCCACATCTGCGAAGATGCTCGCATAACGGTACCCGAAACAATGAAATACATCTGCTCAACAGAGAGTATCGCTCTCTACTTGCAGAAGTATATAATCTATCGCAAACGCAAAATATCGTTTGCCGATGGCTCATTCCAGGGTCTGGTCGAACTTATCGTAAAGAACAAGGCGGAGAAGATGCTTCTATCCCTCTCGGAGCCTCACAAACCGGAGATTCCGGAGGCTCTCACACGCCTTAATATCAACTATACCCCCATCATCTTGGCACGCACGGTTGCAACCGACATCTCCGCCGAGAAGTTAAAAGAGTATGACCTCGTGCTGCTATACTCGCCATGGGACGTGAAGAGTATCTGCGAGAAGATGCCTGCCGAGGAGATGCCTGCCATCGCAACCTTTGGTGAAGGAACGCTGAAACTCGCCGTAGAGAACGGTATTCGCGTAAAGGCAAATGCTCCAACACCTGCGGCTCCATCACTTGCCAAGGCGGTGGATATTTATATCCAAGCCGTACGCAAAGGCAAGGCGATAGAGGATGTAACCTTTGTAAGTGACGAGCGCAAGGAGGAGTTCTTGCGTAACCAGCAGAGCCGTCTTGCAAAGAAGAGTCGCTCGAAAAAATAATCGAGGTTTATCGAAATGGACCACAAACTCCCCAAGTCGGAAAAACTGCACTCGTTCGGAGCGATACGCCGCCTTTTTACCGAAGGACGAGGGGGTTTTGTCTATCCATTGCGCTATATGGTCTATGCCGAAGCGGCAGACAAGATGAGTGCAGAGATTCTCTTCTCTACTCCCAAAAAGTTTCTCAAACGAGCCAACAAACGCAACAAGGTGCGCCGCCGTATGCGCGAAGCATATCGTCTAAATAAAACATTGTTACTCGCAAGCAACACACCTCGACAGATGCAGGTTGCACTAATATACTCCTCGAAGGAGGTTCTCGACTACAATACAATCGAAAATGCCACAAAACGAATCCTGGAAAACCTTTGCAAGTAGCTGCCGCCGTATTGTGGTACTGCCGTTTATAGGGTTGATAAGGTTCTACCAGAAGTGCATCTCACCCCTAACACCCCCTGCGTGCCGATACACTCCGACATGCTCACAGTATGCTATTGAGGCAATACGCAAATATGGCATCATCAAAGGTGGGTGGCTCGCTGCAAAGCGAATTGCCCGTTGTCACCCTTGGGGTGGCTCAGGATACGACCCCGTACCATAAACAGCAGTGATAGCCTGCTTATAGACATTATACACGCTATTATACCTCTAAAAACAAGAGTAAAGCGTGCGTAATTTGAAGAAAAAGATATTTTTTTTCAAATTTTCTTGCACAGTATTTTTTTTTGCCTTATATTTGCACTCGCAAAACGGGTAAAACCTTTTGCACGGTTCAAAACAAATGCGGAAATAGCTCAGTTGGTAGAGCACAACCTTGCCCCAAAAGGATAATATAATCCAACCTTGGCAATGGGAGGGCTTGAACAACAGAGAACGCAAACAAAAATGCGGAAATAGCTCAGTTGGTAGAGCACAACCTTGCCAAGGTTGGGGTCGCGAGTTCGAGTCTCGTTTTCCGCTCCAAGAATGAAAGTCTCAGAGTTTTCTGAGACTTTTTTATTGCTTGTTTCTCATGCGAAAAGTGGGCGAGAAGGCACTATGACGGAGAATCATAGGATGTGATATCCAGAAGATCGTTTGTATTCATTAATCTTTATCATGACGGCTCCGGCCGTCTTTTTTTATCATATATTATGATTATAGCAAAATTTTTCATATCTTTATGACAAATTATTGCGAATAAGGAGTAAGTAAAAACAAATAATATATATAATTTATTCATTGTCGTATAAACCATCCCAAATACTTATAATCTTTATGAAGAACTTACAAGAACTTACGCTTTCGAAATTAGTTGTAGATGAATCTGACATTAGAAAATTAAAGAAAGAGTTTTCTAATCAGTATGTATTCGAATCGATTAATCCCAAGCTAAAGGATGATTACATTTCTGATGGGTGGGAGCATGTGAAAGATTATAAAACCACAACAAAAGTCAAGAAGCTAAAAACACCTGATAGGTTGTTGGAAGAGAGAATGTGGGTATTGCTATCCAATATGGGATATTCTTGCTTAAATAAAGATAGGTTATTTAAATTGCCATATGGAAATAGTGAATCAGAAACACATCAGATAGATGTGTTCGCAAAAGGGGATGATACAATTATTATTGTTGAGTGTAAGGCTTCAACATCCCCAAATAAAACTGTCTGCTTCAAAAAAGAGATAGAAAGCTATAAGGGGATATTATCGGGTTTATATAACAGTATTCATTCTGTATTTAATGATAAGAAATATAAAGTAAAGTTTGTTTTTGCTACGGATGGGTATGAAATTTCTGATGATGATAAAAATAGATTAGATAGTATTCATGCTACCTTATTAGTGAATGATAACATAGAATACTTCGAAAATTTACATAAGCAATTAGGTGAGGCAAGCAGGTATCAGTTCTTTGGTTATATATTCGATAACCAAGAAATTGCTTCGCTTGATATGAGAGTTCCTGCCGTTCGTGGCAAAATGGGAGGACATGTGTATTACTCGTTTGCAATAGAACCTGCAAAGTTATTAAACATAGGCTATGTTTTACATAACAATAAGGCTCATATCAACGAGATGCCTACATATCAACGATTGATTAAAAAGAAGAGATTGATTAAGGTTAGAGACTTTGTCGATAATCAAGATGGCTATTTCCCAAATTCTGTCGTAATTAATATTGATGAAGACTGCCGTTTTGATAGAGCTAATACTCAAGTAAAAACAACTATCTCTGATGTGGGTATATTGTACTTGCCTAATAGATATAAGTCTGCATACATAATAGACGGACAGCATAGATTGTATGGCTATTCTGGTAGTAAGCATGCAACAAATAATACTATTCCTGTTGTAGCATTTATTAAACTGCGCAAAGAAGAGCAAGTTAGACTTTTTACTCAAATCAATGAAAACCAAAGCCCTGTACCAAAGAGTCTACGAGAAACTCTTAAAAAGGACTTATTTTGGTATTCAGAAGATAAAAAAGAACAGTTAGATGCGCTGTGTTCGGCAATAGCAATTAGATTGGGAGAAGATGTAAAATCTTCGTTATTTGGCCAAGTTGAAATTGGCGAAGATAAGAGACCTATATCAATGAGTTTTATTAAAAAAGCATTGCGAGAAGGTCGTTTTTTAGGTTCTGTCAATAAGCAAACGATTACAGAACTTGGGCTAATGTACAATGGCAATATTGATGAATCAATGAAAAAATTATTGCCTTATCTCATCAAGTGTATTAATTATCTAAAAGACAATGTTGATGCAGGTAAAGAATATGGGACAAATGGTCTGGTTTTCATGAATAGCCGTGGAATATATGGATTTATTAGGGTTCTTAGTGATATTTTGGATTACATACAGAAAGAAGAGGGTATTAATGTTATTAAGGCTTCTGTCCAGACATTGTACGATGCAACCTATCCATATATCACGCCGATAGCATACGCTATCAATAATATTGATGAAGATGAACATAAAGATTTGAAGAAATCGTATGGCACAGGCGAAGAACGAAAATATTGGCGCTTTATGCAAAAAGCTATAAGAGCACAATATGAGTCTTTTGATGCACCTGGATTAGATGAGTATATCGCAAGTCGTTCAAAGCAAAATGTGGATAAGGCATTTGGTATAATAAGAGATATAGAGTCATATTTTAAGAATGATGCCAAACAGCGCCTTCAGACTAAATACGGCAAAGATTGGTATGTGAAAGGTGTGCCTCCTAAATTTGCAAAAGATGCTCAAAATTTGGCATTCGACAAGAACCGAGAAAGAGAGGAAGGTACTCCAGAATACGAGCCATGGGATTGCCTAACACTTATAGCATACAAGGAAATTGCAATTAATAATTGGGCTGATTGTTTTGATAAAGCATATACTGCGCCGTGGGCTACAAGCGGGAATAAACAACAAAAGACGGAATGGATTCAACAATTGGAACGTATTCGTAACCAATGTTTCCATTCGTATGTTATTATGCCGGATGATTTAGAGTTGATAGAGAAAATACACGCTTGGTTAATAAAAAAATAAAATGCACTATATTGGCAGTAAAAAGTTCTTGCTTCCTTTTATTGAGGAGAGTGTACGAGCTGTGGTAAATTTAGACCATCCTGAAGAACTCGTATTTTGTGATTTATTTGCAGGTACAGGTGTTGTCGGAACATGCTTTAAGGATATTGGATGCCGTGTAATAGCAAATGATTTACAATACTATAGTTATGTGCTAAATCAGCAGTCCATTGGCAATAGTAGCGAATTGCTTTTTAGGGCATTACATGATACTATTCCTCAATTAGTAAACGCTAATAATCAGGAAGAGAGATTAATAGAGGTTTGTAGATATTTAGATAATTTACAAGGTAAGAGGGGATTTGTTTATAAAAATTATTGCTGTGGCAGTCTGAAAACATGTGGTTTCGAACGAATGTATTTCACTCCTCAGAATGGGCAGAAATGCGATGCTATCAGACATATTATTGAGGATTGGTTTAGGCATGAATTAATAACGCGAGAAGAGTATTTTTATTTGCTTGCAACATTGATCGAGAATATTGATAAAGTTGCAAATACAGCATCTGTGTATGGCGCATTTTTGAAACACTATAAAAAAAATGCGCAAAAGAGAATGGTAATGGAACCTCTCTCTATACATCTTAGTGACTTACAGCATCAAGTATATTGTGAAGATGCGAACGAATTAGCAAAAAGAATAAGTGCTGATATTATATACATTGATCCGCCTTATAATGAAAGGCAATATTCTGCTTATTACCATGTATTAGAAACCATAGCCAAAGATGACAAGCCATTGTTGCATGGCAAGACGGGCTTAAGGGATTACAATACTCAAAAGTCTAATTATTGCTATAAGGATAAAGTATTGAGGACATTTGCTGATTTGATAGCTAATGTTCGTTGTCAATACATTTTTGTTAGTTATAATAGCGATGGTTTAATGACGCCTGGTGAGATTGAAACTATTCTCAGAACAAAAGGAGATTATCATTGTTTTTCGAGAACATACACAAGGTATAGAGCAGATAAACTCGACGCAAGGCAATATAAACAAACTGAGGTGGTTGAGTATATTCATTGTGTTGTATGTAGATGATTAAACTCTTATAGATACGAACATAATTTTATGACCAAAATATCCATTCGATTTTATAATGACCGTGAGGATTAAACAAAACAACTCGTGAGGTTCGCTCACGAGTTGTTTGTTCTCCTATTATCTCAATTAGTGCCATCTTGCTTTTTTGTGGTAACGAAACAAGACTAATTTAGCGCTTTTCAGCAGCTAATTTACATATTTACTGCTACTCAAACTCATTCTCGCTCCACATTTCGCACTGCGTCATAATGGTTTCGAGGGCTGCTTCCTGGCCCTCGGGCGGATATTTGTACTTTTTGAGCAAGCGCTTCACTATGCGGCGCATACCGGCACGGGCACTCTCCTTCATTGTCCAGTCTATGGTCTTATTTGTGCGAAGTGCATCGGTCAGTTCGCGAGTAATGGCGATAAGTTGCTCGTTTGTATAGAAATCCTGCACCGCATCGGGCTTGGTTATAGCATCGTAGAATGCCAATTCCTCGGTTGAGAGGTTGCGTTTCTTGCCCTCTTCCTCGCCATTGACGATAGCGCGGGCAGTCTTCAACAACTCCTCGATAACCTCCTCGTTGGTGAGCAAACCTTTGAGGTAGTTACTCATCGCATTCGCCAAAATCTCGGAGAACTTTTCGGCACGCACGGTGTTTGTACGCTGATAAACCCTTATCTGCTCGGCAATCAGCTTGCGCAGCAACTCCACAGCAAAGTTTTTCTGCTTCATCTGCGCTATCTCCTCCAAGAATTTCGGGTCGAAAATAGAAAACTCCTCCTTTATGTCCGAGAAGAGGTTTATCACACCCTCGCTCTTGATGCTCTGTTTGAGCAGTTCGTTTATGCGCTCGTTAATCTCGCGGAACGAAATCTTACCTTTGCCCTCAACTCGCGTAAGCAGTGTGCGTACCGCCTCAAAGTAGGCAGCTTCCAATCGCTCCTCACGCTGCAAAAGGCTCTGACACAACGACAACGACTGACGAAGCAACAACGCCTCTTTGATGTATAGTTTCTTTGTTTCTTCACGCTCGGGTGCTTGCAGGAAATCAACACCACCCGCAATCGTCGTAGCGCGTGCCATATCCGACTCGCCGTAGAATGCCGAGTAGTCGAAGCCGTGCAACAGGTCGCGGCACACCTCCAACTTCTTCTGAAATTCGGGATATGCAGTCTTTGAGATGTCGGTGTCGCCGTAGTTTTTGCGGTCACGAATGGTGTAGTCATTCATCGCCTGCTTCAAAGCAGAAGCAATGCCCACATAATCGACCACCAAACCTCCCTGCTTGTCGCCAAATACACGGTTTACACGCGCAATCGCCTGCATCAGGTTGTGCCCCGCCATCGGCTTGTAGACATACATTGTCGAGAGCGACGGCACATCAAATCCCGTGAGCCACATATCCACCACAATCACCACTTTCAGCGGGCTGTCATTATCCTTAAATCGCCTTTCGAGCTCCTTTTTGTGGGCATCGTTGCCGATTATCTCGCGCCACTCCTCGGGGTCTTTGTTGCCCGAAGTCATCACCACAGCCAACTTCTCCGTCCATGCAGGGCGCAAATCTAATATGCGACGGTAAATTTTCATCGCTATCGGGCGTGAGTAGGCAACAATCATCGCCTTGCCCATCTGCTCATATTGGCGGTAGTTCTCGTAGTGGTCGAGAATGTCGCCCACCAGCGACTCTATCGTCTCGTCTGCGCCGAGAATTGAATCCAAACGCCCCAACTCGCGCTTGCTCTTTTCGATTGCGTACTCCTCCGCCTCGTTGGCCATCGCCTCGTACTCGTCATCAATGCGGCGGAGCGTTGCCTCGTCGAGGTGCAGATTTATCACACGGCTCTCGTAGAACACAGGGCGTGTAGCACCATC
>SUZE01000021.1 GCA_015060075.1 Rikenellaceae bacterium | reverse complement strand
ATGCTCGGCTTCTCCTCGTACGCCTCGGTAACGATTCGTGCAGCGGTAAATCCGCCTATGAACTCGAACAACCCCGACAACCCTACTGCGTTGTTGTCGATGCTCAACCGCGACCAATACGGTAATCGCCCATTGTTGTATGGTGCATCGTATGCTGCACCTGTGGAGAGCTACACCGAGAAGGAGTTTTACCACTACAACTCTGAGAAGAAGCAGTACGAGAAGCGCACTACGGTTGATGACTATGTCTATCCCGACAAGTTTATGCACCTCTTCCCTCGCATGTGGAACTACATGAAGAAGGAGCAGGACTACAAGCCTTGGGCGGCATATCGTACAAAGATGGACTTTGTGCGCAACGAAAACGGAGATATCATCTATGGTAAAGATGGTCGCCCTCAGCGTGCCGAGGTGTTGGACTTTGGTCGCAAAGTTACTTATCACGATGGCGAATACTCCCGCACAATTGTTGAGCCTACATTCTTGGAGAATCTGAACTTCTTCTTCTCCTATCAGCTCAATTATATGTATTGGCGTTACTTCCTCTGGAACTTCGTTGGTCGCCAAGACGATATTCAAGCAGATGCGGTAACGATTACCAACGGTAATTGGCTTACGGGTATCAAGGCGATAGACTCGGCATATCTCGGTCCGCAGACCAATCTCCCACGCGAAATGGAGAACAACAAGGCGAGAAATACCTACTATCTGTTGCCGTTCTTGTTGGGCATTATCGGTTTGATATATCAACTCAACCGTGACCCTCGCAACTTTACCGTTGTGATGTGGTTGTTTGTGATGATGGGTATTGCGCTGGTCGTATATTTCAACTCCTCGCCGGGTGAGGTGCGTGAGCGCGACTATGTATATGCCGGCTCGTTCTACGCCTTCTCGATGTGGATAGGCTTGGGTGTATTGGCTCTCTACGACCTCTTGACAAAGGCGTTAAAGAAGCACCACAAAGCAGCCGCTGCTACGGCTACTGTATTGGCAATGGCAGTGCCCGGTATTCTCTGCGCAGAGAATTGTGACGACCACGACCGTTCGCACCGCACATTTGCTCGTGATATGGGTTACAACTACCTCTCCTCGATTGTTGAGAAGGAGGGTGTAAGTCCGATAATCGTAAACTATGGCGATAACGACACCTTCCCGTTGTGGTTTAATCAGGAGGTTGATGGCGTGCGCCCCGATGTCCGCATAATGAATTCGAGCTACCTTGATGGCGAGTGGTATGTCGATGAGATGAAGTGTAAGGCTAACGATGCCGAGGGTATTCCATTCTCGTTGCCAAGCCACAAATATACCTTCGTAAACGATTGGATTCCTGTAAATTCGCAGATTGACCGTGTGGTCGATGCCAAGCAGGTTATGGAGTTTGTGCGCAGCGATGACCGCCGTACAAAGATGGACCTCGGCTATGGCGAGCCTGCCGACTATATCCCGACAAAGCGTATCGCTCTGCCGGTGGACAAAGATGCGGCTATCGCTTCGGGCATTGTGGCGGAGAAGGATAGAGATTTGATGGTCGATACCGTCTATATCAATATCAACGCCTCTTCGCTCTCGCGCTCGGAGTTGATGTTGCTCGATATGCTGACACACTTCGACTGGAAACGCCCGATATACTTCACGCAGGTCTATGTCTTGCAGAAGTTCGGTTTACTCGACTACTTGCAGTTTGACGGCTACGCATACCGTTTTGTGCCAATTCTTACTCCGTACAAAGATTCGTGGAGCATTGGTCGTATAGACGCTGACTACGCCTACGATAAGTTGATGAATACGATGCGTTACGGCAACCTCGCCGATAAGCGTGTCTATGTCGATTACTTCACGCAGTACAACCTCTCGGTATCTCGTGCAAGGGAGGCGTTTGCGCGTGTTGCTCGTGAGTATATCAAGCAGGGCAACGCCAAGCGTGCCGAGGAGTTACTCGACAGAGGTTTGGAGGTATTGCCGATAGAGCAAATTCGATTTACGGAGGCCAACACTTTCCCATTTATTGAGTGCTACTACGACCTCGGCTTGAACGAGAAGGGCGATGCGTTGCTGTTGGCGTATGGCGACAATCTTATCGACTATATCGAGTATTACTTGCAGTTCGATGGTGTGCAAGGCGACTTGGTAGCAGATATTATGTATGACCGCCTCGATGAACTTTCGCGCCTCTACTACCTCGCAGCCTACTACAATCGTGAGGATGTGGTCTATGGCATAAACGAGTACTACCGCACCCTCGGCGCCGAGGATAAGGATTTGATTCTTACCCAGCGCGAGAAGGATTCGCTCGGCATTCAAGGCGCACCGAAAACGAAGATTTAATTGAAAATTCAAAAATAAAAGATATGACTAAACCAAAACTTCTTCTTTACAACACACTCTCACGCCGCAAGGAGGCGTTTGAGCCGATAAATGAAGGTCGTGTCGGAATGTATGTCTGCGGACCAACCGTATATGGCGACCCGCACCTCGGACACACCCGACCTGCTATCACCTTCGACCTCTTGTTCCGTTACTTGAAGGCGGAAGGTTACAAGGTGCGCTATGTGCGCAACATCACCGATGTTGGTCACCTCGAACACGATGCCGATGAGGGCGAGGACAAAATCGCAAAGAAGGCTCGTTTGGAGCAGTTGGAGCCTATGGAGGTTGCCCACTACTACACCGAGCGTTACAAAACCTTTATGGCGAAGTTGGGCGTACAAACCCCATCTATCGAGCCTCACGCATCGGGACACATCATCGAGCAAATCGACTTCGTGCAGCGCATCATCGATGCCGGCTACGCCTACGAGTCGAATGGCTCAATCTACTTCGATGTCGAGAAGTACAACAAGGATTTCCGCTACGGCGTTTTGTCGGGTAGAAACCTCGATGATATTGTAACCGACACCCGTCAGCTCGATGGTCAGCAGGATAAGCACCACTCCTACGACTTTGCGTTGTGGAAGAAGGCTGCACCGGAGCATATTATGCGTTGGCCTTCGCCTTGGAGCGATGGTTTCCCTGGCTGGCACATGGAGTGCTCGGCAATGAGTACCAAGTACCTCGGCGAGAAGTTCGATATTCACGGAGGCGGTATGGACCTGATGTTCCCACACCACGAGTGCGAGATTGCGCAATCTACCGCTGCGCTCGGTCACGACTCGGCTCGCTATTGGGTACACAACAATATGATTACCATCAACGGCAAGAAGATGGGTAAGTCGTACAACAACTTTATCACCCTCGAACAGATGTTCAACGGCGACCACCCTGCCTTGGAGCAGGCGTACTCGCCAATGACCGTGCGCTTCTTTATCTTGCAGGCGCACTATCGCTCTACACTCGACTTCTCGAACGAGGCGTTGCAGGCAGCAGAGAAGGGCTTGGACCGTTTGATGAAGGGTATAGAGGCTCTGCACAAAGCACCTGCTTCGGCTTCGTCATCGTTTGATGTTGATGAGATTGAGAGCCGTTGTGCCGAGGCTATGGCTGACGATTTGAACTCGCCAATCGTGATTTCGACAATGTTCGACTATGTGCGCCTCTTCAACCAGCTATCGGAGGGTAAGCAGACCTTGACTGCCGAGGATAAGGCAAAGGCAGAGGCTACCGTGCAGCGTTGGGTGTTCGACATTCTCGGTTTGGAGAACGAGAAGGCAGAGGCTGCGGGCGGCAAGGATATGGTATCGCCACTTGTAACGATGTTGCTCGATATGCGTATGCAGGCAAAGGCTGACAAAAATTGGGCATTGTCAGACGAGATTCGCGATAAACTCACCGCTATCGGTATCCGCGTAAAGGACCGCAAGGACGGCTACGACTGGGAGATAGAGTAAAAGAGCGATTTGGTCGCAATTTCTGCGTTCCGCTTCTAATAATCGGGTGTTCCCACACTTCAAGTGTGCCGAGCACCCGATTTTGCATAAACTTCCAATGATTTGCCACTATCGTTTGCATATATAGCATACATATATTATATTTGCAACATAAAATTTAGTGAAATGTCTCGGTCAAAATTCTTATCAAAAGTTTGGTTTTATACCCTTATTAGCGTTTTGTCACTCTCTATGGTAGCGTGTTTTGATGCAAAAAGAGAGGAAGACGGTGGTGATGACACATTTATCGAGAAAGAGGCTACTACGATAACTTTCACCGAAGCGGAGGTCTATTATAATGGTGATGATATTGGCGAAGCAACCTCCGATGGTTGGCTCGTGAAGTTCTATACCGATATGGAGATGGACCAGATGGGCAATTTTGTAGGTCCGGGCGAGGTGATGCAGTTGTTGCTGAGTGCTCCTTTCAACTCGGCGCAAAAACCCGACCTCTCAAAACTTGTCGGAGAGTATAGAGCGCAAAGCAATTCGGGCGATTTTTCGCCTAACACCTTTGCCTATGGCTATATGGACTATATAGACCTACCCGATGGTCGCCACGAGCGTCCCGAGGGAACATTCTACGCCTCGATACCCGATGGCTCGACAGAGATGAATATCGACCTGTTAGATGACGGTTCGTTGGAGATAATCTCCAATGGTGACGGTACCTATACGATTGATGGTGTTTTGGTCGGCAAACAGTGCCGTAAGCGCAACTTCTCATGGCGTGGTGTTATTGAGCCAAAATCGCAAGTTGTCGAGCAGGTACCAAACTCGTTGCTCACCTCCGATTTAAGGCTGACAAACTTGACAAAAGCGCATTTGCAGGATAGAGGCGACTCGTTCTATCTTGGAGATAACAGTTATCGAAATATCCTTGTATTCCTTGCCGAGGAGAGTATCTCGTTCGAGTGGGGTAACCCGAAAGGCAGTGGCAATATACTACGACTTGAACTGCTCGTTCCTTGGGAAACGGATATTGCACAAGATGGCATACCTGTCGGCGAGTATCCGATGCTGACTCGCAATGCCGACACATCGTTCGACAAAGAGTCAATTGCTCCATTCCACTCAATTTCGGGACTGCCCGATAGTTTCACTGTGCCATATTGGTCGGGTGCGTGGTATGTAAAGTACGCAGATGGCAAGTGGGGCGACAGCTATGCCCGCATTGACGGCGGAACAATAACCGTTGAGCGTGGCGCAGATGGCTCGCACCGTTTTATCTGCAACTTGCAGGATTGCTCTTCGCCAAGTTTTGCGGTCGAAGCAGATGTTACTATTTCAAACGAAAATTTAATAAGATAAAGATATGAAAAAGTTTTTTTATGCGATGTTGTCGGTAGCGACACTATTGGGATTTGTGGCTTGTGAGCCGAACTACACCGGTGGCAACCACGAAACAGAATTGGCTGTAAACAGTTACTCGATTAATGGCAACGAAGCAAAGTTGCAGAGCGTGGCGGTGGATATGTCCGGTGAGAACATATATGTTGCAGCCTCTCCTGTTGCAAATCTCACTACGGCTACCGAGATTCTTGAAAGTGAAGAGTATATCTTCGTAGCAGTTAGTCCGCTTTTGGTGGGTAAAGAGTTCGACCTCAAAACCGAATCAACTCTCTATACGATTATGTCAACCCTTGCAGGCGCACCCCTTGTAGAGGTTACACCAAAGAATAATAGCGAAGTCAAGGAAGGAACTGCGCAACTCTCATACGAGAATGGAGTGGCAGTAGCGAAGGCTACGATAACCCTCACGAATGGCAAGGTGCTCAGGTTGCACCTCTCGGCAGAGAAGGAGGTAAATGTAAATGAAAATATTATCGCTCGTGGCAGCGAGATTAAACCTCTGCGTGCAGCATTCTACGATGAGGGAGACTACTCGACAACGCTCTACTTCACACCTGCCGGTGCGGAGTACTATGGTGAGTTGAAGAATGTATCTTGGTATATGTACATAGGTATCTCAAATCAACTTATTGATGGTGTACCGCACTCAATAGCCGATATGGGAGGAACATCGAGTTTTGAGTTTGGTGTAATTGATAACACATCAAGTTCTAAGAGTATAGAGATTATGGCGGGCTACCTGCGTGGTGCTACGGGCGAGTTTTCCATCTCCAAATCTGCTACCGGAACATATACGGCAAATATCGATATCAGAGTATTGGGTGTAACCTATACTGCAACTTTTGATGGCGTATGCCTCTCGGTGGATTATGCTCCGGAGAAGCCGACAAACTTCTTCACCTTCAAAGGCACAGAATATACCGTATCGTCAGCTGTTCTTACACAGGGTGAATCGGTATGGAGTGTTGAGATTGCAACGTCAAGCGGTAAGAGCGTAGTACTGAATGCACCAAAGGCATTCTTCAACAGTGGTGATGGCGGACGAGGTTTCTCGCAGAGTGCGGACTTCACAGTTGAGTACGATGGCACTGTTTATAGCAAGGCAAACGGCTATTCGGGTACGATTATATCGACCTATGACGAGGCTACTCACAATTTGACGTTGGACTTCTTCAATAATAGCGAAGTGAAGTTTAACTATACCGGTGTAGTTGAGGTAAAATAGTAAGAATATGAGATTCAGAATATTTACATATCTTATTGCACTACTTGTTGCAGTGGGGTGTAGTACAAACGATGACGGAGGTACACAGCCATCGAGCAAGTTCGGAACTCTCCATTTTGGCGAGGAGCAGATACCCGTAAACATGGCAAAGGTAACCAATAGCGAGGATTGGCTTTTGGTGGTTATTTCGCCACTTACCGATGCATCGCATTTGACCACTAATGCAATTATTGGTTTGAAGCGAGAGTTGTTGGGAGGAGAGGTGGATATAACTCACAAATATTGCAATGCGGATTATATTATCGTCTATGAGGACCCGCAGTGCTACTATGCTCCATTTCGCCCGTTGCAGTCGGGAACGATTACGATGGAGATGGTAGGCAATAGTCTCAGTGTTGAGGCTGATGTGGTGCTTTTTGATGGCACACCTTTGCGCTACTCGCACGAAAGTTTGCCGATGGAGTAGACGAGAGATAATAAAATATAGTGGAGAGCCGTTTTGACAGCTCTCCACTATATTTTGGTATAATACTGCTTGGCTTAGTGGCAGTGGCACTCGTGGTCGCCATTGCACTCGCCCTCGCCGCAGTGGTGGTCATCACCGCAACCCTCGCAGTGGTCGTGGTCGCAACCGCACGAGCAACCGCCCTTTGGAGCGAGGTCCTCAGGGGTAACATCGCGCACCTCAACAACCTCTACATCGAAATTCAAGGTCTTGCCTGCCATTGGGTGGTTAAAGTCCATGATGATAGTTTCGTCTTTAACCTCACGGATAATACCGTTCATACGGTGTCCCTCAGCATCGCTCATAGGTACTATATTGCCAACGAACAACATCTCCTCAACAACCTTGCCGTCAATCATAAAGATTGTCTTTGGCAACTCCACGATAGCCTCCTGAATCAACTCGCCGTAGCCATCTTTTGGCTCCAAAGTGAATGAAACCTTATCGCCAGGCTCCTTGCCGATAAGTGCGCCCTCGAACTTAGGGAGCAACATACCTGCACCGCAAACAAATTCGAGAGGCTGTCCCTCAGGATTCTTATCTGCTACCTGTCCATCAACGGTGAGAGTATAGTTCACCGCAACAAATTTTGTATTCTCTACCTTCATACCTTATATAAATAGTTTAATGTAATACTAATTCTTCTCGCAAAGATAGTGAAATTTTGTGAAAATTAGTGTGTAATCATTTTTTTTGCACTTTTCGTAATAAGTTACTATATTTGTGGTGCAGTCCGCAAGGGTTGCAGACATATTTTAGTGAAAGTGTTTCGCTAATTCTTAGAGATGAAATTTGGCGATTTTAGGACAGTAAGAATAACGAATACTTACATCACTTGTATAGGTGTGTTTTGTGGTATAGTCTATGCTAACTCCATACCTTGCAGGTGTGGGGTATAGTTTATTTACTGTCGGGCTACGCCAAATGCCTATTTCTAGATAAACGAATTGACTCCACACTTTCTATTTTGTTAAATGCTCTTTTGGAGCGAAGAGCTTAAAATCTATGTTACGATGTTCTACGCTGTACATGAAAATGGTATGGTAGATATGAAACCGGAGTTTGAGAGGTTGCACAAATCCGGAAATATACTCTTCTTTGCCGAAGACTTTGACTACAACTCCTATTATAGGTACTATTTCTTTATAGATATTAACCTCCAAAGAGTTCAACTAACACTAAATGGGTGTAAATTAAACTGCATTATTCGACATTTTGAAGACAATATTCCCTGTATAGAGTTTGAAATTGAATCACCTAATTATGGCATCGAAAGAGTAGAGGTATATAGGCAGCACCCTCTGTTTCCAATCCATCTATCCCGCACTGCCGATATCATTGGTACAATAAACAAGTTTGGGTACGAGGCGTATCGTAAATATGATTTGAGACTAAAATAGGGTGTGTCCAACAGGTTTTTGGGCACACCCTATTCTACTATAAATTGCTTTATGATGTAGTTCTACTCCTCGTTCTTGCAAACGAGGTTTCTGTCGCCGTAGCCGTTATCAATCTTCGTTACATACGGGAAGAACTTCGAGCGTGCTACCCACTCCAACGGGAAGGCTGCCTCCTTGCGTGAGTATGGGTGCGACCACTCGCCAGCCAACTCCTCGGCAATATGCGGTGCGTTGGCAACAACATTGTCCGCCTCGCCATTTATCTTCTCTGCTTCGCGCTTAATCTGCACCAAAGCCTCGATAAAGCGGTCCATCTCCTCCTTCGGCTCGCTTTCGGTAGGCTCAACCATCAGTGTTTCGTGAACAGGGAACGAGAGGGTTGGAGCATGGAAGCCGTAGTCCATCAATCGGTGTGCCACATCGCCACAATCTACGCCATAATCACGCTTGAAGTGGGTCAAATCGAGAATCATCTCATGACCTACACGGCCCGTTTCGCCCGAGTAGTAGGTGCGGAACTCATCTTTAATTGCCGAAGCCATATAGTTGGCATTTACGATAGCCATCTCGGTCGCCTTGCGCAAGCCGTCAGCACCGAGCATCTTGATATAGCCGTAGGTTATAGGCAATAAGAGTGCCGAGCCCCAAGGCGATGACGAAACGGCGGTGATGCCCTCGTCACCTCCCGTAGGCACAATCGAGTGCGAAGGGAGGAATGGTGCGAGGTGCGAAGCCACGCAGATAGGACCTACACCAGGACCACCGCCACCGTGAGGCATTGCGAAGGTCTTATGCAGGTTGAGGTGGCAGACATCGGCTCCGATAAAGCCCGGATTGGTCAAACCGACCTGTGCATTCATATTTGCACCGTCCATATATACCTCGCCACCTGCATCGTGGATAGTATCTACAATCTCGCGAATACGGCTCTCGAATACGCCGTGTGTCGAAGGGTATGTTACCATCAAGGCGCACAACTCCGAAGAGCACTGCTCCGCCTTTGCTTTCAAATCATCAACATCGATATTTCCATGCGCATCGCACGCTACGGTAACAATCTTCATACCTGCCATAGCTGCCGAAGCGGGGTTTGTGCCGTGTGCCGAAGCTGGAATCAAGACAATGTTACGATAGCCCTGATTACGACTCTGGTGGTAAGCACGAATCACCATCAATCCCGAATACTCGCCCGCAGCACCCGAATTTGGCTGTACCGAGCAAGCAGCAAAGCCTGTGATGGTTGCCAAGTCGCTCTCCAACTCCTCGATAAGTGCAGTGTAGCCCTCACGCTGGTCGGCAGGGGCAAATGGGTGGATATTTTGGAAGCCCGACAAGGATAGTGGCTGCATCAAAGCGGCAGCGTTCAACTTCATAGTGCAAGAGCCGAGCGAAATCATCGAGTTTGCCAACGAGATATCGCGCAACTCCAACTGCTTGATATAGCGCATCAACTCGCTCTCCGAACGGTAGCGGTTGAATACAGGCTCGGTCAAGTATGGAGACTTGCGCTCCATAAAGTGTTGTGGCTCGGTTGCGTGGGCAACCTTCTTCATCTTCTTGCCCTTTGCCTCGGCAAAAATTGCAACAACCTCCTCCACCTCGGCTGGTGTGGTAACATCGTCAAACGAGAGGCGAACACGGAACTCCGAAGGGTAGTAGAAGTTTATGTGGTGCTCCTCCGCTACCGACTCCACAACCGAGGCCTCCGCCTCGATATCGAGCGTGTCGAAGTAGTTTGAGCAAGCGAGTTTATATCCGAGAGCCTCAATGCCCTTCGCTGCGGACAAAGCCGAGAGGTGAGCGGTGAGAGCTGCACGGCGCAAGCCCTCTGCTCCATTATAGACGCAGTGGAAACCTACAATCGAAGCCATAAGTGCTACCGAGGTGCAGATATTTGAGGTTGCACGCTCACGCTTGATATGCTGCTCTCGCATCTGCAACGCCATACGCAATGCTCTGCGACCGAGTCTATCGACCGAAACACCGATAATTCTTCCCGGCATGTTGCGTTTGAAAGCCTCTTTCGTAGCCATATATCCTGCCGAAGGACCACCAAATCCCATCGGACAACCCAAACGCTGAGTTGTTCCTACGGCAATATCTGCGCCCCACTCTGCCGGTGGTGCGAGAAGTGCCAACGAGAGCAAATCTGCATCTGCGGTTACAAGCGCACCTACGGCGTGGGCAGCAGCCACAAAATCGGAGTAGTCGCGTACCTCGCCATTTGCAGCAGGGTACTGCACGATAGCTCCAAACTCCTTGCCTGTGAAGGTGTAGTCGGCGTAGTTATCCACTATCAACTCGATGCCGAAAGGCTCACTGCGAGTGAGCAATACATCGAGCGTCTGTGGAAAGATATTCTCATCTACAAAGAGGAGATTGCGCCCCTCCTTCACCGCCTCGCGCGAGCGAAGTGAGAACATCATCGCCATTGCCTCGGCAGTGGCTGTTCCCTCGTCAAGCAACGAGCAGTTTGCAATCTCCATTCCCGTAAGCGAGATAATTGCGGTCTGATAATTGAGGAGAGCCTCCAAGCGACCTTGCGAAATCTCCGCTTGATAAGGGGTGTAGGAGGTGTACCACGCAGGATTCTCGAATACATTGCGCATAACGGCTGCCGACACGGCATTAGGATAGTAACCCATACCGATAAATGAACGGAACTGCTGGTTGCGCGCTGCCAACTCCTGAATGTGCTGAGCAAATTCGTACTCACTCATCGTCTCGGAGAGTGCGAGAGGTGCATTAAGTCGAATATCCGATGGGATAACCTGCGAAATGAGTTCGTCTACCGAGCCGACACCGATAGTGTCGAGCATCGCTTTAAGAGTATCGGGATTACTGCACCCGATATGACGGTTTACAAATTGGTCGAACATAGTATATTTGTTTTTAGAATTTTCGATTACTACAAAGGTAGTAAAATAATTGATAATTGATGATTGACAATCGATAATTTATAATTAATGGGACTTTTTATTTTTGTTTTTTTACAAAAAATCTCTATATTTGCAATAGTAATGCATGCAAAATAATGGACATAATAGAGGATAAAGGGTAAAATACCCCTCCCCAAATCTCTCGGGGGGGGGTAATCCGTTGATAAACAAGATGTTATATTATTAATAGTTAAAATTTGATAACTAACCATGAAAAAACTCTTACTTTTATTGGCAGTGGCAGGCTTCTTTGCCGTTGGTTGCCAAAACGACAACACCTCCGACAACGCAGTTAATGTTGGCGATGGTGCAACTCTGACAATTTCATTGCCACAAACCCGCACCTCGTTGGGCGGAAAGGTGGGCGATACCTATCCGGTCTATTGGAGCGAAGGGGACAAAATCGTGGTAAACGGCACCCTCTCCGAAGAGGTGAAAATCAACCCTGAGGATAAGACGTTGGCTTCGTTTGGTTTCTCAAATGGACTACCCTCAACACCTTACCATATAACGTTGCCATATTGTAGTGCAACTTCTGCCGAGCAACCCGTTGTAGAGTTCCCTGCCGAGCAGGAGTATGTAGAGGGAACTTATGCAGTGGGTAGTGTACCTATGTGCGGATATTTGGCAGGGGGAAACAATAGAATTGCCCTCAATCATCTCGCTACAATATTGCGTGTACCTGTGAAGGCAAAATTCGATGGTGCAGCATTGGAGAAGGTCGTTTTAACAGCCGAGAATAGCGTTGCAGGCGAGTATAATGTTGATTGTCAAAATGCAGCAATCACTGCGACCGAGAGTGTCGGCAATGTTGTGACATACACCCTCCCTGCAAATTTCACCCTTTCATCTTCGACAGAGAGCGTTTTACATATTGTTCTCCCTGCCGTAGAGGTTGGAGCTTGCACAATCGAGTTTATCGAGAAGGGAGGAGAAAAGATGGTTGCGACCTGGACACCAGAAGGTTCTCTCCCGAAAGGAGTGGTGCGTGAGTTTAAGACTGTAACATACGCTCCAAAGACTACCACCGTTTTGACATCATTCGAGGCAGTAGCAGACGAGTTTGAAATCTTCTACGAGAATATCAAAGGTTATGTTCGCTATACCGATGGCTCGCCAATTGCGAATGTTGCGGTAAGTGATGGTTTCCAGGTTGTTACAACTGATGAGAACGGCTATTACGAGCTGAGTGGAGTCACTCCTGAAACTTGGTATATCTACTGCTCATTGCCAAACGATGTTGTAGTACCGATTGATGAGTTGGGCAGACCTGGCTTCTTTAAGAAATACCCATCAAACTCTCCGCAGTACGATTTTACATTCGAGAAGTTGCCGAATGGTCCGGAGGAGGAGTTTGCAATCTTTGCAATGGCAGACCCACAACCAAGTAATGCAGAGCATGTGGCTCGTTTCAGCGCACAAGCTGCTCCTGAGATTAGTAGTTATGCTCAATCATTAGACTTGCCTTGTTATGGCGTGATGCTTGGCGACATTGTAAATAATAAGGAGCATCTGCTTGATGACATGCGCGATGTTATGGCTTTTAAATATATGGGTATGCCTGTATTTGCTGTAATGGGTAATCATGACAATGCGAGTGTTTCAAGCGCAAAGCCGATATTTACTGACGAACGTAATCACAATATAAATATAAAGTTCCAACGCCCATTCGAGGAGTGTTTCGGACCTGTAAACTACTCATTCAATCGTGGAGATGCCCATTTTGTATGTATGAGAAATACAAAATATAATAGTAATGTATCTGCTGCATCAGCCACTACGGAAAGACTGTTTACTGATGAGCAATTCGAATGGTTAAAACAGGATTTAGAGTCTGTATCGAGAGATAAGATGATTGTGCTTTGTGTGCACGAACACATGTTGACAAGTAGCTCTCTTCATAATGTCAAGAATGTATGGAATTTGATGAGTGAGTTTGCAGAGGCACATATTCTTTCGGGGCATTTGCACATAAATAGACCTTGTGACTATCGTGCAAACAATTTAGGATATGACATATACGAGCATAACGTTTCGGCTATTTGTGGTCGAATTTGGAGAAGTAATCTGGCAGATGATGGTTCACCTTGTGGATACAAAGTACTTTATGCAAAGGACAACTCCTTTACAAAGTGGTACTACAAGGGATTTCCTTACAAAATGAATGATGCAAACGATCAGATTCGACTCTATCGTGGAAATGAAATAACCGGTTGTGCAATTCCTGTGGGTGATACTAACAGTACCGGCACAAAAGGTTACTACCAGTTCGGATATGATAAAAATGTAATCTTGGCAAATGTATTTAGCTCGGACCCTTGGCGTTGGAAGGTCGAAGTCTATGAAGATGGCAAAAAGACAGGCGAGATGACAAGTCTTCGAGATTATAACTATAAGCCTGATTATGAGGATTTGATTGGCTCGTATGTGTTAGATGACCCAAAGCGACCAGCCTCAGGTGTTGAGTCAGGAATGGACTTCTATGCCATTGGCGTTCAGCTCGGTTGGAAGGGCGCAAAAGCAGATGATTGCTACAAACCTTGCTATACTATGTGGAAATATACCTTGGAGAACCCCGATGCTGAGCATATCGAGGTTAGGGCTACCGACCAATTCAACAACACCTATTCCAAAGATACTTTCCAAGTCGGAACAGATATAACTTACGCAATCTACGACCCTGCAAACAATCCAACAGTAGAGTAGCCTGCCACGAAATTTTAACAAAAGAAAAACGGAAGATAAAATTTTCCGTTTTTCTTTTTTTTGCACTATCTTTGAGAGTAGAAAAAGTTTCGACTATGGCAAATATGGTTAAAATTCAGTGCGTAAATAGTGGCGTAACGGTCGAGGTGGAGATGGGTACTTCCCTACTCGAACTCGCTTGCAACCTCGATTTGAAGGGTAAATATCCCCTACTTGCTGCCTTTGTAAATCACAAAATCAAGGAGTTAAACTACAAAATTTACACTCCCGCCAAGGTAGAGTTCTTCGACATCACAAACCCCGCCGGATTTCGTGTCTATCAACGCTCGATGATATTCATTATGCAGGCTGTTGTGTCGAAATTGTATCCTCAGCAGAAGTTCCATGCCCGCCATGCCATAGGCGACAGCATCTACTGCGAGGTGGAGGGCAAAACCGAGTTCTCGACAAAGGAGTGTCAGGCTCTCTATGATGCAGCCCGTAAAATTGCAGAACAAGATATTCCAATAACACGCGAAAAACTACCAACCGAAGAGGTTGTCAAAGAGTTCGCAGAGCGAGGATTTGACGACAAAATAGACCTCTTGCAGACACGCCAGCGACTATATAGTTCGGTTGAACGATTGGGCGATGAGGTGGGTTACTTCTTCGGTGCGCTCGCTCCATCTACGGGTTATATCGACCGTTTCGAGGTGCAGCCATATTTCAAAGGTTTCTACATCTCGTTACCATCTCGCACCGCCCCCGATACTATTGCCCCTGCTCCGAATTTGCAAAAGATGTTCTCCATCTTCGATGGTTACAGCGAGTGGGTGGATATTATGGGCGTGCCGACAGTCGGAAAGTTGAACAAACGCATCGAGCAGGGCGATGCCAGCGAGTTGATACAGATTGCCGAGGCTCTGCACGAAAAACGCTTGGCCCGTATTGCCGACACCATAGCCGAAGCAAATCGTGAGCGAGGTCTGCGACTTGTACTGATTTCGGGGCCTTCGTCAAGTGGTAAGACAACCACCTCGAAGCGACTTGGCGTGCAGTTGCGAGTACTCGGTCTGCACCCTGTATTGGTTTCGACCGATGACTACTTTGTAAATCGCGAGGATACACCTCGTGACGAGAATGGTGACTATGACTTCGAGGCGTTGGAGGCGATAGACCTTGCAAGGCTCAATGAGGATTTGGGGCGTTTAATGGCGGGCGAGAGTGTCGAGATTCCTCGTTTCGACTTTATCAGCGGCACTCGCAAGTGGCACGACAACCCGCTGCAACTCGATGACCGTTCGATACTCATTATGGAGGGTATTCATTCGCTCAATCCTCGTCTTACGCCGAGTATCCCCGATACAGCAAAGTTCCGCATCTACGCTTCGTGCTTTACCTCGGTGGCAATGGATAATACTTCACGCATACACACTACGGACAACCGCCTACTGCGCCGTATGATTCGGGATAATGCCACACGCGGTACAAGTGCCGCAGATACGATTGCCCGCTGGCCAAGTGTGCGCCGTGGCGAGGAGCGCAATATCTTCCCTTATCAGGAGGAGGCTGATGTGATGTTTAACTCTTCTCTGTTCTACGAGATTGCGGTACTAAAACCATTTGCCGAGCCGTTGTTACGAGCGATTCCGAACACTCGCCCCGAATATGCTACGGCGCAGGGAATGTTGAAATTCCTCGATAACTTCCACACTATAGGCACAGACGAGATACCTCCAACATCTGTCTTGCGAGAGTTTGTCGGAGGAAGTGCCTTCAGATATTAGTGATAAAATGTTAAGAGCGACCATTGTTAGGTCGCTCTTAACACTATTTCTTATACAGTACCGGGAAGACTGTCAGTCGTAGCTGTGTCTGTCCGTAAGGCGTAAGTTCGATATATTTGCCTTTGCCCGTTGCCGCAGGAGCGATAGGCAAATCTGGTGTCAGAAGTTCACCCTTAGGGCCCTTGGCAAGCTCCCAATCAATAGGGTAGACTTTGAGCTTAAGACGAGGACCTTTCGAGGTTGACACCGCCTTGGCCTCCTCATCTGCAGCCACAGCGTAGTTCCAATCTCCGGCAGGGGTGATACTCCAACAAGGGAATTCGTTGTCATCTGCAGGATATTTTCCATTCATATTTGCATAGCGGAAAGTATCTTTTTCCCACTTCTCAGGAATTGCGTAGGTGTATACAAGCGGACCGCGCTCAAACCATACACCACTACCATGTGCTGTCTTGCGAACCACCTTCATCGGCAACTCGAGAACGATGCAGTCACCATTGGCAAATTTGCGGTTGAGGGTGAAGAATGTACCGCTCTCCAGCTCCTCCTGCACACTCTTTCCGTTTACCGAGAGCGTTGCACCTTCACACCAGCCCGGTATGCGTAGATGCAGAGCAAATTTCTTCGCTTTTTCGGCCTCTACGCGTATGGTTATGCGCTCGCTATATGGGTATGATGTCTCTTGGATAAGTGTTATGCCATCGTCATACTTGAATTTAGATGGTCCGTAGAGTGCTGCCACAACGCCATCTCTGCTACGAAGCCACATTCTCGCCACATAGTTTGGCATAAGGCGATGAATCTGTCCTGCACAACACTCTGTTTGGTGCGTAGGGCGGTATGCCATCCAAGTCGAACAGTAGTTATCCTTATTGTGGTTGGATGTTCCGGTGCAGATGAACTGATTTACCGAGGAGTAGTACTGCAGCGACTTGAAGTCGTTTGCCACAGCACCCATTCCCGCATTAAAGACTATCTTTTCGAGCCTGTCGGCATACTTTGCCTCTTTCAGAATCTCGAGGTAGTAACCCAATGTCCAACTCATATCCACAGCATCACAGGTTTCGTGGCTGTGCATAATGCCACGGCCTCGTGTCCACTCCGAAGAGGTGAAGAGTCCATCTGGAAGCTCGTTCTCGCTGAAAAGACGCTCCAATGAGCTAACTCCGAGATGCTTGTAGTATGGGTTGCCCGTTGCCTCGTAGAGCATTATCGGCAACTTCAAAATTTCGCACATTGTAACGCCGTGCATCTCGTATGGCTTCTCGGCCGTAAGGAACTCGATTGTTACGCGTGAATCTCGGTGCTTTTGGTCGCCACCTACATAATTTTTTCTGTTGCGGAAAACATAGTCGGCTTTCTCTACGAGTTTCTGGTTACCTGTTCTTGCAGCGGTCCAAAGCAGACCTTCAATCGAGATGATATTTCTACGGTATGCTAGGTGTTCGATTGTGTAGGCCTCATAATTACGCTCCAATGCCTGCAACATCTCCTTCGATGGGCTGGCATTGTAGGCTGCCTGCATTGCTCGGAAGAATACGGCTGTAGGCCACGAAATATCCACTTTCGGACTGCCAAGTGTGCCATCGGGCAGTGGGTTGTTCAGAGTGTAACGAATACCTGCCATGGCCTTTTCTATCATGGCTTTGTCGTCAATAAGATATCCCAAACGGATAAGTCCGTCTGTATAGTAGGCGGTCTGTTCATATCGCCACCAATCTCGTCCGTGTGTTCCCATTCGAGGAATTTCGCCATCCCACAAATTTGTGGTGTAGGGGTAGGAGAGAGCTTCCGGATGACCTGTGAGTCCCGTTTTTTGTGTTTGCAGGTACTCCATAATCCAACCTTGTGGCTCAATGTCTTTTAGGCTTACATCCTCCCACTGTTGGGCATTGACTGAGACAAACAGCAGAAGAGCAAGAGCGGTAAGAATGATTTTCTTCATAAATATCTGTGAGTTAGGTTAGTACTATTCGATGTCAAATGTACCATATTTATTTAGATATTCAAAATGTTTATAACAAAAAACATCTGCAACAATTTCGTCACAGATGCTTTTTATTAATAATGTGGACCCAGAGGGGCATGATCCCACGACCTTCGGATTATGAGTCCGCTGCTCTAACCAACTGAGCTATGGGTCCAAAACCTTATTGCGACCGCAAAGATAGAACAAAAAATGCAAAATGCAAAATGCTGAATGCAGAATTGTGAATTAAAAACAGAAATTATCAAAACATACCTTAATTCTGCATCAATTGCTCTATCAGGGTGTGATATTGTTCGGCACTCTTTTCGAGTGAGAAGCGTTTTGCATTTTCCACTCCATTTCGCTGTATCGAAGCACGAAGTTTATCATTACTCATCAAACGTGCCAATGCCTCGGCATAGGCTTTAATATCCCCATTAGGCACATATACTCCACTCTCCCAATTTGGGGAGAGCAGTTCTCGCACTCCTGCACTGCAATCAAACGCCATAGTTGCACAACCGCACACCTGCGCTTCGAGAAGCACCATCGGGCAACCCTCAATCGTAGAGGTAAGACACAATATCTCGGAGGTTGCATATAGTTGTTCGGGCGATGGATTGAAGCCTAAAAATTCAACTCGTTGCAGCCCTTCATCGCTCACTATCTTTTCGAGGTTCTCACGCTCTCCGCCCTCGCCGACAATAGACAATCGCCACTCCGGAAACCTCTCGTATACCTCTGCCCAAGCAGCAAGCAGGCGGTCGATACGCTTATCCCAATAGGACAAACGACCTACAAAGAGTATTCGTTTCTCACGAGGTAGCGACAACTCTATCTTGTCGGAGAGTTGTATCGGATTTTGCAAAACAACGCACTTCGACTCCTCGTACGGAACGCCAATCTCTTCGGCAACCATTCTGCCATACTCCTCAAACAGTACCCCATAGGCATCAACGGCATTATAGATGGAGCGATACCTCCTCTGCATCTTTCGGTCATAGTAGCCGAGTTTGAATTTGGGATAGTTGATGAGGTAGCGATTTAGCCACTCGGCAACCGTGTGCTTTCGAGGGCGAATAATCTGCCCCCACTTCTCCAACTTCTCGTAAAAGGGACAGCCGTGCAGAACAAACACCAACTTACAAATGCCCTCTTCACGCAATTTAGGTAGATATTTCGGAAATCGCCCCGTAGAGAAGAGTATATCTATATGTTTGTCGATAATGGACTGTCGCACTGTATCGTAGTTGCGTGAACTAAGCGCCGAATATGGTAATTCGATATACTCTATCGGCAACACCGCCGGCAACTTATCGGCTTGGAGGTTGTGGACAAAGAGAGAAATCTTATGTCCCCTATCAACAAGCGGTTGAGCGAGATTCATTATAACTCGCTCAACACCTCCACCCGGAAACCACTCTACCAGAAAAGCAATACTTGCCATTAACTATTCGCTATACAAACGGCACCTTCACAACCTCGGCTTTGAGCAAGCGGTCACGAATTACCACGCAAACCACCGTGCCGACCTTTGCAAACTCCGTCTTCACATACGCCATACCGATACCCACCTTCAAGCAAGGCGACATCGTACCCGAGGTGATGTGTCCAATCTCGTTGCCCTCGGTGTCGGCTACCTTGTACTCGTGGCGTGGAATACCTCGGTCAATCATCTTCAAGCCTACCAACTTGCGCTCTACACCGTTAGCCTTCTGCTCGGCAAGGAACTCTCGGTCGATAAAATCTTTGCCATCAACAAACTTGGTAATCCAACCCAAGCCAGCCTCAATCGGCGAAGTTGTGTCGTCAATCTCATCGCCATAGAGGCAAAAACCCTTCTCCAAGCGAAGGGTATCTCTTGCGCCCAAGCCGATATTTTTTAAGCCATACTCCTCGCCGGCCTTCCACAACTCCTCCCAAATGTGGTCGGCGTCCTCGTTGTGCATATAGATTTCGCAACCACCTGAGCCTGTGTAGCCCGTCATCGAGAGTATCACCTCGCAACCTGCCAACTGCAACTGACGGAAGGTGTAGTACTCCATATTCTCAACCTCCTCCTCGCACATCTTCTGTACGATTTTCATTGCGAGAGGTCCCTGTATTGCCAACTGCGAGATGCGGTCGGAGGCGTTCTCCAACTCCACGCCCTCACGCATACCTAACGCCTTACCCTGCTCCAAGATATGCGCCCAATCCTTGTCGATATTGGCTGCATTTACGCAGATAAGGTACTTCTGCTCCGAATAGCGGTAGATGATGATATCATCAACAATTCCGCCCTTACCGTTTGGCATACACGAGTATTGCGCCTTGCCATCGTATAGTTTAGTAACATCATTTGTGCCAATGCGTTGCAAGAGGGCTGTGGCATTCTCGCCCTTAACCCAAATCTCGCCCATGTGGCTCACATCAAAGACGCCTGCACCGTTGCGCACGGTGAGATGCTCGTCATTGATGCCCGAAAACTCGATAGGCATATTGTAACCCGCAAACTCTGCCATCTTGGCACCATTTGCGATGTGATACTTTGTAAATACGGTTGTTTTCATAGTTTTATGTAGTTTTAAGTTCGTTCTGCTTACAAATTTAAGAATTAAAAATTAAAAAGAGAAGTGTTTTTTATCTCTTTAATCCCAATCGTGGGCAGCGGTGGAACTCCCTTGTACGGTCGAAGAGGAAACGATAGGTCGTGTGCATCTTGTGTTTCTTAGCACAGACATAACGCTCTATCATTCTGTTCATCACAGGATTAAAGTCGCCAATCCACGCAAACTCGAACGACTTGTATGGGCTGCGCCCCGTGCGGATATAGTTTTCGAGAATGTAGGTCATAATGGCACTCTCGATACCCTTGCCCTGAAACTCGGGCGTGATGCCGAAGATAATACCAAAAACTCGGTCGCACGACTTGCGCACCTTCAAATCCCACATCAGTCGCAACTTCTCCACCAAGCCGAACTTGCCGTTGAACTTACCAATTACACGATTCAGGTCGGGTACCATAACAAAGAAACCTATCGGCTTGTCATTATGGTAGGCGAAGTATATCAAATTGGGGTCTATAATCGGGCGGAGCGTGCGCATCAACTTCTGCGCCTCCTCCTTGGTCATCTGCTTAACGCCTGTAAATAGCGACCACGCCTTATTATATATGGTGCGCAGATTCTCGGCTGCCTCTTCGAGGTTGGCACCCGTAATATCCTTGATTTGGTATTCGGGGTTGGCGAGTACACGATGCGCCTTTTCGAGGGCAATCTCGCTCAACACGCCATCTTCTGCTCGCCACACATAGGAGTTCTGGTTAAAGTAGTTCTGGAAACCGTAGTTCTCGAACAGAGCCTTGTAGTATGGCAGGTGATAAGGATTTCCATAGAGAGGTTGGTACTCGAAGCCCTCGACCAACAAACCCCACCACGAATCGCGCGAGCCGAAGTTTACCGGTCCGTCCATACCCTCCAAGCCTCTATCGGTAAGCCACTCCCTCGCAGCATCGAAGAGTAGATTTGCAACCTCCTGATTATCAATTGACTCAAAGAAGCCGCAACAACCCATATTTTCGGTTACTTTCGCCTGCTCACGGTTGTAGAATGCAGCGATGCGACCTACCGCCTCGCCCTTTTCATCGAAGGCAATCCAACGAGTCGCCTCGCCACCCTCAAAGAGGTGATTGCGCTTGGGGTCAAAGACCTTTTCGATATCGTCATCAAGCGGGCATACCCAATATGGGCACTCCTTATATATTTTGCGGTCGAGGAACAACCACTGCTTCACATCACTTGGTGTCACAACCTCCTTTACATAAAACTTTGTCATCTCTCAAATAGTTAAAATGTACAATGCAAAAATAAAAATTTTTTGATTAAGGTGTCACCTCTGCGGCAAATATTTTTTGGTTGTCGGAACTTCAAGCGTGGTCAAGGCGCAACATTTCTGGGGGCGCAGTCTGCGACTGCTTTATGGGGGCGGGCGTTCCGCCCTTTATGGGGGCGCTCCCGTTGGTCGCTTTATGGGGTGCGCTGAAAGCAATTCTTAATTTTGCATTTCTCTCGTCTTTCGTCTCTCGTCTAAAAATATAAAGTTTTCCGTTTTCCGCTTTCCGTTTTCCGTTTTTATTAGTACCTTTGCACGATTATAACTTGAATTTATTTGTCGTATGAAGTTCAAAGAGTATAAAAATCTCGATTTATCGGCTCTTGCCAATGAGGTTTTGGCAGAGTGGGACAAGAAGGATACCTTCCACAAAAGTATCGAAACACGAGAGGGTGCGCCCGCATTTATCTTCTATGAGGGACCACCATCTGCAAATGGTATGCCGGGCATTCACCATGTTATGGCGCGTACTATCAAAGATGTATTCTGCCGTTACAAGACACAGCAGGGTTATCGCGTAAACCGCAAGGCGGGTTGGGATACCCATGGTCTGCCTGTGGAGTTGGGAGTAGAAAAGACCCTCGGCATAACCAAAGAGGATATCGGCAAGAAGATTACTGTGGAGGAGTACAACCGCCGCTGCCGCGAGGATGTGATGAAATACACCGATGTTTGGAGCAACCTCACTCGTCAGATGGGCTATTGGGTAAATCTTGACGACCCATACATTACATACGACAACAAATATATCGAGACTTTGTGGTATCTCTTGAAGCGACTCTACGATAAGGGGTTGCTCTACAAGGGCTACACTATTCAGCCATACTCCCCTGCTGCAGGTACAGGACTTTCGACTCACGAGTTGAACCAACCTGGTTGCTATCGTGATGTTAAGGATACCACCTGCACGGCACAGTTCCGCATCGTGCGCAACGAGAAGAGTGAGCACCTCTTCGAGGGTGCCGAGGGCGAGCTATTCTTCCTCGCTTGGACCACCACACCTTGGACACTCCCTTCAAACACTGCGCTCTGCGTAGGTCCGCAGATTGAGTATGTTCGCGTAAAGTGCCAAAACCCATACACCGAGGCTCGTCAGACTATCATTATGGCGAAAGATTTGGTAGGTTCCTACTTCGGCAAGAAGCAGGAGGGTACATTCGAGGTTGAGGAGCAAACCTTCAAGGGCAAGGAGTTGGAGGGCATCGGCTACGAGCAACTTATCCCTTGGGTTAAGCCTATGGGCGATGCGTTCCGCGTAATCATGGGCGACTATGTAACCACCTCTGACGGTACGGGTATCGTACATATCGCACCTACCTTTGGTGCTGATGACGACCGCGTGGCTCGTGCCGCAGGTATTGCCCCCCTCTTTATGGTTGATACCGCAGGCAAGAACTGCCCTATGGTGGACCGTTCAGGTCGTTTCTTCCGCTTGGAGGATTTAGATAAGGAGTTCGTTGAAAAGTATGTCGATGTAGCACTCTACAATGAGTGGGCAGGTCGCTATGTTAAGAATGCCTACGATGCTGCGTTGGCGGATAGCGACACCACGCTCGATATCGATATTTGCGTAATGCTCAAAGGCGAGAGCAAAGTTTTCAAAATTGAGAAGCACACCCACTCCTACCCGCACTGCTGGCGTACCGACAAGCCGGTGTTGTACTACCCTCTCGACTCGTGGTTTATCCGCACAACGGCACTCCGCGAGCGAATGATGGAGTTGAACGACACAATCAAGTGGCAGCCTGAGTATACAGGCTCCGGTCGTTTCGGCAAATGGTTGGAGGGATTGGTTGATTGGAATCTCTCGCGTTCGCGATTCTGGGGAACACCACTTCCAATTTGGGCTAACGAGGACTACTCGGAGATGAAGTGTATCGGCTCGGTTGAGGAGTTGATGGCGGAGATTGAGAAGTCAATCGAGGCGGGCTTTATGACCGAGAATCCATACAAAAATTTCAAGGTGGGCGATATGTCGGCAGAGAACTACTCGACTGAGAATATCGACCTTCACAAACCTTATGTTGATAATATCGTGTTGGTGTCGTCAAAGGGCGAGCCAATGCACCGCGAGAGCGATTTGATTGATGTTTGGTTCGACTCGGGCGCTATGCCTTATGCACAACGTCACTATCCATTCGAGAATGCCGACTGCTTCGACAAGTTGTTCCCTGCGGACTTTATCGCCGAGGGAGTGGACCAAACTCGTGGCTGGTTCTTCACTCTGCACGCTATCGCTACAATGTTGTTCGACAGCGTAGCATTCAAGAATATCATCTCTAATGGTCTTGTCCTCGACAAGAACGGCAACAAGATGTCGAAGCGTTTGGGCAACGCCGTAGACCCATTCGAGGTACTCAACAAGTATGGAGCAGATGCCACTCGTTGGTATATGATTTCAAACTCCGACCCTTGGGAGAACTTGAAGTTTGATATTGATGGTGTCGATGAGGTACGCCGTAAGTTCTTCGGAACACTCTACAACACCTACTCGTTCTTTGCCCTCTACGCCAACATTGACGGCTTCACAGGCAAGGAGGCGGAGGTACCGATGGAGCGCCGCCCTGAGATTGACCGTTGGATTATCTCGTTGTTGAATACTCTTGTAAAAGATGTTACCGCATCGCTCGAAGACTACGACCCGACCCCTGCGGCTCGTGCTATTCAGGAGTTTGTGGGCGAGAATTTGTCGAATTGGTATGTACGCCTTAACCGCAAGCGTTTCTGGGGTGGCGAGATGAACGAGGACAAACTCTCGGCTTATCAGACGCTCTACACCTGCCTCGAAACCGTAGCGAAGTTGGCAGCACCATTTGCACCATTTATCTCGGACCGCATCTTCTGCGACCTCAACGCTTTGAGTGGTCGCCACTCGGAGAGCTCGGTACACCTCGCATCGTTCCCTAAGTGTGATGAGTCGCTTATTGATAGCCGTTTGGAGGATATGATGGCTATGGCACAGCAGGTATCGTCAATGGTACTCGCTTTGCGCCGTAAGGTGAATATCAAGGTGCGTCAGCCACTTGCAAAGGTACTTATCCCTGTACTTGATGATGCAACAGAGGAGCATTTGTTGGCAGTTAAGTCGCTTATCCTCAACGAGGTAAACATCAAAGAGATGGACCTTATTCGCGAAACAACAGGTCTTATCACCAAGCGTATCAAGCCTAACTTCAAGACTTTGGGACCTCGCTACGGCAAGTATATGAAGCAGATTGCTGCGATGACTGCGCAGTTCTCGCAGGAGAAGATTTCAGAAATTGAGGCTTCTACTGAAATCGTACTTGATATGGGAAGTGAGCAGATTACCGTAACCCCTGCCGACTTCGAGATTATGTCGGAGGATATGCCGGGTTGGTTGGTAACCAGCGAGGGCAAACTCACCGTTGCACTCGACATCACCCTCACTGAGGAGTTGCAGAAGGAGGGTGTGGCTCGTGAGTTGGTAAATCGTATCCAGAATATCCGCAAGGATTCGGGCTTGGAGGTAACCGACAAGATTGAGGTCGAAATTGAAGATATCGAGGCTGTACACGCAGCCGTTGCAGAGTTCGCATCGTATATCGGTCAGCAAACTTTGGCAGTTAGCGTTAAGACCGCAGCCGAGCCACAAGGCGAGTTTGTGGTTGATAGCGATGTAAACGAGATACCTCTCAAAATCGCAATTAAGAGAGCCTAAAAATAGGTAAGAGGGCAGGGTGCATCAAAAAAATTGCAACTTTTTCCAATAAAAGTTTGCGGGTATAAAATTTTTGTGTACCTTTGCCACGCTGATTTGAGAGAATCGGCTCCTCAAAGCCCAGGTGGTGGAATTGGTAGACACGCTACTTTGAGGGGGTAGTGGGCATTAGCCCGTGTGAGTTCGAGTCTCGTCCTGGGCACAAAAGAGTTTCCGTTTGGGAACTCTTTTTTTGTTGTCCGGAAGAGGCTCGAACTCAAATAGAATGATATCATAGACACTAATAAAAACCGCTGAGAGTTCTCTCGGCGGTTTTATTATTCATAGTGTTAAATGTCTTATAACCTATCAAGGACCTCTGCCACAACAAAAGTACTGCCACCGATAAAGAGCATATCATCCTCAGTGAGTTGCGACTGAGCCTTCACCAATGCCTCCCCAACCGATGGCGCAACCTCAAAGTCAAGTCCGAGCGACACCGCAACCTCCGAAATCTTCTCTACCGATGCAGCACGGCGAATTGACGCCTGCGTAAAGATATAGTGTGCATCATTCGGCATCAACGCAAGCATCTTATCAAACTCCTTATCCTCGCAAAAGCCCATAATGCAGAACAACTCGCCCTCGTTTGTGCGCTCATTTAACTGCTTGGCAACCTCAGCAATACCATGCTCGTTGTGTGCCGTGTCACACACCACAAGCGGCTTCTCGGACAATACTTGCCAACGACCTCTGAACGATGTAATGGCGCAAACATCTCGCACGCCCTCAACAAAAGCACGGCGTGATATCGAGAGTGGGGTTGTTTCGTGCAGGACATCAAGCACGGTTGCCACCGTAGCGAGATTTTGGCGTTGATACCCACCCAACAAATCGAGTCGCAGACGATAAGGGTAACCATCTCGTGAGCGATTGAGCGTAACAACCTGTTTACCACCCTCAAAGCCACATTCGCCAAGCGTAAACGCCTCATCAGCATAGATTAATTCCGAACGCAAATCATCGGCAATCTCCTCCAAAACGAGGTTATAGTTAGAGTTCTTCTCGCCAACAACCACAGGAGTACATTTCTTGATAATACCACCCTTCTCGCGTGCAATTTTTGGCAGAGAGTCTCCGAGATATTCGGTGTGTTCCAAACCGATATTTGTAATTACAGAAATTACGGGTTGAACTATATTTGTTGCATCAAGGCGACCTCCCAAGCCCGCTTCGATAACTGCCACTTCGACATCGCTCTGCGCAAAGTAGTCGAACGCCATTGCGGTAGTCATCTCGAAAAATGAGAGTTGCAGACGCTCCATTTCCGCCTTATATCGGTCCACAAAATTCACCACCTTCTGCTTTGGTATCATCTCGCCATTTACGCGAATACGCTCACGAAAATCGGTCAAATGTGGCGAGGTAAAGAGTCCTGTCTGATAGCCCGCCTGCTGCAATACGGCTGCAAGCATATTCGATACCGAGCCTTTGCCATTAGTGCCGGCAACATGTATCACAAAGTAGTTGCGTTGCGGATTACCTATTGAGCGACAAAACTCAGCAATGCGCTCCAATCCTGGTTTGTATGCATCTCCGCCAACCTGCTGAAACGAAGGCATTGACGAAAACAGATAATCAAGTGTTTCGGTATAGTTCATAATCGAAATTTAATTCAAGTAAAACTTCTTCTTTACACAGTATGCCACGAAAGAGAGCAGGCACAACACGGCAATATACAGCGACAAACGACCGATATAATCGCCATATTTAGCATAGAAGGTTTGTTTGTCGTTAAGTCGAATATCGGCGGTTAATACGCCTCGGTTATCCCACTCCATGCGCTGAATATCCTCACCCTGCATCGTAATAAAGCCTGACACACCCGTATTGGCACTTCGAGCCACATCTCGGCGTAACTCTATGGCTCGCAAACGGCAGAATGAGAAGAGATATTTATGCCCTGGCGTATTGCCCCACCAGCCATCGTTTGACACCACAAACAGTGCCTCGGCTCCATTGCGTACAAACTCCGCCATGTGGTCGCCATACAGACCTTCGTAGCATATTGCCGGAGCAACCTTCTTGCCATTATGCTCAAATGAGTCGCAACTCTTGCCGATACCGAGTTGTCCGAAAGTTCCACCCAAATCTATGGCAAATTTATCTCCCGCCTTACGCAGCCATGCAGGAATCGTCTCAACGCCGACAACAAGTTTGCCCTTGTGATGCAGTTGAACCTTCGAGGTGGTATCAATACCGAGCGAGGAGTTGAAGATATCCATGTAGTGCATACCCCGTCTGCGCGCTGTTTCCGAGCCTCTCACATTGCCATACAAACGCATGGTTTCACCACCCGACACAACCATCGTTGCGGGCTTTTCGTCACGAAGATAGTCCGAAATACGACTTACGATATACGACCTTTCGGGTTGTCGGTCGTTTATCATCTCTGCCAACGCCGTCTCAGGCATCAGCACAAACTCTGCCGAATCGGGAGCCTCCGCAAGGAGTTCCATAAGATTATCTTGTTGTTTTTCGGTAGAGCTATTAAATTTCTCATAACAAGGTACATTTGGCTGGGTTACCGACACCGTAACCTTATCAAGCGAGGAGTATAATTCGCCATCCGGCTGATACTTATAGAAGAGTGCAATAGATACTCCGAGTGGAATAACAAGCGCTAATGTTGCCGCAATCCAAGTCTTTTTACGCATTGTCAGGCACGCCTCAAATGCGAGAATATTGACCAATAACACCCACAACGAGCCTCCGAAAACGCCCGTATATTCAAACCACTGCACCGCCCAAGGGTCATCGGCAAAGCCATTGCCGAGCACAAGCCACGGGAAGGATAATGCAGGAGCCTGCGTATAGAGATACTCTCCCGCAATCCACGCCGTTACAAGCGTCACATAAGCGAGAGCCTTTGGTGCATGTTTCGACACAATATGATATGCCATAAATGCCAACAAACTCCACCAAGTCGAACAGATAGTGGCAACAATAGGACCTGCAGGAGTAGCGTTCCATAACCACCAAATTGTACCGGCATTCCACAACACAAATGTTAGCGTTGCCCAACCGAGCATCGAAAGAGTATCACGCCACGAAGGGCTATATTGTGCGCTTACAAGAAGTAGCGGAAGTAGCCCGACAAAGAGGGTTATACAACTTGCTCCCTCCCACGGAAGCGACAAAAGCAATGCCGAGGCAAAACACAACACCGCCTTCGTCTTCTTTGAAAACTGTCGTTTGAACTGTATCATTCTGCAAATATAGTAATAAAATCACGAATTAAGAATTGAAAATTAAGAATTAATTTTAAATTAAAAGTTGTATATTTGCAGATTGAAACGCATAATGCATATTACGTGATGGAGTATCTATATCTTTTGATTTGTCTTGTGGCAATAGTATTTAGTGCCGATTGGCTTGTGGCAGGAGCTGTAACCATAGCCAAGCGATTCAAGATTTCGGACTTTGTAATCGGTGCTGTAATTATCGGCGTAGGAACTTCATTCCCCGAGCTCGTGGTGAGTTCAATCGGAGCAATAGGAGGTAATTCGGACATCGCAATAGGCAATGTTGTAGGCTCAAATATCTTTAATGTACTCGGTATTCTCGGTTTGACGGCTCTTATTATGCCTGTCGCTGTTTCAAAAGAGAATAAGCGATTCGACCTGCCATTCTGCATTGCAGTTTCCGTCTTGACACTACTTCTGGCATTCAACTTCTTTATGGGTGGCGAGGCAATTATAAACCGCTTTGACGGCTTGATTTTGCTGGCATGCTTTGCTCTCTTTATGTACTTCTCGCTCAAAGGTGGCAAGAAACAAGAGGTCGAGTCGAATGAAGAGGTTACAAACAAGCAGCTGGCACTCGGCATTGCAAAGGTTGTCGGAGGTCTTGGAGTACTTATCATTTCGAGCCGTTTCTTCCTTGACAACGCCATACTTATTGCCAAGGCGTGGGGTGTAAATGAGGCATTTATCGCCATTACACTCGTTGCTTGCGGAACATCACTACCCGAGTTGGCTGCATCGTTGGTTGCAGCAGCAAAGAAGAATACCCAACTTGCATTGGGCAATGTTGTAGGCTCAAACATCTTCAACCTGACACTTATTTTAGGTATTGCTTCGCAGATTACTCCGCTGACAAGCGTAGGCATTACGGCAATCGACTATGCAGTGATAATTTTTGCAGCAGTTATACCGTTTGTACTCGGAGCCAAAGGCAAGCTAAGCCGTTGGGCAGGAGCCTTTATGTTCCTCTGCTTTGTGGCTTACAACGCCTATCTGCTATATTCGCAAATGAATTAAAAATATATACTATCTATGGAATTTGTATTTGAAGGAATCGTATTTGCCATCTTACCGGAGCAGAGTGGAACTTCGGCTCGTGGCGAGTGGCACAGCCAAAATGTTGTATTTGAGATGCAGTCAAACTCACCATACCCTCGCAAGGTGAGCGTAAAGTTCTTCAACAAACGTGATGATGTTGCACGCCTTGTTACGGGTGCAGCATACAAGGTTACTTTCGATGTCGAGTCACGAGAGTATAATGGGCGCTGGTATACCGATGTTGTAGGTCGCCGTGTTGAGCCAAAGGAGGCTGCTCAGATGGCACAACCACAGGAGGTGTCTGCTCCATTTGTCACACCTGAGCCGACACCTGCCGTGGCACCTATGCCAACGGAGGAGTTTGCCGTACCAACACAGAGCGCACAGGTAATTGATGACTTACCTTTCTAAAAGCCGGAAAATTATAAACCATAAAAACATAAAACTAACCATGAAAAATTTAAGACGATTATCAACTCTTTTAGTTCTTTTGTTCTCGGTTGTTGCCGTATATGCAGGCGGCATCGGAAACGTCAAGGAACTTATAGCCTTTGCAACGGCTGTAAATAATGGAGCAGACCTTTCGGAGTGGAAAGACGAAAAGGGTGTCGTATATCTCGAATGTGATATCGACATGAAGAAAGCGAAGAAACTCCCTATTATCACCACATTCAATGGTGTTTTTGATGGTCAAGGTCATGCCTTGAAGAATTGGAAGGCAAAAAATGCCCTCATTCACGAATTGAAGGCGGGCGGTGTAGTTCGCAACCTCCGCATTGACAGCACTTGCACGATGAAGGCGACAAGTGACAACGAAGAATTTGTGCGTGGTTTTATTGTAAACATCAACTGCGGAACACTGCGCAACTGCGAAAGTTACGGCTCAATCGAGCACCAAGCCAACTTAACCGAGAAATATATCTTCATCGGCGGTTTGTGCGGCATCAATCGCTATGTATTGATAGATTGCAAGAATGGAGGTAACATCAAGTCGGAGGCTCTAATAGCAACAACCTCGAAGAAGGCCGGACTCTGCATCGGAGGACTTGCCGGAAGTAGTCGTAAGAATTTGTCTTGTGCTTCGTATATTCGCTGTGAGAATAGCGGAAACATCACTGTTACAAGCGATATTCCGCAGAGTTTTGTAGGCGGTATTGCAGGTCAATCCATGAAAGCATCGCACAAGTTGTGCGTGAACAGAGGCTCTGTATCTGTCACCTCTGAACAAGGTGCAGCGAAGGTTAGAGGTTGTGTCTATATGGGTGGTATCACAGGTCACACCAATAACAACATCCTCTGCTGCGATAACTTTGGTACGGTCGATTCGAAGGGTGTCTACCAAGTACGTATGGCCGGCATCGTTGGTATGCCTAATGCCAAGATGAATATCACGGGTTGTAACAACTACGGTAAAGTAATCTCTGCAACTGACGGAATGTCACTTGTAGGCGGTATTGTTGGTACGATGGCTCTCGAAACACATATCCACAATGGCAACAATTATGGCGAGATAGTATTTGTAGGTTTGAGTCCTAAGGCCTCATTCATCGGAGGCATTGTTGGCTCGGTTGGCTCGGTTAAAAAGGCCACACACGGCGCACATCTTCGCCATTGCAACAACTACGGAAAGGTGTTGAGTGGAGATGGTGGCAACTCCTACGAGGATAGCAACAACTCAATCCATACAGGCGGTATTGCAGGCCGTTCAATAGGTACAGAGGCTGCGCCTATCACATTCACCGATTGTGCAAATCGCGGCAAACTTATCGCTGATAGTGGTCGCAAAGATGACATTGTCCCATACACAACATACACAAAAATCAATGGAGGATATTTCCATAATAACTATGCCGAGAAGGCAGAGCCTATGGCAGATGGAGCGACTATTTACGGTCGTATAACATCTATTGCAGGTGAGCCTTTGCAAGGTGTTGTCGTATCTGATGGACACAACTGCGTACAGAGCGATGCCGATGGAAAATACGCATTGAAGAGCAATATGTCAAAGGTTAATTTTGTCTATATTTCTACGCCTGATGGATACAAAGTCCCATTCCACAACGGCATACCTCAGATTTTCCGCCGTATACATCGCCACTCAAAGGGAGCAATCGCAAACTTTGCCCTCGAAAAGAGAGATGCTCCTATGGACAACTATATCGTGGCAATGGTTGGTGACCCACAGATGCGTGGCTTCAACCACGACACATCGAGCGAGAAGTTCCGTGATGTAATTATTCCTGATATTGTCGAGTTAGCAAAGAGAGAGGGCAAACAAATATTCACCATCAATCTCGGTGATTTGTGCTACAACTGGATGCCGGCGTATGATGACTATCTCGACATTGTGGCAGGTAGCGGTCTTGAAATGTTCCATGTAATAGGTAATCACGACTTCGACCAAGCAACCATTCTCGAAACCAAACTCGGAACAATATTCTTCGAGGAGTATATATCTCCGATAAATTACTCGTTCAATATCGGCAAGATTCACTACGTTATGGTGAACGATATCAACTATGCCCGAGCAAATGCCAAGAAGCACTATGGCTACGGTCTTGATAACGAAGATGTTGAGTGGTTGGAGCACGATTTGAGTTTCGTGCCGAAGGACCATTCGATTGTAATCTGCGCACACGCTCACCTACATCGCCACATTAAGAAGGCGAAAAATTACAAGCGTTACTCGGCGGCTCTTGCGCCATTCAAGAAGGTCTATTCGTGGTCAGGACACTACCACAACAACTTCGGTGCAGACTTCGAGGGTAAAACAGAAAACAACCTCGGAAATGTTATTGCCGTATCGGTAGCTCGTTGCAGCGGTAACCTGCGTGCAAATCGCGACCTCCATATTGACGGAACACCTAACGGATATATGGCTGTTGAGGTCAATGGTGACAATGTAGAGTGGTACTACAAGTCTGTTGGTCGTGACCGTGACTACCAGATTCGAGGCTACGCACCAACCCGTACAGGTGATGGTTATGTTAAGGCTTGTATCTGGAACTACACCAAGGGCTTCTGGTCGGAGCCTGAGTGGTGGGAGAATGGCGTAAAGGTGGCAACGCTCGAACAGCACAAAGAGGCAGACCTCGATGCTATCGAGATAAACAAAGCGGCAGCGCCATTGGTTGCAAAGGCGGACCCTTCGGTCACTTGGACAAGCAGCAAGGGTAAAGTTCATGACTATACTAAGCCTAACAAGAGCAGCCGTATGTTCCGCATTAAACCGAGCGAGGGTGTTCGCTCGGGCGAGATTCGTGTAACCGACAACTTCGGCAAAACCTATACTTGCAAGGTTGAGTGGTAAAATATATACAAAATCAAAATTAACAAACAAATAAAACTACTATTTTATGAACTATTTGAAGAGATTATCAATGTTTTTTGTACTCCTGCTCTCGGTTATAGCCGTATATGCAGGGGGTATCAGTAACGCCAAAGAGTTGGTTGCGTTTGCAAAAGCCGTAAACAAGGGAGAGGATATCTCCGCTTGGCGTAACGAAAAAGGTCATATCGCCCTCGAAGGGGATATCGATATGGCAAAAGTTAAAAAGTGGGTTCCAATCAAAGAGTTTAAGGGCACCTTCGATGGCAAGGGTTTCGCTCTTCTCAATTGGAAGACCAAGGAGGGTCTGTTCGACCTTATCGAAACAAATGGAGTAGTGAAAAATCTCCGTATCGATGCTTCGTGTTCAATGAATGTAAACACTAAATGCGAAGATGTTATCGCCGGTTTCATTGCTCGTGTAAACAAGGGCACTATAAGCAACTGCGAAAATGGCGGTAGCATAAAGTATCGTGGTGTCTACACCGAAAAGCACGTCTACATCGGTGGTTTGGTAGGACAAAATGGCTTTGTCATTACCGATTCACGCAACACAGGCTCTATCGATGCAGAGTTGTTTATTGCATCGGCAAACAAGGGTTTGAACATCTGCGTTGCAGGTATTGCCAGCTCAACAATTCCAAAAGGAAGCCGTATTATCACCATTAACCGTTGCGAGAATAGTGGTAATATCAAATTTAAGGGCGATGCCCCACGCATATATGTTGCCGGTATTATTGGATATTCGGGTCGCGCAGGAGTACGCTATTGTGTTAACCGTGGCGATATTGCTAGCTTAGGCGTAGTAGGCAATCCTGAGGCTCGCCATTACAACAACATTGCAGGTGTTGTAGCACAATCAGGTCAGCATGTACAGTGCTGCGACAACTTCGGTAAAGTTATGGTAGATGGCACTCACTCCTCATATGCTGGTGGTGTTTGTGCTACTTTGAATGCTGCACGCAACATTCTCGGTTGCTCTAACTATGGCGAGATTGTATCTACGGCTACCATATCTTCTATTCTTGGAGGAGTCTTGGGTGCTTCGGGTGACGGCGCACACCTCTGCAACTGTAACAACTACGGCGCAGTTAATTTCAAAGGTACAGCATCAAAGTCGGGCAATACCATCGGAGGTGTTGGAGGATACATCTTCACCAAGAGCAAGACCAAGTATGGTTCGCGTCTGCTCCGTTGTAACAATATGGGCAAAGTTAGTTGCGACATCGAGCACCGCAAGAGCTATATTGGTGGCGTTGTCGGTCGTTTCCGTGGTACAAAAGATGTCGGCATTAAGGTTATGGATTGCTCTAATCAGGGTGAGATTTCGGCAGAGGGTTGTCGTTCGGGCGACATCACTGCTTACCAGACATTCACCTCTATCGAGGGTGAGTATTTCCACAACAATATGGCAAAGGCCGTTGAAGCACCAAAGGGTAAGAATACAATCTTTGGTCGTGTAACTTCAACAACCGGCGAACCTGTTGTTGGTGCCGTAGTATCTGACGGAGAGTTCTCGGTACAGACCAACGCAGAGGGTTACTACGAGATTAAATCGAACCTTGCTTCGGCTCGTTTTGTAACAATCTCTACCCCTTCGGAGTATAAGTTCTCGTTCCGCAAGAGCGTTCCTCAGAACTTCCTCCGTGTTCCTCGTCACGCAAAGGCTGTTGAGGCAAACTTTACTCTCGAAAAGCGAGATAAATCGACCGAAAAATACACCGTTGTAATGATTGGTGACCCACAGATTAAGGGCTACAATGTGGATAGCGCAGCTTACAAACTTCGCAACTATATCTACCCTGACATCGTTGCTCTCCAAGAGAAGAAGGCGGAGAAGGAGGGTGAGTTCTTCGCAATCAACCTCGGTGACCTCGTATTCAACGATATGGCAAAGTTGTACGACTATGTGGATGTTATCTCGGATAGCAACGTTCCTATGTTCCACGCTATCGGTAACCACGACTACGACCAGACCACACATCAGGAGACAAAACTCGGTACAGTACACTTCGAGGAGTACCTCACTCCGTCATACTACTCTTTCAACATCGGTAAGGTACACTATGTTATTGTAAACGATATCTCGTTCTCGCGTAAGAACTACAAGAGCAAGTATAGTCTTGGCTTGGAGTATTGGCACTACAAGTGGTTGGAGCGTGATTTGAAGTTTGTTCCGAAGGACCACACTATCGTAATCTGCGGTCACGCACAGCTCTTCCGCAACTTTGGCAACAAAGACGCAGACAGCAAGAAAAATCTCTCGTATGCTCGCTATTCGAAGTTGCTCTCGCAGTACGCTCGCGTCTACTCGTGGTCGGGACACTACCACTATAACTTCGGATACGACTATGCTAATTCGACTGACGAGGCACACACACCATTGAAGAACATAACCAGCATCTGCGTTGCCCGCACCTGCGGAGGTTTGCACTGTAACCGCGACCTCTACAATGACGGAACACCTAACGGCTATATGGTAATGGAGGTTGATGGCGAAAACATCGAGTGGTACTACAAGTCGATTGGTCACGACCGTGACTATCAAATGCATGTATATGCTCCACACCGCACAGGTGGCGAGTTGGTGAAGGTTAATATTTGGAACTGGTCGAAGAATTATTGGAGCAACCCTGAGTGGTGGGAGAATGGCGTAAAGGTGGGCGATATGACTCACAAGTTCGAGAAGGACATCGCTTTCGTAGAGGACCACAATGAGAAGGGTCCACACATCCTCGGTGGTCGCGACAAGAGCGACAAGGCAAGACCTTACAACGCTCACGGCATGTTCCACATCAAGCCAAGCGAAGGTGCTCGCTCCGGCGAGGTTCGTGTAACCGACAACTTCGGAAAGACTTATATTCAGAAGGTTGAGTGGTAAAAACAGACTTGACTATATAGACCAGAGTGCGGAATTCCGCACTCTGTTTTTTATACCCAATTCATTTGATATAAAGTTTTTCTGAATTATATAGTTTAGTGTTGTAGAAAAAAATCGTCATTCCGAGCGAACAGCGTGAGCGTGGGAATCTCCCTCTTTGTAATTAAAAAATAATGGAGATTGCCACGAGCCTATCGGCTCTCGCAATGACACTCTTGTTTATGTTTACAACACTAAACTATATAATTCAGAAGTTTTTTACTTTGTAAAAACTTGTGAAATAGTTATTTTTTGTATCTTTGCATTGTAATAGTGGCACTATGGAGGTCAAAATCCCTCCCTCGAATTTTTCGGGGGGGGGGATTTTGAGGTTTAATAAATTG
>SUZE01000020.1 GCA_015060075.1 Rikenellaceae bacterium | reverse complement strand
ACGGCAACATATTTATACTCCTCCTTGCCTGCGTTGAGCGCAAACTCGGCATCGATATTTGCCTTGCCATCAACCTTTGTATATGCTACCGAAGTAGCCTCGGCAAGAGCATCTGTCTGTTCGAGAACGGCAAAATCCTCATTCTCATTCCACGAGAATAGCGGTGTGTCACCCGATGTATCTACCGAAGTACGTGCCTCCTCCGATACGAAAGATACAACAACACTACCCTTAACTACGCCATTTACATCGTTCTCCTCAAAACCACTTTGGCACGATGTAAGACCCATTGCAGCTGCTGCAACTACGGTCAAAAGTTTCATCATCTTCTTCATAGTCCAATCTGTTTTTTAGAGTTCGAAATCACTGTCAAGGTAGCCGGACTGCTGTCCTGCTTCACCATAATCACCATAATTACTACTTAGAGCAAAGCCTCTCTCGGCCTGCATGTCCTCAACTTCGACCTGAGGAACTGCATACTCTTTTTTCAAATCTTTCTTCATAACTAACCTGAATTTTGTTTATAATAAAAAATATGTGTGTTTAGCTATTGTATTGTTTTCCACTCATCGGGTATATTGGCATAGTCGGACAAGCCGATGCAACCACTGAAACAGCCTGCGTGAGCAGTTTTGTTGCTTGGTATTCGTGGGAAATCCTCACCCTGTTCGCGCTCGTAGAGGTGAACCTTTTTGCCGTCAATAATTGTGTAAGGACTCTCGCCTGTAAGCGATGTGCAACCCTCGAAACAACTGTTGATATAAGAGATACGACGAACGGTGTCGAACAGTCCCGCAGGGAGACTCTTCAATGCCGAGCAACCGTAGAAACATTTTGCGAATGTTACACTCGTAGTGGTTGTGCCGATTGCCGAGAACAACTTTTCGGGAATGGTTTCGAGCGCAGTACAGCCCGAGAATGTCTCCTCGAAGGTCTGAATTTTAGGGTTGCCTGCAAACAACTTCTCCGGAATGGTTTTCAGGGCTGTGCAACCCATAAACATTCCATCTGCATATACAACACTCTCGCATGCCGACAAAAGATTTTCCGGAACACTCTCCAAAGCGGTGCAGTTTGCGAAGGTGTTGGAAAAGTGTGTCGCTTTGGTGCAAGTCGCAAACAACCCATCAGGGATAGTTTTCAACGAGGTACAACAGTCGAAAGTTTGCGAGAACCTCAACTTTGCAGTGCCGAATGGCTTAAAGAGGTCTGCCGGAACACTCTCCAACTTCGGACAGTTGAAGAATAGTCCCTTCATAGAGGTTATCGATGTTGTTTCGGGGAAGATTGAGCCCTCGACTCTCTTCAACTCTGGACAACCCATAAATGCCGTTTCGAATGCTGTCGAAGGTACTTTGGTGCAAGTTGCGAACAAGCCCGCAGGAATAGTCTCGATGCCTGACTTGTAGAACAAGCAACAGAAACCATCAGAGCATGAGTTTGTAACATGGTCGAAGAGGGTTGCGGGTATGGTCTTCAAGTTTGGACACTCCGAGAAGAGATACGAATAGTTTGCCAGGTAGCCATCTTTTACCTCGTCAAACAACTCCGCAGGAACGCTCTCCAAAGCAGTTCTTGCAAACATAGACTCAAATTCGTAGGCAGCACTCATTCCCGCCAGCAAACCCGCAGGAATAGAGCGCAACGAGGTGCAGTCGGCAAAGCAGTATGGGAACGACTTTGCTGCGGTCAAACCCTCGAATACGCCCGACTCAATGTCGGTGAGCGACGAGCAACCCTGAAATACCGAGCCTACGGTCTTGACCTTCGACAAACCCTTGAATACACCCTTCTTCACGCTCTTGATACCCGTAGAGAGGTAGAAAAGAGCCTCCAAGTTTGTCACCTCGGTACAGTTCTCGAACATCGCCACCGGAATCTCGGTCAGCGAGGTGCAAGCTGCAAACATATACTTAATGTTGAGAGCCGATGTCGCCTTCTTCATCAAATCGGCAGGGATACTTGCCAAGTTGGTACAAGCGTAGCAAACACCCTCGTAGTTGATTGCTGCGCTGTTGGCAGCAAAAATCTTCTCGGGGATAGACTCGATGGCAGTTGCAGCAAAGATATACTCAAAGCGTGTAGCGTTCGGACAGTTGCTGAACAAATTTTCCGGTATAGAGCGAAGCCTTCCTCCCTTAATCGTTCCTTCGAGTTCGGCAGGATAACTGTTTCTAACCATATTCTCGCCACTCTTCAACTTCATCGTCTCTTCGGTAATATCGAAATCGGTACCTGTACCCCAGAAAACACCATACAACTCCTCTGCCGAGGTGGTGTTTGCAAAGAGGTTTTCCGGAATCTCACTAATCGAAGCGGTGTAGCGGAAGCAATCACAAAATCTCCTTGCCTTTGTAGCGTATTGGAACAACCCCTCAGGAATCTCCTGCAACTTCTCGCAACCAAGGAATGCGGCAAGGAAAGAACTTACATCCGCGAAAGAGCCTGCAACATCGGCAGGAATAGACTCCAAGTTGATACAACCCTTACACATGTTGGCTGCATTCTTGTAGCCCATCTTACCCCACGAATAGATGTTTTTCAACTCTGGGCAAAGCTTATCTTGATATGCAAATTCGAGGTTGTGAATATCCTCTCCCGATATGATGATGGTATAGACGCCCGGCTTGGCGTAATCCTTATATACTCGCTGTCCTTCGTATGTTCCAACCTCGCTTCCATCTCCAAAATCGACAGTCATCTTGCCGCCATTTTGGTAGGTGAGAATTGGCGCTGCGATAACTCGCTGATTTGGTTCGGTTGTTTCTACTTCGTAGATAAGTTCCTCGGTGTCGGTGCCGATTTGCAACACATTAATTGAGGCGGTTGCGAAATTCTCTCCACTGCCAACTGCGACACGAATAGTTCCTCTGCGTTCGAGTTTGTCGGTGCTTTCGCTGAATGTTACGACCAAAGTGTTGTCAGCTCGCTCTGCCGAGAACCACTCCTCGCCCGAAGATATGATATCCCACTTGTAACCAGCTGCTGCATCAACCATAACGCTCCTTTTTCCTCCGTTATAGTCGGCAACTACATAGTTTCCATTAAATTTGATGTAAGCTGGCTCAGTTGGCTGTGAGGGTTCCTCAATCCCCCCCCCTTGGTTAGGGCCGTTGCCTTCTGTTAATGGGTCGCCATCAGTTGTACATGATATGGCAAACACCACAAACAATAATACATAGAGAAAATACTTAATCTTCATAATTATATATGTTTTTTCTATTCTTGCACCTCTTTTGGTCATTGGTCCTCCCCCCAAAAACAACCTCTCTGCTACGCATCATTTGGAGAGCGCAGAGAGTGTTTTTGATATTGTTGGGTTGTTAAACTGGTTGCTCAAACCAATATTCACATTTGCAAAGTTATGAAAATATTTTAAAAACCTGCAAATTTTTTCGAAATATAGTTGTAAATCAGCATTTTTTAAGACAAAATTCATTGTAAAAACCGAAACAGCGCACCCAAAATACTATTTGAGTACGCTCTTGTTTTTATTATATACAACAACACTAAACTATATAATTTTGAAAAGATATGTGTTATCCGATAATTAAATCCTCAGTTTGTAATTTTGGCACAAAATGGACTCCGTTCTTGCGGTAATATTTTTGCTCTTCACCTTCGGCAATATCGACAATCTCGATACGTTCTGCCGAGCGACCTATTGCCAAGATAAGTTGTGGCGGGTAGGGTAATTTCAAATTTGCAGATATCGTTTCACGGTCGAACGCCGCAATACATACCCCATTCAGCCCCATCTCAACGGCACGAAGAAGTATTGTTTGCGCTGCAATACCCAAATCCATATCGACATATCGTCCCTCCTTAGTGGCGCAAATCACAACAAAGGCGTTCGGCTCGGTGTCGGGCAACGGAAGGTGTAGTTCGGGCAATGCACCACCAAGCCCTATATGTGGCAGAACAAGGTGCGCCTCCTCTGCCGTAACAAGGCGAAAGCGCAATACTTGTTGGTTGCGAGCTGACGGAGCAAGGCGAGCAGCCTCTACGAGCGATAGGAGCTGGTCTTTGCGAACCTTGAATGTGGTGTCAAATCCTCGTGTCGAGCGATTTTTTGCCAATAACGATATTAGCGACACCCTGCGAGTACGCACCGAGGCGCATTTCTGCGCCTCGTACTCCTCCATCTTGCGACCGAGATAGTTATCTGCCATTATTTTTTACTCTTTTTAGCCTTACCAACCCTCACATCCACATAAATAGGTAGATGGTCGGAGGCAAGACAATCAAACATAATAGAGTTTTTCAACACCTTAAATTTGCCATTTGTACCCAATATGTAGTCGATACATTTGCTGGGAAAGTTGGAAGGTGCGGTAAATTTACCCTCATCACTCAATATGGTTGCAAACTCTCTGAATGCAGCCATAGGTGCTGATTCCGGACGAGCATTCATATCTCCCGCAATAAATGCGGGCTTGTCCAGCTTTGCAGCAACCTCTCTAATGGTGTCTACTTGCACTCCGCGCCCCTGGCTCTTTGGCACACCGGAGAGGTGGGTACAGAGTAGATAGTAATTTTTGAACTCCACAACAAGCAAGCCCCTATCCTCCACCTTGTTGGGCATTGGATAGAACTTTACCGAGCAAGCCTTCTCCTTTGAGAGTACACCGATACCATAGGCTCCACCTCGATAGTTGATAGTCTTACCGAAATAGGCGTGAGGATAACCGGCATGCTCAGCTAACTTCCCGAGTACATAGTAATTGTTGCGGCGAGTCATACTATCCACCTCCTGAATAGCAACGATATCGGGATTAATGTTACGAATAATATCCGCGCAACGCTCAATGGACTTTATACCATCCATTCCGTTACCGTTCTTTACATTGTATGACATAACCCGTACTCGCTGTGCCGAGGCGGTAACTATACATAGCAATGCCAATACAATAAATACTTTTCTCATAGTTGCGCTTCGAGATAGTTTCAGTTGTTGCTCTACTTTTTACTCTTTTTAGCCTTGCCAACCTTCACATCCACATAGAGAGGTACATGGTCGGAGAATAGGCTGTCGTAGAAGACATGGTTCTTCGATACCTTGAATGTACCATTTACACCGAAGATATAGTCGATGCAGATACGTGGGTCGTCAGAAGGGAAGGTGAATTTAGTGTCGTCACTCAACAGGGTAGCATACTCCTTGAAAGCAGCGATAGGTTTCGAATCTGGCTTTGCATTCATATCGCCGGCGATAAATGCCGGTTTATCCAACTTCGAAACGACATCCTTGATAATACCCGCCGACTCTACTCTATACGGCTCACTCAACGAGAGGTGTGTGCAGAGCAGATAGTATTTTTTGAACTCCACAACGAGCAAGCCACGTGGCTCTTTTGGACAAGGCAGACGATGGAATTTTACCGAAAGTGCCGGCTCCTTCGAGAGTACGCCGATGCCATACTTTCCTCCACCATGTGGAATTGTTGGACCAAAATAGGCGTGGTAACCTGCTTGCTCTGCCATGCGACCGAGAACATAGAACTTGTTTCGGCGGGTTACACTGTCCACCTCCTGAACAGCAACAACATCGGGTTGTGTTTCGCGCACGAGGTCGCCACAACGCTTGATATCCTTAATACCATCTTTGCCGCCACCGTTCTTTACGTTGTACGACATCACGCGCACCTTTTGCGCCTCTGCGGTAGAGATACCCATTACCAATACCGCCAAGATAAGAAGAAGTTTTTTCATTGTATTTGAGTTTTTAGTTGTTTGCTTTTTCATATCCGTCACGACTTGCGCCCCAGAGCGACAAGAATATCAAGATACCGACTATCGCCATAGCGATAACGCCGATAAATACATAGTTCCAACCATAGTGGTCAGCCAACCAACCAATACCAAATCCCGAAACTGCGGTTGAGAGGTAGCCGAAGATACCAACCAAGCCATTTGCTGTGGCAGCCGCCTTCTTGGTTGCCTGATTAGATGCGGCAATACCAATCAACGCCTGTGGGCCGTAGATAAAGAATCCCGCCATTGCCAAAACTCCGATTAATGCCCAATCGGGAGCAATTCCAGGATTGAGGTAGAACATGTAGAATGTTCCCATTGCTACGCCTGCTCCAACCATACACCACAAACAGGTGCGGTGAGCGCGACCTGCAAAGAACTTGTCTGTTACCCAACCAGCAACGAGTGTTCCGACAATCGCCATAATCTCGAATGCAGCAACAGTAACACCTGCCTTGCCATACGACATACCGCACGCCTCGGTTAAGAACTTCGGACCCCAGTCTAGCACAGAGAATCGAACCACATATACGAAGAAGTTTGCAAACGCCAACCCCCAAATAATAGGGTTTTTATATACCATCTTCATTGCAAAGGCTTTACGGGCCTTCTCGTCAATAGGTGCATCACTATCCAACGAGGTCTTGGCACTCTCCAATTCCGGCAATCCCACCGACTTCGGTGTATCACGCAGGAATACAAACAACCCCAACGCTCCGAGCAGAGCTATTATGCCCGGCAACCAGAATGCCCATTGCCAAGCGCCCGTATGTTCCGAGCGTGTAACAATGGCTTGTGTTGCCCTTGCTTGTGCCTTGTCAATACCGCACTCCTCGGCTATCTCCGTGTTGCTAATCTCCTTTTCCTCCTCTTTTGCTCTATCAACCGCCTCTTTTACAGCGATAAATTTCTCGTTCGAGAAGTTATAGGTAAGGGTGTCAGGTTTTTCAGGGGAAGCCTTCAAAGTATAGACAACATCCACAACATAGCCATCTTCAACCTGCTCCGGCTCACAGACCTTGATTACCTTGTTGATATCCTCGCTCGATTTTTTGACATCGTCTTTGAAGAGCGTAGTAACGTAGTTCTTGGTTATCTTCTCGACATCTTGTTGCGAGTTGCTGAGGTCTGTTCCCATGTTTGCCATGATAAATCCGCAGAGGATTGCCAATACACTCGCTCCGATAGAGTGCGAGGTGTTCCAAACCGACTGTTTTGTAGCCAACTCGTGCGGTGGAATCCAGTGCGACAAGAGTCGTGCGCAAGGAGGGAAACCGCTACCTTGGAAGATGTTGTTCAGCACCAGCAAAATAGCAAACGCTACAATCAAGATATGCGGTGCTTTGCCAATCGAAATGCCGAGAATGTGTGGCATAAAGCCGAACGAAAGGCTCGCCAAGGCGCAAAGTGCAAGACCTATCGACATGTGGTAGCGAGCATTCATACGGTCCGCCAAGATGCCGTTGAAATAGCGTGAGAAACCATACACAAGTCCCACGATGGTCATAACAATACCGAACGAGGTGTTCGAGATGCCATACTCGGCAGCCAAACCGGGCATTGCAAATGAGAAGTTCTTGCGAACAAAGTAGAAGAAGGCGTAGCCAAGCATCGTCACGATGATTGTGCGCCACTGCCAAATCTTAAATCTTTTTTGAGTTTGAGTATCCATAGGTTTATAGTTTTTTAGACGAGAGACGAAAGACGAGAGACGAGAGTTTTAATGCAAAATTCAAAATGCAGAATGCAAAACTTTTATCAACTACTCACTAATTAAAGTTCTCAGTTTTCCGCTTTCAGTTTTCCGTTCTCAGTTTTCCGTTTTCCGTTATTTCAAGCCGTGAGCCTCTTTTACGAGTTCGCCCAAGACCTCGATGCTGTCACAAACAAGGTGTGGTTGCTTTGGTGCTGTATCGCACACTTCGAGGGTTGTTTCGCCCGAAAGCACCAATACTCCGAAAGCACCTGCATTGTGCGCCATCTCGATATCGGTGTAGATGCGGTCACCTACCATTGCCACCTCGTCAGCCTCGTAGCCGAAGCGACCGAGGATTCCCGACAACATGTTTGGGTCTGGCTTTCCGAGTGTAATATCGGGACGGCGACCTGTGGCGTGAGCCAAGCATTCGCAAATAGAGCCACAATCCACCAATACCACCTTCTGGTCGGTTGGGCATACGCGGTCAGGGTTGGTTGCTACATAAGGCAAACCCTGCGAAATCCACCATGCAGCACGGCAGAGGCGGTCATATTGCAATGTCTTGTCGAACGCAACAACTACTGCATCGGGCACATCGTCAGCCGAATCGGTGGTCGAGATGAAGCCCGCCTTCTCGAATTCTGCCACCATCGAAGGGGTGCCGAGCAGGAAGAGTCGCTTTGCCTCGGGGTAGTGGGTTTTGATGTAGTCGATAGTTGCGATAGAGGTGGTGTACATCTCCTCGCGAGTAGCCTCGATACCGAGTTTTGCCAACTTTGCGAGGTAGTCTGCGATGCCGGCCGAAGGGTTGTTTGTGAGGAACGAGTAGTTCAATCCCATCTCTTTTACTCCACCCAAAAATGCCTTTGTAAATGGGAAGAGAGTTGCCCCAAGGTAGATTGTACCGTCCATATCGAGGGCAAAATGTTTCAATTTGCGCAGGCGCTCCATCAGCTCGTCATGCGAGTAGATTGAGCGATACTTGTTGAATTGTGACATATTATTTTGTTTTGTTGATATCTCTTTCGACTGACAAATATACAAAATTATTTTCTACTTATGCAATATAGACCACCGATAGTTATAGTGGCGTTTAGTAGCAAAATCTCGAACCCAAACTCGTACCCATCGAACCAACCCTCTGAGTTATAGTCGAGTACCAAGCATATAAGCAGTGCGATTATCGCCACAAGCGGCACAAGTTTGTCGTAGGTTCTTCGTTTGGTAAAGATTCCGAAGGCGAACATTCCGAGCAGAGGACCATAGGTATAGCCCGCCACACGGTAAACAAGGTTTATGGTGCTGTCGTTGCCCCATTGATTAAATGCCAAAATCAAGACAACCAACGCCGCGGCAGTCGCAAAGTGGATAGCTTTACGAAGTGTGGCAGAGCCTCCACTTTTTTGCAGAATATCCACCATAAAAGATGTGGTTAGAGAGGTTAAAGCACCACCCGTAGCCGAGAAGGTTGCTGCCATCACACCCAAGACCAACAATATAGAGATAATTGCAGGCATGCCCTCTTGTGTGGCAACAAAGGCAAACACCTCATCGCCCCTCTCAACGACTGTTCCGACATCGGCAAGATAGAGATAAAATATTGCGCCCAACGATAGTAAGAGGGTGATTATAACCGTTTGCAAAAGCGATGCGAGGATAATATTCTGCTGAGCAGCCTTTTGAGAGCGACTGCTCAATGCTCGCTGCATCATATCTTGGTCAAGTCCTGTCATCGCAATAATCATGAAGACACCCGCCAAAAACATCTTTGCGAAGTGGCGATTGTCACTCCAACACTCGATAAACAGAATTTGCGATAAACCTCTGTCCGATGCGGCTGATACGGCTTCCGTAGGCGATAGACCAAGTTCTCGCAATACAAACACAATACACAACACAGCACATGTCGCCATGCAGATTGTCTTAATGGCATCTATCCACACGACAGAGCTAACACCCCCTCGATAGGTATAGAGCCAAACAAGCAGGACAAACACCACCGCAGTCAGCCAGAACGGAATACCAAGATAGTTGCATAGCAGTTGTTGTACTACCATACACGCCACAAGGGTTTTGAGTGCGGTGCCCAAAAGTTTTGACAACAAGAATAACCACGCTCCGCACCGATGACTGCACAACCCGAAGCGACTATCGAGATACTCGTATAGGGAGGTGACTTTGTGTTTGTAGTAGAGGGGAATAAGCAGATAGGCGATAACAACGCTTCCTACAATGAACCCTAAGACCATTTGCAAGTATGCAAACGATGATTGTGCCACCATTCCGGGCACCGAGATAAAGGTTACCCCCGTCATTGGGGCTCCGACCATTGCCAAAGCCACAACCCAAGCCGGAGTACGGCGACCTCCCGTAAAGAAGTTTTTGTTGTCGGCACTACGGCTCGTTACTCTTGCCACAACAAAGAGCAGAGCGAGATAGATTACGAGGGTTATGAGGGTTAGTATGGGTGTCATTTGGAGATGGCTCTATAATCTGTCGAGTACTCGGCGAATAATCTCCACGCTCTCTCGGATTTCGTCATCAGAGATTACAAGTGGTGGCGAGATACGGAATGCGGTTGCGCAGTAGAGGAACCAATCGCTCAAAATACCCTCCTCTTTGAAGAGTTCCATTGTACGGAATAGTCGCTCCTCCGAGCCGAGTTCCACCGCCAACAACAATCCGCTGCGGCGAATCTCAACTACGGCAGGGTGATTTTTCAATAAATCCTCGTATAAGGCACCTTTGCGTTCTACATCGGCGACAACATTGTGCTTTTTGAGGTAGCGGAAAGCAGCCAAACCCGCAGCACAACAGACAGGGTGTCCGCCAAAGGTTGTGATGTGCCCGAGAGTCGGATTCTCCTGCAACGAGTCCATAATCTCCTTCGATGAAACGAATGCTCCAAGTGGCATACCTCCGCCAAACGCCTTTGCGAGGCAGACGATGTCGGGCGTTACGCCATATTTTGTGTAGGCAAACATCTCGCCCGTACGCCCCATTCCGGTCTGAATCTCATCGAAGATAAGCAGTGCGCCAACCTCGCTGCATCGCTTGCGCAACGCTTGGAGATAGCCCTCTTTCGGTGGTCGTACACCCGCCTCGCCCTGTACCGGCTCACACAATACGCAAGCGGTCTTTTCGGTTATCTGTTGCAGGTCGTCAAACGAGTTGAAATCCAACGCCTTGCAGTCGGGCAATAGTGGGCGGAAAGCATTTTTCCACTCCTCGCCTTCGGGCTCTCCCATCATACTCATTGCTCCGTGCGTTGAGCCGTGATAGGCGCGGCGCATCGAAATCATCTCGGTACGGTGTGTATATCGTTTTGCCAACTTCAACGCCCCTTCGACAGCCTCTGCGCCCGAGTTGAGGAAATAGACACTCTCCAATGGCGCAGGTAACGCTTCGGCTATCTCTACGGCATACTCAACCTGTGGTCGCTCGACCATCTCGCCATAGACCATGATGTGCATATAGCGCTCGGCTTGATTTTTGACCGCCTCGACAACATCACGATTAGCGTGTCCGACATTACTTACCGAAACACCCGACACAAGGTCGAAATAACGCTTTCCTTCGGGTGTGTAGAAGAAAACTCCCTCGGCACGCTCCACCTCGACCAACATTGGCGAGGGCGAAGTCTGTGCCACATTTGCAAGAAATTGACGGCGTAGAATCATTCCCAAATCTATTAATAATTAAAATAGCTCCTATTAACTTCCTACAAAGATAGATAAAATTCTCGATATAGACTCTATGAATCTTCCATTTTAAAACTTTTATAGATATTTGATAATATAATTGAAAATTTGTACCTTTGTAACTATACAGCGGAAATTCTGTAAGGGGTATATCATAAGGAGCGTGTGAAGATGCTTGAAAACGCCATATAATCTTGGTAAGAGATATTGAAGACAGACTTAAAATATGAGAACAAGACGATTAATTCTATTTTGTGCAGTTGTTGCACTCACCTTTTCGGCGTTTGGACAGTCGCCAAAGGCTATCCGTGATAGCCTCGCTAAATACCCGAATCTCGCCTATCCGGTGGCCTCAACCTACCCCGGTGTTCCGTTTGGCGAGATAGCCGCTGCACCCGAAGGTTTCGAGCCTTTCTACTTTACGCTGGTAGGTCGTCACGGCTCGCGCTATGAGCAGAAGGCTTCCCGATTCAAGAAGTTGTGTGCTATGCTTGACAAGGCTCACGATATGAACATCTTGACCAAAGATGGCGAACTATTGCGCAGTCGGGCAAAGGCGATTTTGAAGGCACAGACAGGACGCGATGGCGAACTTTCTGAACTTGGCGTTGTTCAGTGGCGCGGAATTGCGCATCGTGCCTACGACCACTTTGGAAAAGTTTTTGACGGAGGCTCTATCGAGGGAAAGTCGAGTACATCGTTGCGTTGTTTGTTGTCGATGGTGGCTTTCAACGATGCGATGAAGGAGAAGAACCCTAAAATTATGGTGCATCAGCAGGCGCGTGAAAGTGAGTTGTGGATTGTGCGTCCGTTGGCAAATAACCCTGCCGTATCGGAGAGGGCAAAGGCGTTGTGCAAGGATTACTACGACCATGGAGAGTGGGCAAAGGCTCGCAAGGCGTGGGAGCGCGAATATGACACCTCGAACTTTCTTGCAAGAATCTCTACCGATGGAGATAGACTCATTGAGGAGTGTGGCGGAAAGAGTGGAGCAAGAGTTTTGCGCTACTCGTTTATCACGCTGCTCTTTGGCGAGAACTTTGAGTTGGGAGATAGAGAGTTGTTGAATCGCCTCTTCTCGCTCGATGATTTGTACTTTATGTATGTCTATCAGACGAGTCATTGGCTCAACCTTAGTATTGGTCGTGGCAACGAGTATGTCGAGGCTCGACAGTCGCACATGGAGGCGATGCTTCTCGATATTCTCAATAAGGGAAACGAGGCTATCAAGGGCGAGAATCCGAATAATGCAAACCTCCGTTTTACGCACGATTCGTATGTCGGACCTCTCCTCTCGGCTATCGGTTACGAGGGTTGTGTGCCACAGTGGAACGAGGATTTAGAGGTAGCAACAACATCGTTCAATCACGGTGTATATGTCCCTATGGCAGCCAATTTGCAGATTATCCTCTATCGCGATAAGTCGGGCAAGGTTCTTGTTCGTTCGCTTATCAACGAGCGCGATGCGACTCTGCCGATAAAGTGTAAGACAGCCCCATTCTATCCGTGGGAGGAGTTTTCAAAATTGGTTTTGAACAACTTGAAAGAGTTGAAACAATCGGAGGCTAAGATTCTTAAAAAACACGGTAAATAATGGCAGTAGAGAATAGTTCGTTGGAGTATATCTCGCAGGTTGTAGAGTCCCAGCGTGGTTATTTTCGCAGTGGTGCAACTCTTGATGTGAAGTTTCGTAAGGAGATGTTGCAACATCTGCTCGATGCCCTGCATAAGTGGGAACAACCTCTTGCCGAAGCGTTGTGGCACGACCTCCACAAATCGTACGAAGAGGCGTATATGACCGAGATAAGCATCGTTTTCGGGGAGATTAAAAACCATCTCAAACACCTCTCCTCGTGGGCTGCACCCGAGCGACACAACTCCTCATTGAAGATGTTTCCTTCTCGTTGTAAGGTGTTGAGTGAGCCACTTGGAAACACCCTTATCATCGCCCCTTGGAACTACCCCGTGCAACTGCTTTTAAACCCTTTGGTCGGAGCAATTTCAGCTGGCTGTACCGCCATTCTGAAACCTTCGCCCTATGTGCCGAATGTGGCGCATGTGTTGGAGCAGATGATTGACGACACCTTCGATGACAACTATATCGCTATCGTGCAGGGCAACAGAGATGTAAATCGTGCCCTCTTGGCGGAGCGATTTGACCTTATTTTCTTTACGGGCAGTCCTGTTCTTGGTCGTCAGGTGATGGAGGCGGCTGCGAAAAACCTCACTCCCGTAGTTCTTGAACTTGGAGGAAAGAGTCCTTGTATTGTCGATAAGGAGGCAGGCATTAAGGTTGCAGCGAAGCGTATTGCGTGGGGAAAATCGCTTAATGCCGGTCAAACCTGCATTGCTCCCGACTACCTGCTTGTTCATCAGGATATAAAAGAGGAGTTTGTGGAGGAGTTGCGCAAGGCGTTCCGTTCGCTGCTTGGTCGCAAACCACAAAAGACAAAATACTTTGTCCGCATTGTGTCGGACAAGGCGTTTGACCGCTTGGTCGGATACCTCGACAATGGGGCTATTCGCTTTGGTGGCGGATATGATAGGACGGAGCGATTTATCGAGCCAACGCTTTTGGATAACGTTTCGCCTTCGGCGCCCGTTATGCAGGAGGAGATTTTCGGGCCTATATTTCCTCTCTTGACCTTCTCCGATACAGAGGAGGCGATAAAATTCGTTACAGAGCGTGAAAAACCGCTTGCTCTCTACTATTTCGGCTCGACCGATAAGGGCGAAGAGGTGTTGCACCGTACATCTTCGGGAGGCGCCTGTCTAAACGATGTTATTATGCACATCGCTAACGAGAATATGCCGTTTGGTGGTGTTGGCAACTCGGGAATGTCAGCATATCACGGCAGGGAGAGTTTCAATGTCTTCTCGCATCGCAAATCGGTTGTTACAACAACCACAAAGATTGATATTCCGTTCCGATATATGCCGTATCGGTTGTTCTCGTTGATAAAGAAGTTGATGTAATTAAGGGGGCTATTAACGCCCCCTTAATCATATTAGTATTTCAACCAGCGCCACATATCTCGAATGGTCGGCTTGGCACCATGCATAAAGATACCTATCTTATATATCTTCGCTGCGCCCCAAACGCATATTGTGAAGGTTGCATACAAGAGAACCAACGATGTCGCTATCTCCCATGCAGGTATACCGCTCGGGATACGGGCAACCATCACGATTGGCGAGGTAAACGGAATCATCGAGCACCAGAACACCAATGGCGAGTTCGGGTCCTTCATCACCATCATCGTAACAACAAACGCTACGATTATCGGCAGTGTGATGATTGTTGTAAGTTGCTGTGCATCTTGTGCCTGGTCCACGCTTGCACCTACCGCAGCATAGAGCGAAGCAAAGAGAAGGAATCCGCCTACAAGATAGAGCAATACCGTACCGATAATCATTGCGAGGTGTCCCGTATCGAGCAATGATGCCATGGCGGTCAGCATTTCGGGCGAAACATCTTGTTGCATAGCGAGCGCCGAAACATCTGCTCCCGCCTGAACCTGATGCACGCTGTCGAGGATATTTTCAGGCATCAAAGCAGGCATGATAACTGCGCTGAAAAGCACAATCAAGACACCCCAAACCAGCACCTGAACTGCCGCAACGAGGGCGATACCGAAAATTTTACCCATCAACATTTCGAACGGTTTTACGGTCGAAACCATAACCTCCAAGATGCGAGAATTTTTCTCCTCGATAACACTCTGCATCACCATCGAGCCATAGATGGCGAGTATAAAGTAGAGTAAAAATCCGAGCAACATACCTATCAACGAAGATGCTACCGCAGAGGTTGCCGCCGACTCTTCGTCTTTGTCGGTGCGGAATGTTGCAAGGTGTACCGAAGCCTTTACATTTTCGAGAATCTCGTCAATGTTTTCGATATTGTAGGCTTTCAGGCGTTCGCTCTCGATAACCTTCTCAATCTGGTCGGCAATACTCTCTTCGAGAACAAGCGAAGAGGAGGCAGAGGTGTAGAGTCGTGCATTGTTCGGATTGGCTACGATATCTTTGCCTATATGCAGCACGCCGAAATTATCCTCATTTTGCGATGCATCGACAAGAGCCTGTGGAAGGTCTTTCTCCGAAATCTCGAATACCAACTCCTCGTCAGAGATTAGTTTCGGAGCGACAATGCCACTCTCATCAATAACCGTTATCTTCTTGGTTTCGCTATCCACAAACTCCATAATCAGAGTTGGCGCAGCGCCCAATAGAATCATCAACAACGGCATCAAAATCGTTGTGATGATAAACGATTTTTTATATACTCGCTCGCGAAATTCGCGCATTAAAATCAAACCTATGTTTCTCATTTTTCTTTGTTTTTTGTTTTTCAGTTTTCCAAACCACAATCCTTGTCAAGGCGCAAGTTTTCTGGGGGTTACCGGGGGCGGGCGTTCCGCCCTTACTGGGGGCGCTCACTTTGTTCGCTTTATGGGGTGCGCTGAAAGTTTTTAGCTACTTATTAACTAAAAGTTTTCCGCTTTCCGCTTTAATCCTGCTGCGCAGGCTTTTCTTCCTTGCGGCTCGGCAAAGTCTGCAAGCAGCCTCTGCTCTCGCTCCGCTGCGTCAGTTCCGTTTTTCGTTTTCCGCTTATTATAGTGTTCCGTTTACGGCACGAATAAAGATGTCGTTCATCGAAGGGATAGTTTCGGTGAATTGTCGCATCTCAACCGTATCGTTTATGAGCGCTACAACCGAGCGAACATCCTCGTTACGCTCGATATGTACTTTCAGCGATGAGTATCCTGTTGTAGACTCCTCTTGTGCAATAATCTCGCATACCCCTCCGATACGCTCAACAAGAGCTTTGTCATCACCCTTATATTGCACTGAGAAGATGTTTCCTCCGTGTGCTTGGCGGATATCATCAACCCTACCCGAAAGAATGTTGTGCGACTTGTTGATAAGGGTTATATGGTCGCAAATCTCCTCTACCGATGCCATGTTGTGTGTTGAGAAAATTACCGTTGCACCCTCATCTCGCAATCGCAAAATCTCCTCTTTAAGAAGGTTTGCATTTATAGGGTCGAATCCCGAGAATGGCTCATCGAAGATAAGCAACTCGGGGCGGTGGAGCACCGTTACGATAAACTGCACCTTCTGCGCCATTCCCTTCGACAAATCTTCAACTTTTTTGTTCCACCAATCCTCGATTTCAAGTCGGGTAAACCACTCTTTCAGACGCACGAGTGCATCGTGGTGCGATAGTCCCTTCAACTTTGCGAGGAAGAGAGCCTGCTCACCAACCTTCATTTTGCGATATAAACCTCGCTCTTCGGGTAGGTAGCCGATGCGGAAGATATCCTGTTGCGTTATGGGCTTACCATCAAAGAAAATTTGTCCCTCGTCAGGCAGTGTGATTCGGTTGATGGTGCGGATAAGTGTTGTCTTGCCGGCGCCATTCGGACCGAGCAGACCATAGACCGAGCCACGAGGTATCTCGACCGATACATCATCGAGTGCGGTGTGTGCCGAAAATCGTTTGGTTATGTGTTCGGCGGTAATAATATTGCTCATACCCCAAATTTTTTGGAAATTATACTGCAAATATATAAAATTTCTATTAACTTTGCATGGAATGGTGTGGTGTTATAGTCACATTCACGGAGATTAGACGCAAAAAACTACAAAATAACTACAAAGATGGGAAAGAAAACAGTTTTGGTATCGGGTGGAGCCGGATATATCGGCTCACATACCGCAGTTGAGTTGATTAATGCAGGATTGAATGTTGTTGTTGCCGACAACCTTTCAAACTCGGATATGTCGGGTGTTGAGGGTGTTCGCAAGATTACAGGCGTAGATGTGCCTTTCATCAATGTCGATTGCTGCGATAAGGAGGCTTTCCGCAAAGTTTTCGAGGAGTACGAGTTTGATTCGGTGATTCACTTCGCAGCATTTAAGGCTGTGGGCGAGTCGGTGGCAGACCCAATGAAGTACTATCGCAACAACCTCCTTTCGTTCATGAATATCATCGACCTGATGCGTGAGTTCGACCGCCACAACATTGTGTTCTCGTCATCGGCTACCGTATATGGCGAGGCTGACGAGTTGCCTGTAACGGAGCAGACTCCACGCAAGCCTGCAACATCTTCGTATGGTAACACCAAGCAGATGTGTGAGGATATTCTTCGTGATTCGGTTGCTGCATACGGCTCTTTGAAGGGTATTGCTTTGCGCTACTTTAACCCAATCGGAGCACACCAGTCGGCTTTGATTGGCGAGTTGCCACGTGGTGTACCACAGAACCTCGTTCCATTTATCACGCAGACTGCTGCGGGAGTTCGCGAGTGTTTGTCGGTGTTTGGTGACGACTACGATACACCGGACGGCTCATGTTTGCGTGACTATATCGACATTGTCGATTTGGCAAAGGCACATGTGGCTGCCATCAAGCGAATGATTGATGATAAGAACAAGGAGCGTTACGAGATTTTCAATGTTGGCACGGGTCGTGCAGTATCGGTGTTGGAGTTGGTAAATTCGTTCGAGAAGGTGAACAATTTGAAACTCAACTACAAGATTGCCCCTCGCCGTCCGGGTGATGTTGTGGCTATCTGGGCAGACACTTCTCTTGCAAACGAGGAACTTGGCTGGAAGGCAGAGCGACCACTTGACGAGACATTGCGCTCGGCTTGGGCTTGGGAGAAGAATGTGAGAGGAATTAAATAAACGAAAAACGGAAAGCGGAAAACGGAAAACGGAACTGACGCAGCGGAGCGAGAGCAGAGGCTGCTTGCAGACTTTGCCGAGCCGCAAGGAAGAAAAGCCTGCGCAGCAGGATTAAAGCGGAGAACGGAAAACCGATTTTCCTTTCGCATAAATAGTAGATAATTTATGGAGTACAAAAGTAGATTAACAGACTTTGCGCCTGCATTGACAGAGGCGGAGGTTGCAGCAGAGGTAGCCCGCATTAAGGAGTTGTCGGTGCGCAACTGTCGCAAGGAGGTTTACGCCTTTGCTTTGTCGGCAGTCGATTTGACCACGCTTACATGCAACGATTCGGTAGAGTCGGTGTCGGCATTTGCTAAGAGGGCTGTGGACTTCTATGTAAAGTATCCTGATTTGGCAAATGTCGCTTCGATTTGCGTCTATCCGTCTTTTGTCGAGACCGTAGGTTTGGCCGTTGATGGCTCGCCAATGCGTATCACAAGCGTTGCAGCGGGATTTCCTGCATCGCAAACCTTTCTCGAAGTGAAGATGTTGGAGGTTGCTATGGCTATCGAGAATGGTGCAGACGAGGTCGATATCGTTATGAATGTCGGCAAGATTTTGACCGGTAATTATGATGAAGCGGCAGCCGAAGTTGAGGTTATCCGTCAGGAGATGGGTAGCGATACCGTTTTGAAGGTTATTCTCGAAACGGGAGCGCTCAAAACGCCACAGTTGATTCACGATGCTTCGTTGTTGGCAATGTTGGCAGGTACCGACTTTATCAAGACATCGACCGGAAAGATTGATGTTGCTGCAACCCCGGAGGCGGCTGTTGTGATGTGCCGTGCCATTAAGTTGTTCCACGAGAAAACCGGTGTGAAGGTTGGTTTCAAGGCGGCAGGAGGTGTTCGCACACCAGAGGATGCAGCGTTGTACTACACTATCGTTGAGGAGATTCTTGGTGAGGAGTGGCTCACTACCGATTTGTTCCGTATCGGAGCGTCTTCGGCAGCAAACAATCTGCTTTCGGCAGTTTTGGGTGAGGAGGTTAAGCACTTCTAAACTCGAAATAAGATATTAAAGGGTTGCGGTGTATTCACGCCGCAACCCCTCTTTATATACATCTGTATATATGTGTGTAGTTATCTGCTCTTAACAACTATGCAACTCGACACTCGGCGGTCGCCTGCGTGGTCGAATTTTTTGTTGCGACAAGGGTAGCTCACTACTCCCTCTGACTTGCTCCACATTGTTGAGGAGCCGCCACCATCGAGATTTATTGCATCACGTAAGCCAAGCCACTCGCAAACTTTTGTCAATTCGGCAATGGTTACACCCTCGGCATTGCCCTTTGAGCGACCATCCACAACAACGAGATAGACATTGTCCTTCTTGTCTGTACCGATAGCGGAGCGAGGGTGGCGTTGAACATAGGTGTAGAAGGCACCAACAGGCTTACCATCTGCTGTATCTACCATGCCATTTGTATAGGCTGTGTGGTCTACGCTTTTACCTTCATCAATTAGCACGGGACCCGAAGCGAGAATGTTGTTATACTTTGCAACGTATGGGGACTCTTCGCCCGCCTTACAGTAGTCGATAACCACCTTGCGTTTGGCGATACAGACAACGCCATCAACTCTCTCCTTTTCGTAATCAGCGGTTACGGCTATATGATTGCCGTTTAGCACCAAAAAGGTTGAGGGTTTATTGATGCGTACATCCCAATACCCCGCATTTACACCAAAATCAGCATCTGCTGCCGAAGCTGTTGCTGCGAGACGTGTAAGCTTTTCGGGCTGAACAATAGAGGTTTGAAGTCGCTTTGGCGAGTATTTTATAACAGATATTGTTTGTGTCGAATTGAAGAGATGTACCCTTTCTACCGTGTAGCCACTTGCCCCTTTGGGGAGTTGCAATGCCTTGCGTGGAGCTGTTACGAGCGCAATGGAATCGGCATTTTGTGCTATTACTGATATAGTCAATGCCATAAAAGCAAAAACAGAAATAACTCTTTTCATCTTTTAAATTTTTTGATATTAGTATCCACAAAGTTATCTTTTTTATTGTAAATCACCAAATTTTTCTAACTTTGCGGTAATTATGGCAAAGCAGAGTCTAAACAAAACAAATGCGGCACGATTGCTCGACAAGGCAAAGATAGTCTACGAGTTAATACCCTACGAGGTCGATGAGAATGATTTGGCGGCGACACACGTGGCTGAGTCGCTTGGAGAGCCTATCGAGAGGGTGTTTAAGACCTTGGTGTTGAAGGGTGACCGTACAGGGCACTTTGTATGCGTCATTCAGGGTGACAAGGAGGTCGATTTGAAGTTGGCAGCCAAGGTTTCGGGCAATAAAAAGTGTGACCTTATACCGATGAAAGAGTTGCTACCGACTACGGGTTATATTCGTGGTGGTTGCACACCGATTGGTATGAAAAAACCATTTCCTACATTTATTGACGAGTCGTGCTTGGAGTTCGACTATATCTACATCAGTGCCGGTCAGCGAGGTTTGCAGTTGCGCTTGTCACCGACAGACCTTATCGCTTATGCCCATGCAAAAACCGAAAAACTAACACTATAACTATATGAAACGAATCTTAACAATACTCTTTTTGCTCTCTTCGTTGGTGCTTCGTGCAGAGGAGCGCATGAGCAATGATTGGTTGTTCCGCATTGCCAACGATGCTACGGCGGACTACTCTGCCGAGAAACTCGATTGTACGGATTGGCAAAAAGTACGCCTTCCACACACTCCTCGTTATGAGAAGTTCTATTCGTGCGAGCAGTGGCAGGGCATCTGCTGGTATCGCCACGATATTGATGTTCAGAAGTTGCGCGGAGAGCAGTTCTGGCTCAATATTGAGGGTGCAATGAATGTTGCAGATGTTTGGGTAAATGGCGAGCATTGCGCTCATCACCTTGGAGGATACCTCCCTATGGCAGTTGATTTGACAAAGCATCTCCACAAGGGTAAGAACACGATTGCAGTACGTCTTGACAATAACGACAACCCGATTACCGGTCCTCGACCACTCAAAAAGTTGGATTTTCTCTACTATGGAGGACTCTATCGCAATGTGTCGCTTATTCGTAAGGGCGAGGTTGCTATCACCCACCCATGTATCGATACAACACCTGCCGAGGGCGGTGTATTCGTTAGTTACGAGGGGGTATGCAAAAAATCTGCACAGGTGAATATTGGCGTTTCGGTTGAGAATGACAGCAAAAAGGCGAAGAGTATCGTTGTGGTAAATCGCCTGCTCGATGGCGAGAAGGTTGTTGCCGAGAGTCGCAACGAGCAGAAACTCGCCGGCAAGAGCCGTACTACCGTAAAGGCAAAGATAGTGGTTAAAAACCCGCGCCTTTGGTCGCATCTTTCGCCTGCGCTCTACACCTTGCAAACTGCTATTGAGGTTGACGGCAAAGAGGTCGATATGGAGAGCCGAAAGATTGGTATCCGTTCTATCGAAATCAAGGATAATGAGTTGTATGTGAATGGCGAAAAGACCTTCTTGCGAGGTGTCAATCGCCACCAATGCCACCCATATATCGGCTATGCCGTGAGCGACAATGCACAGGTGCGAGATGCTGTGCGCATCAAGGAGGCGGGATTTGACTTTGTGCGCCTTTCGCACTATCCGCAATCGACTGCCTTTTTGAAGGCGTGCGACTCGCTCGGAATCTTTGTGTTGAACTGTGTGTTTGGCTGGCAGTATTTTAATAAGAAGGAACCTAAATTTAGGGAGTTCTGTTATCAGCAGACTCGTGAAATGGTACGCCGTGACCGCAATCACCCTTCGATTTTGGCGTGGGAGGCTTCGCTCAACGAAACGAAGCAGCCTGCCGACTTTATCGCCGAGATGAGCCGACTCGTACATGAGGAGTATCCTGCACCATACTGCTATTCGGCAGGTTGGCAGCGAGGTTACGATATCTATGTCGAGTCGCGCCAATTCCGCATCTTCAACAATGTTAAAGACCACGATGTGCCACTTATCGTGTCGGAGTATGGCGATTGGGAGTACTACGCCAACGATGGTGGCTTGACTCAGTATGTACGTGGTTGGCGACAGAAGCCGGAACTCACGTCACGCCAGCTCCGTGAAGATGGAGAGAAGAGAATGGTGCAGATGGTTGAGAATGTGAACACTGCCCATATCGACAACCTCTCTTCGGTAAAGGCGATGGGTGATGGCTTTTGGGTTATGTTCGACTACAATCGTGGCTACACTGCCGAGATTGAGGCTTCGGGCGTTATGAGCCACGACCGCCTTCCAAAATATGCTTACTACTACTATCGCTCGTTGCGACCAGAGGGCAAGCCAATGGTCTATATTGCATCGTATCTTGACGAGAACTCCCCTGTGGAGAAGGCGATAATCTCGAACTGCGAGGTGGTAAAACTTCTCTCGAACGGCAAAGAGGTTGCTACGCTCAATTTCGACACAAAGGCTACGCCGATGCGCACCTTCCAAAAGGTCGCTCTACCAAACTGTAATAACCTCACTGCCGTAGGCTATCGCAATGGCAAGGAGGTGGCACGCCATACAGTTCTTGCACCTGAAAAGGCGGAAAAGATTGATGTCGAGTTGAGTGAATGTGGTGTGAAACTTGGCAAGAACGACCAGGTCTTTGTATATGTACGCTTGCAGGACAAAAACGGTACAATGCCAAACTTCACAGGTGGCGAGGTGCGACTCTCAGTTGAGGGTGATGCCGTAATCGAAGGTGAGAAGGTTTCACCATTCCGTGCAGGCGTTGCATCGTTTATTCTCCGCACGGGTGACAATGGAGGCGATATCAAAGTCAAAGCCGAATATGGCGCAATGACCGACTCGGCACAAATCATATTTTAGAGAGTTATGCCAAAGGTATCCGTCATTGTTCCGGTACATAACACAGAGAAGTACCTGCAAGCGTGTGTGGAGTCGCTCACTGCGCAAACACTCGCCGATATAGAGATTGTCTTGGTCGAAAACTGTTCGACAGACAGCTCTTTGAGGGTGTGCAAAACTCTTGCACAGGAGGATAGTCGCATAAAAGTATTGAGTATCGACAAAGCCGACCTTTCGACCGCCCGCAATGAGGGGGTAAAGGTGGCTACGGGCGAGTATATTGCCTTTGTGGATAGTGATGATACGGTGCTGCCGACACTATGTGAGGAGAATTACAATCTCGCCACGCAACACGATTTGGGTTTGGTCTGTTTCTCATTACATAAGACCTATGATAATCGTGCCGATAAATACCCTTACAGCAACGATGGTTCGGTCAAGATTGTTTCGGCAAAGGAGATGACTACACTCAACCTTACCGACACAACTCCTGCTTATGTATGCACGCACCTCTTCAAGCGAACTCTGTTTGAAACGCTTGCTTTTCCCGAAAACATATACTACGAAGATAGAGCCTCGACATTTCTCTTTACGGCAGCGTGTGGAAAGGGTGCGATTGTAAATAAATCTTACTATCGCTACTATTGTCGAGATGGTAGTATAAGTCGCTCATACGGCTGGAAACACTTTCGAGATTTTGCATACGCCAATCTGCGAAGGCTCGAATTTATCAACAATTCGGGGTTGTACTCTGCGGAGGAGATGCCGTTGGTGGCTTCGGCATCTGCCGACTCTTTTTTGCGCAAGTTGCGCCACATGTTGAGCAGAGCCAAAACCGCAGAACAGCGAGCCGAGGCGTTGGCGTGGTGTCATAAGTTGAATTTGATACCCGAAGGAACTCGCCTTCCATTGAAAGCGAGAGCGATAAGGTGGTATATCAAGAGATTTATCCTATAACGAGGCTATTTGCGCAGGCGGTTGTACGTCTTTACAAGGAGTTGGAATAGCAGAGGTGTGCGGTAGTTGGTGCTCACTTTTGCTTTTTTTATCGCTTCCGCCAACCACGGAAACTCCTCGAATAGATTGCAGTCGTGAATCATCGAGTGCCAACCCGCACGCAACACTATGCCATCTGCCACAAACTCCATCGGCGAGCCTTTGAGGTTGTCTTTGAACGCCTCGACAACTCCCATCATATTGCGCGAGGAGGCGACATGGCGCACACTGCGCTTTTGCGAACACATCGCCGCAGGATTGTCTTTGCGATAGTGATACAACGGCTCAGGAAGTTGTGCAATGGATTGTGCATAGAATATAATCTGCGCCATCAGGCAGATATCTTCGTGCATACCCAACTTCGGGAAGACGATTTTGTTGTCGGTATATAGTTTTCGGCGGAAACACTTTGTTACGGTATAACCGAACGAGCGATAGTTAAACATATTCTCTATCCATCGCAAGCGGTTTTCGGCGGTGTAGGTGCGCTCGTGCTTTACACTCTGCTTGCCACCGCCATACTCCTTCACGAGGTCGAAGTAGACAATATCGGCATCGGTGCGCTCGGCAAGAGCCATCACCCTCTCTACGGCGTTGAGTTCGAGCCAATCGTCCGAGTCGGCAAAGAGAATATACTCGCCCTCTGCCACCTCTAATCCGCTTTTTCGGGCCGAAGGCAGACCACCATTCTCCTTATTTATAATTGTTATGCGTGGGCGCAGATGCGAAAATTGCTCCTCGATAAGCGCATCGAGAATCGCCATAGAGTTATCCTTCGTGCCGTCATTCACAAAGATAAACTGAATATCATCGTAGGTCTGCCCCAATGCACTCTCGGCAAATTGGCGGATATATGGCTCCACGCCATATATAGGTGCAATCAGCGATATTTTATAGCGATTACTCATCTCTCATATTTCGATTTGTGCGGGAAACGCTCCTCAAAAGCATCTAACTGAGCCTGACGAAGTTCGTTGTATCGCTCCTCGGAGAGTTGGACATCGTTTATGCAGACCAATTTGTGAGATGGTCGGGTAATGAATTGATGTAGTTTTTTTGCCGAAACAACACCTACCGAAAAGTGCTTCTTCGAGTGTCTTTTATTTACAAGTCGCCCTTTCAGGTACATATAGTCAAGAAAGAGGTATTGATTGAGATTCTCTCCATTGCGCACCTTCGACATCGAGGTCTTAGCTACCTCCTCGGGCACCTTTGCGCACACCTCCTCGCACTCGCTCTTAAACATTGGCGTACATACATGTTGAGGGCGAAGAAAAAAACATCTCGGCTTCAACCCCAAAGCCCTGCGGGCAAGGCGGTCAGAGTTGCGACATATCGCCTTGAACATATCCCATACAAAAAGGTGGTGCGACATACCTAAAAAGCATCTTCCCCCATCGAAGAAGTCCGAAGCCTTGCAAGGTTTCATCGGAAAGACATCGTCATTAAAGTAGAGATACTCCTCGTCTAATCCCTCAATGCGATGCAGGTGCATCTCGATAGGGTTGCAGTTGAATGTCGGCAGATACTCGGCAGGGATAATATCCTTGTGAAGCACCACATTTACCTCATCACGATTTACCCATTCGGGCACTTGGCTCTCGTGCGATACAACAAGATGTACCTTGCGGATAAAGGGCATATTCTCGGCTATACCACGGAAGAGATAGCGCAGTGTGCCCCAATCACGAAAGCGTTTCTCCAATACCGGCTGGTTGGTAAATTGCTCGTAATCGCTCTGCCACACAGGGTCCAACCCGTTTACGTATGTAATGACGATATCCACCTTTATTCTATTCGATTTTTCGCCTAAACTCCAAACTATTACCACAAAAGTAGTGCTTTTAATCCTTTTTTCCAAAAAGTTAGCACCCATTTTATATGAAATTCTTATAGGATTTACTGATATCGGAATAGAAATTTTTGATTTGCGAAAACCCGAAATATACATTAACTTTGCACTAACAGAAGATGTGAAATGATGAAAGTATCACTCAAAACAAATATTATTATCGACCTTGCAATGTTTCTTGCAATGGCGGTTACGAGTATTAGCGGTATCGTCATAAAAGTTATAGCACCCTTGCGCCGTGTGGCTCATGAGGCTTGGGTGCGCGATATGGCTTATTGGATTATGGGCTGTGGACGCCGCATGTGGGCAAATATTCACCTGTGGGCAGGAGTTGTACTGCTTGTGCTGCTCGTGTTGCATGTCGTGTTGCATTGGTCTGTGATAGACGGCTTTTTCAAAAAGCACATCAAGAGCAGTGCTTGGCGAACAACGCTCTATTTGGTACTGTTTGTCTTGTTGATACTTTCGGTTGTGCCTTGGATTTGGGCGTTATAGATTTAATTGACAATTATAGGTAATTTTTAATTTTTAATTTGAAGAGTTATGGCTACGAAGTTTTATAAATGTGCCACATGTGGCAATGTTATTCAGAAGGTTGTTGATTCGAAGGTTCCTGTGGTTTGTTGCGGAGAGAAGATGCAGGAGTTGGTACCTAACACAGTTGATGCAAGCAACGAGAAACATGTTCCCGTTGTAACACGCATTGACGATTGCCATATCAAGGTTGAGGTTGGCAGCGTGGCACACCCGATGTTGCCGGAGCACCATATCGCCTTTATCTATGTTGAGACCGAGAAGGGCGGTATCCGTGTCGATTTGACCGACAAACCGGAGGCGGTAGTCTGCGTTTGCGATAGCAAACCTGTGGCAGTCTACGAGTATTGCAACCTGCACGGCTTGTGGAAGACAGAGTTGTAGAAAACATCTGTTCGTGAGTGAAAACCAACCTCGCAAGGGTTGGTTTTTTCTTTATTATTACTACCTTTGTGGTGTTATGAGGAAGTTGCTGAAAAACTTGGGCTTATGGATTCTTGTGGCGATGGTCGCAGGAGTGGTGGTTGGTGCTGTTATGGGCAATGATGCGAAGATATTTGCCCCGCTTGGTACTCTCTTTATCCAACTTATTAAGATGTTGGTCGTACCACTCGTTGCTGTGTCGATTGTTTCGGGAGCAGCATCACTCGGCAGTAGCCGTTCGGCAGGCAAAATCGGCGTTACAAGTATTTTGTATATCTTGCTCACAACCATTGTGTCTATTGTTATCGCTATTGTTGCGGGTGTTGTTTTTAAGCCGGGTGCAGGATTGAGCGCCGAGGGCATAGCCTCGATTATGGCAAATGCCTCGACCGAGCAGGCAGCAGCAACAGACCTCTCGTTTTGGGATACGGTTATTGGCATGATTCCGGCAAATCCGATTCAGGCATTTGCTGAGGGCAACATCTTGCAAATCATAGTTTTTGGTCTGTTTCTCGGCTTCGGCATTGCTGCAATTAAGGAGGATAAACGCACAAAAGTTATCAACGGATTAAACTATCTGCTCGAAGCCTTGATTTGGTGTATCGGTAAAGTTATGTTGGTTGCCCCGTTGGGTGTTTTTGGCTTGATGGCAGAGGCGATGGGAACATTCGGTTTCGATATTCTCGTGAAGGTTGTAAATCTGTTGTGGGTAGATTTGTTGGCCGTGGCGGTTATGGGCTTGCTGATATATCCTTTGACGGTGATTTTCCTCTCGAAGGTGGGCATTAAGGAGTTCTTTTCGGCGATGTTGCGACCGCAAATTGTAGCCTTTTCGACTGCCTCTTCGATGGCAACACTCCCCGTAACGATGGGAGCGTGCGACAATATGGGTATCTCGAAGCAGGTTTCGGGCTTTGTGGTGCCACTCGGTGCAACAATCAACATGACGGGAAATGCGATTTACTACACCCTTGTAGCGATGTTTTTCGCACAATTCTATGGCATCGAACTCGGCGTGGCGCAATATGTCGCCATAACCGTTACCGCTTCGCTCGGAAGCATCGGTCAGGCGGGTGTTCCGGGACCAACATTGATGGTTGTGGCGGTGCTTGTGGCTGCGGGTATTCCGATTGAGGGTTTGCCACTATTGTATGCTCTCGACCGCATTTTCGATATGATTAGAACGGTACTTAATATTACGGGTGATGCCGCTTGTGCAGCCGTAACAGATAGATTTGCAAAGAATTAAACTATGGAACAGACAGAATATTTCGATACATTTGAAAACAACTTGCTAAGCGAGTTGTTGAAGTTGTGCACCTCGCACAAGATGTTGGAGGGTACGCTCCTTTCGTCAGAGGATATTGATGAGCGTTGGAAGGAGTATGCTCCTGAGTATATGGCAGATGCGGTACCACAAGTAAATGCCTTTCCTGCTGCCGCTATTGCGTGGGCAGGATATGTCGGAATGGCGGTAGCACACCGCTGGGACGAGGATTGGGCAACTTACGCCACCGAGCCATATTCGGCACTGCACGGAGCAGAGGGTTTTGACGATATGGACGAGCATATTTTGCAAAATATCTTGGGCTTATCGCTCGAAGAGGAGCAGTCGCAGAAGATAGAGGATATGATGCGCCGTTGCGCAAATACCGCAATAACCTATATCCGCCGTGAGGAGGTTGAGGCACAAAGCACCAAGGCGTTCTATATCTTTGCCCGCACGACTCGTGTTCTGTTTCGTATAGGTGCTGCAATGGAGTTGCACCGCCTTGGCTACAAGTTCGAGAAGGTTAATCTTGGCACACCTTCGATATTAAACTAACTTCGTGATAATTTTGTAACATGAAAAAATTTCTTCTTTATACCCTGGCATTGCTTGTCGCCACAGGGCTTTCGGCACAAGAGAATAAGGGCAAATGGACACCGGTAGGCAATCGCAAAATTCGTGTTGTCCATTGGGGAATTTGTCATGGTCATTCTAGTGGAAAGTGGAGGGCAGTGAAGAATCTGAGTGACGATTTCGAGTTGCTCGGGTGGGTAGATGATACCGAATCGAAAGCGGTGAGAATGAACGAGCCGAAGAAGGAGAAGTATGCAGGTTATCCTATCTTCACTCCGGAACAGGTTTTTAACGAGATAAAACCCGACCTTATCGTGGTTGAAACAGCCAACGATGATTTGGTGGAGGTTGCTACACAGGTTGCAAAGCATGGAATAGCAATGCACATGGATAAGCCACTCGGAACAAGATTGAAGGGTTTCGCCCGCATAAGCAAGATGTGTAGCGACAACAATATCCCTATTCAGATTGGTTATATGTTCCGCACTAACGAGGCGCTTATCAAGATGGCAGATATTGCCAAGAGTGGCATCATTGGAGAGGTTTACTCCATAGAGGCAGATATGGACCACAGCTATGGCAAATCGAATTATCCACAATATGTGTCGTACTTCCCGGGTGGCATAGCGTATGACCTTACCTGCCATCTTATCGATTGGGCGATGCCTATATTCGGAGATGTTCTTCCCAAGAAAACCTGGTCTATCGTCAAGCCGGCACCAGGAGATGAGAAGTGGGCAAAAACTCACACTCTTACCATTATGGAGTACCCTTCGGCAAATGTCGTGATGCGAGCATGTTCGGAAGGTTTTATATGGCGCAGACACATTAGAATAGATGGTAGTTGCGGCTCGATTGAGATGGCTCCAATTGAGCTATATTCCAAAGTTAATCGTACCACGGGTGTAAGGGATATGAAAACAATGGAGGTGCGCCTCTATCTTAAAAGTGTGAATGAAGCAGCGAAAGCGGCAGGTTTCAAGAAGGGGCTTAATAGTTTTGTGTACCCTGCGCTTATCGACCGCTATGAGGGACAGTTGAAGGAACTTGCACGCATTATTCGTGGTGAAATACCATATCCCAAGAGTCTTTATGAGCACGACCTTCGTGTTCATAAGGCATCGTTAGACGCTGTAAAGAATATCCGATGACCGATATGTCGTGAGGTGTTCGAGGCGTAGAGGAGATAAAAACAGAGGCTATCGCAACATTTAGTTGGATAGCCCCTGTTTTTTTGCATATCAGATATCCTACTTTGTCGGATATGCCGCAATAAAGAGGTCGCGCTCACGGATTTGGGCGTTAATCTTGTGAAGATTTGCCAACGATATGTGACCTACAACATATTGGTAGTCGTTGCTTATGTACTGCTCCTCGATGCTATCAAACTCGAACAACGCTCTATCCTCGGCATGCGTATAGCGGAGATATACACGAACCAATACATCATCGGTATACTCCACAGGAGCATGACCGAACATTCGCTTATATTCGTAGCGGTAGTTATAGAAGCAGGCGGTGATATCGCTCAACACAGCCGAACCTGTCGGGTGACCTCCTGCGCCACGACCGAACATAAATTGCTTGTCGTAGAACTTACCCTTGATAACCACGCCGTTGAACTCGTCTTCCACCGAATAGATATATTTATCACGTGAGATAAGTTGCGGCATCACGCTCATGATGATTTTGCCGTTCTCCAACTTCTCGACATGAGCAACCAATTTGTAGCGGCGCTCCTTCTCGTTTGCAAAGCGGATATCGTTGTCATTCATCGAGGAGATTCCGTATGTAAAAATCTTCTCTGGCGATACATAACAACCGAAGGCGTGAACGGTGATAATTATCAACTTGAAGAGCGAGTCCCAACCGCCAATATCGAGTGTCGGGTCACTCTCGGCAAAGCCCAACTCCTGCGCACGGCGAAGAGCCACATCGTAGGAGTAGTTTTCGTTAAAAATCTTCGACAAAATAAAGTTTGACGAGCCATTCAGGATACCCTTAACCGATACGAGAAGGTCGTTGTCGTAGTACTCTTCGAGGTTACGGATAACCGGAATACTTCCGCAAGCCGAAGCATCGTAGAGAAGAGCAACATTGTGTTTCTGCTGCAACTCGATAAGTTCGGGCAGGTGGTGCGCCAACATCTTTTTGTTGCCCGACACAGCCGAACGACCACTCTCCAATGCTCGCTTTATGATGTGATATGCCGCCTCGGCATCATCTATCAACTCGACTATAAGGTTAATATCCTTATCGTTGAAAATATCGTCAGCCTTATCGGTAAAATCAGCCTCCACACCTCGCTCCTTTGTGATATCTCGCACACAGATTCGCTTAATGCTCGCCTCCTTCGAGGAGATTGTGTTCAGTACATCGTAAAGACCTCGTCCCACATTGCCGAAGCCGAACATTCCGATTGTTAATTGTTTATTTCCCATATCTCTATTCGTTTATAAATTCCAAAATAAGTTTGTTGAGCGACTCCGCTTCCACGAGGAAGCCATCATGTCCGAATGACGAGTCTATAAGGTGGTAGTGCGCCCCTTTGATATTGTCGGCAAGGTAGCGATTTTCCACCTCCGTGAAGAGAATATCGCTCGTGATTCCCACCACAAAAGTACGGCTCTTAATTGTCGCCAAAGCCGCCTCTACGCCACCACGACCACGACCGATGTCGTGCGAATCTACCGCTTGCGAAACGCGATAGTATGAGTAGGCGTTAAATCTGCGGCGCAACTTCTCACCCTGATAACGCTGGTATGAATGGACTCTGCGCCTGAATAAATCGCCCTTCAACTCCTCGTTATCCTGCTGCGTAAGGCAGTAGGCAGGACCGCCTCGATAACTCAACAATGCTACACTTCGTGCCACAGCCATACCCTGCTCACCTGCATCATCTCGGCGCTCGCCGAAGGTAGGGTCGTTTTCCAAAATCCAGCGTTGCGACTCGTTGAATGCCGAAATCCAAGGGGTTGTGGTTGCACCCGTAGCGATAAGCACCAAATTCTCTGCCAAGTCGGGATTCATCAGCGACCACTCCAAACATTGGAAACCGCCAATCGAGCTGCCGATAAGCAACTTCACACGCTTGATACCGAGGTGGTCTGCCAAGCGTTGATGACATACCGCCATATCGCGCACGGTAACCACAGGAAAATCGTTGTACCACTTCTCGCCCGTAGCAGGATTTATTGAGAGTGGACCCGTAGTGCCGTAGTGAGAGCAGAGGAAGTTGGCGCAGATGATAAAGTAGCGTGACGAGTCGAGCAATTTACCCCCTCCAATCATCTCGGGCCACCACGACTCCACATCTGACGATGCGGTCAGTGCGTGACAAACCCAAATGATGTTTGAGTCATCGGCATTGCGCTTGCCGTAGGTGTCGTATGCGATTGTCAGTTCGCTCAACACCTCTCCTCCCTCCAAATGCAATGGGGTTGTATCGTGAAAAATTTTAGCCATTTATCATTTAGCTATTAGCCATTGGCCATTAGCCATTAGCTATTTTTTAATTCTCAATTCTCAATTCTCAATTTGAGCAAAACTTTGCTCAAAGTCCTCGATAATATCCTCTACTGCCTCCAAGCCTGCCGAGATGCGCAACAAGGTCGGAGCGATACCTGCCTTAACCTTTGCCTCATCGCTCAACTGCTTGTGAGTGGTCGATGCAGGGTGGGTAACAACGGTTATCGAGTCGCCAATCATAGTCATATTGGCAACCAACTTCAACCCCTCAACAAAGCGAACTGTACTCTCCAAAGTACCCTTCAACTCCACCGAGATAACGCACGCAGCACCCTTGCGGAAGTACTTTTGTGCCAAAGCATAACTTGCATCCTCCTCGAAGCCGACATAACTTACCGCCTTGACATGCTCGTTTGTGCGGAAGAACTCTGCCAGCTTTGCCGTAGCCTCTGCCTCGTGGCGAACACGCAACGAGAGGGTTTCCAGACCAAGCATCATCAGGTAGGTATCGAATGGCGAAGGGCAACAACCAAAGTCGCGCAAGCCATCAACACGACACTTTACGATAAATGCCTGATTGTGGAAAGTTTCCCACAAGTTCAAGCCGTGATAGCCCTCCGAAGGTCCGTCAATTTCAGGATAGCGACCATTGCCCCAATCGAAAGTTCCGCCATCAACGATAATACCGCCCATAGCTGTACCATGACCGTTAATCCACTTTGTAGCCGAGTCGGTAATAATATCTGCGCCCCACTCGAATGGGTTGCAGAGGTATCCGCAAGCACCAAAGGTGTTATCCACTACGAGTGGCATCTGATGCGAGTGGGCAACCTTTGCCAACGCCTCAATATCGGCTACTATACAGCCCGGATTGGACATCGATTCCACAAATACGAAGCGGGTTTTCTCGTCAATCAACTCCTCGATGCTTTCGGGCGAGGCGTTCTTTGCAAAGCGCACCTCAACGCCGAGGTTGCGCAACGAAATGGTGAACTGGTTGTGCGTTCCTCCATAGACATAGGGCGAGGTTACGATATTGTCGCCCGCCTTTGCCAATGCCGTTACGGTGAGCAAAATTGCCGACATACCCGAAGAGGTAGCCAGCGCACCCACACCACCATAGAGTGCAGCAACACGATTTTCGTAGGCTGCGGTCGTTGGGTTGTGAATACGGGTGTATATGTTTCCCGGCTCGCTCAATTCGAAGAGGTTAGCCGCATATTCGCAGGTCTTAAAGTGATAAGCAGCGGTTGGATATATCGCCAAACCGCGCGACAGAGTGTGGTCGGGAGCATAGCCGCCATGTATCTGCAATGTCTCAAAACGTAGTTTTTTACCTTCCATCGTGTGAAAAGTTTTATAAATTTTGTAACTATTTTCTTTTGTTGAGGGATTGTTGTGTTCGAGTGTCGGGCGGTGCGTAACTGCCACAGTGAGAGATAGTGCCTATCGGCACATTCGCATCATCATACTAACCATTATGTTCTGTATGCTATACATATCTCGAACTCTTTTGCAACGGCAAAGATACATATTTTTTCTTAAAAAGGAAATGTATGTGCGAATTTTGTTTTGGTTCCCAAAGTATTGAAACATGTTTGTCGGTTAATAAAGATTAGTATCTGTCGAACCCTATCAACAAACATTAAACGGGTTCGCCTGCCTGTACACGGCGTATCACCTCGCCTGCTGTTATACCCCAAATGCGGTGGCAAAAGTCGTTCAGGCGTTGCGGAATAATCTCTATTTCACGGGCAATGTGCCCGGGTGTCATCTTCTTCTCGGAAGCAAGGTCCATAATCTTTGCTTTAAGACGCTCGTCAAGCCACTTCTTGGGCTTCATGCCGTAAGTTGCAATAAATTTATTGTTGAATGCCGTGGTTGAGAGCCCCGATAACGAAACCAAGCGTGAAACATTACCTGTTGCTTCGAGATAGTTATTCTCGATAAACGACTCGAAATCGGCACCTCCCGAGATAATCGGGCGCATGAATGCGGTAATCTCCGCCTTGCTGTAATAGGCGAGCATAATGTGGAAGAAGTAGGTGTTCCACACGTGACAGATACCGCTATGCTTCAATTTGCGCTCATGAATCTGCGTGCGGATAAGGTTTAGCAACTCGCTCATACCACGACGAATGGGGAGAGTGTTGAAGGTGTAATCCTTCTTTCCGGCATGGGTACAGAAGTATTCAAGCATCTCCATATCGGTACGAATTATCGTGGTCGAGAAGGCAAAAAGCAGAATATTAGACTCTTCCGTTGCTTGAAACTCGAACTTGCCACCCTTCGGGATAAACGCCATCGAGCCAGCCTCGATTGTGCGGTTGATGTAGAGTTTGCACGAAAGCTTGATACTGCCCGAGCGCAACATCAAAATATAGTAGTGCTTGCAGTGGTTATCTTTGTACAACTCGTCAGCCCCGACAACGAGGTCTGCAAAGCCCGTTTCGTGTTCGTTGATGCGGCTCGCCATCTGCACAGCACCTTTCCAATGGGTTATTATGACATCTTTTATCGTTTTTTACAAATCATTAAATTTCAGCACTATAACACCGATTTATTTTTATTTCCGTTATGGCGTATATATAAAACGTTATAACTAATTCGATACAAAAGTAATGATTTTTCGGAAAAACACTCTATCTTTGAGTAAAGAAAAACAGAAAAAAACGAAAAAATATGGTTGTAAACTCTTACATAACTTTTGTAATTTGCCGTCGCGAGGTCCCTCCGGGAGGGGCTTCGACCGTAGCAACGCCACTACCATATTGACGCTTACGAATGCAGCCCATTTGGGGTTGTCTTTCGTGAGCGTTTTTAATTGCAAATATATAAATATAAGTATAACGCAGATTGACAAACAAATTAACAAACAAACAAATTTTAACCTTAAAAACGATTATGATTATGAAAAAGATTTGGAACATTGCTCTTGTTGCGATAGCAGCGTTTTCGGTGGCGCTAACTTCGTGTGAGATGAATGAGGAGCCTGTAAAGAGTTGCGACCACTCGTGGGAGAATGGTACTTGCATCATTTGTGGCGAGACACAGACCTACACTCTTTCAATAAAGGATGCGGCGAGGGGTGCGCAAATTGTGATGGTAAATGGCAATGAGGTTGCCGAGGGAGAGGTAATTCGTGTTAAGCACGGCGAAGATTTGACCTTCCAGTTGAAGAATGTAATCAGTAAATTACGAACAGAGATTTACTTTTATAGGTCTTATGTTGATGGCACAGAGGTCAAAACAACGCGCGTAAAAGAGAGCGAAAACACATACACCATCGAGGGTTCGTATATCACAGGCGATGTTGTTGTTGATGCAATAGCCAGATGTAATGTCGCATTGCGCCTGAACGGTGGCTCGTGGATCGCCGAAAGTCCTGCTGCAACCGTAGTGGACGATGTGGCTACGCTGACCGATGCTTATACTGTTGGTACACAGTTTAGTTTTACGCTTTGTTTGGAGAAAGATGGCTATTATTATGCAGGCGTAACAGACGGAACAACGACTAAATATCGTGGATTCTATTACGAAATAGCCGGAGATGTTGAATTGAGTGTTTTGTGGGATGCCTACATCGATGCTACCGCAATGAGTGCCGAGGAGGTGGGTACGGCTATGCGCAATCTCCTTGCGAGCGGTGAGACAAGTATTACCGTTAATCTTCCGGCGGAGCCTACCGATGAGATGTATAAGGCTTTGCGCCGTGCGATTATTGAGACTCCGGATGTGGAAGATTGCACTATCGATCTCACCCTCCGAGGTGCAAAGGTAATTGGTGTGAAGGCCTTTGCTTACCACGCTGACGGAACTCCGGAAGCACCAAGAGCGCTTCGTTCGGTTTTCCTTCCGGATGCTACATTGATTAAGGAAGATGCGTTTAGCGATTTGAACATACTCTCCGTATCGGCGCCAAAAGTTACCGAGATAGAAAATGGCGCATTTTATGGGTGCACCGATTTGGCAGAGATAAATTTCCCAAAGTTGAAAGTGGTTGGTCCTAATGTTTTCGGTTACGGTGCCTTCGAAGAGGTTACATTGCCAGAATTGACCATAGTAGATAGTTGGTCGTTTGCCCTTTGCAAGAATCTCAAAGTGTTGAACCTACCAAAGGTAGAGGTGGTAGAGAGAGGAGCCTTTTACAAGTCTTACGGATTGGAGGAGATAACATTTGGCACACCTATTACAAAGTTCGCTGACTTTTATTATGACGGTTATATGGATGATAAAGAGAGGGAGAAGGTTGTGGAGACTTATCTCAACATCGATTTGGTGTTATCTGCCGAGCAGACCGAAATGGTTGTGGTTCAAGAGGCAACAGAATATACTCCGACAAAATGGGGGAGTGGCACCAACGCATTCCCGTTCGGCACAACGAATACTTTTGCCGGTTGCGAGTTTAAGTCAATCACCGCAGCCGAATAGCGTGGGCGAGTTACCCACTGTTAGTGTTAATGAGCCTTCCAGGGTAGGAGGGATTGAAACCCCTCCTGCCCGCCAAGAAACAGAGAATTAAAACAAGAGAGATAACTTTCAAATAAACTTGAAGTTATCTCTCTTGTTTTTAACTCTTTGAGCAACACCTTGTTTTGTTATTGCTCTCACTCTCCTCGTGATTCCGGCGGGAT